>NZ_JBFREP010000002.1:0-653911 GCF_052114365.1 Agrobacterium sp. MCAB5
GAACTTCCGTCCGCAGAAGCCAGATTGGCAATCACCGTCGTTGTCTGACTGATGACCGTGCCGCCACCGGTTACGGTGAGCTTACCAACGCCTGCTTCGCCAACGACCATATCCCCGGACATGGTCCAGTGGCTGTCTTCACCGGAAACCAGCGCGGTTCCCGTCGTGCCGAGGTCTTCGGCCAGAACGCCTCTCGCGCTGTAAAGCTCGCTGGCGCCGAGCACCTCCAGATTTCCACCGCCGCCAGCTCCTGAAGACGACCCGCTCACAAAAACGGTGTCGGAAGTCGTGAGAGTGGAAGAGTTATCGAGTTTGAGGGAGCCATTTCCAGTCCCGCTTCCGCCAATAAGGACGTTCTTCGACGATGCCGTCGTGCCGTGCAAAAGGGAAAGGTTACCCACGCCGCTGCCACCGATGGAGACATCACCGTCATTCTGCCATTTCGCACCGATGAAACTTGCGGTGCCGGACGCGCCACTGACAGCGCCGAGAAAAACTGAATCTGTCTGCAAGCCGCCCTGCACTACCAGCGTGCCGGCCCCTCGCGCGGTGCCTATCAACAATTCACGGGCTTTGGCGCTCGTCCCTATCGTAATGACCGGGCCGTAGGTATCGATCATCACATCATCGCTGGCACCAGGCACGCGGCGCGACGGACCCCAGTCCGCGTCGGCAAACCAGTCACCCCCATCGGACCCCGTCCAGAGCAACGTTTCGGCGATAGCCTCCGATGTAGCGGCAAGCGAAAATATAAAGAAAAAAAGACCCGCCGTACCGCAGACGAAAAGCCTGCTTGGCGTCAAGGCACGCATTTCCGCTGTCGGACAGGTTTCCCCTTCCGAAACATGGCAGAAACAAGCGGACATTCAGTCTCCCTAACCCGCGCGACGTGCGGTCTTCCTTTGATCGAGCGAATCATTTTGTGAATCAGATCAACTACGCCAGTTTGAAAGATGATTTCCAGTATGAACAGCGCAAAGCGTGGTTTTTACTGACAGACGAAACAAAAACGGAGCACGACAGGCGTGCTCCGTTAAATAAGCAACAGATGGCTGGAGTAAATCTCTGCCGAGATCGAACGGGAAAATCCCGTTCTGCCTACTGCTTTGAAAACCGCCCGAAGGCTCCGCCTGAAAAGCACAGGGGATCGCCATCGCGGTGGGCGGCACGCAGCACTTCGCCGACGATGATGGTGTGATCGCCCGCATCGTGGGCTGCCGCCTGCCGGCATTCGAAACGGGCGAGCGTGCCCGGAATGACCGGAACGCCCTCGTCGTTGATTTCCCAGTCAAGATCGTCAAATGCGCGGCCGTTGCGGGTGAAGCGGGCGCTCAGCACGTCCTGATCTGCGCTCAGCACATGGATGGCGAAATGCGTTGCGCCGCTGAAGGCCGGATAGCGCGATGAATTTTTGGCAGGCGACCACAGCACCAGCGGCGGATCGAGCGATACCGACGCGAAGCTGTTGACCGTCATTCCGATCGGCCCTTCGGGCGTCGTTGCCGTCACCACCGTCACGCCGGTGGTGAAAGCGCCGAGCGCATTGCGAAAGCTGCGGCTGTTTTCGCCGCCGGGAACAAATACATGCTCATTGGGCATTTTGATCGCTTCTGCGACTGTCATCACGGCACCTCGCTTCCAATTGCAAGTGTGTAAAGCTCAAACCAGGTCTGGCGGTCGATGGTGACGCGCAGGGCATCGGCCGCCGTTTTTATGCGCTGAATATTGTTGGTGCCGAGCACGGGCACGATCTTTGCCGGATGCCGCAGCAGCCAGGCGATGGCAACGGCAGTGGCATCGACGCCCTGCTCGTTGCCGATGCGCTGCAGGGCAGCCATGGTTCCACCATGCGCACCGGAAAACAGCGAACCGCCGCCAAGCGGCGACCACGCCATCGGTGAAACGCGCTTTTCCTGCAGGAAGGCCAGATCGCCATTGGTGAAGTTATCGGTCGCAAGCAAGCTCATTTCGATCTGGTTCGTAACCAGCCTATTGCTCATAGCCGATTGCAGCAGGGCGAAATCCCACGGGCGGAAATTGGAAACGCCCACGGCCTTGACCTTGCCGGACGCTACCAGTGCATCGAGCGCCTTGCCGGTTTCTTCGGGATCGATCAGCGGATCGGGCCGGTGGATCAGCAACAGATCGACACGATCTGTGCCCATGTCACGCAAGGAGGCCTCGACTGAAGCGTTGATATGGCCAGCCGTGGTATCGTAATGCTTGACGCGGGCGGATGAGTGACGCCCGGCTGGCGCCACGATGCCGCATTTCGTCACGATCTCGATCTTGTCGCGAAGGGATGGAGCTGCCTTGAGGCCGGCACCCAGAATGGCTTCCGCCGTGTATCCACCGTATATATCAGCCTGATCCATGGTGGTGATGCCCTGCTCCAGGCAGGCTTCGATCTTTGCCTGTACATGGGAAGGCGAAGTATCAGCATCGTCGCCGATGCGCCACATGCCGTAAACGATGCGGCTAAGTTCCAGGTTTTCAGAAAGAGCGATACGTTCCATCAGTGGCGTTCCCCGTTGCCCAGCGGCGTGGCAGGTGTTTCAGAAGGCACCCGGCCGTATGCATGCGGCAGGGAGCAGGTTTTCATTTGCGGCAGGACCTTGGTTCCGAAGTGTTCAGCCTCGTCGAGATGCGGATAACCCGAGAGGATGAAGGCGCGAATACCCATTTTCTGGTATTCCTCCAGCGCCGAAAGGACCTTGTCGGTGGAGCCGACGAGCGCTGCACCACAGCCGGAGCGCGCCCGGCCGATGCCGGTCCACAGGTTTGGTTCGACATAACCGAACTTGTCGGCCAGTTCTCGGGCCCGCGCCTGATGCGATACACCGAGTGAGCCGCTGTCGTGGGCGCGGTTGCGGATCAGCTGGCCATACTCGTCATCGAGCTTCGAAACCAGATGCTCGGCATATTCGCGCGCTTCCTGTTCGGTATCGCGCACGACCATGTGGACTCGCAGGCCGTAATCCAGCGTGCGGCCATGGGCTGCGGCACGCTCATGGGCAGCGCGCATGCGGTCTGCGAGCTGGTCTTTCGTTTCGGGCCACATCAGATACACGTCGCATTGCGCGCCGCACAGCTCCAGCGCATCCGGCGAATAACCGCCGAAATAGAGCAGCGGACCGCCATTCTGCTGGTACGGACGTGCAGGCTCGGTGGAGACACCCTTGAACTGGTAGATCTCGCCGTCATGGTCAATCGTGTCACGGGTCCAGGCCTGGCGCAAAATCTGCACGACTTCATGGCTGCGTTTGTAGCGAAACGCGCTGTCAGCCACCTCGCCGGGAAAATCGGAGCTGATGACGTTGAGCGTCAGGCGGCCCTTCAACATGTGATCGAGCGTCGCCACCGTACGCGCCAGCATGATCGGCTGCATTTCGCCGCAACGGATTGCAGCAAGGAAATTGATGCGGTCACTGATCGGAGCGCAACCCGCCACGAAGCTCAACGTGTCCTGGCCGACCTGATAGGAAGAGGGGCAGAGAATGTTGCGAAAACCGAGTTCCTCGGCCTTTTTGACGATATCCGAGCAATGTTCGAAGCTGGAGCGCAGGCTGCCATCCGGCACGCCCAGATAGGCGTAATCATCGGAACAAAGGGCAGAAAACCAGGAGACCTCGGCAGCATCGAGATCAGCGGATGTAACGGGTACGACGGTCATGCAATTCCTCCTCAAGGCGCTCTCGTTTTTCTTGCATAACATCAAGAAATATGTAAATCAATGATGTATCAATTTTTGTTTTGCGGAGGGGATGGCATCATGAAACACACGGGCGGCAGCCTGCCTATGTATTTGCAGATCGCCGAAATGCTGGTGCGCGAAGTCGCTGCGGGCCGTCTGACAGATGGTGAAAAGCTTGCTCCCGAAAGGGATATGGCAGCCGATCTCGGCATTGCTGTCGGCACGCTTCGCAAGGCGCTTGCGGAGTTGCAGGAGCGTGGACTGCTGGAGCGTGTGCAGGGTTCCGGCAATTATATCCGCGCGGTCAGCGATCCCCAGAGCGTTTATGCCTTCTTCCGGCTGGAGATGATCGAGGGCGGTGGCCTGCCAACGGCGGAGGTGCTGGATGTTGCGCGCCTTGCCAAGCCATCCACCCTGCCCGCCTTTGGCACATCGCCGGAAGGCCACCGCATCCGCCGCCTGAGGCGTATCGCGGGGAAACCGGCGGCAATCGAGGAGATCTGGCTAGACGGTTCCTATGTCGACACGATTACCATCGAGAACCTGTCGGAATCGCTCTATCTCTACTATCGCACCCGCCTCAATCTCTGGATATCGAAGGCAGAAGACCGCATCGACCTCGGGGAAGTGCCAGAATGGGCGCCTGCACAATTCGGCCAGAAACCCGGCGCGTCGGTGCCGCGGGTCCTTCGCCTGAGCCAGGGTCAGGACGGAGCCGTGGCTGAAGTCTCATGGACATGGTTCGACCACACCGTCGCACGGTACGTTTCACGCATACGTTGAAAACGCACGAAATTCGCGTGATCCACATGGACAGAGAAAATTGACCGCAGGCAAGGAAGCCGCGACCTGCCACGCAGGGGTTTTCGTTGAAATATTTCTACAAATCAAAGCTTTGCCGGTTTTTGATTTCTGTCAGAAATAAAATTGATACACTATTGATTTCCTTTTGACGAAAGGTAATATCACGGGCCTAGGGAGACAGGCGTTTGGCCGTCCCACGATATCGCCGGACGATCGGGATGATTTTTTCGAAAAGCGATGCGTGGATTTGAAGGTTGATGCCGGGTTTGCGTTCATCCGATTTTGGACGCCCCGGACGTGAGGAGGAAAAGATGGCTTCAGTCAGCCTGCGCAAGCTGGACAAGAGTTACGGTGCCCTGCGCATCGTCAAGGGTATCGACCTTGAAATCAACGATGGTGAATTCGTGGTTTTCGTCGGCCCCTCCGGCTGCGGAAAATCCACGACGTTGCGCATGGTCGCCGGGCTGGAAAGCATCAGCGGCGGTGAGGTGATGATCGGCGACCGCGTTGTCAACAAACTGCCGCCGCGCGAGCGTGACATCGCCATGGTGTTTCAGGACTACGCGCTTTACCCGCACAAGACGGTGCGTGAAAACATGGGTTTCAGCCTGAAGGTACGTGGTGTAAGCGCCTCGCAGGCCAATGCCAGCATTGATGAGGCAGCGAATATGCTGGGCATCAGCCATCTGCTGGACCGTCGTCCGGGCCAGCTTTCCGGCGGCCAGCGCCAGCGCGTGGCCATGGGTCGCGCCATCGTGCGCCGCCCGCAGGTGTTCCTGTTCGACGAGCCGCTTTCCAACCTCGACGCAAAACTGCGCGGACAGGTTCGCACGGAAATCAAGCGCCTGCACCAGCAGCTCGGCACCACCATCATCTACGTGACGCATGATCAGGTGGAGGCGATGACGCTGGCTGACCGCATCGTCATTCTGCGTGGCGGCGATATCGAGCAGGTGGGCACGCCGGACGAGGTCTATAACCGTCCGGAAAGCGTGTTCGTCGGCGGTTTCGTCGGTGCGCCTGCCATGAATTTCGCCCGCGCCAGAGTGACCGGCGACAGGCTGACATTTACGGACGGCAACTCTCTTCCACTGGCAGCAATCAGACCGTCCCGTGAAACGGCGCTCGATGGACGGGAGGTCATCGTCGGCATTCGCCCTGAACATTTCGGTCCTGCCGGGGGATTTGACACACAGCTCTCCGTCAAGGTGCAGGTGGTGGAGCCTTTGGGGTCGGATACGCTGGTGCATTTCACCCTCGGTGATGCGGCGCTGACAGCGAGAATGCCGCCAGAGATGAAACCGGCTCCGAATGAGGAACTGAAGATCGGCCTCGACCCATCGAAGGTGCACCTGTTCGACGTGACGACGGAACGCTCCATTCAGTGACAGGATCGGGCCGCCACCGGCCCGGCTTCAAGATTTCAATAACGGGAGGAAAACATGAAATTCAAAGCCCTTACGGGAGCGGCGCTCTGCGCAACGATGCTCAGCTTTTCGGGACAGGCCTTTGCCGACGCCGAACTCAAAATCTTCGTTTCCAGCCAGCATCAACCCGACGTGTGGCGCAAGGCGCTCGATCAATATGAGGCGAAGACGCCGGGCGTGAAAGTCGTGATCGAGACCGGCGGTAACACCTCCGAAATGCAGGCGCAATATCTCAACACCGTCATGTCTGCCAAGGATTCGAGCCTTGACGTGCTGATGCTCGATGTCATCCGTCCCGCACAATTCGCAACCGCTGGCTGGACCAGCGATTTCTCCGGCAAGGACTTGTCCGCCTACCTGCCGACCTATGCAGAAGCAAACACCGTGAACGGCAAGATCGTGGCGCTGCCGGCGTTCGCCGATTCCATGTTCCTCTACTATCGCAAGGACTTGCTGGACAAATACGGCATCCAGCCGCCGACCACCTGGGATGAGCTGAAGGAAGCCTCAAAAAAGGTGATGGAGGGCGAAAAGAACCCCGAACTTCAGGGCCTCTCCTTCCAGGGTAAGGCCATCGAAGGTGCGGTATGCACGTTCCTGCTGCCCTACTGGAGCGAAGGCAAGTCGCTGGTTCAAAACGGCAAGCTGAATTTCGACAATCAGGCGGCCGTGGATTCGCTGAAGCTCTGGAAAAGCTTCGTCGACGAAGGCATTTCCAAGAAGAACATTTCCGAAGTTGCGACCGACGACACGCGCAAGGAATTCCAGGCGGGCAAGGTTCTCTTCGCCGTCAACTGGTCCTACGCCTGGACCCATTTTCAGGGCAAGGAATCCCAAGTGAACGACAAGGTTGGCGTCGCCCGGTTGCCGGCCGTCAAGGGCGGAGAGCAGACGACGTGCCTCGGCGGCTGGGAATTCGGCGTTTCCGCCTATTCCAAGCAGCAGGACGAAGCCAAGAAACTGGTGGAATATCTGTCCAGCCAGGATGTTTCGAAGTTCATGGCCATCAATGCCGCGCTGCTGCCCACCTATGCCTCGCTCTACAAGGATGCTGATGTGACCAAGTCCATCCCTTGGTTTGCGGATGCTCTTCCGGTTGTTGAAACGGCAAAGGCCCGTCCGGTCACACCGCGTTACAACGAGGTCAGCGAAACGATCCGCACCACCGTCAATGGCGTGCTTGCGGGCGTGATGTCGCCGGAAGACGGCGCAAAGCAGATGGAAAGCCGTCTGCGCCGCGTATTGCGCTAAGCCCTGTGGCCGGGGGCGGCATGCAGGACATGCCGTTGCCGGCCCGTTTGGCCGAACCAGTGAAAATCGCCTGAACGGCGCGCTAAACGGGCCGGGACTTAACCGGTCTGATCGGGAGACGATGACGTGAATTCAGTTGCGGGAGTGGCAGACGTGACGATGCCGGAGAGAACAATGGTCAGGGTGGACGAGAAACCGCAGCCGCGCTGGACGCGGTGGCTCGATCTCGGTGACCGGTCGCTTGCCGTGCTTTTGCTGGCGCCTGCAGCCATTCTTCTTTCGCTTATCATCGTTTATCCGGTGGCGCGTCTCGTCTACACCTCGTTTTTCAGCCTTTCGCTGACATCGGGCCTGCCGGCGGAATTCATCGGCTTTGAAAACTACACGGCGATGCTCGATGACCCGATTTTCTGGGAAACGACCTGGAATACGGTGCTGATAACGCTGATAACGGTGCCGGGAGCGCTGTTCATGGGCCTGGGCCTTGCGCTCCTCGCAAACCTGCCGTTTTCGATGCAATGGCCGATGCGCCTGTCGCTGCTCATCCCCTGGGCGCTGCCTCTGTCGTTCGCCGGCCTCATCTTCGCGTGGTTTTTCCACTACGAATACGGCGTGGTCAACGATGTGCTGAACCGGCTGGGCTTTGAAGGCATCATCTGGTTCAACTCCCCGAACTGGGCCTTTGCGGCCATCTGCCTGACCATCATCTGGAAGACCTCCTCCTTCATGGCACTGATGATCCTTGCAGGGCTGCAAACCATTCCGCGCTCGCTTTATGAAGCCGCCGATGTGGATGGCGCCGGCAAGCTCAGGCAGTTCTTCGAGATCACGCTGCCGCTCCTAAAGCCCTCGATCGTCGTTGCTCTCATCTTCCGTACGATTACGGCGCTGCAGACCTTTGATATTCCATACATGATGACCGGCGGCGGCCCCGGCACATCAACCACGACGCTCGCCATGTACATTCACCAGAACACCGTTTCCTTCCTCGATCTCGGTTACGGTTCGGCACTGGCGGTCATGATGTTTGCGCTCTCCATGTGCGTCACCGCCGTTTATCTCCGCATTATCAGGACGAAGGACTGATCCCATGAGCACCGTTGCGACCTCCTCCGGTCTGTCCTCCTTCTTCTCCGGCAAGCCGCTGCGCTTCATTGCGGCCTCCATATTGCTGGTCAACGGCCTGTTTCCGGCAATATGGATCCTGTTCACCTCGCTGAAAACCGAAGCGGAACTGACGGTGAAACCGATCACATGGTTTCCGCATGCGCCGACGCTTGCCAATTACATGCAGGCCTTTTCCGACCAGCCGTTGCACCTCTTCCTGTTCAACAGCTTCATGGTCGCGCTGCTTTCCACGGCACTCACAATTCTGATTTCGGTGCTGGCAGCCTATGCGCTGGCGCGGCTCGATCTCAAGTACCGGGCGCTGATCCTCTCGCTCATCATCGCCGTTTCCACATTCCCGCTGGTAACGCTGCTGGTGCCTCTGTTCGAGATCATGCGTGCGCTCAACCTGCTCAATAGCTGGACCGCTCTTATACTGCCTTACACCGTGCTCTCCCTGCCGGTCTGCACGCTGATGCTGGTGTCCTTCTTCGAAAGCATCCCGCGCGATCTGGAAAACGCCGCCATGATTGATGGCTGCACCCGCATCGGCGCGCTGTTCAAGGTTGTCGTGCCGCTATGCGCGCCAGGCGTCTTCACCGCCGGTATTCTCGCTTTCGTGAACGCCTGGGACGAATTCCTGCTGGCGCTTTCCTTCAATTCCAATCCGGCACTGCGCACGCTGCCGGTCGGCATCCAGCTTTACCAGGGTGAGTTCGCTTTCCCCTGGCCCGTCATCTCGGCGGCGCTGGTGGTCGGCATCGTCCCGGTTGCGATCCTGATCGTCATCTTTCAGGAACGCGTCGTCTCCGGTCTCACCGCCGGCGGTCTTAAGGGTTAAACAGGTATAGTCATGCAATTCGAAAAGACCAAAGACGGCTTCACGCTTGCGATTGGCAGCCACACCATTCTTTCTCATTCGCCTGAGAACCCGGCTTTCTTCGCCGGTTTGGGCAAGGAGCGGATGGATATGTATCGCGGCAATTTCGATATCGAGGACTATGTCATCGAACGAACTGCGCTGCGCCACGCCGAAGTCAGTGGCGACAGCGTTACGCTGTCTTCCGCACCCGGGCAGGCCGCACGCCTTCATCTGGCGCTGGATGGAAATGCCATCAGGGTCACGGCGCTGGATGAAACCATCAATCGGCTGTGGCTGCGGATCATCGCAGATGAAGACGAACATGTCTGGGGCGGTGGCGAACAGATGTCCTATTTCGACATGCGCGGCCGCCGCTTTCCGCTCTGGACCTCCGAACCCGGTGTCGGCCGCGACAAGACCGCTGAAATCACCTTCAAGGCTGACGTCAGCGGCAAGGCGGGTGGCGATTATTACAACACCAATTACCCGCAGCCGACCTATCTGTCGTCGCGCAAATATGCGCTGCATGTGGAAACCAGCGCCTATTCGGTCTTCGATTTCCGCGACGAAGATTTCCACGAAGTCGAGATATGGGCGATCCCCGAGAGGATCGAGTTTTTCACCGGCGATCGTTTCACCGATATCGTTTCCGCCCTCTCGCTGCGGTTCGGACGCCAGCCGGAACTGCCGGAGTGGGTCTATGGCGGCGCGATCATCGGGTTAAAGGATGGCGGCAACTCCTTCGCCCGGCTGGAAAAAATCCGCGCTGCCGGAACCAAGGTCTCCGGCCTGTGGTGCGAGGACTGGGTGGGGCTTCGCCAGACATCCTTCGGCGCCCGGCTCTTCTGGGACTGGCAGGCCAATGAGGCGCGTTATCCGCATTTGCGTCAGAAGATCGCCGAGCTTGCCGATCAGGGCATTCGTTTTCTGGGATACGTGAACCCCTATCTCTGCGTCGACGGCCCGCTTTTTCCGGAGGCGGAGGCGGCCGGTTATTTCGCCACCGGCGCGGACGGCAAGACGGCGCTCGTGGATTTCGGCGAGTTCGATTGTGGCGTGGTCGATTTCACCAATCCGGCCGCAGCCGAGTGGTTTTCCGAAGAGATCATCGGCAAGAACATGCTTGATTTCGGCCTTTCCGGCTGGATGGCCGATTTCGGCGAATATCTGCCGATCGACATCACGCTATCGAACGGCATCGACGCCAAGCTGATGCACAATGCCTGGCCGACGCTCTGGGCAGAGGTCAACGCCAAGGCCGTTGAAAGCCGCGGCAAAACCGGCGAAGCGCTGTTCTTCATGCGGGCGGGCTTTACCGGTGTGCAAGCCCACTGCCCGCTGCTGTGGGGCGGCGACCAGTCTGTCGATTTCTCCCGCCATGACGGTCTCGTCACCGTCATATGCGGTGCGCTGTCCTCCGGTCTTCTCGGCAATGCCTATCACCATTCCGATATTGGCGGTTATACCAGCCTGTTCGGCAATGTCAGAACCCCGGAACTCATCATGCGCTGGACGGAGATGGCAGCCTTTACTCCTGTCATGCGCACCCATGAGGGCAATCGCCCGCGCGACAATCTCCAGATCGATCAGGACGAGACGGTTCTTGGCCATTTTGCCCGCATGACGGCGATCTATGTCGCACTCGCCCCCTATCTGAAATCGCTTTCCACTGAAGCGGCCAAAACCGGCCTGCCGGTACAGCGCCCGCTTTTCCTGCATCACGAGAACGACCGGCAGACCTATGCCATTCAGGACAGCTATCTCTATGGGGCCGACATGCTGGTCGCACCAGTTTGGAAGGCGGGGGAGACGCAGCGCACGCTTTACCTTCCGGGCGATGGGGAATGGATGCATCTTTGGAGTGGCGCGCGGTATTTTGGCGGGCACGAGATCACCGTGGAGGCTCCGATAGGCCAGCCGGCTGTGTTCTACCGCGCTGAAACGCCCTTTACTGCGTTATTTGAACAGCTTCGCAATATCGCTTGAAGCATCACCTTCCGGCCATTTCCAAAAAACGCCGCAAATATTGCGGCGTTCAACCGATGCTCTAACAGGCCTCGCTAAACGGCCATCAGCCCGTCAGGCGTGGTGATGTAATGGCTTTCTTGAACAGTACCGTCATCGCGTCGCTGATGCCCTGGGACGGGCTGACTTCGAAGTACAGACCCGGGGAAGCGCAGCTCTGCATGCGTGAGCCGATTTCCGCCTGAAAGGGCTTGATCCAGCTATTATACCAGTCATTCGTCGGCAGCGGCAGATAGGTGGTATAAAGCACCGCGATACGAAAACCCTTTTCCTTCAGTTTCGTACAGTCTTTGATGTCGATCGGCTCCTGACAGCGGCCTCCTGTCAGTTTTTTCGTACAGGAGGACGGCTTGTAACTGTCGCCCACCCCGTCTGAAACAAAGAAAATAACCTTATCCGGATTTGCCGAGCTTGCGCCCGTGCCCGAACTGCCGACCTTATCTCCAATCTGGATCAGTGCCCGGTCGAAATCTGTTTGCTGGTCGTTGTTGTATCCCTGATAGGGGATTGACATCAGGTTGATTTCACCAGCTTTTTTCTTTGCTGCGTCGAGATCCGAGGTTAGCGAAACGACCTCAAGCAGCTTGGTATCTTCCGCCCGTTCCCCAAAGGTATAGACGGCCATGCGATATTGATTGCTGCTTTTGCGCGTGGACTTTGCCGTGTCCATCAGGCTGGCGGTTGCCTTGGCAACCACGTCGATACGCGTTGTAACCCCGAGTTTCTTGGCCTTGAAGTAATAGCTGTTCGGGTCTGCCACGCCGTCCTTCACGATGTGACAGGCAAAAGCGCATTTATCGCCAGTGTTCGCAACCAGGGTGGCAACATCCGTGGGTGTCGCGCCCACTCCCATGGAGGGCGTATTATCAAGCAGAAGATAGAAATCGCTGAAGGTTTCCGTTTCGTATTTGGCCGTGGCCGTGCCGCCAACCGAAACGAAATCCTTCCCCAGAAGCCCTGAGAGGGTCGTGCTGACTGACGCCTTGAAGCTGACGGACGACTCGACCACATTGCCGTGCTTGATCACCGAAACATCGACAGAGGTAATGGTGTAGTCCGCGTCGCCGCGCTGATTGCCATCGAAGAATGCCCGGGCTTCTTCATTGCCGACGGGAATGACACCGTCCCCCGACATCTTCTTTGCCGCCTGAACACTTGCGGACATATCGGCGACTGCCGCCAGAGCCGCGGAATCCGCCGCCTGCTGCAGATCGGCTTTGACCGACATGCCGCGCGTAATATCGAGCGCCACACCGGCAGCCCCGCACAGAGGCACCATGAGCAGCGCGGTCAGAATGCCAAAATTTCCAGATTTCTCTCGCCAGAAGTTTTTCAAGTTCGCCCCCAACCAATCTGGGAGCTGAAGCTAATACAGCGGAATTGAAAAGCGGTTTCAATAAATAACTAATTTTTGATAAACTTAATATAATCAACAACTAATATGTTCGCGGCAAATGCGCCAATATTCTCGTTAACTTTCAACGTTGACATTACTTCAAAACCCTCCTAGCAAAACAGTCTCTTCCGAGGGGAGCACCAGACGGTGCTGAGATGGCGATGAGCCGGACCCTTGAACCTGATCCGGGTCATGCCGGCGTAGGAACGGAAACTGTAGCGCGTTTGCGGTACTGCCCTTTCTCTTCTCCGCTTTGCCCGGATCTCCGTGATCGCCACAGCTGGAGACCGAACGATGATGATGAAACATCCTTCCCTTCGTATACGGTACGGCTGCGTCTGAGCCCCGGCCGATGCGTGCCTCCCATGCGCTGAAGGGCGTCGTCCTTATTCTGATTGTCTGGCAGCTGGGCATCTGGCTGTTTGCACCGCCCCGCTACATCCTGCCCTCGCCCGCCGATGTTGCCGCAGCACTCCTGCGCCAGCCAGCCTTCCTGTTCGGACAGGCCATGGTGACATCAGGTGAAATGGCTGTCGGGCTTGCGGCTGGCATTGCCGCCGGCATTCTCGTTGCCTTTACGATTGCCGCCGTCCCGCGTTTTGGCCGCCTCGTCTGGCCCATGGTTCTCGTGTTGCAGGCATTTCCGGTCTTCGTGCTGGCCCCCATTCTCGTACTCTGGTTCGGTTTCGGCATGGCCTCGAAAGTTGTCATGACGGCGATCATCATCTTTTTCCCCGTCGCTTCAGCCTTCACCGACGGCCTCAATCGCACGGATCGGACAATCCTCGATGCCGCCTCGCTGACGGAGGCGAGCCACTGGCAAATCCTCACCCGGCTGCGTGTGCCGCTGGCGCTTCCCTCACTCATTTCCGGGCTGAGGGTCGCAGCTCCGCTCGCCCCGCTCGGCGCGGTCATTGGCGAATGGGTGGGCGCCTCCGCCGGGCTCGGTTTTGTCATGATCCAGTCCAATGCCCGCATGCAGACCGACACAATGTTCGCCGCCATGACCATTCTCGCCGTCATGGCGGTGCTGCTGCGGCTTGTCGTCGACCGGGCAACGGCCAACCTCGCCCCCTGGGCCAAAGAAACAGACCATCTCATTCCTTTCAAACATTTGCGGAGACTTTCGGCACCATGAAACGAACTCTTCTTTCCCTCGTCGTCGCGGCAGCAAGCGTGCTTTCGCCTGTGCAATCGCAGGCGGCCGACAAGCTTACCGTGTTGCTGGAATGGTTCGTGAACCCGGACCATGCACCGATGGTGATTGCCAAGGAACGCGGCCTGTTCGCAGATGCCGGGCTGGACGTTGAGCTGGTTCCGCCTGCGGACCCATCCGCCGTGCCGCGTCTTGTCTCGGCAAAACAGGCCGATATCGGTGTACACTACCAGCCGAACCTCTATCTCGACCACGATGCAGGGCTGCCGCTCGTCCGTTTCGGCACGCTGGTCGAAACCCCGCTGAACACCGTCACCGTTCTGGCCGACGGGCCGATCAAGAGCCTGAAGGACCTGAAAGGCAAGAAGGTCGGCTTCTCGGTTTCCGGTTTCGAGGATGCGATGCTGAAGCGCATGCTGGAGAAGGAGGGACTGACAAAGGACGATGTTGAACTGGTCAACGTCAATTTCTCACTCTCGCCATCCCTGATCGCCGGCAAGGTCGATGCCACGCTTGGCGGTTTCCGTAATTTCGAACTGACGCAGATGAAGCTTGAAGGCCACGAAGGCCGCTCGTTCTTCCCCGAGGAACATGGCGTGCCCGCCTATGACGAGCTCATCTTCGTCACCCATCGTGATCTCGTGAAAGACAGCCGCCTGCCGCGTTTTCTCTCGGCCGTTGAGCAGGCCGCGATTTTCATCACCAACCACCCGCAAGAATCCTGGCAGCTTTTCATCAAGGCCTATCCGAACCTTGACGACGCGCTGAACAAACAGGCGTTTTTCGATACGCTGCCGCGTTTCGCCAAACGTCCAGCCGCACTCGATCGCGCCCGCTACACACGCTTCGGCACCTTCATGCAAGACATGCAACTGATCAAGCAGGCGCCGGCGGTGGAAGACATTGCCGTGGAGTTGCAATGACCATGGCAAACAGTTTTCCGACTGCGGCGAAGGCCGCAGAGATCCTCGAAAGGGTAAGGCAGACGCGCCCGCGCGTGCATTGCCTGATGAACACCGTGGTACAGAAATTCACCGCGGACGGCATTACCGTTGTCGGCGGCATACCCTCGATGACAACCTCACTCGAAGAAATCGGTGCTTTCGTCACGAAAGCCGATGCGGTGACGATCAATCTCGGCACGCTCGACGCCGACCGGCGAAAAGTCATTCGATTTGCCGTCGAGATCGCCCGCGCGGCTGGCAAGCCGTGGATTCTGGACCCCGTGCATTGCGACTATTCGCCATCGCGACTGGCGTTCGCGCGTGACCTGATCTCGCTTGGACCCACCATCGTGCGCGGCAACAGCGCTGAGATGAGCCTGATCGGTGCTGTTCCGAACGCCATCAGGATAGAGACCGGACCTGTCGATAACCTGCGCGACGCCACAAGGAGCGTCAGAATCGTCAACGGTCACCCGTGGATGGCGAAGGTGACAGGCACGGGTTGCCTATCGGGTGGCGTCATCGCCGCCTTCATGGCGGTGGAAAAAGACGCACTGACGGCCGCCGCCGCCGCCCTCGCCATCACGGGTGTCGCAGCCGAACTGGCAGCGAAAAACGCCAAAGGCCCCGGCACATTCGAGCCGGCATTTCTGGATGTGCTTTCAGAAATTTCCGGCGAAGACATAATAAACCATGCGAGGATTGAGCATGAACAAGGTTGATTACCGTCTCAACGCTTTGGTCGATGCGAGCCTCGGCGATGTTGCGCCCTTGGGCGAGCTTGCTCTGGCGGCCGCACTCAACGGCGCGACCATTCTGCAATATCGCGACAAACACGCCTCCACGCGGGAGATGATCGAAAACGCCCTCGCTATTCGCGAAGCCATTGCCGGCACGGGCGTGCCGCTGGTCATCAACGACCGGGTGGATGTGGCGCTCGCCTCTGGCGCGGACGGGGTGCATCTCGGCGCCGATGATATGGATGCCAAAACCGCCAGACGCATCCTTGGAGATAAGGCGATCATCGGCCTTACCGTCAAGAACCGCGCCGATGCCGAGCGGGCGGCCTCCATGCCCGCCGATTACGCCTGCATTGGTGGCGTGTTCGAAACCGTTTCCAAGGTCAATCCAGACAAGCCTGTCGGCCTTGACGGCTTTACGACGCTCCGCACTCTGCTCCGCGAATTGCGGCCGGGCATGCCGGTGGGCGCCATCGCCGGTATCGATCTTGCCCGGGTGCCGAACGTCATCGCCGCCGGTGCGGATGGTGTCGCCGTCATTTCTGCAATCTTCCGCGCAAACGATATTGCCAGCACAACCAGGGACTTCCGCGCGGCAGTCGATGCAGCGCTGAAAGCGAGACATTCATGACAGCAATCGCATTGACCATCGCCGGCTCAGACAGCGGCGGCGGCGCGGGCATTCAGGCCGACATCAAGACTTTCTCGGCACTCGGCGCCTATGCCGCCAGCGTCATCACCGCCATCACCGCGCAGAACACCAAAGGTGTGACGGCAGTGGAGGATATTTCCGTCGCCACCATCGTCGCGCAGATGGATGCGGTTTTTTCCGATCTTGCCGTCAATGCGGTGAAGATCGGCATGGTATCGCGGATCGAAACCATCGCGGCCATAGCTGCAAGGCTTCGGCAGCAGCCCCAGCCGGTGGTGCTCGACCCCGTGATGGTTGCGACCTCCGGCGACCGTCTGTTGCATGCGGATGCGATCGAGACATTGCGGCGCGACCTGCTGCCGTTCGCCACCATCGTCACGCCGAACCTGCCTGAAGCAGCGCTTCTCACCGGGTTGCCGATTGCAGACACCGAGGCGGAGATCACCCGTCAGGCCGAGATGATCCTGAAGGTGGGCGCGAAAGCCGTGCTCATCAAGGGCGGCCATGGCGACGGGCCACAGAGTACGGATTATCTGTTTGCAGACGGCACCGTGCAGGCGCTTTCCGCTATGCGAGTGGACACGAAAAACGACCATGGGACAGGATGCACGCTGGCGGCAGCGATTACGGCTCATTTGGCCAAGAGTTGTGAATTGCGTGAGGCGGTTGGTCTTGCGAAGGACTATCTGAATGGGGCGCTTGACGCTGGTCGGGGGCTTGCCGTCGGGGACGGTCGGGGACCGGTGCATCATTTTTATCGGTGGTGGGGGTGACATCGACATGCAGAGTGAGGGGCTTACCCCCCTCTGTCCTACCGGACAGAGGGGCAACCGCATATTCCGCTGCGTAATTGTCTTCTCGAAAAAACTACTCACCGCGCCTTCGGCGTCGCCAGCACATTCCTGATCGCAAAACTCGAATGAATCCGCGAAACACCCGGCAGCTTCGACAGAATCTCCTTATGGATGCGCTCGAAATCGCCCGCACTTTCCGCCTCACATCGCAGGAAATAATCCGACCCGCCCGTCATCAGGTAACATTCGCGAATTTCTGGATAACGCCGCACCGCGTTCTCAAACCTGTTGAGAAAATCCTCCGTCTGGCGGTCGAGCGTGATCTGCACGATGACCGAGATCACCTCGCCGCCGGCAAGGCCGCTGGTCAGCGCCGTATAGCCCCGGATGATACCCTCCCGTTCCAGAATATCGACCCGGCGAAGGCAGGCAGAGGCCGAAAGGCCGACTTCCGCAGCAAGTTTCGCATTGCTGATGCGGGCATTGAGCCGGAGCAGGCGGATGATGTGGCGGTCGGTCGCGTCGAGTGACGACATAGAAAATTCCAATATGACAATGAAAGTTGCGTAGTTTGCATTTTTATCGCATCTTATTCGAACAATAGCCAAGAAATTCGACAATCGTTGCAATACTCTCATATGATAAAAATGAGGGTGAACGACCATGGACATGCAGATCAGCCGCCAGCATGCAGCGGGTGGTGCAAGCGGCCATCTGACCATCGATCTTGGCGCATTGCGCGATAATTATCTCGCGCTTGCGGCAATGGCACCCACATCGCAGACGGCAGCGGTCGTCAAGGCTGACGCATACGGCCTCGGCGCGGATATCGTCTCGCAGGGGCTGTTTGACGCGGGCTGCCGGAATTTCTTCGTCGCCCATATCGATGAAGCGCTGGCGCTCCGGCTGCGTCTTTCAGCGGAAGCGCGGATTTTCGTCCTCAACGGGCTTCAGCCCGGTAACGAAACCTCCTGCGCAGCCATGGCCGTCACACCGGTTCTGAATTCGCTCGAGCAGATCGCCCAATGGGCGGCCCACGCCAAAAATCTTGGCAAGACATTACCCGCCGCAGTGCAGATCGACACCGGCATGTGCCGTCTCGGCCTCTCTCCCGAGGAGCTTGAAGTCCTCGCCTCCCGGCCGCAACTGCTTGATGGTATCGACATCGCCTTCGTGATGAGCCACCTCGCCTGCGCCGACGAGCCGGATCACCTCTCCAATGCCGCCCAACTCTCTGTGATGCGAAAAGCCGCTGTCGCTTTTCCTGATGTATCCGTCTGTTTTTCCAATTCCGGCGGCATCTTTCTGGGCAACGACTATCACAACTCCCTGCTACGCCCCGGCATCGCGCTTTATGGCGGCGCGCCCTCCGTTACCCGTCCCAACCCGATGAAACCGGTTGTCCGGCTTGATGTCGCCGTTATTCAGACCCGCGACGTTCCCGCCGGATCGCTGGTCGGTTATGGCGGCTCATTCGAAGCGGCCAGGCCGACGCGGCTTGCGACGATCGCTGCTGGTTATGCCGATGGCCTGCCGCGATCGCTCAGCAATCGCGGTGCGGCATGGTACAATGGCGTTCGCCTGCCCATTGCTGGTCGCGTTTCAATGGACAGCATCATTCTCGACATATCCGCCCTGCCCTTGGGAACATTGACGCAAGGCAGCTTCGTGCAGATGATCGGGCCTGACCAGACGCTGGAAGACATTGCCGAGGACGCGGGCACGATCGCCTATGAAATCCTGACCGGCCTCGGACGCCGTTACCGCCGCAATTATATTCAGCCGGGCGAAACCCCGGCCGTCGCTTCAACATCTGTGAGCCATAAGTGAGACGATCATGAACGTCACTATCCTCGGAGCCGGCGTCGTCGGCGTGACCTCCGCCTGGTATCTGGCCAAAGCCGGACACAAGGTGACGGTGATCGACCGCCAGCCGGCCGCAGCACTTGAAACCAGCTTTGCCAATGCCGGCGAGGTTTCCCCCGGCTATTCCTCGCCATGGGCCGCGCCCGGCATTCCGATGAAGGCCATGAAATGGCTGTTCATGAAACATGCCCCGCTCATCATCCGCCCGACCGCCGATCCGGCGGCGTGGCGCTGGATGAGCCAGATGCTGCGCAATTGCACATCGGCGCGTTATGCCATCAACAAGAGCCGCATGGTGCGCATTGCCGAATATAGCCGCGATTGCCTGATGGCGCTGCGCGACGAAACCGGGATAGAATACGACCAGCGCATGCAGGGCACTCTGGAGGTTTTCCGCACCCAGAAGCAGTTCGATGCCATCGGCAAGGATGTGGACGTGCTGACGGCAGGTGGCGTGCCTTTCGAAATTCTCGACCGCGAAGGCTGCGCCGCCATCGAGCCTGGCCTTTCTCCTTCCAGGGAAAAGATCGTCGGCGGCCTGCGCCTGCCCGGTGATGAAACCGGCGACTGCTTCATGTTCACCACCGAACTTGCGCGCATGGCTGAAGAGGCGGGTGTCACCTTCATCTACGATACCGGCATCATGCGCCCCATCGTCGAGGCAGGCCGTATCAAGGCCGTGGAGACCACCAAGGGGCTGGTGGAAGCCGATATTTTCGTCGCCGCGCTGGGCAGCTATTCCCCGCAATTCGTCCGCCAGCTCGGCCTTACCCTGCCGGTTTACCCGGTCAAGGGCTACTCCATCACGGTTCCGATCGTGAAGGAGGAACGCGCGCCCGTTTCGACCGTGATGGACGAAACGTTCAAGGTGGCGATCACCCGGCTCGGCTCGCGGATCCGCGCCGGTGGCATGGCGGAAATCGCCGGTTTCAGCAAGGATCTGCCCGCAGCAAGACAGGAAACTCTGGCCCATTCGGTGGAAGACCTGTTCGGCGGCGCAGGTGACCAGAGCAAGGCGAAATTCTGGTGCGGCCTGCGCCCGATGACGCCGGATGGTACGCCTGTCATCGGCGCCACCCGCTACAGCAATCTTTATCTCAACACCGGCCACGGTACGCTTGGCTGGACCATGTCCTGCGGCTCGGCCCGTGTGCTTGCCGATCTCATCAGCGGGAACAAGCCCGAGATAGACACGCACGATCTGGCACTCAGCCGTTACGCAGCCTGAAGTGCGACATGGCGCTTATCCCCGTCTTAAGGGCGGGGATGGTGGCCGCTCAAAGTGCCAGTGCATCCTTCAGCGCCAATCCTTCCTTCATGCGAAGGTCGAGATCGGCCTCGATGTGATCGAGGTGCTGCAGCATCAAGGCACGGGCCTTTGCCGCATCCTTCGCCTCCAGTGCATCGAGCAGGTCGGCATGATCGTTGTGGCCGCAGCTTGAAACGCCCGAGCGCCCGTAGAGCGCGATAACCAGCGACGAGCGGGCGACCAGTTCGTCCATGAATTTTTCGAGGATGGCATTGCCGGCAAGCGAGGCCAGCATCAGGTGGAAATCGCCTGATGCCTTGATTTCCGCGCGCCTGGCGTGCGGGCCGCGCTCATGCTGGTGGCGGCTTTCCTGAACCAGATGCTCTCTCAGCTGCTTCACCGCCGCAGGCGTGATCTTTTCGATTGCGGCGTCCAGAACGCCGGGCTCGATCAGCCGGCGCGACGCAAAGACCTGCCGCGCTTCGTCCGGTGTGGGATTGGAGACAAAAGCGCCGCGGTTGCGCTCGGCCTTGACCAGTCCTTCGTAAGCCAGCATCTGAAGAGCCGCCCGCACCACCGTGCGGCTGACATCGAACAGCGTTCCCACTTCCGATTCCGACAGCTTCGTTCCCGGGGCAAGCCGTCGGTCGACAATGGCGTCGCGCAGCGTATCTCGAATAGCCTGGGCACGGTCTTCGTGGGATGAATCGGAATTGACGGTTATATGGGCAAGGCTCATGGAATTGTCCTGTTTGAACTTGAGTTCTAGCGCGAAGCGCGGCTTGCGCAAACAGGAATTGCGAGCTGTCGCCAGCCGCCACAATTCATTCAGCGCCCGTTCAGCAGGCGCGCTATATTTCTTTAACCATCGAATTTGCAACTGGCAGCGCCCTGCCATCCGGATGGAAGAAGATCATGTCGTCCTTTGCAGCTAAAACCGTTCTGGCTATCGCCGCCGCCGCCGCCACCATCGTGCCCTTCAACAGCGCATCCGCCGATGACTGGGGCCGCCGCGACCGTCGCGATGCCGCTATTCTGGGTGGCGTGCTTGGCCTTGCCGCCGGTGTCGCCGTTGGCTCAGCCCTTTCCCGCCCGGCACCGGTAGACGACGAGCGCGTCTATATCGACCCGCCGCGTCGCTATGAACCGAGCTATGTGTACGAAGAGCCGGACTACCGCTATTATCAGCCACAGCCGCAGCCCGTTTATCGACCCGCTCCGGTCTATCGTCCGGCACCGGTTTACCGTGCCCAACCGGTCTATGACAATAATTCCGGCTACTACCAGCAACGCCGTACCTACCGCACCATCGAGCCGTGGACGAACGCCTGGTACGATTATTGCTCGCAGCGTTATCGCAGCTTCAACGGCCGCTCCGGCACTTATGTCGGCAATGACGGCCAGCGTCATTTCTGCGTAGCGGGTTGATCTGGGACAACGTCTGCGCAGTTATCGCTGTTAATAATCAGGCCGCGGACGGAAACGTCCGCGGCTTTTCATTAAGTGTCGCCCCAGATCCTGCGGCACCTCAAGCAGCGCCGCTTTTCACATAATCCGCCCGGTTGATGCCGTGACGTTGCAGCTTGTCGTAAAAGGTCTTGCGGGCAATGCCGAGTGTCGCAATGGTTTCGGCCACGTCGCCATTAGATTGCACAAGCGTTTCGCGAATGATCTGCGCTTCTATTTCATCCATTCGCTCCGGCAGGGTGCCGGAAGCCGGAATGCTCGATTGCGAAACAGTCGTGGTGGCCGCATCCATCTCCAGCCCCAATACTACCCTTTCAGCGAAATGCCCGAGTTCGCGCACATTGCCCGGCCAGTCGTAGTCGTTAAGGCGGCGGGAAACGCCGGCGCTGATCTGCGGCACCGGCATGTTGAATCGGTTGGCGGCCTTGGTGACGAAGTGCGAAAACAGCAGCGGAATATCCGCCTTGCGTTCGCGCAGCGGCGGTATCGACAGCGTCACCACATTCAGCCGGTAATATAGGTCCTCGCGAAACGTGCCACGCTCGGCCGGGTCGCCGAGATCCACCTTCGCCGCCGCCACCACGCGAATATCGACCGGTCGCTCCTCATTTGAACCGAGTGGCGAGACCTCGCGCATTTCCAGAACGCGCAACATCTTCACCTGTACGGCAAGCGGCATGCTTTCGATCTCGTCGAGAAACAGCGTGCCGCCGCTTGAATGTTCGATGCGACCAACGCGTTTTTTCTGCGCACCGGTGAAAGCACCCGGCTCATGGCCGAAAAGCTCGCTTTCGATCACCGTTTCCGGCAGCGCACCACAATTCAGCGCCACAAAATTGCCCCTGGATCGCTTCTTGCTCCAGCGATGCAGCGCCGTTGCCACCACTTCCTTGCCGCTGCCCGTCTCACCTGCCACCAGCACGTCTACATCCGTATCAGCAATGTGCCGGAGCGTGGTGCGCAGGCGTTCCATGGCGGGCGTCTGGCCAATCAGCGGCAAATCGTCCTCGGCTTGAGCACTCGCCCGGCGAAGCGCGCGGTTTTCCAGCACGAGGCGGCGCTTTTCCAGCGCGCGGCGGGCGCTTTCAACCATGCGTTCGGCGGGGAATGGTTTGGCGATGAAATCATAGGCGCCGTTGTGAAGGGCATCGACCGCCATCGGCACATCACCGTGGCCAGTGATGAGGATAACCGGCAGATCGGCATCAATCCTGCGGACATGGTCGAAGAACTCAAGCCCGGTCATGCCGGGCATGCGAACATCGGTGATGACGACGCCGTCGAAATCCTCGTTGAGCGCTGCAAGTGCCTGTTCGGCGCGGGAAAAGGAGGTGACGGGCAATCCGTCGAGTTCCAACGTCTGCACCATCGCCTTGCGCAGCTGGGAGTCGTCATCCACCAGAAATATGGTTCCACCTGCCATCATGTCATGCTCGCTTCAGATATACGGAAAAAGACGTGCCTGCCTCGCTGCTCGTTACCTCAATCCGCCCGCCATAGTCGGAGGCGATATCGTTGGAGATGACGAGACCAAGGCCTAGGCCGCTTTCCTTGGATGTATTAAAGGGCGAAAAAAGTTGGGCGCGGATCGCTTCGGGAATGCCGGTCCCATTGTCGCTGACCGAAAGCAAGACCATGTCCCCTTCCTCGCGCACCCGCACCTCGACACGCGCCGCATCAATCGCTTCAGTGGCTTCCAGTGCGTTTTGCAGAAGGTTGATGAGAATTTGCTCGAGCCGGATGCGGCTGCCAAGCACCTTCAGGTCCTGATCCGGCAACACGATATCAAGTGCATCCATCTGTCCGGAAAAACGACTGCGCAACAGCATCACCGCGCCTTCGATGACCAGTTTGAGACTGACCGGTTCGGCAGCGGTGCGGCCCTTGCGCGCCAATATCTTCAGGTCGCCGGTAATCGTGCCGATGCGATCGGTCAATGCCGCGATGTTTTCGAGATTTTCGTTGGCCTCCGCCATGCGGTCGCGTTTCAGCAGGGTGCGGGCATTGTCGGCAAAGGCGCGAATCGTCGCTACCGGCTGGTTGATTTCGTGGGCAACGCCCGCCGCCACCTGCCCTAGAATGGAGAGACGGTTGGCCTGCACCAGCTCGTGCTGCACGTTGCGCAATTCACCTGTCGTCTTTTCGTGCAGGGCAATTTCCGCCTGAAGATGGTCGCGGGTCCTCGTCAGGTCACGGGTGCGCTCCTGCACCTTCATTTCCAGCTCGGTGCGGGCGCGCTGCTCCTCTTCCTTTTCCCTCAGCGCCTTGTGCCTGCGCCACAGCCACAGAGCCGAAAGCGCCATAAGCGGCATCAGCGTTGCCAGCGCCACCACCCTGCCCTCGCGAATGGCGGCGTTCAGCGCCGGTGCCACCGGCTGCAGATAATGCAGTGTCCATGAGGTCGTCGGCACCGGCGTTTCCAACCGCAGATAATCGCCGCGCTCACTTGCCGGGTCATCGACACGGACGAGCGGAACGCCGTCGCTCGAGAGTCGCGCCATCCGGAACGGCAGCGTCGTAAGCGCCTCGTTACCGAATTGCAGGCTTTCGGAAATGGCTTTGCGTCGCGCCTCGTCAATCGGCGCTACGGTCTTGAAGCGCCAATCCGGCACGCTCGTCATCAGCACGACGCCGTTCCTGTCAACCACATAGACCGGTTTGCCGCCGATGTTCCAATCCGCCTCCAGACGGTTGAACTCCACCTTGGCGATGACGACGCCGAGCGGCCGACCGTCTGCGGCATCGATGCGGCGCGAGATATAAAGGCCCGGCCGGCGGCTGACATTGCCAAGCGCATAATGTTCGGACATGCCGGTATTCATCGCCGCCTGAAAATACTCGCGGAAGGCATAATTGGAGCCGACGAAGCTGTCGGCCTGTCGCCAGTTACTCGAGGCAATTGTCAAGCCGGTCGGTCCGGTCACGTAGATGACAGAGGACTGCGTACCTTCGATCAGCCCCTCCAGCTTGCGGTTCAGCCGGTCAATGGCAGGCGCGCCACCGCCATCCAGCGCAATCGCAAGGTCGGGATCGCCGGACAGAACCAGCGGAATGGCGCGCGGCCGCTCCAGCGCAACATTCAGAAGCGCGATCTTGAGTTCGGCATCGGTGGAGGCCTCGGACGCGGCGGTGCGTATTGCCTGGTTTCGCGCAAAGTCATCGGCAACCAACAGAACTCCCAGGCTGACGAGCAGCCACAAGCCCGCCAACGCCAGCCATTGAGCGCGCCGTCGTGCCTGGGAATAAGAGGCCTGATCTTCTTGGGTCATGCGGCAATTGTGCGGATTTACACACAGACCGCAAGAGGTTTTGTCCGGATATCCGCACATACACCGGCGAGCTGATACGGCGTCAATAAAAAGTACTTTGTAAATCAGCCAGTTACACCAAATAAGCAAGTCTGGCATGCGTATTGCACATGACTCCTCAATCGGCGCGAAGCCGTCAACGACACGGCGATCCCGGGAGGCCAATTAAGGCAGGGTGAGGCCGAGGAGGAAAAAACATGATCGATACAACAACCGTGGCGGCAGGCCACGCCAAGCAGCCATTCTACAAGCACCTGTATTTCCAGGTTCTGGTCGCCATTATCGCCGGTATCGCACTTGGCCATTTCTATCCGGCCTTTGGCGAACAGCTGAAGCCGCTCGGCGACGGCTTTATCCGTCTCGTCAAGATGATCATCGCTCCCGTCATCTTCCTCACTGTCGCAACCGGCATCGCCGGCATGAACGATATGAAGAAGGTTGGACGCGTGGCCGGCAAGGCCATGATCTACTTCCTCGTGTTCTCCACCCTCGCGCTCATTGTCGGCCTCATCGTCGCCAACACTGTGCAGCCGGGCGCCGGCATGAACATCGATCCGGCCACGCTGGATGCCAAGGCCGTCGCGACCTACGCCGACAAGGCCCATGAGCAGACCATCACCGGCTTCCTGATGAACATCATCCCGACCACCATCGTCGGCGCATTTGCCAGCGGTGATATCCTGCAGGTGCTGTTCTTCTCCGTGCTGTTCGGCATCGCGCTCGGTATCGTCGGCGAAAAGGGCAAGCCCGTCACCGATTTCATGCATGCCATGATGTATCCGATCTTCAAGCTGGTCGCGATACTGATGAAGGCCGCCCCCATCGGTGCCTTCGGCGCCATGGCATTCACCATCGGCAAATACGGCATCTCGTCCGTCACCAACCTCGCGATGCTGATCGGCACCTTCTACGTCACATCAGCACTGTTCGTGTTCGTGGTCCTCGGCGCTGTCTGCCGCTATAACGGCTTCTCGATCGTCGCGCTTATCCGCTACATCAAGGAAGAACTGCTGCTGGTTCTCGGCACCTCGTCTTCGGAAGCCGCCCTGCCGGGCCTGATGAGCAAGATGGAAAAGGCGGGCTGCAAGCGCTCCGTCGTCGGTCTCGTCATCCCCACCGGTTATTCCTTCAACCTCGACGGCACAAACATCTACATGACGCTGGCTGCCCTCTTCATCGCACAGGCGACCGGCATCCACCTCTCCTTCGGCGAACAGATCCTTCTGCTGCTCGTGGCCATGCTCTCCTCCAAGGGTGCTGCTGGCATCACAGGCGCTGGCTTCATCACGTTGGCCGCAACGCTCTCCGTCGTGCCGTCGGTTCCGGTTGCCGGCATGGCGCTCATCCTCGGCATCGACCGCTTCATGTCGGAATGCCGCGCACTCACCAACTTCGTCGGCAATGCGGTCGCCACCATCGTTGTTGCCCGCTGGGAAGGTGAACTGGATCAGGAACAGCTCGCCCGCGTTCTCAGCGGCAAGGAAGAATTCACCGGCATCGCCGATGTGGATTCGCTTCCGGGTGCGGTTCAGCCCGCCGAATAACACGACCTCCCAAGGTCCAGCCTGTCCCGGTTCGTCCGGGCAGGCTCTCGAATGAAGGCCGGCGCATCAGATCGATGCTCCGGCCTTTCATCGTTTGAAGCCCTTCCAACCGTCGAAAACGGTTTTTATCGCCGTGCGGATGTTATAGGCCAGATCGAGCGAGAACGAATGCGAAAAACGGAGTAGGCCCTTATGAAGAACCTGTTTCTGGCCTGGCAATTCTGGGCGCTGCTATCGGCGGCCTTTGCGGCATTGACTGCGATTTTTGCGAAAATCGGCATCGAAAACGTCAATTCCGATTTCGCCACCTTCATACGCACCATCGTCATTCTCGCTGCCGCTGGCCTGATGGTTTATGTTACCGGCAACTGGCAGCAGCCCTCCACCATTTCGGCGCGTACCTGGACCTTTCTCGTGCTTTCGGGGCTGGCGACCGGCGCATCTTGGATATGTTACTTCCGGGCGCTGAAAATCGGCGATGCCGCCCGCGTCGCCCCCATCGACAAGCTCAGTGTCGTGTTCGTCGCCGTCTTCGCGGTTCTGTTTCTGGGGGAACGGCTGTCGCTGCCCAACTGGCTGGGTGTGGTGCTAATCGCCTGCGGCGCGGTGCTTGTGGCATACCGGGGATAAGGCAAGCCCACAGCGGTGCCCGGCCGGACGAACCGGCCGGGACATTCGCAAAGTCATCAGGCACGTGCGGCCGCAACCTTGTCCAGTCCCCGCTTAACGCCAGCGAACAGCTCATCAAGCTGCTCGGCCGTGATGATTAGCGGTGGGCAGAAGCAGATCGATTCGCCGATCGGACGAGTAATCACGCCCTCATCCTCAATGCCGGCGGCAATGGCGAGCGTCGCATCGCCCGGCTTCGTACCTTCCCACGGCTTTATCTCCAGCGCGCCAAGAAGACCGACGCCGCGCGAGGAATGTACCAGCGGATGGTCGGAAAGCGCTTTCAGATGATCGAGGAACTTGCCTTCCAGCCTCGCGACATTACCGACCAGATCGCGCTCCTGAATGATCTTCAGGTTTTCGAGACCGACGGCCGTCGCGACCGGGTGGCCGGAGGCGGTATAACCATGACCGAAGGAGCCGATCCGGTCGGATTCGTCTGCGATCGGCTGGTAGAAACCGTCATTCATGATGATCGCCGACAGCGGCATGTAGGATGAGGATATCTGCTTGGAAACAACAAGCACATCCGGCTTGATGCCGTAGGTCTCGCAGGCGAACATCTTGCCGGTGCGGCCGAACCCGCAGATGACCTCGTCCACGACAAGCAGAATGTCGTATTTCTTCAGGATCGCCTGCACACCTTCCCAATAACCTTCAGGCGGCAGAAGAACCCCGCCGGCACCCATCACCGGCTCGCCCCAGAAGGCGGCAACGGTTTCCGGGCCTTCGCTGAGGATCAGATCTTCGAGTTCCTTCAGAATACGCGCGGTAAAATCCGCCTCGCTTTCACCTTGCTTGCCGAAGTGCACATAGGAGGGGCAGGCCGTATGCAGCATGCGGTCCAGCGGCAGGTCGAAGCTTTCATGGTTGCGCGGCAGGCCGGTGATCGAGGCCGAGGCAATCGTCACGCCATGATAACCCTTGATGCGGCCAATGATCTTCTTCTTGTCCTTTTTGCCCAGCGCATTGGAGCGATACCACACCATCTTGGCAACGAGATCGTTCGCCTCCGATCCCGAAGACGTGAAATGGACCTTCGACATCGGCACTGGTGCAAGCTCGATCAGCAACTCGGCAAGATCGACCGACGGGCCGTGCGTCTTGTAGGAAAAGGTGTGGTAATAGGGCAGCTTCTGCATCTGCTTCGTCGCAGCGTCCACCAGTCGCTGTTCACCGAAGCCAAGCGCCACAGACCAAAGCCCTGCCATCGCCTCGATATAACGCTTGCCGCTGCTGTCGGTCACATAGATGCCTTCACCACTTTCGATGACCAGACCACCGGTCTTTTCGAATTTACGCAGATTGACGTTTGGATGCATCTGGTAGGCGATATCGCGTGCCTCGACGGAATTCGGCAGAATGGTCATGGGATAAAGGCTCCGTTTCGGTTGGATGGGCTGAAGCGTCAGACGTGCTGGCCGCCATTGATGAGAATTTCTGCGCCGTTGATGTAGCTCGACTGCTCCGAGCAGAGGAAGTAGATGGTCTGCGCCACCTCCGCCGTGGTGCCTAGCCGCCCGAGCGGGACCTGCGCTTCCACGAGTTCAGCGGTTCCGGGTGAAAGTATGGCGGTGTTGATTTCGCCGGGCGCTATGGCATTGGCGCGCACGCCGCGCGGGCCGAATTCATGCGCCAGCTCCCGTGTCAGAGCTGCAAGTCCCGCCTTCGATGCGGCATAGGCGACGCCCGCGAAAGGGTGCACCCGCGAGCCGACAATGGAGGTAACGTTGACGATGCAGCCTTTTGCCGCCTCCAGTTCCGGCAGAAGCGCACGGGCAAGAAGCGCCGTCGAGACGAGATTGACGTTGAGCACCCGCGTCCAGATCTCCGCCGTTGTGTCGGCAACGCCAAGGCGGCTACCGCCTTCGCCCTTCGGCGAGATTCCGGCATTGTTGACGAGTGCGGCCAGCTTTCCTTCCGGCAGGCGCGAGCGCACCTCGTCGGCCAGATCGTCGATGCGGGACAGGTCCTCCAGATCGGCCTGGATATGGCTTTCGCGCGCAGATGGCCAGCGGCATTCCTCCGAAAAGGGTTGTCGCGATACGGTCAGGATTCTCCAGCCTTTTTCCTGAAACAGCTTGACGGTGGCATGCCCTATTCCGCGGCTCGCACCAGTCAAAAGCATAAAAGGAACAGCCATGAAAGAACTCCTTTGCCATGCGAACCGTTGAGCCGGTCGCGCATTCAGCCCGCATGTTAGAGTGCTGCGACCCGCTGACAAGGGCTATTTTGTCGCGGTGCACGAATGGTTGCCGCGTCACGGGCTAATCCCATTTGATATAGGCCTTTCACCCGAAGGGAATATTTGAAGCCGGCCATTTGCTCATAAAATGCAATCTCCCGAATCTGTGATCCGTATTGGGAGGGGGACGAATGCGTATCGACATCATCGACACCGACGCCGGCTTCGAGGCAATCCGGCAAAACTGGGAAACGGTGTTCATGGCCGATCCCCATTCCCGACACTTCCTGTCCTGGGGCTGGCTGCGGGATTACATGCCGCGCCGCAAGCGCTGGTTCATCCTGGCGCTCAGGGAACGTCCCGAAGGCTCGCCCTATGTGGCATTTTTTCCGCTGCGCATCGTCACCGAACCGGACAAGAGAACCGGCCGCTTCCACGACAGCATCGTCATGGCTGGCAATGCCGCGGCGGATTACACCGGCTTCATTACCCTGCCGGAATATGAAAATAACGCGGTTGCCGGTTTCTGTTCCTATATTCGGCAGCAGAACTGGACCGAACTCAAGCTCGACTATCTTTCCGGCCCACCGGAGCGGCGCGACACGATGATCCGCGCGCTTCAGGGGCCGCTCGTCATGTTTCGCGACAACATGCCGACCAACCCCTATAACATCAACAATTGCATCTGCCCGGTCGTGGCCCTGCCGGACACGTTCGACTCCTATCTCGACAGCCATATGAGCAGCCAGTCCCGGCAAAAGCTCCGGCGCTTCATGAGGAAGGTGGAAGGCGGTGACGAATACCGCATCACCTTCGCAACGAGAGAAACAATCAAGCGGGACATGGGCATCCTGTTCGATTTCTGGCGCATCCGCTGGGCGCCCCACAAGGGCAAGGAGCGCACCGAACTGTTGATCGGTGCAACACGGCAAATGCTGATGGATGTCTATATACGCGGCGATCTGGAAGTGCCGGTCCTCTGGTTCGGCGACCAGCCGCTCGGCGCGCTTGCCAACATCATCGACCGGCAGAAAAAGTCGGTATTGTTCTACATCACCGGTCGTGACGAGAACTGGAAGACCCCCTCACCCGGCCTCGTGCTGCACGGACACTGCATCCGCAGGGCGATCGAACAGGGTTTCAAGACTTATGATTTCCTGCGAGGCAACGAGCCGTACAAATATTTCTTCGGCCCGGAGGAGCACAAGCTCAGCTGCACGCTGTTCCGCACCCGCTCGGGCGACAATCTCGGCGGCAAGCTCCACACGCGCAGCATACGCTTCGTCTACGAAGAGGGCCTCAAACTTTACAAGACGGGCAAGAAGGCGGCCGCCAACATCGCCTTTTCCCAGGTGCTGTCAGCCGCGCCCGATCACCTTGGCGCACAATTCGGGCTGGCCAATCTGACCTTCGACCGCGGTGAATTCCGTGAGGCGGAAATCGCTTTCCTCGGTCTCCTCGGCAGCGGTCAGGACCCGGTTCTGCTGTGGATGCGCATAGGCGAAGCGCGGTTGGCGCAACGACAATATCATGAGGCGTCCGAAGCATTCCGTCAGGTGACCAATCGCGCCCCCTTCCACCGCGAGGCGCTCTACAAATGCGCCGTGGCGCTGATTGCGGCCGAAAGAACGATGGAAGGCGCCGAAATCCTCGACAGATTGCAGCATTACCATTCTGACGACGCTACGCATCTGGAATATGCCGAAAAGGCGCGCGCAGCCCTTGCCCGGCTGGAACTGAGAAAGGCCAGGATTCCGCTGCCTGCCGATGTCATCACGCTGAGCGCCAGGCCAAAATCGACGGGCAAGCGCTGGCGTCCGCCAAAGGTTTTGCATTGAACGTAATGACCTGTAAGTTGCGGCAGAAAAAATCGGCCGGACGACTTGCAAGGGTTTTTTATGTTTCTGACCAACAAGGATATGCTTGACCTCATCGAGCTGCGCCATGATCTGCACCGCCATCCGGAAATTTCCGGCGAGGAGAAGGAAACAGCGCGGCGTATTCGCGATTTCCTCGAGCAGGCAAAACCGGATCGGATGTTCACCGATCTGGGTGGTCATGGCGTGGCAGCGGTCTATGACAGCGGCAAAAGCGGTCCGGTAGTCCTCATCCGCTCGGAACTCGACGCTCTGCCCATTCAGGAAAAAACCGACGCCGAATACCGCTCCGGCACAGATGGTAAGGGCCATCTTTGCGGCCATGACGGTCATTCCACCATTCTGACGGCGCTTGCACTTGGACTTTCCAGAAAGCGCCCGGAAACCGGCAGCGTCGTACTGCTCTACCAACCGGCGGAAGAGACAGGTGCGGGCGCGGGCGCCGTCATCGCCGATCCGCGCTTTGGCGAGATGAAGCCGGATTATTCCTTTTCTCTTCACAATCTTCCAGGCCTGCCATTCGGCCATGTCAGCGTGGTGGAAGGGCCGGTCAACTGCGCATCACGCGGCATCAAAATCCGCTTCTCCGGCAAGACCGCGCACGCCTCCTCACCGGAGCATGGCGTCTCGCCGATGCGGGCGATATCTGAGTTGATGCCGGCTTTGACCGATCTCGGTTCCGGCTTTCCACCGCAACCCGATTTTTCGATGGTGACAATCACCCATGCCGTGATGGGTGAAGCGGCCTTCGGCATTTCTCCGGCAGATGCGGAAATCTGGGCGACGCTCCGGACGCTGACAGACGACCGAATGGAAAAACTCTGCGCGGATGCGGAAGCGCTGGCAGAAAAGGTGGCCGAAGAACAGAAACTGACACTCGATATCGCCTATGACGATGTTTTCCTGCATTGCGAAAATGCGCCGGAAGCCGTCGACCATATCCTGCGGGCGCTGACTGCGGAGAAAATTTCCCACGGGTCGGAAGGTTTGCCGATGCGAGCCTCCGAGGATTTCGGAAGGTTCCGCGCCGTCTCGTCATCGGCCATGTTCTTTTTGGGTGCAGGCAAGGACTATCCCAACCTGCACAATCCCGACTACGACTTTCCGGATGGGCTGATCGATATCGGCGCACGCATCTTCATGCGCATCATCCGCAACCTCACCGACGCGGGGTAAGCAACGGCAGCCCATTGCCGCCCAACGCCATCAGCCGCCCTGGGGCCCTCTGCTCGGCCGGGCGGCACGGACCGCTGCCAGTCCCCTGATGCCCTCCTTATCGCCAATGGACGTCAGACTTTCGAAAATCTGCGCAGCATCGGCGTAGCGGTTCATGGCAAGATAGGAATAACCGCGCAATACCATGAGATCGGTGCGCTCATCGGCAAGCCGCGCACGCTGATCAAGCAGGAGAAGCGTTTCCGCATAACGTTTGGACTGGAAGGCGGAAACCGCCCTGTCGGCCAGGATTGAAACCTGCAACTCAGTCGCGCGCGGGCGGTCCATGCGCGATTTCGTCGCCGAGACAGCGGCATGGTCCGTCAGCCCCATGCGCAGATAGGCAAGGCTCTGGCCATAGGCCGCATCGCTTTTAACAGTCGGCTGGCCGCCGGCAATGGCGGATTCGAAAGCCTTCAGGGCTTCCGCCGGCCGGTTGGTCTCCATCAGGCACCAGCCGAGATCAAGCGCCTGCTGTGCGGGCAGGCGCTGGGGATCGGGATAGACCGCGCAGGAGCGTGGACGTGACGAGGCACTTACGGTCCTCTGCGTCTGCGCTGGCAGACGCGCCTGCTTGCGCGAAGGTTCCGGAGCCGGCTGCTGGACAGACGGCTGGCTATAAGCCACCACTGTCTCAGGCTGCGGCGCATAGGGCGCGGGTGCCGTTGTCTGGGAAGCTGTGGCGACAGGCGGTGCGGTGACGGGCGCTATCTGCTGCGCGGACTGGTCCACCATACGTGCCGTTCCCACATCAGCGATGCGTTGCGAGCGGCTTGCCCATTGCTGCTGTATGCTGCGCAGACCGGCGAGATTGCGCAGATCGTGATAGCTGACTGCCATGCCATAGGCCGACGGTTCGTCATCGGCTTTCCAGCCAAGCGCAGTGCTGAACCATTGCAAGGCGAGCGGCGTCTGCCGGAAAGCAAGCGAATACCAGCCGAACTGCTGCGCGGTCGCCGCATCCTTGCGAGTTATTGTTTCAGCGGCGATGCGCTGCAGCACATCCGGCGGCAGGACCACAGGCGGCTCAAGCGCCAGAAGATTGGCTGTCGCGGCAAGATAGGTCGCAAGCCCGTCGTCCGAAGCGGTGCGCCACTTATACATGACGTCCTCAGCTTCACGTGGCTCGTTGCGGTCGATCAGCGCCAGCGCCAACCCCTGTGATGCAGACGCGCTGTCTTCCTCTTCCCGCGCCTTGCGAAACCACTTTTCCGCCTCCGCCATGTTCTTCTGGCGGATATTGTACCAGCCGAGCAACAAGGCATCGCTTGCAAGCTTGTCGGTCTCGGCAAGCCTTTCAAGCCGCATCAGATAGGCGGAAGGAACGGAAATTCCCTCCTTCTCCCCTGCCTTGGCCACGAACTGGCGGGCGAGATCGTTCTTGACCGGTTCGAATTCCAGCTGACCGTCTGCGTTGGGCTTTTCCTTGGCAAGCAAATCGCCGATCATCTCCGCCGGCAAAAGCGCGGACGCCTTCTGCACCGTGGCGAGCCTGTCGCTTGGCGTCGTGCAATTGTTGAGAATGTAGAGATAGGCGTCGCGCGCCCGTCCCATGCGGTCGGTATTGGCAAACGCATCGGCAACCCGCCACAGGACATCCACCTCGCTACAGGTCAGCAGGCCGGGATTGCTGGCGGCCGCGTCCACCACTGTCGAATATTGCTTGAGATCGGAAGCGTTGACGAGCCGCTGGCGAGCCTCGGCGAGGGAAAGCATGCCGGTCAGATTGTCGGGAGGCTGCCAGCCGGGTTCCGCCTGCTGGCGGTCGGCGATCGCCTTTCTGACCTCGGCGTAACGGCCGTCGCTATAAAGCTGCCACATGGCATCGAGCCGGGGATCGCCGTTAACGGGAATGGCGAGCGGATCGGCAGGCGGTGTCCAGTTGGGATAAAGCGTGCGCAGCCTCGCGATTTCGGCCTGAAGCCGCTGGGTATCGCCCTTGGCCGCGAAATAGCGCAGCGCGCTGAGATCGACCTCGGGCATGTCTGATGACGCCGGCTGGGTCTGGCGGGGTGCGGGCGCCTGCGCCATTTGGGGCTGCGATATCTGTCCACCCGTCTGTGTCTGCGTAACCGGCGGTTGCGGATCAGTCGCCGGCACCGTTACCGCTGGCGTCACGGGTTGGGTTAGCTGCGCCATCTCGCGATTTTTAAGGAACGCGTTGATCTGGGCCGGATTGGCTGCCGCTGGAGAAACGCGCTGCGCCGCACGGTTGTCGCCAACCGCCGAAGTATGAATGTCCGATACACGTCCGAGAATGGTGTCGCGCCAGTGGAAGGCGGCGAGAGCAATCAGAAGCAGGATGAGAGCCGAGGTAGACAGCGGTTTGTTCATCGGCACTCCCCGTTATTCCTTGCCAGAAACGACAATGCCAGAAGATGCAATGTAGAAGGATAATAAAGCGTTGGCTGAAAGCCTTTCAGTTCGGCAGGCACAGCCGGGCCGCCGCCGGCGCAGGCCGCGAGCGCCGGAATGATGCGATAACCGGGATCCGACAGAACGTCCTTGACCGCGCCGCTCTTGAGATCGAAGGTTCCCGCAGCACCGCTTTCCAGCGTCATGCCGTTTTTCAGGCGGTCAAGCAGCTCCGGCGAGCCCATTTTCGCCCTTGCAAGATAAAGCGGAATCCGCACTGCATTGTAACCAAACTCGGGCGGAAACGCCGATGCCGGTTGCGGTTTCGTCTTCATCGACACCCAGTCGGCGGGCAGTTTCCTGTCGCTGAAAGCAAACGTACCGATCTGCGCCACGCCGTCGTCGGCAAGCGCCTTCCAGAGTGGCGATGGTGCGACGAGATTGAGGACCGGAAATGCTTCGAAAATCAGATAGGAAGGATTGACCACCGGGCCGTCGCCCCGGTCAACCTCGCCAAAGCCGCTGGCGGCGGGCAAAAGCAGCGTTCGCCCGCCGCGCTGAACGACAGTTTTCTTGAGGACGGCCGATGCGATGGCCGCCGATGCCTCGGCATAGTCCTGCCGGTTCCACTGCGCGGCAGCCAGCGCCAGCGCGTAGGCAATCAGAATATCGCCATCCGTGGCATTGTTGATGTCAGTCACATGCGGTCTGGTTCGCGGATCCCATTTCCACGCTGAGAGATCGTCGTCGCGCACCAGGAGTTCCGTGCGGGTAAAACTCCATATCAGCTCGAAGTCGGCAATGTTCTCTGAAAGAACGGCAAGCCACATGCCGTAACCCTGGCCTTCGCTATGGCTGATATTGCCGTTACCGGTATCGATGATGCGCCCGCCGGGATCGAGAAACGCACTTTTATAGGCCGACCAGGCCTCAGGCGAGACAGATGCGGCGCGGGCAATCGAGATGCTTGAGATCAACGCCATCAGCGACACGCAGAAAATGCCGGCAAGTCTAAAAATCCCACGCCTCATCGGTGTCGCCCCATCATACGCAGCATCGCGAAGGTGGCAAAGCCCAGGAGCGACACGAACCCGATGAATGCCAGCGAATAGGAAAGAACATTGGAAGACAGCCAATTAGCAGCGATCAACCTCCAGTTCGAGAGGGAAAACGCCCGCGTGACGTAGAAATACGGCTGCCCCACCTCGACCGTTTCGATCTTTTCTGCACCGGCATCGTAAGCTGCGACCCGCCCGGTGACGTCGCGCCAATGGTTTTCACGCACCATCGAAGACATGCCGTCACGAAGCTCCGCCGACGTCGGGGCGGTAGCCAGCGTCCAGACCCCTTCGCCGGAAGGGCTTAGACCCTGCACCAGCATGAAGGAGACATTGCCGGGCGGCGCATAGGGCTGCTCGGCCGCCGGCAGGAAACGCAGCGTATCGGAACTCAGATCAAAATTCCGCTTCATCCACTCCTCAAAGGAGGAAACCTGGCCTTGCCAGATGCCGCCGTCCACCCGCTCTCGCCAGTCATTAAAGAGGGTTTCGCTGTTCTGCGCAGGCGGCTGAACGCCCGTTCCCATTTTCCAGGATATCTGGCTGGAAGGGACAAGATTGAACTGGCTAATCAGCGATTGCGGGAATTGCGAAATCGTCCCGACGAACAGGGCGTCACGGTCCCCGATCACCAGCGGCGATGCGACGGTCTCGACATTGATCGGATATCCAGCGGCGCTTGCCAGCCGGCTGACCAATGTCGCCGCCGCCGACATGGTGTCGGTATCGAAACGATCAAGCGACAATGCGACGGGATTTGCGGCAAACCTGTAGGGCTGCCCGGCACCGGACATCGCGGCGAGATCGGGCTTGCGACCGATCTGCGCGTAATCGGGAATATGGATTTCCGATGTGTCGAACAGGGCAAAACGCGGGGTCGTGCTGGCCGGCGCTCCCGGCGCGCAGACCTGATCCTGCGCCGTCATCAACACGGCCTCGATGGTGATCTTGTTCGGGCCAGGCTTGAAGTGGCGCATCGTCACATTGATGGGCAGATGCCGGAAAATGCCGCCACCATTGTTGGAGATCGGCACGGTCGAGGCGATCTCGTCATTGACGTAGATGTCTATATGGCTACCGGGCAGCACCTGCGAGGAATAGGCGGCATCGAGCAGCATGGCCGCCTCGCCATAGGCCGATGCATAAAAGTCGGCGGGCATGCCGACGTAGAATTCGTTGCGGAAACGCCGTCCACCAAATTCGCTGCTCTCAAGCCCAAGCTCGGAAAGCGCGATGCGACGGTCCGACATGACGAGCGGTACATCCGGCGCATGCCAGCTGCGGGTGGAAAAGGTCGTTCTCTGGGCACCGGGCGTACGCGAGATCGAGGAAAACAGCGTCTCAATCGCCGCCTGTACCGCCTGCGGGGTGGGACCGCTGACGAAGAGCGGCGAGAGGCCACCCGGTTCAGTTGTATCGAAGCCGGCAAAAGCACCCGCCGACGCCTCGGGCGGCACCGCGCCGGTGAAGCCGGCAATCTCGCGTGCGGTGCCGACAAGAACTACCAGCGTTCCCGCCTTGCGTTCGGCGGAGGGTGCTGCCACGAAACGGATCGTCTGGTTCGGCATCTGGGTTCGGAGTGCCAGAGCCTGAGAAAGGCGCAGCAGCGAATCTGCAAATGCCGGATTGCCGAGCGCAGGTGCAACGATCTCGATCGACGTTGCCGCCTTGGCGTCCGGACCGGTTGCCTGGATATCGTCGATATTGGTGAAGTTGCCCGCGACATCGGCGTTAAAGCCGATATAGGTGTTCGCCGGATTAACATCGGTCCACAGATCATAAGTGGACTGGATCGTGCAATCGGTTCTGTGGCGCTGCTGCACGCCAAGCGTCACGACATTCGCGCCCACCTGCAGGACACCGGGTGGAATTTTCAAGGAAACATTGCCCTCACCGTCGGGCGCCTCAATGCGCGCCGTATCCAGCGGAACATTGTTGAGGCTGACCTGGAAATTCGAGTCTTCCGGCGCGACCACGATGGCGTTCTGATAACCGATATTCAGCGAAACGGCGGCATTCACCTGCTCGGGCGTTAGATAAATGCTCCACTGCCGCCGATCCATTTCGCCGGAAAGGCTGAGCTTTTCGTAAGGCAAGATGTACCGGCGACGGCTATCCGCCGCGGGTGACGATGCCTGAACGGGTGCGGGTCTCGCCTGACCCTGCGGCGGCATGGATACGGGTGGCGTCAGCGGCCGCAGCGGCGGTTGCGGCGCAGGTGCGGGCTGCATTACCACAGGAGGCTGGCCCACTGCAGGCTGGGTCGATTGCTGGGCTGGCTGCGGCTGGCGCGGTACAGCTGGGGGAAGTGTCGGCGGCAGCACAGGTGCCGGGGCTGTCTGTGCAGGCTTCTCCGGCGACATGTCGAAAGGTGAGGACTGCGCCATCGCACCGGTTGCGACGACACCCAACATCAGTGCTGTCAGTGAACTCCTGATCGTTTTACCGCCGGTCATTTTACAACTCCGGCAGGTTTGACGGTTTTGGAGGCGGGCCGGAGCGCCTTGGCCAGATAGAACAGGCCGCGCTGCGTCTGGAACAGAGATATCGCCAGAAAGATCGCCGTGCCTCTGATGAGGCCGGGGTTCTTGCGGCGCACGCGCTGGAACTCGCTCCATTGCTCGGAATTGGCGAAGATCAGGTCGGCGATCAGGCGATGATCGATGGCGCGCTGCGGCGAGAATGTGCAGCCTATGGAAATGAAACCGTCGCTCCGGACCGTGCGGACCACATTGATGGCCATGGTTTCCGGCACGCCCTCGCTATGAGGCTTCACCCTAATGATCGCTGTCGTGTTCTTTTCGATAGCGGTGGTGCTGTCGAAAAGATTGATCAGCAGGCCATGCACCGACACGTTGTCGATGGAGGCCGGTACCCATGCGTCGCTACCCTCAAGCTTGACCTCGCAGCGCCGCTTGACGGTGATGCGCCGCGACGCCGATTTTTCGCCGCGCTCGGAGACGACGCCAAGCGCACATCCCGCGAAAATGAGGTTGAGCAGGTTCCACCCGCCGACGACGAGTGTGACGTCCGCCTTGTATGGCTCTGCATAGATGCGCCAAATGGCAAAGGCCATCGCAACCAGCAAAAGTGCGAAAATGACGAAGAACGGGCGGCTGATTTCCGAAAGCCGCGCCTCGGCGATGGATTCGTCCTTCGCCGTCACCTTAAAGGTCGGCTTGCCGGGATTGAAGATCACCGACACGACGGCTGGCAGAAGGTGGACCGTCTGCACATATTCGTAGAGTTCAGAAATCCACGGCCAGCGGAAGCTGCCATAGAGATAGTTCTGCATCATCAGGTTCACGAGCATATACGCGGCCGTATAAGCCAAAAACTCGCCGCCGGAAGCCACGAAAATCTGAAGATCGAAGAACAGGTAGAACAACGGCGCAAACAGGAAGATCGTGCGCGGGAACGGGAAAAGCCAGAACAGCGTCGACGACATGTAGCAAAGACGCTGCGTGAAGGAGAGACCACGGCGGAACAGAGGCTGGCGAAAGATCAGGATCTGCATCATGCCCTGCGCCCAGCGGCTACGCTGGCCGATGAAGCTTGCGAAGGTGGCCGGTTGCAGCCCGGCGATCAGGGGCTTGTCGACATAGACGCTGTTCCAGCCGCGCGAATGCAGCGCGAGCGCCGTTTCGCAGTCCTCGGTGATGCTGACGCCGCTGAACCCTTCTGTATCCAGCAGTGCCTCGCGCCGCAGCACGGCGGCGGAACCACAGAAGAACGCACCGTTCCACTTGTCGAGACCGCGCTGGATGATGCCGTAAAACATCTCGTTTTCGCTCGGCATCGTCTCGAAGGTGCGCAGATTGCGCTCGATCGGATCGGGATTGACGAAGAAGTGCGGCGTCTGCACCAGGAAGAGCCGGGGATCTTCCTCGAAATAGCCCACCGTTTCCAGAAGGAAATCGCGCGCGGGCGCATGGTCGGCGTCAAACACCGTCACCAGTTCGCCGGTGGAATGGGCGAGGCCGTTATTGAGATTTCCGGCCTTGGCGTGGACGTTGCGCTCGCGCGTCAGATAACGCACGTCGAGGTCCTCGCAAAGCTTCTTCAACTCCTCATGGCGGCGCTGTGCCGCCTGCGCCTCGACGATATTGCTGGCATTGCGCTTCTGCACCGAGCCGCCATCGTCCAACAGCCAGACGGTGAACTTGTCGGCCGGGTAATCCATGTTCTTGGCCGCCGCCAGCGTATTGGCGAGAAGCTCCGCGTCCTCGTTGTAACTCGGCACGAAAACATCGACCGTCGGCCGGTAATCGGGCGAGCCAGGCCGAGTCTTTCGGGAAGGCAGCGGCATCGACACGATGACGAGGCTGAGACCCAGCATCACGACGCTGTACATTTCCGCGAGATAAAGCAGAAAGCCGGGAATGAAGTTTTCGAGCTGGTTGACGGGCGGCAGCGTGCTCGTGGTGCGCCAATAGACATAGCGAAGCACGATGGCCGTGCCGAAACCAAGCGCCACGAGCCGCCAGGCTCCCTGCCCGTTGAAACTCTTTATTGTTGCGAGAAGGACAAGCGAGATCGCCGTGGCGACCAGGTGCGTCTGCAGGCTGACCGGCATCGTGACGATGGCCAGAACGCAAAGCGACACAAGAAACCAGACAATGATTGTGATGGCCTTGTTCATCCCGAAACTTTCCGCTCTCTTCCCCGCCCGGAATTTTTACCGGGATCTTTTACAATGCCCTCTTCTGCTGTTGCTCCAGCCATCACCTGCATCCCGGAGGCGCTGTCGAACCGGACAGACATGTGGGCGACGGAATAGCCACCTGCGGAACCTGCGTCGGCTGCTGGCTCTCCACCTGCACGCTGGCCGCGCGCCTGCCGACTACAGCAGGCCTTGCGGGCTGGGCGGGCGCGCCAACGGATGCGGGTGACGGAATACTGACTGCCGCCACCGGCGGTAGCGGCTGCGCCGTCGGCTGAACAGGCGTGACGGGTACGGCAGCACGGCGCACGGGTTGCAATGGTATGCTCGCAGTCACTTCACTGCCGGGCCGCATCGGCACCTCATTGGTCTTCATGGGATAGACCGGATGGCCCAGCCGCCCAAGGTTCTGATCCACCGCCTGCGGCGTGCCATAGGGGTTCCAGCTTTGCGAGGCATAGGTGCCGGTGATCGTGTAATTATACATGACCGTCAGAAGCTGCTCGACGCTTGCCCCCGACTGGCAGAGGCGCAGTCGCACCTTGATACGCCCCAGGTTGCGGAAATCCTGCCGCATGCTTTCGGGCGAGCGGATGTCCTGCCAGCCATAAAGGCAGGTATCGATGCCTCGGCCCTTGCCGGCCGCATAAGAAAAGGCGCCGTAACCGTTCTGCAGATAGTTCGCCGACATGACGATGTTCTCACCCGGAAACTCCGAGCGGATTTCCCGCGCGACGGAGGATGCCTTAAAGCCGGAGAAAGCCAAAGCATCGCGATCGGTGTCGCCGGCTTGCTGCGGACCGAAGAACTCGGCCTTGATGTAGTTCTGTCCGGGCGTAGCGGCTTCGGCGCGCAATACGACCTGCTGTGCCACGGCATTGGAGTAGGTGCGATTGACCACGGTGACGATTTCCGGACCGCCGGGCGGTGGGAAAACCAGTGCTTCGGACGCAGACAACATCTTTGCGCCCCCGAACGACCTGACGCCCGAGGGAGTATTGCAGCCCGAAAGAACTGCAATAGAGAATAGCAATGAAGTAAAGGCAGAAAATTTCACTGCCCCGTGCCCCTTTATTTCCCCAAGCCCTAACAGGTTAAAAGGAGACCGAATCACTAATGACCAGACCATTGTTACGAAATACTGGAGGCAGGCGAATAAGCAATATCAAATTTATATTGTAATTTCTGATGCTTTGTGGCCTCCGAATCGTTTCGGATCCCTTCTTTGCCGGACGAGACGACGGAACCAAATCGCGCTGGTGCGGGTTCGCTCGGCGTGAGTCGATATTTTTACGGTTGCAGCGCAATATGTCCCATGGTCTACTTGCGTTTATAATGACGTATTTTTATTGATCACTTTTTTCATTCAACTGTAAAAACAGAGAGTTGACGCATGACTGTGCAATTTCCGAGTATCTCGCAGGCGCTTGCCGAAGAGATCGGAACCTTACGGAAATGGCTTGAAGAGGACGCACTGCCGCTGTGGTGGGAGGTTGGCTCCGCCCGTCCGGACGGCGGTTTTTACGAGCGCCTCGGCCAGGATGCGAAACCGGTTTTTTCTGATGACCGCCGCGCCCGCGTGCAGCCTCGTCAGGCCTATTGTTTCGCTGCCGCCGGCCAGAACGGCTGGCAGGGTCCGTGGAAGGATGCGTTGCTGCATGGGCTGAGCTGGTTCGAAAAGGTCTATCGCCTCGATAACGGCCTTTACGGCAACCTCGCCGACCAAACCGGCAAGCTGATCGATCCGTCCTTCGATCTCTACAATCAGGCTTTCGCGCTTTTCGCCGCAGCACAGACGGCCGCAGCCCTTCCCGACCGCAAGGACGAGATGCGTGCCCGGGCGCTCGAGATCCTCGCCGTCCTCAATCGCGACTACAAACACCCCGTCGCCGGCTTTGAGGAAGCGAACCCGCCGCGCACGCCGCTGTGCTCCAATCCGCATATGCATCTTTTCGAGGCGATGCTTGCCTGGGAAGTGCAGGACCCCAAAGGTCCATGGATCCCGCTGGCCGACGAGATCGCCGGCCTTGCACTCACCCGCTTCATCGATGGCACCAATGGCGGGCTACGCGAATTCTTCGGCCATGACTGGATGCCGTTTGAAGGCGAGAAGGGCCGCATCATGGAGCCCGGTCACCAGTTCGAATGGGCCTGGCTTCTGGTGCGCTGGGGCAGCCTGCGCAACAATGGCGAGGCAATCGCCAAGGCCAAGCGCATGTTCGAGATCGGCGAAGCGCATGGCATCTGCCCACGCCGCAAGGTCGCGATCATGAGCTTGTACGATGATTTTTCGGTACATGACGGGCTGGCACGGCTCTGGCCGCAGACGGAATGGCTGAAGGCAGCCTTGCGCCTTGCCAGCGTGACCATTGGTGAAGAAAGACAGCGTTATCTTGCCTCGGGCCTGAGGGCCATCGGCGCGCTGCAGCCTTTCCTCGACACACCGGTCAAAGGGCTTTGGTTCGACAAATGGCCGGCCGACAAGCCGATGCTGGACGAACCGGCACCGGCCAGCACTTTCTACCACATCGTCTGCGCCATCTATGAGGCTGAGGCCGTACTCGCCTCCAGCCATTAGAGTCCGGGCGGGCGAGCGGGCCGGGCGTCCGCTCTACCCGCTCCAGCCTCAGTTAAGCCGCGCCGGGCGCACAACGCGCCAGTCGGGCTTGCCGAGATTGTGCGGCCATGGATGCACGTCCTTGTCGTTGAAATAGACGACCTCTTCCAGCTTGGGAAAATCCGCCTGTTTCAGCGTCACGTCGTTCATCCATGGACGGACGTAGGAATCGCCGCCTTCATAACCCAGTTCAGCAACCCAGACCGGTTTATTGAAGGTTTCGACAAGCCCATAGCCCTTGCGCAGGAGATCGGTGAACTTCTGCGGCCCGCCATATTCGATCTTGTCATAGTCCTCTAGACCGAAGACCGAGAGACCGACCAGGTCCGCGTAATTGTCACCAGGATAGTAAGCGCGCAGACCGTCAAGACCTTTCGGCGACCACATCACCTTGACGCCAGGGACCGCCTTGCGGGTCATGTCCACCATGCGTTTGTAGGCCGTGATATAGTCCTGCGGGTTCCAGCCCGACCACGAGAAGCGGCCGGATGTGTCTTCCATTTCCTGTCCCCAACGCAGGATCAGCGGGCTCTTCATTGCGGACATGCGTGCGGCGATCGCCTGCATGTTCTTGTCGTAGTCGCCTCCCATCACCTTGCGGCGCAACTCGTCGGAGGTGAGCCGCCAGTTGACGTCCCATGACCAGGGTTCGACCGTGATCAGCACGTTACGCTTGCGCTCCAGAGCGTAAGCGTCTGCGAGCGCGAGGCTGTCGAGATCCACGTCCTCCCAGGGCAGGAACAGATGTTCCGTCGCCACCCCGGTCTGGCCGGTGAAATCGCCGTGCGGATCGTAGGCGCCGAAGCGTATACCATCCGCGTGCAATGTCGGACGTTTGTCGGCAAGCGTCTTCATGCCCGTGGAGCCCATGGGCGCGACCCCCTGGGCATCCAGTTTGAATATGGGGTACATGCTGGCTGAAGCAGCAACAGCAGCCCCGCTTGCAAAGAGCAGTCTTCTTCTTGTTATTTGCATGACACTTTCCTCCTACCTCGTCGCAGTCATCGCCTTGCCGTAGGCGGCGATTTGCGGGGTGACGTCGTCCTTGCGGACAAGTTTCAGGAATTCATCTCCGGGCCGTGGCGGATTATGCCGGAAGACGTACCAGGGCCCGCCCTGCTTGCGCTGGTAAAGCACCTGACCGATGCGACCGTGGTCGAAACACGTGTCGGCCTTGCCGTTTCCGGCATCGGTTTTCCAGGTAGCGCGCATGCACAGCGTACCTTTGGCATCGACGGTCCAGCGGCCTTCACCGACGGCCTTCTTGCCTTTCTCTTCAGTCAGGGCGATGAACTTGCGGCCATCGGCGATGAAGCGTCCGCCACCAGTCTCCCATTTCCAGGTCTTGTCGTAATACATATCTACGACTTCGCTGGTCCGGAGCGGTTTCGGCGTCTTCGTGCCGCCCGCGGCGTGGACGGCACTTGGCGCGATCACCGCAAGGCAGAGTACGAAAGCGGAGAACCCGCATTTGCTTATTGTTGTTCTCATCACAGCCTCCTCCTTCTATTGTCCGACCCTATTGTCGGCCAGCATGATTTCTCCGGTTGTCATGACCGGTGGCGGCACCATGGGCTCCGCCTGCATGTTTCGAATTCCGGGCATTCCCGGCAGTACGATGCGCAGTTTCAGACGCACCGATCTCGCTCCCTCCACGCCAGCACCGGCCACGGTGAACCGCGTTTCGGTGAAGCTGACATAGGGTTGCCCGTGCGACAGGGCCTCCAGCCCACCAATCGCATGGGAGCTGAGTTCCGCGGCACTACCTGCCACAAGCAGTAACGAACAGGCGGCAACCGTCGCCCCACCGCGCAATGCCGGCAGCCGTGGCAAGCCGTTTTCCATGGTGTGTCGGACGAGAAGAAAAATCGAAAGGCCCGCGTAGATCGCCACATTGATCGCGGCGAAGACGAAGAAACCTTCCGCAGCGTTTTCACGCGGCGCCAGAACCATTGCGAGAAGGCTTAGTGCCGCCAGAACCATGTAAGGCGCGATTACGCGCAGCGGCAGCGGCGGTTTCGCCTGCGTGCCCTTGGGTGTAATGCGAAAGTCGACGAAATCACCACGGATCGTATCGCGTATCGCCGCAAGCACACCCATCAACGACCAGGGCCAGCGCAGGAACAGAAACACGATGGCTTCCCACCCGAAGAGTTTCGCATCATGCGGGCGAAAGGCCCCCGTGGCCCGCCAGAAAAAGGCGAACACGATCATGATGAGTGAAATCGGCAGGAAATGCGCCAGAAACACTGGATAGGAGGCATTGACGAGTACCTGGCCGCTCAACAGTGCAAAAGCGGGAAGCACGAACATCAGTGCCATGAAGCCTGAAAACAGGGGATACCAGAGCTGTGAAAACAGGAACTGGAATTTCAACCGCAAGGGAAGCTTCGGCACGTAATGCCGCGAATATTGCAAGAGGATGGTCATCAGACTGCGTGACCACTGGAATTCTTGCACCACGAGATCGGTAAAAGTCACCGGCCCGTCGCCATGCGCGATTGCGTTGACAGCGTGGACGCCGCGCCAGCCGCCCGCGTTCATCAAAAGCGTGGTGGAATGGTCCTCGGCAAGCTCGGGTCCCAGACCGCCCACCTCACGCAGGGCTTTGGTGCGCACGGCATAATGCGAGCCGATACAAAGCGGCGCCCAGCTGTTGTTGTAACCCAGCTGCAGGGCGCCGTGCAGGCTTGCCTCGGCATAAAGCCTGCCACGCGCAGCCCAGCTCTCCTTTGCATTGGCATCGCAGATGCTTGGTGCGGAGACATATCCAACCGCCGGATCGGCGAAAGGACGGATGATTTCACTCAGATAGTCCGGTTCCGGAACGTGATCGGCGTCGAATTGCGCGACGAAATCATAACGCTCATACCCGTAATGATCGTAGAAATAAGCGAGATTGCCTTCCTTGCAACGGGTGCGGCGAGGCCATGTCTTGCGGTGATAATCGACGACACCCTTCCGGGTCGAAACGAAAACGCCGTGCGCGCCGCACCATTTCAACGTTTGCGCATCCGGGTCCTCATCCGCAAGCCACACGTCAAATTCCAGGCCCTTCTGCTCCAGCATGGCCTGCAGCGTCTTTTGTACTACGGTAAAAGGCTCCGACGGCGCCTTGGTTACAACCATCGCCACCCTGCCTTGCGGCAGAGGAGAGCGCCGGTCGATGACCCTGGCGTTCAGGAAGATGAAGATGAAATAGGACGGCAAAAGCGTGATCCACGCGAGTGTTACCGTAACGATCGTAAAATACGGCCAGTCGATGACCCGATCCCGGTCCAGCCACCAGATCCAGAAATAGGCAAGCGTCACCAGCCAACCGCCAATGCCGAGACGATAGGCCATGCGGTTCCAGCCGGTGAAGACGGGCAGCATTGGCAATTGGCCCGCGACGGGACGCGATGATGGTACGGAAGGGGTAGAGCGAGCTTTCATGACAGCACCTCCAGCCCGAAGCCGGGACCAGCCGTGCGGATGATGGTGTCTATATCGGAGCGCTTCGGCGCAAAGCCGAGGGTCGCCCTCGCTCTTTCTATATCAGCGAACAGGGCGGGCGGATCACCGGCGCGCCTTGCGCCGAAATGCACCGGCACTTCCTGTCCCGTGACGCGATGGATCGCGCGGATGATATCCCCGACCGATGTGCCGTGGCCGGAGCCGAGATTGACACGCAGGGTCTCGCCGCCATCGGCAAGATAGTTGACGGCGGCCACATGGGCATCAGCCAGATCGCTGACATGGATGTAGTCGCGGATACAGGTGCCGTCGCTGGTGTCGTAATCCTGGCCGAAGACGTCAAGTTGCGGCAGCCGTGAGGCGGCAGCCATCAGTGCCCGGGGGATCAGATGGGTTTCCGGCTCGTGGCGTTCGTAAAGTTCGCCATCCGGGTCGGCACCCGCCGCATTGAAGTAGCGCAGAGCGACGAAACGCATGCCATAGGCGGCAGCGTAATCATCGAGCGCCATTTCGAAAATCAGCTTCGTACGACCGTAGGGATTGACCGGCATCTGCGCCGTTTCCTCGCGGATCGGTAATTGCGGCGGCACGCCATAGGTGGCGCAGCTGGAGGAAAATACCAGCCCGCCGATATTCTGGTCGAGACAGGCATCCAGAAGCGCCAGACTGCCGCCGACATTGTTGCGGTAATATTTGCGCGGATCCTCGACGGATTCGCCGACATAGGCATTTGCGGCGCAATGGATGACGAAGCCTGGCGAGAACTCCTTGAGCGTGGCCTTCAAGAGACTACGATCGAGAATGTCGCCTTCAATGAAGGGACCCCAGCGAACTGAATCCGCGTGACCCGTCGAGAGATTATCGTAAGCAATGGGCTTGAAGCCGGAATGCGCCAGCGCCTTGCAGATGTGGCTGCCTATGAATCCGGCCCCGCCCGTGACGAGGATTGTACGGGACATCTCATACGGCCTCCGCAACCTTCTTGCCGGCGAGCAGCGCATCGAAATAGACGATGGTTTTCTCCAGACCGGTTTCGAGCGGTACGCGCGGTTGCCATCTGAGCATTTCCTTGGCACGCGAAATATCGGGACGGCGCTGCTGCGGATCATCGATCGCAGCGGGCAGATGCACGATGCGCGAGCGGGAATTCGTCATGCGGATGACGATATCGGCCAGCTGCCGCACCGGAATTTCGCTCGGGTTGCCGAGATTGATCGGTCCGGTGCAATCCTTCGGCTTGGCTGAAAAACGCAGGAACCCGTCGATCAGATCATCGACGTAGCAGAAGGAGCGCGTCTGGCTGCCGTCGCCATAAATGGTGATGTCCGAACCCTTCAGCGCCTGGACGATGAAGTTGGAAACCACCCGCCCGTCATCGGGGCGCATGCGCGGCCCATAGGTGTTGAAGATGCGCCCAACCTTGATATCGACGCCATAAAAGCGGTGATAATCGAAAAAAAGCGTTTCGGCGCTGCGCTTGCCCTCATCGTAGCAGGCTCGCGGCCCGATTGTATTTACGTTGCCGAAATAGCTTTCCGGCTGCGGATTGACGAGCGGGTCGCCATAGACTTCCGATGTCGAGGATTGCACCACGGTTGCACCGCATCTGCGAGCGACTTCGAGAACGTTGACCGCGCCGAGCACATTGGTAAGCAGGGTGCCGACTGGATCACGCTGGTAGTCCGGCGGCGAGGCCGGCGACGCGAAGTTGAAGATCAGCGAGACGTCGATGTCATAGGGCTTGCGGACATCATGCTCGACCATCAAAAACCGCTTGTTGGCTTGCAAATGCTCAACATTCACGGTCCGTCCAGTCGAAAGATCGTCGAGACAGATCACCTCATGACCGCAAGCCAACAGACGTTCGCAAAGATGGGAGCCAAGGAAACCAGCCCCGCCGTTGACCAGAACGCGCTGGCCTGGCCGCCACTCGGAATAGATTGTAGCGCCGTTGTCATGGTCGTTGGGAACGAAATTACGCATTACACACTCCTCCCAATGAGGAACCAGCCCGGCTGATTCGACTTGAACTAGATCAAACTCCAGATTGCAGGATATTTCGAATATCACCTCCGGTTTTTATTTCTTCTGGAGGTTTTAATATTTGGATTCGGTATATTTCAACTTTTATGATAGGCGCGTCATAAAACAGGTCAACTTTATTTTATCGAAATATTACAATTGATTACCCCGAATTACTCGTATTAATCACTCGATTTAATACTTTTTAACTACGCCTCCATTATGCCTTTCTTATTGAGCATTAGCGCAAGCTTCGCTCAACCAGTCGGGACTATTCTGGTTTTGTAAGGCTCGGTCCACCGGGGCAAAACCACCCGGCGAGATGCGACAGCTAGTCGATTTCAGGGGACATACATCATGAATGAAATGCCTTATTCCCATAACAGCAAAGCGGCCCGCCGCTGTCGTTTTGCACTTGTTGCCGCCGCACTTGCGACGTTCACTTTCGCAACGGCCTCGTGCTCCGTCGTTGAAGATGCCGTTCTGATCAAGACCGCATCTGCTAATACGGCAACGATCAAGAGCCGGGTTGCTCCAGCCAAGGCGTCCTACGGCTATGACAAGACAGGCAACGCAGCCGTCACGCTTGTTGCCGATACTTACGACACACCGACGATATCGCCGCGGCATTCCTATTCCGGTTCGTCTCCCTATATCTGCTCACCGAGCGGATTTGGTCAGAAGTCCCGCTGTTTCCTGAGGCCCTGAGCCTCAGGCATAACCTCTGCTTGAAACTGGCGTCCTTGCGGCATCAGGCCCGCCAGATGTTCAGTTTCTCCAGCCGGAGATAGCCGCGTCGTCGTCCTTGTGAAAGAAGCGCGACGCTGCCTCCGTTCGGTTGCGCACATTCATCTTCTTGTAGATGTTGCGAACGTGCACCTTCACGGTATTCTCGGACAGGTGAAGCCGGTCGGCGATGATCTTGTTTTGCGTTCCCTTGCAAAGCAGGTCGAGGATCTGCACCTCGCGCGTCGTCAGCGCCGCCATTTCACTCTTGCTGACGGCAAGAGCGTCGGCGCGGTTGGCGATCACGGCGTTGCTTTGAACGCTTTTGCCGTTCACGGCCTGGGAATAGGGGGTGAGCTTGCCGAGAAGGGCAGCGGGGAAATGCTCCCCGCCCTTCATGAGGAGATCAACCGCCGCCATGAAAACATCGAGCCGCAGATTAAGCGGCAGCACGCCATCGATGATACGCATCCCCACCAGCTGCTTCAGCGGCTCCTCAAACTTGTCGATGGTTTCGACGACAAGTGCAATTGGGGCATCCGGATGCTTTTCGTGGACTGCCGAAAGAACGCTATGAAGCCGCTCGCCCGACATACGGTACGGCAGGACTAGCCGGACATCGGCGCCATAGTCATCGTCGATCGTTGCCGAGGACATAACGCTCATCACAGCGAATGTAGGGAACTTTTTGCCCAGCGCCTCCACGAGGCACTCGGAAAACAGGTCCGGATCCGCGATGATCAATAAAGTTCCATTTATAGGCGCAACGGCTCCACTTTGTTTTGCCGCATAATCTGAAGTTCCCATGAACATCGACGTCTCCCCTAAAGCGCTACGCATTACGTTCTTTTTGGTTGTGTGCTCTGTCATTCGCCGGGATACCCCTAGAAACAAATGGGGCAACTCCCGCTTCACGCCATGTCAACTATCATTAATTACCCGTTAATTAAGGAGGCTAATACGAAAAGCTGTGCAAAGAAATGGCCCAAATGGGTTATTTCTTGCAATTGACGTACAAAATTGGTTACGCCCGTAATGAATCGTTGAGCCCGGAACCAGTGTAAAAACAAACACATCGGAAAAGCTTTCGCTCCGGTTTTGCAATCCGGGAAAATATAACTTTTGGTTGATATCCCTTTACATACCTGCCCGGCAAACGAGCTTCCGGAATGTGCCATTTCGGGATAGGGACCCTTCTCACCGCCATTGACTATATTTTTAGAAAAAGCAGCTTTTCCCGGCCTGAGCGCAATTATTTGCGTCTGAACCGGCGGCAAATCTCCATGCGACCGCCTTCCGACATATATATTGGTGGTAAGGGTGCCGATATGTTTAGCCCGAATTGATAGCTAGGAAGCGCGATTTTTCTGCTGCACAGTCTGACCGTCGCTGCAAACAGTGACCGATGGAAAGACAACCCCGGCCTTTGACGTGTGTTTGCAAACGCCGGTTCCTTTTCAAGACATAACGAAAGCAAAAAGACGAAGCCACCGCGCTCCCAACGGAGCGAGGAACGGATTTGTGCGCCTTAATACCGAGTAGCGCACAAGGGCTGAACGAGAAGAGCCCGGTTACGGGCCGATGCCAAGCCGCAGATGAGACGTACCGAGTGCATCTGCAGAACATCAATCTTTGTGCAACGCGGAGCAAGCGCGAAAAAATCCCGTTTTAGATGAGAGGGATTTCGAAAGCTGCTCCGAGCTTTTTCGGAGGAAATCGAAATGGGTTACAATCCACAGCCTGCGGGCGACGACATCACCAAGATTGGCGCGCTTTCGGAGGGTTTCGCCAACACCTCGACCAATGACGCGACGGTGGACGACAGCAATGTCGGCACCGCAAACGGTGAAAACCGCAACAACGACAACAGCGATAACAGTGACAACAGCAACAACAGCACCAATGTGGATGTTGATGCCCAAATCGACGTCGCAGTGGGCAACGGCGACAATCGCGACAACGACTATGACTGGAGCTATGACAGCAAGTCCTACAGCGACAACGACACGACCACAAAGACAAGCACCGAAACCAACACCGAAATCAAGTCGGATTACGACTGGAGCTATGAAAGCAAGTCGTACAGCGACAACGACATCAACGTGAAGACGGTCACGGATACGGACACCAAGACCTTCTCATATTCCGACAACGACACATCGACAACAACAACGGCGACGTCCGGCAGCTTCAACTCTGCCGACAGTTTCTACAAGTCGGATGACGACTTCGGCAACATCGCCGGCGTCAAGGATGTCGGCAATCTCGGCATCGCTGGCGGAGACCTCACCTTTAACCTCGGTGACGACTTCTCCTTCACACTTGATGTCGACAATATCCTCAACAGCTCGCTCAACGGCGAAGGCAACGACACGGGCTTCAGCCTTGTGCAGGCCAACCACCTGGCGGATCAGGATCAGGCCTGGGATGTCAGGATGGACAATGGTGGTGCACAGAACCACCTGAGCGCGAATGCCGGCGACGCCTTTGGCGCAGAAGGCATGGACGGCAAGGGATGGGACCTCAAGGCTGGCGACGACGCTGCGGGTACCAGCACTGCAGATGCATCGGCTATCCTTGCAAACTCCGGCTTCCATCTGGAACTGGTGCAGGGCGCCAACATGCTCTCCAATGCCGTTGATGTCTCGGTCACAGGCGGTAACTCGCATGTTTCCGATACCGGCGAGGACAGCGGCTCCTGACGAGTACCTCTCTATGAAAAAAGCTGCACCGGCATTCGCCGGTGCAGTTTGCGGTTGAAGGACCGGGTTTGCGCGAAGACGAAGCACCGCCTCTTGGACGTGTGCCGCCCGCCGCCCAGGCTCTGCCGCGATGATCAGGGAGGGACCTGCAATGCAAATCGACAGAATTTCAGACATGATTGCGCATTTCATCGGCCTGTTCGACACGGTGATCGAGGAAGCGCGTCTAAGAAGCAACTATGCAGAAGGCACGGCACACGCGAACCAAGACCGGTTGTCGGATGATGACGCGGCAAGACTGCTAGACAAGAACTACGACTTGCAGCTTCAGGATTACGATCCCGGCGTTAAATATCGCGCCGGCTATTACGACTTCGACTATCTGCAACCGCATTTCGCTCGCATGGTCGAACACGACATGCAGCAGCTTGCAAATGCGATACCGGTCGATATGTCAGCCGCGCATTTCCGTTTTCCGGGCAGTGTCTCCTTTGAGCAAGAACGCGAACTGGTGGTGCACACCGGCCCTGGCTCGGTTATCGCGCATGTCACGCAGGTCAATATTCTTCAGGACGACGACTATCTGAACATGACGGACGGCCCCAATGTGGCGCGCGACACCAGTTTCGTGACCCAGCGCACCGTCGAGTTCTACAACGAAGCAGCCGTCTTCACGCCCTTTTCCGTTTTCCAGCGCACCGACAGCTACGACGCGTTGCAGGCGCTCGCCAAATCAGCACATGATTATATCGACCATGCACGCGAAAATGACGTGACGTCCCTTGGAACCGGCGCGGAACAGGATTTCGTTCTCGCCGGCAATGACATCAACGGCCTCTACATCAATGGCTCCATGGCAAGCGAAAAGCCAACGCTCGACGACTTCATGCCGGATCGTGGCATTGCCAAGCCCGCTGAAGAGCCGGAAAAGAGCGATGTTTCGCTGCATGAGGATAGTCCCGCCGGAAACAGCCTCGATGTAGCTGCCGGCGCAAATGTCGTCGCCAACATAGCAACGCTGGTCAATACTGCCGTCATGGCCTCCGTCACCACCGTCATGGGCGATTATCACCAGATCGACGCAATCACCCAGGCCTATGTCTATAGCGACCGCGATGAGGTCGATTCCGTTTTCACGCAGTCCCAAGACCATGACGCAACCGCCGCCTACAATATTGCGACCTTCTCACGCAGTGTCTATCCGGGTGCGGAAAGCGCCGACAGCAGCCACGATAGTGGTGAACCACCAATATTTCCCACTGCCTGGCGTGTCAGCGTCCTCGAAGGAGACGTGTCCTTCGTCCACTGGATCGAGCAGTACCAGTTCATCAGCGACAACGACACACTGACGGTTACCTCTTCGGGCGCCAGCGTCAGCTTGCTGAGCGGTGGCAACGCTGCCCTCAACATCGCAAATTTCCTCGGCATCGGCATGCAGTACGATCTGGTCATCGTCGGCGGCAATGTGCTGGACATGAACCTCATCAGCCAGATCGCCGTGCTTTACGACAATGACTGGATCCGCGCCAACCCCGACGCGCCTGAGGGCGCCACCGTTCAGTCCGGCAACAACCTGTTGTGGAACGACGCCAGCATCCACAACGTCGGTAGCAACGACCGTTTCGAAACCATGCCGGACTACATGGCGCAGACGGTGAAAGCGATTAACGAGCGTGATCCGAACATGCCGGACGCGCTTGCCCACGATGCCAATTTTGCGGGCTATCAGGGGATCAACGTCCTTTACATCACTGGCAATCTTTATGACGTCAGCATCATCAAACAGGTGAGCGTGCTGGGCGATTCCGACTATGTGACGCAGGCAGCAGCAAAGATTCTCGAAAACAACGAGAACGTCACGATCCATATCGATACCGGCAGCAACGCCGTCATCAATCTCGCGCAGATTATCGATTACGACAGCTTCGGTTCCACCACCTACGTCGCAGGCGGGCTTTATTCGGATGCTATCCTGATACAGGGCGGCATCATCGAAAATGATGCGTCGCAACCGGGTCACCAAGGCCAGCAGCTGGCAAACGAAGTGATCGCGTTTCTGCACGACGATCCCGCCACCATTCAGAATGAATCCGATGGCGTCATCAACGCCGGTCACGACATGTCGTGGTCGAGCGCGCATTCATCCGACGTCATGCAGGCGGTCACTGCATAGGTTTTGACAGGCGGGGAGAAACACCCGCCGCCAAAGCCGCAGAAACCGCGAGATCACCGAGGGGATTAATAAAAAAATGGATCATATTTCAAGAAAAACCATTACCGCCGGGCACTCGCTGGACTTGCCGCTGGATCAGGATGCGGAAGACAGCAAGCTGACTGATGCCTGCATTTCGGCCATAAACGAGGCCGTCGAAAACCTGCGCCATCTGTCCGGCGCGGAACCGACCGCGAAAGCAGCCCCGCCCTCCCCTGAGATCACACCGGCCCGGCCCCTTCCGCAACATTCCCCATACGCCGAACAACCGCAAATGCGTGACGTTCCGCAGGAAAGGCCAGTGCCGCCGCAGCAAGACCGGCGCACCGCCTCACCGCCGGAGCCGGAAGCAAAGGTGGACAATACCGAGCTGAAAAGCGCACCCGACCTGCCCTTCGTCAAAACAATCGACAATAATGACGGGCCTATCCGTGAAAACGAGCGCCGTCCGGTGACGGGCGGCGGCGGCAACGGCAAGGAGCCGACGGAGAATGGCGGTGGTGGCGGAGGAGGAGGCGGAAGCCAGAGCGGCTTCCACAAGCGCAGTGAACCCGTCAATTTCGCCGCCAGCCTCGCCAAGGGCATCGCCGCGATACGGCGCAACATGGCGATCGTGATGCTGTTCACCATCGCCATCAACGTTCTGCTGCTTGCCATCCCGCTCTATCTGTTCCAAATCTCGGACCGGGTACTGACAAGCCGCTCCATGGATACCCTCGTCATGCTGACGGTCGCCGTTCTCGGCGCGGTTCTGTTGCAAGCCTTCATGGACGCCATCCGGCGCTTCATCCTGATGCGCACCGCTGTCGAGCTTGAAGTGCAGCTTGGAGCGCCGATCCTGTCGGCAGCGGCCCGCGCCTCCCTGCATGGCAGCGGCAAGGACTACCAGATCCTGCAGGACCTGCAGCAGCTGCGTTCCTTCATTACCTCCGGCACCCTGATCGCCTTTCTCGATGCGCCGTTGATGCCCCTCTTCATCGTGGTGGTTTATCTTGTACATCCGCATCTCGGCGTCATCATCATGGTCTGCTGCGCGGTGCTGTTCATCATAGCCTGGCTGAACCAGCGCTTCACCGCCAGACAGTTCGCGGAAGCCTCCGGTTATCTGAGCCGCGCCAATTTCCATCTTGATTCCATGTCGCGCAACTCGCAGATCATCAATGCCATGGCGATGATCCCAGAGGCCGTGAAGATGTGGGGTCGTGAAACAGCCGGATCGCTGAAGTCGCATGTGGCGGCGCAGGATCGCAACATCATGTTCTCAGGTGTTTCCAAAGCAGCCCGCATGATCACGCAGGTCGCACTCCTGGGTTGGGGCGCGCATCTGTCTCTCGCGGGCGAACTGACAGGCGGCATGGTGATCGCAGCATCCATCATTTCCGGCCGCGCGCTGGCGCCCATCGAAGGAGCGATCGAGGGTTGGCATCAGTTCAACAAATCTGCAGCCTCCTATAGCCGTATCAAGCAGCTTCTCATCACCTCACCGCTCAATTTCCCGCGTCTGCGCCTGCCCAATCCGGAAGGGCGTCTGGATGTGGAACGTATCCTTTTCGTGCCGCCGCCGCAGAAGAAGGTGATCTTGAACGGCATTTCCTTTTCGCTGAAGAAAGGGGAATCCCTTGCCATCATCGGCAATTCCGGTTCCGGCAAGACGACGCTTGGCAAGATGCTGGTCGGCTCCATCCTTCCCACTTCCGGCAATGTCCGCCTTGACCTCATGGACCTGCGCAACTGGGACCAGCGGCAATTCGGTGAAAGCATCGGTTATTTGCCCCAGGACGTGCAGCTGTTTCCCGGCACCATCAAGGCCAATATCTGTCGCATGCGTGACGATGTCGAAGACCGGCAGATCTACGAGGCGGCTGTGCTCGCCGACGTACACGAGCTCATCGCCGGTTTCCCGCAGGGCTACGAAACCGTGGTTGCCGCCGATGGCGCACCGCTTTCGGGCGGCCAGAAGCAGCGCATCGCGCTTGCCCGCGCCTTCTTCGGTGATCCAAAATTCGTGGTTCTGGACGAACCAAACTCCAACCTTGATACGCAGGGCGAACAGGCGCTGGCAAAAGCCATTCTGCACGCCAAGAAACAGGGCATCACCACCGTCACCATCACCCAGCGACCCGCACTTCTTCAGTGCGTCGACAAGATAATGGTGCTGAAGGACGGATCGGTCGCCATGTTCGGCGAACGGATGGACGTACTGAAGGCTATTTCCGGCAATGGCCGGCAAAGTAGCCAGTCTCCGCGGATCGAGGGTTGAGGATCGTCATGTTCAAGAAAAAAACCGCCGTTGCCGTCGTAGAGGTAAAACCCCAGGGCCAGCTTGAGTGGTACAGCGAAGTGCCACGTTCCATTCGCCTCCACAGTTCAATCGGTCTTGCCGTGCTGCTCGCCTCCTTCGGCGGTTTCGGGTACTGGGCCGGCACTGCACCGCTCTCCGCCGCCATCATTGCCCAGGGCAGCTTTGTCGCCACCGGCAACAACAAGGTCGTGCAGCATCTGGAGGGCGGCATCATCAAGGAAATGATGGTCAGCGAAGGCGACACCGTCAAGGAAGGCGACGTGCTTCTGACGCTCGACAAGACGACGGCGCTCGCCAACGAGCGCATGTTCCAGCTAAGACGCCTTCGCCTCGAAACCATCGTCACGCGCCTGCGCGCCGAGGCACAGGGCCAAAAAAGCTTCAAGGTGCCTGACATCGTCATGAAGGAAGCCAGCGATCCTGATATCAAATCCATCATCCAGAGCCAGAACATCGTGTTCCACAGCAAGATCGTGAAGCTCGACGAGCAACTGAATCTCATCGAAAAGAACATCAAGTCGCTGGAGTTTCGTTATGCGGGCTATGAGGGGCAGAAGCAGTCCTTCGACCGTCAACTGGCACTTCTGACCCAAGAGCGTGATTCCAAGGAAAGGCTTGCCAAGGACGGTGTCATCCGCAAGACTGACATGCTGGCGCTGGAGCGCGCCATTGCCGATGCCATGGGCGATATCGCCCGACTGACCGGCGAGATGAACCAGAGCGAGGCTGAAATCGCCAAGTTCAAGCAGGAAGCGGTCATTGCCATCAACGCCAACAAGCAGGCTGCTCTCGACGCGCTCGAAACCGCCGAAGCCGATCTGGACAGCGTGCGCGAGCAGGTGCGCGGTGCCGCCGAAGTGCTGGAACGCACAGTCATCCGCTCTCCGGTCAACGGTACCGTGGTGCGCGCCTATTACCACACGGCAGGCGGCGTCATCACCACCGGCAAGCCGATCATGGAAATCCTGCCCGCCCACGTTCCCCTGATCCTTGAGGCGCAGGTTCTGAGAACCTCCATCGACCAGTTGCATGAGGGCCAGACGGCAGCGATCCGCCTTTCGGCACTGAACCGCCGCACCACGCCTGTTCTGAACGGCAAGGTCTTTTACGTCTCCGCCGACAGCATCGAGGAAAATGCAGGCCTGCAGGTTAAGGACGTCTATATCGTGCGCGTGCAGGTTTCAGACGAGGAGATCGCGAAGGTCCATAATTTCCATCCCGTTCCCGGCATGCCGGCGGATGTCCTGATCCAGACTTCGGAGCGAACCTTCTTCGAATATCTTACCAAGCCTATCTCCGACAGCATGTCCCGAGCATTCAAGGAAAGATGAAGAAATACCGCTTTTCCAGGAAGGTTGGACGGCGGTTTTGTGTCTGGAAAATGCGGAACGCAGAATGGACCTACACTGTCAATCCCGTCCAGATCAGCATAGAATGCCAGTATATGTCTGGTGGGGCGGGAGAACAGCATGGCGGCAATGTCGGATATATTGCTGATGGTCGGCAGGCTGAATTACGTGTGGACCAACACCGAAAGCCTGATGATCTATCTGATCGTCCATCTCCTGAAAGTGGAGAAGGAAGCGGCCATCGTCGTGTTTCTGACGCTCAACACCACGCGCGCGCGCATGGATCTCATCGAGCGTCTGGCAAAACTTCCCTCAACGCCAGCGCCGGATCGCAAGACCATTCTCTCCATCATGGCGCGGCTCAAGAAAGAATCGAAAACGCGCAACAAATACAATCATTGCATCTACTCCTTCGACGAAAAGGGCGAAATTGCCAGCACTCAGCTCATGCGACTGGTGGAGGACGAAACCCAGGTCCGTTACGGCAAGGTAGAACGCATGGACGAGAAAGAAATCGAACACCTCGAAAAATCCATCGCCGACATCGTCTCTGTCAGCAAGGACATGTGGAGTTTCATCCACGCCAGCCCGCACGTCTCATCGGATTACCTCTAGGATCGGGCAGAGCGAATGCTCAGGCTCGCGTCTGTAACCGCACGCCAATCGCGGGATGAGTTTCGCTGTTCTGCGTGGCTTTCGCCGGAAGGCACAGTTTTCCGGCGGCGAAATACAGCAGGAACGAACCGATCTGGAATGGGAAGATGATATCGATCTCCACGAAGGAGCGGACGACGAACAGCGCGCAGATGGCAAAGAGAATGACGCCCTGCGGATCGCGCTGGCGCATCAGGACCGAGCGCAGATGGCCGAGCAGCGTTCCGTAAAGCACCATGCCGAGCAGAACCATGCCGACGATGCCATTCTCTACCACCGTCTCGATATAGGTGTTGTGAAAATGGAAGCCGCTGCGTCCGGTAATGAAGAAGTCGTTCCACAGGCGCTCGGCATCGGCAAAACCCACCACCCAGAACCCCTGGTAACCAACGCCGAGGATCGGTGTCTGCTTTGCCGCTTCGATGCCCTGCTGCCAGAGATAGGTGCGTCCTGTCAGTGTCGAATCCTTGCCGAAAAGGCCGAGAATGGCATCAAGCAAGCCGAACTGCAGGGACGCGACCACCAGCAATATGCCAATACCGCCGAGTGCGAAAAAGGTCATCTTGCGGTTGGCCGGTGAAAGCATGCCAATCGGGATGAAACCGATGATGAGGGCGACCACCGCCGCCGTGGTAATGGTGGATGTGGCCGATTGCGAAGCAATTAGGCTATAGGCCGATAAGAGCCCGGTGATGCCCGCGATCGGCAGCCAGATACCTCTTTGCTTGAGGATCAGCACGGACGAGACGGCGAAAATGACGCCGAGCGAGGCGTAAAAGCCAAGCTGGTTCTTCGATGAGAAAGCCCCGACAAAACTGTAGGTTCCATCAAGCGCATCGAAGAGGTGGACACCGAACAGCAGCGAATAGAGCAGAATGACGGTGATGCCGATCAACGCCCCACGTGTCAGCGTGCGGATGGACACCACCCGCATGGCGATAAGTGCGCAGACGATATGCGTCATATACTGGATGGAAGCGCGCATTGTGACCGATGCTGCCTCCGACCAGAAGCTCGACAGCACGGTCAGGATGCCGAAGGCGAATATCCACAGATAGCGCGGATAGTTACCCAGCACGCGCCGGTAATTGACCACTACCAGGGGCAGCCACATGCCATAATAGGCCAGAATCGAGATTTGCCCGAAACGCGACGAATAGGCGAAAACGAAGAATGACAGCGCAATCGCCGCCATTCCGTAGACCTCATTGCGTTCGGGATCGATCAGTGCCGATTTGGCGATCCGCATGAAAACCTCACTGCATCAGGATTTCGGACGAGACCTTGATGACGTCGCCTGGCTGGAGCATGGCGTTTTCATCCACCTTCACCTCCTTCGGCTTGCCGTTTTCCTCACGCACCACGACGTAGCTGATTGTCGCGGATTTTCCCGACGGATCGAAACGGATCGCCTCAGCCGATTGTGCGAGCGCCTCCGACATCAATTCCCGGCTTGTACCCAGTTGCAGATTGAGCTTGTCGAGTTCCGCCTCCGTGTCCTGCAATTCCTTGGAGCGCTGTGCCACCCAGTCATTGCGCAGGTTGATTTCATCCTGGGTCGCCTTGTTGATATCCTGCTTGGCACGCAATGACTGCGTGTCGATATCAAGCAGCGCGGCTTCCACCTCCGCTGCACGTTCTTCCGCGGAAATACGCCGTTGCGATAGTGCAAGGCCCTGCTCGTTCAGCCGGTTGACGCGGTCTCGGTCCTCATTGGCAAGCTCGAGCTGGCGGTTTTGCGTTTCCGATTTCTTTTTCAGCGATTCGACTTCGCTTTCCAGAAGCGCATGCAGATCCGTCAGTGCCTTGAGCTGCAAAGTGTAACGCTCGGTGCGCGATTTCATCAGCGCGCTTTCGCTGGCGAGAAGCGCGTCGATCTCGGCAATCTTTTCCATCTCCGGCGTCTTGGCGATGACCGTGTCACCCTTGACCTCGGCGATCAACCGCGCCTGACGGGCAAGCAGCCTTGCGCGCTGGTTGTCGTAAACGGCTGCGTCGCCGCGGGCATTTATGAAGTCGCGGGCAAAACGCTGCCCGGCATCGGAGCGCCGCAACCCGCCGGCAAGGCTTACCGCCTTCAACACCGTGAGATTGGCAGCATAGGGATATTCGCCGGGCGTCTGTACATCTCCGCTGAGGAAGATCGGCCGGAACTGGGCGATTTCGACAGAAGCCGACGGCAGGTTGCGAAGGGCGAACTTGCTCTGAAGCTGGGCTCCAATCGCCTCACCGACCTCTGCGGACGTCTTCCCCGCCACATCCAGCTGGCCGATGAAGGGCAGCGACAGCGCGCCGGATGGGCCGACGGAATAATCGCCGTTGATGACATCCCAGTTGCGGATGCTGCCATCGGCCGGCTGCCATTCGGCAACGCGGATGCGCAGCTTGTCGGCGGTGCCAAGCTTGTATTGAGCGCCTTCCGCAGCCATTGCGGAAAGCGGCGCTCCGAATGCGACGGATGCAACAAGCAGAAGGGCGGAGAAAGTGCGTCCGGCGGTTCTTTTTGCAAGCGGACGGCTAGCGACGGCAATAGGACCGTTCATCGGGAAACTCCCTGTTTGCGGATCGCCGCGCGGGCGATCAGGCGATAGAGCAGCCGGACGGTGCCGGCTGCACAGCGCCGCAAAAAGCGGCCATTATGATTTGCACCAATGACGCACCCAAAGACCGGACTTGGGATCCCGGTCAGGGTGCGTGGCAAAACAAAGATCGATAAAGCCAAACTCAATATCGGTTTTCAGTAGCTTCCGCGTGAAAGGCACACGGCGGGAATGGTCTTGACGATGATGAAGACGTCCTGTCGCATCGACCAGTTCTGCACATATTGCGTGTCGAAAGCCACGCGGGTCTTGTAGCTGACGTCATTGCGGCCGCTGATCTGCCAAAGGCCGGTCAGGCCCGGACGGGTGCTGAGGTAATAGGCGGCATCGCTTTCGTAGTAGCTCAGCTCCTCGTCGACGACGGGGCGCGGGCCAACGACGCTCATTTCGCCGCGGATGATGTTGAGAAGCTGCGGCAGCTCATCAAGGCTGAGCTTGCGCAGCACGGCACCAACTGCGGTTACGCGCGGATCATTCTTGAGTTTGCGGGTCGCACGCCATTCCTCGGCGGCCTCCGGATTGGCGGCAAGATATTGCCGCAACATTTCATCACCGTTCATCGCCATCGTCCTGAATTTCAGGCAATGGAAATAGCGGCCATTATGTCCCACACGCCGGTGCCCATAAAAGATCGGGCCGGGATCGGACAATTTCACCAGTGCGGCGATCAACAGAAAAATCGGGCTGAAGATGAGCAGCGCAAGCAGGGCCGATGTCATATCGAAGCTGCGTTTTGCGATGCCCCCGATAGGGAAACTGACATCGAAGTCTTCGGAACTGCTGAGTGTCTGTTCAGCCGATTGGGTCGCGGACTTCATAGAGAGAACTCCATTTATGTTTTGCGATTGGTCGGTGCCCGGAGGCGTGTCTTTCCGTCTAAAAGAGATAACAAGTCTGTGTTCTGAATTTGATGCTAATGGATTTTTTGTAAGGCACATTGCCCCTGACCGTCTATGCGATTTCTTGCGAGAGCGGCCGATCAACGTCAGGGCAATATTAACGGTTGCATAAAAAAGCAACAAATGTGCCGGCGGCCATGTGTTGAGAGCATGGGTGCCGCTCCCGCATGTATTGCGTTTTCGACAACAGATAGTCTTTTCTTATATGTTTCTTGTGACTTAATCAGGTGAGACAGGAACGCCAAGAACAGCCATGTGTCAGGAAGAATATTAAATTTTTTTGCAGCGCAGCAAGATTGTGGCAATGCATATAAAATTTGACATATTAACCGGGATTTTTTTGCCGGCACGCCAACTTCGCCAAGAAAAAGCGATGGAAAAATTGCAAAAGCGGCGCAAAAGCGGCAAAATAATGGCAGGAACCCGTATCAAAGTTCGGTCGGATCGTAGAAAATCTCTCCGGCTGGACCAAATTATCTCCGGCTGGAACGGTCCGACCACCATTCCGGCGTGACTTTACCCGAAAGCCATAGAATCAGAAGGTGGGTGGTGTGCAGGCGCTGATGACCTCGCACGGCACTGGACCAACGCAGCGGAAGCGGTGCGGCCTGCGGCTTTCGAAATAATAGGCATCCCCCGGACCGAGAACCCGCCGCTCCTCGTCGACCGTCACCTCCAGACGCCCGGAGAGGATGATACCCCCCTCTTCTCCATCGTGGACCAGTGGCACCTTGCCGGTATCGGCACCCGGCTGGTAACATTCCTTCAAGATTTGCAGGCTGCGGCCGAAAACATTTTCGCCCACCTGCCGGAAGGATATCGGTCCTTTGCCGATTTCGACAAGTTCATCCGCGCGGTAAAATGCCTTGCGGCTGGTCTCCGGCTCGTAGGCGAAAAATTCGGCAAGGCCGATCGGTATACCGTCGAGAATGCGCTTCAGCGCGCCGACGGACGGGTTGGAGGTGTTGGATTCGATCAGGGAAATCGTCGAATTGGTAACACCAGCACGTCTTGCCAGTTCACGCTGGGAAATATTGTGACGCAGCCGCAAATGGCGCAAACGCCCGCCTATATCCACCGACATGCGTGATCCCCCGTTGCCGTTGTTCGAAATATCGAAAACTACCTTTCCCGCCTATAACATTTTCAATGACTTGGCCACAGCGAGAAAAGGGCTTGTTCAGCCCGGAAAATAGCTTTCAATCACCGGCACCGAACAGGAGAACCGTTATGGACAACCCCAACCGATCCAACTCCACCTCACTCGACAGCTACTGGATGCCATTCACCGCCAACCGGCAGTTCAAGGCCAATCCCCGCCTGCTGACGAGCGCGGAGGGCATGTATTACACCAGCAATGACGGTCGTCAGGTTCTCGACGGCACAGCTGGCCTGTGGTGCGTCAATGTCGGCCATGGCCGCCACCAGATTGCATCCGCCGTCAAACACCAGCTTTCGACCATGGATTATGCGCCCTCGTTTCAGATGGGCCATCCCGTCGCCTTCGAATTCGCCGAGCGGCTGGCGGAAATCGCGCCCGGCCCGGAAGGCGCGAAGCTCGACCGCGTTTTCTACACCGGCTCGGGTTCTGAATCAGTCGATACGGCGCTGAAGATTGCCATCGCTTATCAGCGCGCCATTGGTCAGGGCACCCGCAGCCGTCTGATCGGCCGTGAGCGCGGTTATCATGGCGTCGGTTTCGGCGGCATCTCCGTTGGTGGCCTTGTCAACAACCGCCGTGTTTTTCCGCAAATCCCGGCCGACCACCTGCGTCACACCCACGATTTGGCGAAAAACAGCTTCGTAAAGGGCCAGCCCGAGCATGGTGCCGAACTGGCAGACGATCTGGAACGGCTGGTTGCTCTGCATGGGGCCGAAACAATCGCCGCCTGTATCGTTGAACCCGTAGCCGGCTCCACCGGCGTGCTGGTGCCGCCGAAGGGTTATCTGGAGCGCCTGCGGGCCATCTGCGACAAGCACGGCATTCTGTTGATCTTCGATGAGGTTATCACCGGTTTCGGCCGTATGGGCTCGTCCTTTGCCAGCAACTACTTCGGCGTGACGCCTGACATCGTTACCACCGCCAAGGGGCTGACCAACGGCGCAATCCCGATGGGTGCGGTTTTTACCAGCCGCAAGGTGCACGATGCGTTGATGCATGGGCCGGACAACCAGATAGAGCTGTTCCACGGCTATACCTATTCCGGACATCCGGTTGCCTGCGCCGCCGGCATCGCCACGCTCAACATCTACCGCGACGAAGGGCTGTTTACCCGCGCGGCAGAAATGCAGGATGTCTGGCACGACGCCATCCATTCGCTGAAGGGCCTGCCCAATGTCATCGACATCCGCACCATCGGCTTCATCGCCGGCATCGAGCTGCAATCGCGTGATGGAGCTATCGGCGCACGCGCCTATGACGTTTTCGTGGATTGCTTCGAGCGCGGTCTGCTCATTCGCGTCACGGGCGATATCATTGCCCTTTCGCCGCCGCTTATCGCCGAAAAATCACATTTCGACGATATCGTCTCGATCTTGGGCGACGCGCTGAAAAGAGCGGATTAAAAGTATAAATCACTAATAAATAAAAGGCTGCAATTTCTATTGCAGCCTTTTTTGCATTTATCAAGACCGCAACAAAAATAGATCATTTCTTAAGCATATTCTATTAATTTCCCGTAGTATAACCAACCGAGCGGGAATGGCCTCATGGCGTCGATTCAGAAAAAAATTATATTTGCAAGCATTGCAATCTTTTCCATCACCGGAAGCGCGGCGGGGGTCGGTATCTGGGCGACGCATACGCTCAATCGCAATAGTACGGATGTATCGCGGTCCGCCGAGATACTTCACAATCATATGCGAGCCGACATGATGCACGATGCGCTGCGCTCAGACGTGCTGGCAGCCATTCTTTCCACGAATGATACGATGGGCCTGTCGTTCGACGCGGTAAAGGCCGACCTTGCCGAACATGAAGCCACTTTCCTTGAAGCATTGAAGCTAAACAAGGCGCTTACCGAAGGTACGAACGCCAAAGCCGTTATCGAGAGCGTTGAAAAACCGCTTCAGTCCTATCTTGAAAGCGCCAAAACGGTGGTTGGCCTCGTCAACGCCGATCCGGGCGCGGCGACAAAAATGATTCCGGACTTCATGCGCCAGTTCACCACTCTCGAAACCGCGATGGAAACGGCGAGCGAACAGATCGACGCGCTTTCCGAAGCAACTGTCGCGGAAAGCCAGGAGACGAAGGCGGTAATCGAGCTCGTATTAGAAGGGCTGCTGGTTCTGGCGACACTCTTCTGCGTAGGCCTCTTTATCCTCACCCGCAAAACGGTAACGGGTCCAATCCTGCGCCTGTCGAAGACGATGGAAATCCTTGCCAGCGGCGACACGTCACAGCCTCCTTCCGGCATGGACCGGAAGGATGAGATCGGCTCCATGTCCGGCGCGGTCGAAATATTCCGGCAGGCGGCGATTGCCAATCGGGCGCTCGAAGAACAGGCAGCAGCAGCCAGACTGCAGGCAGAAGCCGATCAGGCGGCCGCGCGACAGCAAGCGGAGGACGATGCGTCTGAGCGGCTGCGCATCGCCACTTCCGGCCTTGCGACAGGACTGAAGCGGCTGGCATCGGGCGATCTGGCCTTTCAGCTCGATCAGGCCTTTGCCCCTCAATTCGAGGCCTTGCGTCACGATTTCAACAGCTCAGTGCGTCAACTCGGCGAAACGCTGTTCGCCATTTCCGATGGCATCAGCACGATTGACGGCAGCAGCCGGGAAATCGCCGCAGGTGCCGGCGATCTTTCCCGCCGCACGGAAAATCAGGCAGCGTCTCTGGAACAGACCGCAGCAGCGCTCGATGAAATCACGGTCAATGTTTCAAACGCCAACAAGCGTGCCGCCGAAGCGCGGCTCGCCGCCACCGATGCCAACCACAGCGCACTGAAATCTGTGGAGGTTGTCAGCCATGCGGAAGAGGCGATGCGCCGCATCGAAACCTCGTCCCGGCAGATCACCGGCATCGTCGGCGCCATAGACGAGATCGCCTTCCAGACAAATCTTCTGGCGTTGAATGCAGGCGTGGAAGCCGCACGCGCCGGTGAAGCCGGCAAGGGATTTGCGGTAGTGGCGCAGGAAGTGCGCGATCTCGCCCAGCGCGCAGCAAAGGCCGCAGGCGAAATCCGCGATCATATCCGGCAATCCTCGACGGAAGTGGAAAGCGGCGTGAAACTGGTTCTCGACACCGGCACGGCGCTGAAGGAGATTGGCGAGCGTATCGCCGGCATCGATCGCCATATGAACGCCATCGCCACATCGGCGACCGAACAATCGACCGGTCTTGCCGAAATCAACGCGGCGGTAAACTCCATGGATCACGCCACCCAGCAAAATGCGGCCATGGTGGAGCAGTCCACCGCGGCTTCTGCAATGCTCGCCGCCGAAACGGCAAAGCTGCGCTCGCTTGTATCGCGGTTCCGTCTGGAAATGGAAAGTGCCGGTAGCCGCGACGTTACCCGTCGCGTTGCCTGAGGTTGCTGCCGCAGATCGAGCCGGCAGCAGCAGTATCGAAGCGCTTTGATTGCGCCTTCATTCATTAGCCATTTCCAGCCGCCCTCTCAGGCGGCTGGAAATTTTGTCTATCAATAGGTCTGCATTGGTTGCGACAGGCCGTCGCCGACCACGCCGCCGCCATACTGCGCCACGGGCACGCCCGCCTGCCCGATAGGAACACCCTGCTGTGCCGGCCCGAGCGCCGTCACCACAATCGGCGTACCATCAGGCACACGGTTATAGAGGTCGACAATATCCTGGTTCAGCAGACGCACGCAGCCGGAGGAAACCGACTTGCCGATCGTCCACCATTCCGGCGAGCCGTGCAGACGGTAGATCGTGTCCTTGCCGTCCTTGAAGATATAAAGTGCACGCGCACCGAGCGGGTTCTTGAGGCCCGGCTCCATGCCGCCATTGCGGCCGCTATAGGGTTCCAGCTCAGGCTGGCGGGCAATCATCTCGTCGGGCGGCGTCCAGCGCGGCCATTGACGCTTGTACTGGATAACGCCGCGTCCGGCCCATTCGAAGCCCGCGCGGCCGAGACCGACGCCATAACGCATGGCCTGGTTGTTCTCGTAGGTGAGATAAAGGAAATGGTTGGCGGTATCGACCACAATGATGCCGGGACGCTCACCGGTGGGATTTTCCACCATTTGACGCAGGAACTGGCGCGGGATCCGCTTGTAGGGAATTTCCGGCAACGGAAACTGCTCGTCGGGCTTCGGACCGTACATCAAGGCATACATCGGGTCGTCGGCGGGGGCTGGTGGCCGTGTGGCCTCACGCGCGGTGGTGTTACAGCCTGCAAGGCCGGCCAGCGCTAATCCGCCCGCTCCAAGCAGGAAACCTCGCCGGGTCGTTGTCGTGTCGTTCAATTGAAAAACCTCATCTGCGTCATCTTGCGCTGGCAAAGGGATCTGCCAGCGCCGCCTCGGGGCGGCTTATAGGGTACTTCGTGCCGGAGACCTGCGATGCCATGGCCTTTGCGCCACTGGATTTCAGGATGGCACGGAAGCTTGGGTGCATGCCGCCGTCTACATACGCGCTGACCGGGGCAGAAGTTCCCTCGTTCATCGCGGCGGCAAATTTCTGTTGCTCTTCGGCCATTTTCGACGCCACCAAGGGGTCCGGCTGGTTTATCGCAGGTGGGCAGGCCGCCAGCGGATCGGCAGGCTCACCGCCGGCAAATTCGCTGTTAAAAACGTATCGCCGGCCGCAAACGGAAACCTTTGGCTGGCGGCGCGTCACCTCGAAATAGTCATAGCCTTCCTTGAGCGTCTTCCAGAAGGGCATATTGGGATCGTCCCGATTCGCCACCATGTTCCGCGCGCTCATGCGGAAGGGATAGGCCTGAACCTGAAAGCGGTCCTGCCCGCCCTGCAGTGCGCGCGCCACGACCGCATAAATCTCGCCGACCTGTTGATCGGTCATCGCGTAACAGCCCGACGAAGAACAGGCGCCATGCACCATCAACGCTTCGCCGGTGTAACCAAGCGCCGATTCCAGCCGGTTGGGATAGCCGAGATTGAAGGAGACGTAATATTGCGAATTGGGGTTCAGCATGCCTGCGGAGACATGATAAAATCCTTCCGGCGCCTGCCGGTCGCCCGTCTTCGTCTTCGGGCCAAGTTTTCCGGACCAGCGGCACATGGGATAGGTCTTGAGCAGCGCATAATTACCGGTCTTGTCGATCTTCCAGACCTCAAGCTCGCTTTCCTGCTTGAAAATGCGAACGAGAACCGGGCTTTCCGGGCGCATGCTCTTGGCAGACATCTGCGCCATCATCTTGGATGACAGCTTCGGCGGGTCCTTTTTGACGCTGTCGAGACCCATTGAGGTGCACGCGGCGAGACCGCTGCCGATCGCGACGACCGCAGCTATTCTCATTCCCGCTTTTACCCTGCGCCGCAGCCCCGCACTTGCGAAGTTCAGCAATGCATTCATACCCATGGATCGTTCTGCCCGCCCGATTTGCCCGCCTTTGTGGCAGAGGCTTAACTAGCGAAGGTGGCCATATGGCGGCAACCTCCCGCAAGGACAAAGTCTCGTGAACAGACGTTACCCATTCGTTAATCATACGCACACAAGCCTGTGATGGAACTGCCGCTACCGAAGAAGCCCCTGCCCGCCATCGATCCATACCGGCGTTCCGGTGATATGGCGCGACTGGTCCGATGCCAGAAAACCGATCAATGCAGCAACATCCTCGCTCGTCCCTGCAACCCCGCCGGTGACCGGAATGTCACCCGCCGGGAAACGGACTGGCACTTCGGTCCTGTCGCGCCCGCGTATGTCCGTATTTTCGTCAATCGCCGTTTCAATTTCGCCCGGACACACCGCGTTGACACGGATGCGATGACGCCCGAGCTCCAGCGCCAGTTGCTGGGCCATGGCAAGCTGCCCGGCCTTCGTCACCGAATAGGCGGTAGCGCCCGGCGAGTTGAAAGTGCGTGTGCCGTTGATGGAAGAGACGATGATGATGGAGCCGCCACCTGCCGCCTTTAGATGCGGCACACTGGCATGGATAGTGAGATAGGTGCCTCGCAGGTTGATGCGGATCGTATCGTCCCACTCCGAAGGCGTCAGCTCGTCAATCGGTGCCCAGACGCCGTTGACGCCCGCATTGGCCACCACGACATCCAGACGGCCGACAGCATCCACAAGCTCTGCAACGGAGTGTCGCATAGCTGCCTCTTCCGCCACATCGGCGACGAGGACCTTAGAAGCGCCGGATAAGGCGGAAATCTCATTTTTCACTGCCTGCAATTCAGATTCGGTACGGCCGAGAAGGCCTACGGAAAAGCCTTCGGCAGCCAGATGAAGGGCAGCAGCCCGGCCAATGCCGGAGCCAGCGCCGGTGACGAGGGCGACTTTACCATTGGCCAAGGTCACAGCCCTCCTTTTCTCGACGCGATCGAGGTGACCGTTGCCGAGACGGGGTCGCTCGCCGGAAAACTGTCTTCCAGCCCCTCTTCCAGTTCCTCTTCAAGAATGTCGCGATCCTTCGATGTGCGGGCGCTCGCCTGACCGTGCGGGACTCGATCCTGCGCCGTGCCGAGAGCGGAAAACTGCGACGGCGCATCGGCACCTTGACGCGTTCCGAATGCCGTCAGTTGAACCATCACCGCGCTTGCGCGTTTGATGGCCTCCGCATCGTCGATGCCATCAAGACCGTCGGCAAGGCGGACCGAGACCTGATCGCCGTCGCTGCCGACAAATTCCACGGAAATCACTCCGTTATCCCGTTTTACATAGGTCGTAGAAAGTTGCATGACATGCCCTCCGATTTGAAAAAGCATCGGCGTAATCCGATGCGACAACACACTGAAACCTGAATTCACAACGATGGCAGAGCAGAAGGGGTTCCAGATGGATCAGGCCTTGGGCCCGGAAATGCAGGAGCGCTTCTTTCAGCGCGATCCCGTTGACGTTGCCCGCGCCCTCATCGGCGTGGAATTCCGCGTTGGCAATACCGGCGGCATTATCGTGGAAACCGAAGCCTATCATCCTGATGATCCGGCATCCCATAGTTTCAATGGGCAGACCCCGCGCACCAAGGCGATGTTCGGCCCGGCCGGCCGTCTCTATGTCTACCGGTCCTACGGCATTCACTGGTGCGCAAACTTCGTATGCGCTCCGGGCTCCGCCGTGCTTCTGCGCGCCATCGAACCCCTCACCGGCATAGACATGATGAAACTGCGGCGAGGAACTGACAAACTGAAACTGTTATGTTCCGGCCCCGGCAGGCTTTGTCAGGCCTTGGCCATTACCGGAGAAATGGACGGAGCACCGCTGGACCGCCCGCCGTTTTTCCTACGTCTGCCAAAGGACGCCGCTGCCGTTACCACCGGCAGACGCATCGGCATAAGCCGCGCGCAGGACTATCCTTGGCGCTTCGGGCTTGAAGGCTCGGCCTTCCTCAGCAGGAAATTCGAACAAGCCTGAAACCTAAAAGACCTTGGGCGGTCCGTCGTTTTCATCTGGATTGGGGTTTGGCGCCTCGTCCGGCAGCCTGTCGGGCTCCGGCTCTTTGACCGGCGGTATATCCGGCTGTGGCGGCACCGGCATTGGCGGGTCTGGATAGGGTTCAACGGGAACAGTTGGCATTGCAGCTCCTGGATATAAGCGCTTCGTCCAATGCGGAATCGAAATGCGCTTTCATCTGCTGAGACAACGCGAGCGCGCGGCCCCTCCTCAGGCGGCGCAACACCCAATTCGCCCATCGGTCAAATGCCGATCAGGTCCCTTCGGTTTCATTGCGCCGCCCTGCGGATTGTACAGGGCAAACGCAGGAAAACGCCGGTCAGTTCCGTTTTTTTGGGAAGCTTTTGCGAGTGGTCAGGCGAAACCCAGCGAGCTGCGGGAAATATCGCGGTTTTCGCAATAGTCGCGGGAGTGGGCCTCATGGCCGTGTTCGCGAGCGGTGGAACGGGTCAGTTCCGGGCTGGGTACGTTGAGCAGCGCATCGGCATAGGTACCGGTTGCCTCCACATCATCGATCACAGTCTGTTGTTGCGGCTTTAAAAATTCAAACATCGGTCACCTCCTTCAACACGTCCCCTCAACGCGCTGGCCCAGGTCCTGTTCCAAAAGGCCTGTGCAGCTTCGATTATACACGAGATGACGCTGCCGTATAGGCGATGAAAGACGAACGGCAATCAATTGACGTTCACAAAATGGAATGGAATCAGTGAGCTATGGCGACGAGGTCAGGCTGGACCGACCGATTCCCGCAAGATCAGTTCGACCGGCCACAATTCCTGAACCTCGCGGACGGGACGGCCGCCGACGATCTGCAGAAGCAGGTCCGTAACCCGCATGCCAGCCATGCGCATGGGCGAGCGGGTGGTGGAAAGCGGCGGCATCATGCTTTCCGGAGTGAGGTAAGGAAACACGTCGTCATGGGCGATGACGGATACGTCCTTGCCGATCACCAATCCCAGTTGGGTTGCCGCGCGATAGACGCCCTGCGCCGTCATCATCGCGCCGGCGACGAAGGCGGTCGGGCGCGGCGTCTGCTCCAGCAGCGAGCGGGCGAAACGGAAGGCGGCATCTTCGCTGAAATGCTCGCTCATCATGAGGCGCGGATCAGGCGTGATGCCATGGGTCGCGAGCGCATCACGAAAACCCTGTTCGCGGTCCTGCACGAATGTACGGCCTGTCGGGCCGTTGATCATCGCGATGCGACGGTGGCCACGTTCCAGAAAATGGATTGTCGGACGATACGTCACATCATGATTGTCGATATCGAGCCAGGCGTGCTCGAACGCCGTCTTCGAGCGGCCATGCACGATGAAAGGCACGCCCAGCCGATTGAGCAGCGCGATGCGCTCGTCCTCCGGACGCGGCGAATGCACGATTATGCCATCCACCCGTCCGCTCGACGCCAGCCGGCTGAAAATCGCGAGCTCTTCCTCAATGTTATTGTCGACGGTGACGCTGACGAGAATGTCGGTCTCTTCGCCTTCCAGCCGCGTCGCCATGCCGCCCATGAATTCCGAAAAGAAATGCCCGCCGCCCGAACGGCCCATCACGACACCGATGGCGCCGGCCCTGCCTGTTGCCAGCCTGACCGCGTTGGCATTGGGCCGGTAGCCGTATTTCAGCGCAGCATCCATCACCCGCTGGCGCGTCTCTTCACGCACCTCGGGATAGCCGCCAAGCGCACGGCTGACGGTGGTGGGCGACAGCCCGACCTTTTCTGCGAATTCCTTGAGCTTCATGTTTTCTGCCAATTTGCTCCTGCATGCGTCGCCGCCGCAGATTTTTCAAGCGGACAAAAATTGAAATCGCTTTCAATTTATTCCCACCTGAAACCTTACAGTTCGCCGTTTCGAAAGGCAAACCCTCCGTGGCAACATGCGAAGATGCCCAATTTCCACGCCATAAGAAAGAGTATTGACAGATTTGTCGGCTTTTGCGAACTTCACATCAGTCAAAAGCGCTTTCAATTTTGAGGATGATTGGAAGCGTCAACGGAGGAGTTTGACAATGAATATTTCCATGAAGACTTTGTTGCTGTGTGGCAGCGTGCTGTCTGCGGCAGTTTCCGCGCAGGCGGCCGAACTTTCCATCGCCGCCAACTCGACCGGCAAGAACATTGCATTTTTCAAGGAGCGGATCGCCGCCTTCGAAAAAGAGACCGGCCACAAGGTCAATCTCGTCACCATGCCGTCATCGTCCAGTGAGCAGTTCAGCCAGTACAGGCTATGGCTTGCCGCGGGTAACAAGGATGTTGACGTCTACCAGACGGACGTGATCTGGGCGCCGCAGCTCTCCGACCAATTCGTGGACTTGACCGAAGCGACCAAGGACGTCATCGGCGATCATTTCCCCTCCATCGTGGCGTCGCAGACCGTGGACGGCAAGCTGGTCGCGATGCCGATGTTCACCGACGCGCCCGCTCTGTTCTACCGCAAGGACCTTCTGGAAAAATACGGCAAGCAGCCGCCGAAAACCTGGAAGGAACTGGGCGAGACCGCCAAGGAAATTCAGGACAAGGAACGCGAAGGCGGGCAGAAGGACCTCTGGGGCTTCGTCTTCCAGGGCAGCGCCTATGAAGGTCTGACCTGCAACGCGCTGGAATGGATTGCATCAGCCGGTGGCGGTCATATCGTTGAGACCAACGGCGACATCTCCATCAACAACGAGAAAGCCGCAGCCGCGATTGAAGCCGCCAAGGGCTGGGTCGGCACCATCGCGCCGCAGGGCGTGCTTGCCTACAAGGAAGAGGAAGCACGCGGCGTCTGGCAGACCGGCAATTCTGTCTTCATGCGCAACTGGCCCTATGCCTATGCGCTTGGAAACGGTGCCGACAGCGCCATCAAGGGCAAATTCGGCGTCACGCCCTTGCCGGCCGGTGAAGAGGGTGCGGCACCCGCCTCAACGCTCGGCGGTTGGAACCTCGCCGTTTCGAAATATTCCGACGATCAGGAAGCTGCCATCCAGCTCGTGAAGTTCCTCGCATCGAAGGATACCCAGAAGATGCGTGCGATCCAGCTTTCCAACATGCCCACGATCGCCTCGCTTTACGACGACAAGGATGTCGCGGACGCACAGCCTTTCATGCCGACATGGAAGCCGATTTTCCAGACCGCCGTTCCACGCCCCTCTGCCTCGGCGAAGGTGAAATACAACGAGGTTTCGGCCAAATTCTGGGGTGCCGTGCACACCACGCTCTCCGGCAACGGCACGGCGGCGGAAAACCTTGAGCTCCTTGAAGTCGAATTGACCGATCTCAAAGGCAACGGCTGGTAATCCGGCCCGTGTGGGAAGCGGTCTCGCCTGAGCGTTTCCCACACCCCAACTGCGAGATATCCCCATGAACGATACCGCCCTTCAAAGACCGGCCGCGGCATCCGGCACCGGCTCCGACCTTCAGTCGGAACGCCTGAAATCCGCATGGCTGTTCCTTGCCCCCACGTTTCTGGTACTTGCGATGGTGGCCGGCTGGCCGCTGGTGCGCACCGTCTGGTTCAGCCTCACCGACGCGTCGCTGACCAATCTCGACGGCGCACAATTCGTTGGCTTCAAGAACTACCTCACCTGGATCACGCTCAGCAGCGGCCGCACCATCTATCGCGGCCTGTTGGCTGATCCCGCCTGGTGGGGCGCGGTTCTCAACACGCTGAAATTCACCATCCTTTCGGTCAGCTTCGAAACCGTTCTCGGCCTTATCGTTGCGCTGGTGCTGAACGCGGAATTCAAGGGACGCGGCCTCGTGCGCGCCGCCATCCTCGTTCCATGGGCCATTCCCACCATCGTTTCGGCGCAGATGTGGGCGTGGATGCTGAACGACCAGTTCGGTATCTTGAACGACCTGTTCCTCAATCTCGGGCTGATCTCCCACAAGATCGCATGGACCGCCAATCCGGACACCGCAATGGTCGCCGTTCTTATTGTTGATATCTGGAAGACGACGCCCTTCATGGCGCTGCTCATTCTCGCCGGCCTGCAAATGGTGCCGAAGGACATGTATGAGGCGGCGAAGGTGGACGGTATCCACCCCGTCAAGGTGTTCTTCCGCGTCACCCTGCCAATGATCCGGCCAGCGCTCATGGTTGCCGTCATCTTCCGTATGCTGGATGCGATGCGCGTCTTCGACCTCATCTACATTCTGACGCCGAATAACGCCCAGACCCGCACGATGTCGGTGCTGGCGCGTGAGAACCTGTTCGATTTCGACAAGTTCGCCTATGGCGCAGCCGCTTCCACCATGCTGTTCCTCATCATCGCCTCGATAACAGTCGTTTATATGTGGCTCGGGCGCGTCAACACAGATGGAGCTTCGCGATGACCCTGCCAAGCATCCTGAAAACCACCGCCTTTTATGCGCTGGTCGCCGTCATCATGGTGATTTCGGTATTCCCGTTCTATTACGCGATACTGACCAGCCTGAAATCCGGCTCAGCGCTGTTCCAGGTGAATTACTGGCCGCGTGAATTCTCGTTGACCAATTACAACTTCGTCATCGGCAACGGCACGTTCCTGCGCAATCTCGGCAATTCGCTGTTCGTTGCATCTTCAGTCGTCGTACTGTCGCTGTTCCTTGCGGTAACGGCGTCCTATGCCCTGGCCCGTGTCCGTTTCCGGGGCCGCTCGCTGCTTCTGCTCACCATCCTCTCGGTCTCGATGTTTCCACAGATCGCCGTTCTCGCCGGCCTGTTTGAACTTATCCGCTGGGCTGGCATCTTCAACACGCCGATCGCGCTGATCTTTTCCTACATGATCTTCACCCTGCCCTTCACTGTCTGGGTGCTGACGACATTCATGCGCGACCTGCCGATCGAAATCGAGGAAGCGGCAATCGTCGATGGCGCAACGCCATGGGTCATCATCACCCAGGTCTTCATGCCGCTGATGTGGCCGGCGCTCGTCACCACAGGGCTCCTCGCCTTCATTGCGGCATGGAACGAGTTCCTCTTCGCGCTCACCTTCACCTCATCGAACGAACAGCGCACGGTGCCGGTCGCCATCGCACTTCTTTCGGGCGGTTCGCAGTTTGAAATCCCCTGGGGAACGATCATGGCGGCCTCCGTCATCGTCACCGCCCCGCTCGTCGTCCTCGTTCTTATCTTCCAGCGACGCATCATTTCCGGCCTCACCGCCGGCGGCGTCAAAGGCTAGGAGAAAACTTATGACCACCATTCAACTGCGCAATCTTCGCAAATCCTTTGGCGCCTTCGATGTCATCAAGGGCATCGACATGGACATCCGCTCCGGCGAGTTCATGGTTTTCGTCGGCCCTTCCGGTTGCGGCAAGTCCACGCTGCTACGCCTCATCTGCGGGCTCGAGGAAATCACTGGCGGCACGCTCTCCTTTGACGGAGAAGCCGTCAACCGCCTGCCACCCGCCAAGCGTGGCGTCGCCATGGTCTTCCAGTCCTATGCGCTTTATCCGCATATGACCGTATTCGAAAACATGGCATTCGGCATGAAACTCTCAGGCGCCGACAAGGAGCAGCGCCGCAAGCGTGTAGAGGCGGCAGCGGAAATGCTGCAGCTCACGCCCTATCTGGAACGTCTGCCGAAGCAGCTTTCCGGCGGCCAGCGCCAGCGTGTCGCCATCGGCCGTGCCATCGTGCGTGATCCGAAAGTGTTCCTGTTCGACGAACCGCTCTCCAACCTCGATGCGGCGCTTCGCGTCGCAACCCGTCTCGAAATCGCCAAGCTGCACCGGGAGATGCATGACACGACGATGATCTACGTCACCCACGACCAGGTGGAAGCCATGACGCTTGCCGACCGCATCTGCGTTCTGCGCGATGGCCGCGTCGAACAGATCGGCACGCCGCTCGAGCTTTACGAAAGCCCGGTCAACACCTTCGTTGCCGGCTTCATCGGCTCGCCGAAGATGAACTTCCTTGCCGGCAAATATGCGGAAGTCGAAGGTGCCGCGACCATCGGCATCCGCCCCGAACACCTTGCGATCGGTGCCGGTGAGACCGGCTGGAACGGCGAAATCATCCATTCGGAAATGCTGGGATCGGACAGCTACATCTATGTCGAGATTGGTGCTGGCGAACCCATCGTCGTTCGTGAGGAAGGCGTGACCGACCGCAAGCCGGGAGAAAAAATCGTTCTCGTGCCGGATGCGGCGCAGATCCACCGCTTCGACGCGCAGGGCCAGGCCCTTGCCCGCAATCCCGTGCGCGGCGCCGCCTGAACAGTTAACTTTCGCCGGATCACCCAAGCTTCCGGCCTTCACCAAGGAGCAAGAAAATGACCATCAACACCGTTGTATGGGGCGAAAATATCCACGAACACATCAACGAGACGGTGCGTTCGATCTACCCTGATGGTATGCACAACACCATCGCCGATGCGCTGAATACCAACCCTGAGATCAGCGCCACCACCGCCACGCTTCAGGAACCGGAACACGGCCTTTCGCAGGAGCGTCTGGACAAGACCGACGTTCTGGTCTGGTGGGGCCACAAGGACCACGGTGCGGTTCAGGATGAAATCGTCGAGCGCGTTGCCAAGCGTGTCTGGGAAGGCATGGGCCTCATCGTCCTGCATTCCGGCCACTTCTCCAAGCCTTTCAAGCGACTGATGGGTACGCCCTGCGCGCTTAAATGGCGTGAGGCGGGCGAACGCGAACGCCTGTGGACGATCAATCCGCGCCACCCGATCGCAGCCGGCCTGCCCGAGCATTTCGAGCTGGAAAACGAAGAGATGTATGGCGAGCAGTTCTCTGTGCCGGAGCCGCTGGAAACCGTCTTCATCTCTTGGTTCCAGGGCGGCGAAGTCTTCCGTTCTGGCCTCACCTGGCGCCGTGGCGCAGGCAACATCTTCTATTTCCGCCCCGGTCACGAGACTTATCCGACCTATCACGACGCCAATGTACAGAAGGTCATCAGCAATTCGGTGAAATGGGCCTATAATCCGGTCGGCGCGCTGAAAAGCATTCATGACGCCCCCAACGTTCCCGTCGACAAGGCGCTGGAGCCTATCGAAGAACGCGGCCCCAAGCTGCACAAGGCAGGCGAAGCAGGTTACAGGTAAACAGCCATGAGACTTCTCATTCTCGGAACCGGCGGCATGGCTAACAACCATGCCACATATTTCTCGCAAATCCCCGGCGTCGAACTGGTGGCTGCGGTGGATGTGGATGATGTGGTTGTGCGGGGCTTTGCGCTTCGCCACAACATTCCACTCTCCTTTACCTCGCTGGATGACGCGATTGCCTGGGGCGAGTTCGACGCGGCGGCAAACGTCACGCCGGATGCCATCCACCACCCGACCAGCCTCAAGCTTCTGGCGGCGGGCAAACATGTTTTCTGCGAAAAGCCGCTGGCGGAAAACTACGCCAAGGCCGCCGAAATGGCCGATGCCGCAGAAAAAGCAGGCCTTGTTGCCATGGTCAACCTCACTTATCGCAATGTCGCCCCCTTGCAGGCGGCACGCGAAATGGTGCTGGCCGGCAAGATCGGCAAGGTGCGCCATCTGGAAGCCTCCTATCTCCAGAGCTGGCTCGTTTCCAAGGCCTGGGGAGACTGGATGACGGAGAGCAAGTGGCTCTGGCGGCTTTCCACCAAGCACGGCTCAAACGGTGTTCTGGGTGATGTCGGCATCCACATTCTCGACTTCGCCTCCTATGGCGCGGGCAGCGATGTGGAGCGGATCTTCACGCGCCTGAAGACGTTCGACAAATATGAAGGCAACAAGATCGGCGCCTACGATCTCGACGCCAATGACAGCTTCACCATGACCGCCGAGTTGGAAAACGGCGCCATGGGCGTCATTCACGCCAGCCGCTGGGCAACGGGCCATCTCAACGAACTGCGCCTGCGCATCCACGGCGACAAGGGTGCGCTGGAGGTGATCCACACGCCTGACTATTCCAGCCTGCGAGCCTGCATCGGCGACGATGTGGAAAAGGCGATCTGGAAGACAATCGATGTCGACCCGGTGCCGACGAATTACGAAAAATTCGCCAAGGCCGTCATGGAAGGCGGCATTGCTGACCCGGACTTCCGCCACGCCGCGAATTTGCAGAAGGTGCTTGATCTCTCGATCATCGCCGACCGCGAACGGCGGGAGCTGGCCGTCTCTGCTTGAATTGCAAGGGCGCGGCGGCGTAAGCCGCCGCTTCCAATACTGCAGCGTGTACCGTTATCTCCCGTCACCCCGAATCTAGCGCTGCATGACGGAGGTACTACCTCAAACGCCTCGCCTATTCCCCCACAAGAGCACATGCAACTGCGGTAGCACCCGGGCGGAAAACCAACGGTCTTCGCTGACCTTGTCCACCAACCACAACATGCGATCCATGATTCCATCGATATCCACACGCGCGTCGTCGTCATCCGGCGGCGGCGGGGTGTGGTTGCCGGGCTGGAGGTAAATCGGCAAATGCGGGAAACGGGCTGATGCAGCCTTGGCATAAGCATAGTCCGCATCGTCAAACACCACGATCTTCAGCGCCACCTGCGGTCCATCGCCGGCGGCGGCAAGACAGTCTTCAAAGGCCCGCCAGTCGGTTTCCATGCCGCTCGATGGTGGCTTCGGGCTCAGCACCAGATGATCGAGATCGCCAAACCAGTCTTTTGCGATGCTGCCCTGCGTTTCCAGCGCGAACCTATAGCCCTCGCCCTGCCCCTTCGCGATTAGTTGCCCAAGGGGCTGGATGGCGGGATTGCCGCCCGAAAGCGACACCGTCAGCGGCACACCGCCGGAAAGCCGTCGCACCTCCTGCCAGATCGCCTCGACGGACATCGGTTTCCATGTGTCGCGATACTCGCTGTCGACGGCATGCAGCGTATCGCACCAGGAGCAGCGGTAATCGCAGCCGCCAGTGCGAACGAAAACGGTAGGCAGACCAATCAGCAAACCCTCGCCCTGAATGGTCGGGCCGAAGATTTCGCTGATGCGGATCGCTGTTTCCTTCGCTGCAACTTTCTGTGCAGCCGCCGTCATGGCCGGTATTCCGCCCAGGTCTTGGCGGTTTCGCTCACTCGCACGGCGCTGGTCTCTGGCAGGCTCGTCTTGCACCAATCGTAAAAGTGCTTCGCCAGACATTCCGCGGTGACCCGGTCATGGCCGAGAACGTCGTTCAGGTGGCGATGATCGAAATGATCGTCGATGTAGCGCTTCAGCGGCGCGAGTTCGTGGTAATCACGCACGAAACCGTGCTCGTTCAGCTCTTCGCCTGATAGTTCGACCTCAACGATGTAATTATGCCCGTGCAGGCGGGCGCACTGATGGTCGGCGGGCAGGCTTTTCAGTTGGTGAGAGGCGGAGAAATGGAACTCCTTGGTGATGCGAAACATCAACGCACCTCCTGTGCCGTATAAGCATGGGTGGCCGCCACCCAGAAATCCGGGTCCTCATAGTCCGTCGGATCGGTAACACCTGCCAGATGGAAGGCCTCGCGCCGCTCCACGCAGGTGCCGCAACGTCCACAATGGCGAGAGCCGCCCTTGTAACAGGACCAGGTTTCGCCAAATGGGGTGCCGTATTTCACCGCGTCAGTCACAATCGCCGCTTTGGAGACGGTGACATAGGGCGCAAACAAGGTGACGTCTGCGTAGCCTTCCAGCGCATGCGCCTGCATGGCATTAAAGCTGTCGATGAAGCCCGGCCGGCAATCGGGATAGATAAAATGGTCGCCGCCATGCACGGCGATCGCCACCGCATCCGCCTGCTGGGCGGCGGCAAGGCCGAAGGCGATGGTCAGCATGATGGCGTTGCGGTTCGGCACCACCGTGGAGCGCATGGTCTCTTCCGCATAATGTCCGTCCGGCACTTCGATATCGTCCGTCAGCGCGGAACCGGTGAGGTGCGCGCCGATGGTTGTGATGTCGATGACATGATGCGGCACGCCGAGACGTTTTGCGCAGTCGGCTGCGAAATCCAGCTCCTTCTTGTGGCGCTGGCCGTAATCGAAGGAGACAAGAGCGAGAAGTTCATGTTCCGCCGCGATTTTGTGCGCAAGCGAAACGGAGTCCAATCCGCCGGAGCAGATGACGATGGTTTTCATACGTTGGGATCCCTTGTTTTGACCGGGTGGGCTGCGACCGGATTACGGGGGCGGCTTTAAACCAAAGCGAAGCGATTGTGAAGGGCTTTGCGGAAATAGCGGAAATTCCACGCAATCCACGAAATTGCCCCGCCGCAGCAACAAGACGAAACAATCGCGACATAAGCGGGAAACCGGCTTGATCTAGAACGGATTAAACGTTGCAGTTCTTGAAGGGTGTTGCCGATGACGTCCGGTTCTATGTTCCTCTTTTCGCTAAGCGATCTCAGCTCCATCGGCTCTGGCATTTTGATGGCGTTGGCAGGCACGCTTTATGTCACCCTTACCATTCGTGGGCTGATGGCCACCGTGCGTCATGGATAAGGCACTCGGCAACAGGCGCCCAGGGCTCAGGCGCAATCTTGCAGTCTTACTTTTCGTGGCCTCCGCGACGCTCGTCGCCACGATAGGGATCGCCCCGTTCGTTTTCCTGATCTGGATGGTCACGACCGTCGCACGATGGCTTGGTTTTTTCATTGGCTTTTGAGACACGAAGCTCGCCATGATGCGGCGGAGCGGTGGGAGCCCGGCAAAACGGCAGTGCGCCGGGCTCTTTTTTTCGATAAACCGGGCTCAGCGCAGCAGCGCCTGCGCCTCCTCGATGCCAAGTGCTGCCGGCTGCGTGCAGGTTGTGGTCATCTCGATGAAGCGGCCTTCTTCCCCGGATTTGAGGATGGAGGTCATCACGTCTATACCGTGCAGGGAGCGATCCAGCGAGCAGCGGGCATCGCGGCCTTCAAGGATAGCAATCGCCATATCGGCCAGGCCTGCCGTGCGATAATTGGCGCGCGGGCCATTCGGGCTTTCCTGGTTGGCCATGCCGAAGGGATGCGCCCAGTCTTCCAGCGGCTGGATATTTTTGTCGCGTCCGCTCGCCTCCACCACACCGCCGAAGAAGTTGGGGTCCGGCACGTAGATCGATCCTTCCGTACCGTAAAGTTCCATATTGGCGTGGCGATGCGACCACACATCCCAGCTGGCCGAAAGTGTGATCGTTGCTCCGTTCACGAATTCCAGAAGCGCATGGATGTTGGTAGGCGTTTCAACCGGGATGATCTCGCCGTTCAGCGGCTGGCTGGTCACCGTTCGGGTGGGGTTGGCCATTGATGTCAGTGCGCCAACGCGCTTGACCGGGCCGATGAGGTTGATGAGGTTCGCCACATAATAGGGGCCAAGATCGAGGATCGGCCCGCCCCCCTTCAGGAAGAAGAAGCCCGGATTGGGGTGCCACATCTCCATGCCGGGGCTCATCACATGGCAGGTGCCGGAGGTGATGCGTCCTACCTTGCCCTCGTCGATATATTGCCGGGCAAGCTGATGCGCGCCGCCAAGGAAAGTATCAGGCGCGCAGCCAACGGAAAGGTTCTTCTCGCGGGCGATGCGCCGCAACTCCTCGCCTTCCTCCAGCGAAAGCACCAGCGGCTTTTCCGAATAGACGTGTTTACCCGCCTCGAGTGCCGCTTTCGACACGGGAAAATGCGCGGCGGGAATGGTGAGGTTCACCACCACGTCGATGTCCTTGTTGGCGAGGAGTTCCTCGATCGACTGCGCCGTGACACCAAATTCTTCTGCCCTCAGTTCCGCCGCATTGCGGTTAAGGTCGGCGCAGGCCAGCACCTTGATGCCCTTGAAGAGCGGTGCCAGCGAAAAGTAAGCAGACGAGATGTTGCCGCACCCGATGATGCCGACGCCCAGTTCCCTTTGCATGATGAAAACTCCGGATTGATGCTCAATAGGTTTTGAAGGATGCGATGGAGCGAGTGATCAGCCGATCGATATCCTTGGGATTGTCGTGTTCGACCACGAAATGTTTCGTGGCGGATTTTGCCCTCAGTGCTGCCACGAGGGCCTTCCAGTCCACCGTGCCGTGGCCGACATCCGCCCAGCCGTCCTCATCCGTATTTTCGCCTGATGGTGCGATGTCCTTCACGTGCACGGCGGTAATGCGCTTGCCGTAGCTTTCGATCCAGGCGAGCGGATCGGCATTGCCTCTGATAATCCAGGCGATATCCGCTTCCCATTTCAGGTCCGGTCCGCCGGCAAAAATCTGCTCCTGCGGGGTGGAGCCGTCCGGGAGCACCTTGAACTCGAAATCGTGGTTGTGCCAGCCGAAGGTCAGCCCGGCATCCACGAATGGCTTACCCGCTTCCTGCAGGCGCTTGCCGAAGGCGAACCAACCAGCCGCGTCCGCCGGGCGCTGGTCGGGCATCAGGTAAGGGCAATAAATCGCTTCCACGCCCAGAACCTTGGCGATGTTCAGAGCCTTTTTCGGATCACCCTCGAGAAGGTCGAGGCCGAAATGGCCGGTCGGCATGGCAAGACCATTGGCATCGAGTTCGGAGCGCAAGCTGTTCAGCCCGGCGTCATCAAGCGAGGCGTACATGGCGCCGTAACCTTCGACCTGTTTGTAACCAGCCGCCGAAAGCTTCTTCAAAATATTGGAAAACGGCTGGAAATTGCGGGCGCTGTAAAGCTGGAAACCGAGTTCTGTCATTATCTCCTCCATAGAGATGTGGGTGCTTGGGATGGTGTTGGGGGTAAAACGGGGCCCTTCCTAAAGCCGCTCTTCGCTCTGTGCGTCGAACAGCGAGGCCATGGTGAGGTCTAGGCCGAGGCGAACCCGGGTGCCCGGCGCAAACCGCCTGTGGCCGCCAACGCGCACGGACAGGGTATGACCGGCATGTTTGAGCCAGATCAGATTGTCGGCGCCCATCGGCTCCTCGATGTCAACGATCGCCTCATGCACCTCGCCGCTGACGATGTCGGCATCGACGCGCACATGTTCGGGACGCACACCGAGAACCACGGCACGACCGGCGACAAGCGGCGCCTCCGGCTGATAACCATCCAGTGAGAAGGTGACGCCGTTGGTGGTGAAGACCACCTTGCCGTCCTTCTCGATCAATTCGCCACGCAGGAAATTCATCGAGGGCGAACCGATGAAGCCCGCGACGAAGAGGTTCCTTGGCTTGTTGTAGATAGTGACGGGATCGGCAAGCTGCTGGATGACGCCGCTTTTCATAATGGCGATACGATCAGCCAGCGTCAGCGCCTCGATCTGATCATGCGTCACGTAGATCATGGTGTTTTTCAGCGCCTGGTGCAGCCGTTTGATCTCGACGCGCAGTTCCGAGCGCAGCTTGGCATCGAGGTTGGAAAGCGGTTCATCGAACAGGAACACATCCACATCGCGCACCAGCGCCCGGCCGATCGCCACGCGCTGGCGCTGGCCGCCGGAAAGCTCGGCGGGCTTGCGCTTCAGGAGTGGTTCGATCTGCAATATGCCCGCCGCCCTTTTGACGCGCCGGTCGATTTCCTCTTTCGGAACCTTGGCGACCTGAAGGCCGAAGGAGAGGTTCTTCTCCACCGTCATCTGCGGATAGAGCGCATAGGACTGGAACACCATGCCGATGCCACGATCCTTCGGCTCCTCCCAGGTAACGTTGCGGTCCTTGATGAAGATTTGCCCGTCGGTTGGCTCCAGAAGGCCCGCGATGCAATTGAGAAGTGTCGACTTGCCGCAGCCGGAAGAGCCGAGCAGCACGAGGAACTCGCCGTCGTAAATATCGAGATTGAGGTCTTTCAGGACGGTAACGGCACCGAAGGACAGGGAAAGATCGCGAATGGAAACGCTTTTGTTCATATAACTCAACCTTTTACTGCGCCTGCGGCGATGCCACGGACGAAAAGCCTGCCGGAGACGAAATAAACGATCAACGGCACGGCCCCGGTGAGAAGGGTTGCAGCCATGTTGACGTTGTATTCCTTCACGCCCTGCACGGAGTTGACGATATTATTGAGCTGCACCGTCATCGGGTAATATTCCGGCCGCGTGAACACGACACCGAACAGGAAGTCGTTCCAGATGCCGGTGACCTGCAGGATCATCGCCACGACAAAGATCGGCAGCGACATGGGCAGCATGATGCGAAAATAGATCTGCCAGAAATTGGCTCCATCAATACGTGCCGCCTTGAACAATTCCTCCGGCAGCGACGCAAAATAGTTGCGGAAGAGCAGCGTCAGGATCGGCATGCCGAAAATCGTGTGCACGATCACGAGGCCGGTCAGCGTGCCATAAATGCCCAATTCGCGCAGCACGATGACGATCGGGTAGATCATTACCTGATAGGGGATGAAGGCGCCGATGATGAGGATCGAGAAGAACAGTTCCGAACCCTTGAACTTCCAGTTCGCGATAGCGTAACCGCTGACGGAAGCCACGATGATCGAGATCACGACCGACGGTATGAGGATGCGTACCGAGTTCCAGAAGCCGCGTGAAAGCCCGTCGCAGTTCAGCCCGGTGCAGGCATTCGCCCAGGCTTTCACCCAGGGTTCGAAGGTGATTTCCACCGGCGGCGCGAAAATGTTGCCGAGCCGTATTTCCGGCATGCCCTTCAGAGAGGTGACGACCATCACGTAAAGCGGCAGCAGGTAATAGGCGGCAGCGACAAACAGCGTGCCATAGAGAATGATGTTGCGGCGGGAAAACGTTTTTTTCGGCTTCTTGCCGCGGGGACCGGAAAGGTCCGTGGCAACCGCATCGGTTGCGGCGGCGACCGTGTTCAATGTGCTGATATTAGCCACGTTTCTTGCCTCCGAATTCGAGGTACGCCCATGGAATGACGATAATGGCGACGGTCAGGAGCATCATGGTGGAGGCGGCAAAGCCCTGCCCCAGGTTCTGCGCCTGGAACATGTAGTCATAGACATATTTCGCCGGCACTTCGGATGCGATGCCCGGTCCGCCACTGGTCTGCGCCACCACCAGATCGTACACCTTGACGATGCCGCTCGCGATAATGACGAGCGTGGTGATGAAGACCGGCCGCATCATGGGAATGATGATGAGGATATAGGTCTTCCACATCGGAATGCCGTCGACGCGCGTCGCCTTCCAGATATCCTCGTCTATGCCGCGAAGACCGGCCAGCATCAGGCACATGACGAGCCCCGTGCCCTGCCAGAGCGCCGCGATCAGGATTCCGTAGATAACGATCTCGGAATTATAAAGCGGATCGAAGGTGAAGCTTTCCCACCCCATCGAGCGGACCACGGACTGAATGCCGAATTCCGGGTTCAACAGCCATTGCCAGACAAGGCCGGTTACGATGAACGACAGAGCAAAGGGATAAAGGAAGATGGTGCGGAAGGTGTTCTCGAAACGGATCTTCTGATCCATCAGCGCCGCCAGCACGAAGCCGATCACCAGACTGAAGATCAGCGACAGAATGCCGTAGATCGCCAGATTCTGGATGGAAATGATCCAGCGCGGCGCGGCCCACAACCGCTCATACTGGTCGAAACCGATGAAGCTTGCACGTGGCAGAAGCTTGGAATTGGTGAATGAATAAATCACCGTCCAGACCGTTCCGCCGAGAAAAATCACGACGGCGGTCAATATCATGGGAATGGAAGCAATCTTCGAATTGAGATTGCGGAAAAGCTGGTTGGGGCGGCCGGAGCGCGCTAGACCCGCCATGGATGACCCTCCTGTAACGTTGCCGTTGATAGCCAGGCAAGGTCTCAAAGACCTTGCCCCAATCCTCCGGGCTTGCGCGTTTACGCATCCCGCAGGGAGCTTGCGGCGGATGGATGCCACCCGCCGCACAAGAGGTTGCGGTTAGTCAGCGGAACCGATGATGCCGGCGAAGCGCTTCTGTGCATCTTCTGCAGTCATCGCGCTGGCAAAAAACTCTGCCATCAGGTCTTCTTTCTGCTTCTGCGTATCAGCAGAAATCAGCTGGTCTGTGCTGGTCAGCGCATTGCCCTTGGCCAGAATTTCCAGACCCTTCTTCATGCAATCATTGGCCGCATTGAGGTCGACGTCGCCACGAATCGGCAGCGAGCCTTTCTTAAGGTTGAAAGCCACCTGCGTTTTAGGATCGACGATGGTTACAGCCAGAACGTCCTGCGCCTTGGACTTTGCTTCATCCTTCAGCAGCGGGAAATAAAAGGCGTCGCCGCCGGTGGTGAGATAGTCGTTAAGGCCGAGACCCGGCAGGCAAGTGTAGTCGGTACCCGCCTTCTGGTTGGCAAGCTGGAACTCGCCCTGCGCCCAGTCACCCATGATCTGGCCGCCAGCCTTGCCTGTTATGACCATGTTGGTGGCCTGGTTCCAGTCCTGAACATTGGTGCCCTTGGCCATGTCGCGGGCCTCGACGGCGGCCGCAAAAATCTTGGCCATGTCGGGACCGGCCGCAGCTTCGGCATCCTTGTCGCCATAGACCTTCTGATAAAGATCCTTGCCGCCGATCGAAAGCGTCAACGTGTCGAACAGGCCATTGGCCTGCCATGCCTGACCGCCGAGCGCGAGCGGCTGGATACCGGCTTTTTTCAGTGCCGGTGCTGCGGCAGCAAATTCAGTCCAGTTCTTGGGAACTTCGACGCCCGCTTTCTTGAACGCTTCGTTGGAAAGCCACAGCCATTGCCAGGAATGGATGTTGACCGGCGCGCAATAGATCTTGCCGTCGATGGTGCAGCTGTCGAGCAGGCTTGCCGGCTTTATGACGTCTTTCCACTTGCCCTTTTCGGCAACGTCGGTCAGGTCGCGCATCAGGCCGGCCTGCACCAGCTCTTCCGCCTGTCTGCCATGGTTGAACTGGGTGGCACCCATCGGGTCGCCGCCGGTGATACGGCTGATCATGATCGGACGGGCGGTGCCGCCCGAACCGGCAATAGCGCCGTCTACCCACTTGTTGCCTGTGGCATCAAAAGCCTTGGCAAGTTCGGCAACGGCAGCGGCTTCACCGCCCGATGTCCACCAATGGGTAACTTCAAGATCGGTAGCCCCAGCGACACCCGCCGGAATCATAACACTGGCCAAAAAGGCCGCAGAAATAAAGCGCATTCGCATGAGTCTCCTCCCTCACTGAAACGTTGCAGTTGGAACGTAAGCGAAGATTTTTGATTAGGCAACCGCTTAAAAATGAATCTCGCCGCAGCTCGCCGCGCTGTTTCGAGCCGATACAAAACGTGCCGAACGGCTAGATTTTGTTGAGAAAGAAGATTGGGAAATTGAAAGGATGCCGAATGGCGCGACAAAGACTGCGCACCGGTAATCTGCAGGCAACGTAGTATCTTCATAGTCTCCCGACTTTGGCGTCGGTTCCTGCGCACAGAGTGCCAAGCCCGCATGGACGGGCAAACATAAGGTGAGCGATCGTGAAACGTTGGCACATTCTTTTGATGATCGGTCTGGCGGGCGTGTTATCGCTTTTGCTCGCGCCGTTCGAACGACTGGCGTCGGGACAGGATCTTTCTTTCACGATACGGGTTGTGATGCTCGTCCAGCCGGCAGTCCTGATCATTGCTGCGGTGGCGACGGGTCAAGCGCTCGCCGGCAAACTCGGGCTCGGCACTCCGCTGATCGATGCCTGGCTGAAAGGAACCGGGTTCGGGCCAGTCTTGCGCAGGCAAGCCCCAGCAGCTTTGCTGACGGGTCTTATCGTCGGCCTGTTGATGGTCGCTTATTCGTCTGTGATCCTGCCTGCCTTCACCGATACGGCAACCATGGAAAAAATGGCGGCGTTTGAAGTCCCACTTGTCACCCGGCTTCTCTATGGCGGCATAACGGAGGAGCTGCTGACCCGATGGGGCTTGATGGCATTATTCGCATGGGCGCTCTGGCGAATAGTGGGCAAGGGGCAAGTCCAGCCGGTCATGATGTGGACTGCCATTGTCATCGCAGCGGCCCTTTTTGCCTTGGGCCACCTGCCCTTTCTGTTTGCCATTACCGTTCATCCGCAACCATTGCTGATTGTCTGTGTCATGCTCGGCAATTTTATCCCCGGACTGATGTTCGGGTGGCTGTTCTGGCGTCGCGGGCTGGAAGCAGCGATGCTTTCCCACGCTTTCGCCCACTGCGTGAATGCAACTGTCGCCTGACCCGTCGAACCGACAGATAAGTCAGGGGTTTATCATCCCGGCCTCGCCGGCCGGGATAAAATGCCGCTTCGGTGCGGGCAGCAGTCCTAATGCCTCTTATAATCATCCTCGATGCGGATGACGTCGTCTTCGCCAAGATAGGCGCCGGTCTGGATTTCGACCAACTCAAGTGGAATCTGCCCCTCATTGGCAAGCCGGTGCGGTTGACCAATCGGGATATAGACGGACTGGTTTTCCGTCAGCAGCCGGGTTTCGTCGCCAATCGTTACGGTTGCCGTGCCCTTGACGATGATCCAGTGCTCCGAGCGGTGATAGTGTTTCTGGAACGAGATGCGGTGGCCAGGATCAACCGTGATGTGGCCCACGCGGTAGCGCTCGTCCACATACATATGTTCGATGTAACCCCATGGACGATACACTCGCCTGTGCGCTTGCGTCCGCGGCGCGTGTTCGCCATCCTTCAGTGTCTCCACCAGGCCCTTCACGTCCTGCACCCGGTTTTTCGGCACCACCAGAACCGCATCCTTGGTGGCCACCACCACCAGATCCTTTGCCCCCACCACGGTCGTCAGCAATTGCGTGGAATGGATCAGGCAGCCCTCGGAATCGATGAAGACGCCGTCGCCCTCGAGCGCATTGTCGTTGCCGTGCTTGTCGGCGATTTCCCAGATCGCGTCCCAGCTGCCGATATCCGACCAGCGGAAATGGCCGTGCACCACCGCCATGCGCTTGGTCTTCTCGATCACCGCATAGTCGATGGAGTTTTTCGGCGAGGCTTCGAAGCTCGCCTGATGCAGGCGCACGAAGCCAAGGTCGCTTTCATATTGTTCGACCGACTGCGTTACTGCCGCAAGAATCTCTGGCGCGAATGCCTTGAGTTCGGCAATCATCACGTCGGAACGAAACAGGAAGTTGCCGGAGTTCCAGAGATACCCCTTCTCCAGATAGGAGATTGCCGTCTTCACATCCGGTTTTTCCACGAATGCCTCGACGATGCTCAGGTCAGCCTCACCATCAATTGCTTCACCAGGCTTGATGTAGCCGTAAGAGGTGCGCGGCTCGGTTGGCACCAGACCGAAAACGACGATATTGCCCTGATCGGCGGCCTTGGCGCCAAGCCTCACGGACTCTGAAAATTTGTCGGCATCCAGCACCACATGGTCGGCGGCGAGCGCCAGCACCAGGCATCCCGGCTCCCGGCGCTCGGCCAGCACGGCGGCAGCGGCCATGGCGGCGGCACTGTCGCGGCGGGCGGGTTCGAGAACCACCGTCGCCGGAAGATCGATCTCCTCAGCCTGGCGGCGGGCGAAGAAGCGGAAATCCTCGTTGGTGATCACCAGCGGCTCGGCATAAAGCGCCTTGTCGGCCACGCGCGTCAGTGTCTGCTGATAGGTCGAAAGATTGCCGACCAGCGGCTGGAACTGCTTGGGCAACTGATCGCGCGATACCGGCCAAAGCCGTGATCCCGCCCCACCAGCAAGAAGAACCGGCGTGATCTTTCGAGATTGTTCCGTCACAATAAAAACCTTTCCAACTTTAAAAAATTCCCGGCGGGCCGGACAATATACATATTTACCAATGCTGCCATCATCGATTCACGGGCGGATAAGCGCAAGCTCATAAGTTCGCCTTGTGAAAGCTTGGTGAATGTCGGACCCGTTTTGCTAACGCAACCCACAGGGTGAGGTTCCGCGCAAAGGTAGTTCAGTGGCTTTGACAGGCCGCAAAGAAAAACCCGGGCGAATGGCCCGGATTTCCGTTTTCAGAGCGATGACCTGTCAGGATCAGTTCGGCAGCGCGTAAGCGATCACGTAGTCGCCACGGTCAGGAGACTGACGTGCACCGCCGGCCGAGATGACGACATATTGCTTGCCTGTCTTCGGAGACTTGTAGCTCATCGGGCCGCCCTGGCTGCCGACAGGAAGGCGGGCCTTCCAGACTTCCTTGCCGGTCGCCGTATCGAAGGCGCGCAGATAATAATCCTGGGTGCCGGCGATAAAGACGAGACCGCCCTGGGTGGCAAGCGTTCCGCCGAGCGTAGGCATGCCGATCGGGATCGGCAGACCCATCTTGATGCCAAGCGGACCGGTATCCTCAACGGTGCCGACAGGAACCTGCCACTTGATCTGCTGCGTCTTCATGTCGATCGCAGTCATCGAGCCATAGGGCGGAGCCTGGCAGGGAATGCCAAGAGCAGACAGGAAACGGTTCTTGTTCACCGCATAGGGCGTGCCCTTCATGGGAACGACGCCCATGCCGGTATTGACGCTTTCGCCGCCGCTTGCCGTTGCCTTGGTGGGAGCAGCTTCCTTCATCTCAATCCACAGGCCGAGGCGCATATCGTTGATGAAGATTGTGTTGGTCGTCGGGTCAGTCGAGATGCCGCCCCAGTTCATGCCGCCGAGCGAGCCCGGGAAGGCGAGGGAGAGGTCCGTGCCCGGCGCCGTATAGAGGCCTTCATAACGCATGCCCTTGAAAGCGATACGGCACAGAAGCTGATCGAAAGGGGTGGCACCCCACATATCGGCTTCCGTCAGCGTCTGCGCGCCGATTTGCGGCATGCCCACCGAACGCGGCTGCGTTGGTGCATATGGCTCGTTCGGAATGTTGCCGGCCTTGACCGGAACGTCTTCCACCTTGGTCAGCGGCTGGCCAGTCGCCCGGTCCAGCACATAGATCTGACCGGCCTTGGTGCCGAAGACCAGAGCCGGAACGGTCGTTCCATCAGCCTTCGGGAAATCGATGAAGCTCGGCTGCATCGGCACGTCGAAGTCCCATAGGTCGTTATGAACCGTCTGGTAGACCCACTTTTCGCGGCCGGTCGTGGCATCGAGCGCCAGCATGGAAGCGCCGTATTTATGATCGAGCGGTGTGCGCGTCGCGCCATAAAGATCGACCGAGGGGCTGCCCACCGGCATGAAGACCGTGTTCAGCTCCGGATCGTAGGACATGGATGCCCAGACGTTCGGCGTGGAACGGGTGTAGGTCTGGCCCTCGGGCGGCAGTTTGGTGATTTCAGGGTTGCCGGGATCGAAAGCCCAGCGAAGCTCACCCGTCACCACGTCGAAACCGCGCATCACGCCGCCAGGCATATCCACCTGTACGTTGTCAGCGATACGTCCGCCGACCACGACGGTGGTGCCGGCCAGTGTGGGGGCCGATGTCAGCACATATTGCGGGTCCGGCGCATCACCAAGACCGATCTTCAGATCGACGCGGCCATTGGTGCCGAAATCCGGGCAAAACGCGCCGGTGTCGGCATCGAGCGCGATGAGTTCCGCGTTGATGGTGTTCATGAGAATGCGGCGCTGGCAAAGCGCGCCGTCGGCTACGATCGCCGGGGTGACAGGCGTTGCGCCCGGAGCGGTCGGCTGCTTCAGCGGCGCCTTGGCATCGAAATAGGCGAGACCACGGCAACGCATCCAGACGGTGGATTTGGCGTTGATTTCGGTCTTCCACTTCTGCGCGCCGGTATCGGCGTCGAGCGCGATGACATTGTTGTGCGGTGTGCACACAAACACGGTGTCGCCGACCTGAAGCGGCGTTTCCTGATCTTCCGCACCGTTCGCGCCGGGGCTGATCGGGATGTCGCCGGTCCGATAGGTCCATGCCACCTCAAGGTTCTTGACGTTATCGCGGTTGATTTCGTCAAGCGCAACAAAGCGGCTGCCGCCCGCCGTATTGCCGTAATGTTCCCAGTTCTTCTGCTCTTTTTCCGGCGTTACCGGCGTCAGTGCAGCAACCTCACCCTTGAAGGCGACGGTCGGATGCGGCACGAACATGCCGGCAAAACCGGCAGCGGACGCGATGGCCAGAACGCCAGCAAGGGCAAAGGAAGCGCCGTAAGCGGGCGTCTTGCCAGCCGCGCGCCGCAGCAGCGGATAGGAGAGCGCAACCACCGTGGCGCCCACGCCCAACGCCAGCAGGCGGGAGATGAGCGGCCAGAAGTGCAGTCCGGCTTCCCACACTGCCCAAACACCGCTAACGATGAAGACAAGGCCGAACAGAAGCGCGCCGGCAGGCTTGCGCAGGAGAATAAGCAAGCCGGAGACGATCAGCGCGATACCCGCCAAGACGAAATAGAGGCTGCCGCCGAGTGTTGCGAGCTGCCCGCCGCCAATGGCGAAGAACAGTCCCGCAGCGACAATGACAGCGCCGAGCACGAAGAGCCATAATCTGGCTGCAAGCGACGTTGAGGTTGCTGGTTTACTCATGAAATTAAATATCCGGTTAGGAGAGCCGCCGCGAAGGCTGACGCCCTATGATCTTTCAATGCCCGGCCCAGGCCAGACAGTCCGCCGCACTTACGGCTGAGCGAAGATGCGCTGAAGGCGACGAGGCGAAATGGGGAACAATGGTGGGGGAGACTTCCGTGGTGACTGTCATTTTGACCCATTCACTGCAGTTTATCGCCGGCCCCAATGGACGGCGGACAATGTGCTCGAACAAATCCTCCCAAGTTCGTATCGCAGAGGCCCGCATGCGGGCACTGGGCGACCGAAACCTCGGTGCGGTATAACGTCGCCTGCGACAAGATGACAATGCGCAAGACGGGCATTTTTGATAAGCTGCGCTTATACCATATCAACACCTACAACACAAAGACCTCTCCGCCGATGGATATTCGCCAGCTCGCCATTTTTGTGGAAGCCGCAAGGGCCAAAAATTTCCGCGCGGCCGCTTTGCAGCTGGGCATCGCCCAACCGGCCGTAACGCAGCGTATCCGGCAACTGGAAGAGAATCTGGGCTTCAAGCTTTTCCTCCGTGTCAACCGTGGTGTGGAACTTACGCCGGCTGGGCAGTCGATGCTGCTCGATGCGGAGGAAATTCTTGCCCGCACCAAGGGCGCGCTGGAAAAGGCACACCAGATCAGGCGCGGCCAGCTCGGCACGCTGCGCATCGGCTTCGGCACCAGCGTGATGGCGGAACGAAAATTGCCGGCGCTGATCACCCGCTATGGCAACGACCACAGGGAGGTGACGCTTGAACTCCTGCCCGGCATGACGATGGAACAATTGATCGAGCAGGTGGCGACGCGCAAGACAGACGTCGCTTTCATTCGCGCACCCCTGCCCCAATTGCCGCAGAGCTTGCGGGCCATGCCCTTCGACCGCTCCAAACTGTGCGTCGCCCTGCCGGAGCGCCATCCGCTCGCCTCCCGCCCCAGAGTTTCGGTTGGCGATATCGTGCAGGAAAAACTGCTGCTGCCGGTGGACGAGATCGGCCTGGGGCTCAGCAGCAGCGCGCTTTCCCTTTTCGAGGATGCAGGCTGTGAGCCGGAAATCGGCATGCGCATCGCCAACGTCAACACCATCCTTGCCCTCGTGGAAGCTGGCGCAGGAATTTCCATTCTGCCGGAAAGCACCGTGCGCTCCACAAGGGGCATCACAGGTGTGCCGCTCGAAAGCGCCGATGCCTGGTCAGATAGCGTGCTGGTCGTCAGACGCGGTCCGCTTGCCCTCCACGTGGAGGCCTTCGTGAATATGGTACGGCAGGCCTACCAGTCCCACCTATAATGCCGACAATACGCACTTAATCGATTGAATCGGCCACAAATTTCGCCACGGCTAAATTTGCTGCACTGAACAACATTCAACGCTTGGCACGCGCGCGAAAAATACAATAACAACGACGGATATTTTTGCACTGTTATCGACACGAAAGCACACTCAGCCCATGTCCGACACGACGAAGCCCGCCAGCCCCAGAACATCGGTTACAGATCAGGAAGCACTGGATTTCCACGCGCAAGGCAGACCGGGGAAACTGGAAATCACCCCGACCAAGCCGATGGCGACTCAGCGGGATCTGTCGCTTGCCTATTCGCCTGGAGTGGCCGTGCCGGTGAAAGCCATCGCCGAAAATCCGGCGACCGCTTACGATTATACGACACGCGGCAACATGGTGGCAGTGATCTCCAACGGCACGGCGATCCTCGGTCTCGGCAATCTCGGTGCGCTCGCCTCCAAGCCTGTCATGGAAGGCAAGTCCGTTCTGTTCAAGCGCTTTGCGGATGTGGATTCCATCGATCTCGAGGTTGATACCGAAGACGCCGACGAATTCATCAATTGCGTGCGTTACCTTGGCCCCTCTTTCGGCGGCATCAATCTGGAAGACATCAAGGCGCCGGAATGTTTCATCATCGAAAGCCGCCTGCGCGAGCTGATGGACATTCCCGTTTTCCATGACGACCAGCACGGAACCGCCATCATCGCCGCCGCCGGTCTCATCAACGCCATCGAACTGACAGGCCGAGACTTCAAGACGACGAAGCTCGTCTGTAACGGCGCAGGTGCTGCTGCCATCGCCTGCATGGACCTCATCAAGGCCATGGGTTTCAACCCCGAAAACATCACGCTTTGCGACACCAAGGGCGTGATCTACCAGGGACGCACCGAAGGCATGAACCAGTGGAAATCCGCCCATGCGGTAAAGACTGACAACCGCACGCTGACTGAGGCCATGAAGGGCGCGGATGTCGTCTTCGGCCTGTCGCAGAAGGGTGCCTTCACCGAAGAGATGATCCGCTCAATGGCGCCAAAGCCGATCATTTTCGCAATGGCCAACCCTGACCCGGAAATCACCCCGGAAGAAGTCGCCCGCATCCGCGATGACGCCATCATGGCGACCGGGCGTTCGGATTATCCGAACCAGGTCAACAACGTCCTCGGGTTTCCCTATATCTTCCGCGGCGCGCTCGATGTCCGTGCAAGCCAGATCAACGACGCAATGAAGATTGCCGCGGCACAGGCGCTGGCCGATCTTGCCCGCGAGGATGTGCCGGATGATGTGGCCGCCGCCTATCAGGGCAACCGCCCGCGCTTCGGATCGCAATATATCATTCCCGTTCCCTTCGATCCGCGCCTGATCTCGGCAATTCCGGTGGCCGTGGCCAAGGCCGCCATCGAAACCGGCGTCGCTCGCCGCGAACTGCCCGATCTCGATGCCTATGCCCGCGAGCTTTCCGCCCGTCGCGACCCCATGGCGTCGACCACGCAGCGCCTTTACGAGCGTGTGCGCCGCTCTCCGAAGCGGGTCGTTTTCGCCGAAGCGGAAGAAGAACAGGTGATGCGCGCAGCGATCTCGTTTACCGCGCAGGGGCTTGGCTCCGCCATCCTGCTCGGCCGTGACGACATCATCAAGGCCAATGCAGAGCGTGCCGGCATCGATCTCGACCGCGCCAATATAGAGATCACCAATGCCCGCCTTTCCAGCCGCGTCGATGCCTATGTCGATTATCTCTATGCGCGGTTGCAGCGAGGCGGCTTCCTGCTGCGCGACGTGCAGCGCCTGATCCACAACGACCGTAACCATTTCGCCGCCTGCATGGTGGCGATGGGCGATGCGGACGCCGTAGTCACCGGCGTTACCCGCAACTATTCCACGGCGCTCGAGGATATCCGCCGCTGCATCAACACCAAACCCGGCCACCGTGTCATCGGCGTTTCGCTGGTCGTGTCGCGCAACCGAACGGTCTTCGTGGCAGATACCGCCGTGCACGACATGCCGTCTGCCGAAGACCTTGCCGATATCGCCGAAGAAGCAGCCGGTCTCGCCCGCCGTTTCGGCTACGAACCGCGTGTAGCGATGCTCGCCTATTCCACCTTCGGCCAGCCGGTTGGCGAACGCTCCGACAAGGTGCGCGAAGCGGTGAAAATCCTCGACAAGCGCAACGTCAATTTTGAGGTCGACGGGGAAATGTCGGCCGATGTGGCGCTGAACCATCATCGCATGCAGAGCCAGTATCCCTTTGCCCGCCTTTCCGGTGCGGCCAACGTGCTGGTCATGCCAGCCATCCATTCCGCCTCGATCTCCACCAAGATGCTACAGGAACTGGGCGGCGCGACCGTCATCGGCCCGCTTCTCGTCGGCCTCGACAAATCGGTGCAGATCACCTCGATGGGTGCCAAGGACAGCGACATCGTCAATATGGCGGCGATCGCGGCCTATAACGCCGGTCGGTAACGATATGGGAGCGCTCTTCGGGAGAAGGGCGCTCAAAATGCCCAAGCATAGCCAGCATATCCTCGCCTCGTGGCGAGGATATGCCAAAGCGCCGAACCCCGGCACCGTAAGAACAAGATTCTACGATTTCAAATTATTAGGTTATTTTTTCTCACCAGAGAACTTATTGGAACACGATTTTATTTATACGATTTTTTGCGCAACGCCAATTCTCGCTCTCGACGGACGCCTCATGTAGTTTCCACCCACAACCAAAAGGAAATACCCATGGCCCTCTCCTTCTCCAGATTTGCCGCAAAACTCATCGCCGGAACCGTCGTCATCGCTTCGATGGCCACCGCCGCTCACGCGGATGCGACGCTCGACCGTATCAAGGGTCGCGGCAAGCTCACCGTCGGCGTCATCCTGTCCGGCGCGCCTTTCGGCTTCATCGATCCGAAGACGCAGGAGCAGAAGGGCCTCAACATCGACGTCGCCAAGGCGCTGGCCGCCGGTCTCGGTGTGGAGCTGGTGACCGAAACCGTGACCCCGCCCAACCGCGTGCAGTTCCTGCAGCAGGGCAAGGTCGATATTCTGATCGCCAACATGCAGTACACGGAAGAGCGCGCCAAAACGCTCGATTACGTGCCCACCCCCTATGACCGCCAGGGCGGCGCAGCCATTGGTCGAAAGGACTCGGGCATCAAGGACTGGCCGGACCTGAAGGGCAAGATTGCCTGCGTATCGCAGGGCTCCAACTACACCCAGCCGCTGATCGAGCAATATGGCGCGCAGGTAAAGGCGTTGCCGAGCCAGCCGGAATCGCTGCTCGCGCTGAAGGGCGGCAATTGCGATGTCTCCGTGCACGTCAACGGCACGCTGAGCCTAATGCTTCAGGACCGCGCCGATGAGTGGAAGGATTACGGCATCCTGATCCCCACCGACCTTATCCCTTCTGACTCAGTCATCTGGCTGCGCAAGGGCGAGGCCGACACGCAGGCTGCGCTCGACAAGATCGTCAAGGAGCTGCACGCTTCCGGCAAAATGATCGAATTCGCGAAGGCCAACCGCCTGCCGAGCATCGGCTTCATGGAAGAGCAGAAGACGAAGCTCTCCGCGGCGCAGTAAAGGCTGGGCAATCCCGCTTGCTTCGTCACCCCGGACCTGGTCCGGGGGACCGGCATGTCGTAGGGGCATCTGCCATCACGGAGATTTCCCCTCACCACTGAGAACGGCCGGTTTCGCCCGCCGTTCTTTTCTGCTTTATAGCAAGACAGGTCATTCTGGCACCGCCTGCCGGGCGGCAGCCGCGACAACAGCATGGATATCCGATGCAGGATGGATTTACAGCGCGTTTCATAGAGTTGGCCGCGCATATAGGCCTCAACTATGACTTTCTGAACAGCGGCTACGAGGTTCAGATCTGGCTCGACGGCATGAAGATGACGCTCATCCTCGTCGCCGTCACCCTGCCGCTCAGCCTCGTTTTCGGCTTCATTTTCGCCGCCATGCTCACGTCAGGCAAAGGCTGGCTCGCCGGTCCGGTGCGCGCCTATGTGGAACTGACGCGCAACACGCCGACGCTGGTGCAGCTGATGTGTGGTTTCCTTGTGCTCAACATGTTGATTTCAAACGCGCTCGGCGGTGCGCAGAACAATCCGCTCACCCCGTTCTTCTGGGTCGTCGCCATCACCGGCCTGCACGTTGCCGCTTTCCACGCGGAAGCCTTGCGCGGCGGTATCGAGGCGGTGCCGGCTACCACCATCGAGGCGGCACGCGCCATCGGTTTCAGCTCATTCGAGATTTTACGTTACGTGGAATTTCCGCTGGCAATTCGCACGGCACTTCCTTCCATCATCAACAATCTCATCAATCTGGTGAAGCTCACCACCGTCGGCTCGGCGATTGCGGTCGGTGAAATCACCTATGCCTCGATCCTGATCTGGACGCAGCGCGACAATGTGGTCGAACTGATGCTGGTGATCCTCATCTTTTTCAGTGTCATCAATTTCATCGTCGCAAGGGCGGGCCTGTGGCTTGAGCGGCGTCTTGCGGTTCCGGGGTTCGGTCAATGAGCGCGGTGGTCTCTCCAACACAGGCGGCGAAGAAGCTGCCTTTCGGCACCATTCTTCTGTGCGGCGTGCTGGTTGCTGTCGTGCTGTGGCTGGTTCTCGATCCCTCGCTCGGACAGGTGCTGCTGGAATGGCTGCCCTATCTCGGCAAGGGTTTTGCCATGAATGTGCTGATCAGCATCCTGGCGATTGCCATCGGCACCATCATCGGCGTCGTGCTAGGCATCATGGAGCTTGCACCCTATCGCCTCGTGCGGGCGCCGGCGCTCACCTACGTGCAAATCTTCCGCAACGCCCCGCATCTGGTGCTGATTTTCGCCGCGACCTACATCTTCCCCTTCGAGATCGTCGCCTTCGGCAACTACATTCCGTTTCCAGACTGGATCAAGGCCGTGGTCGGGCTTGCGATTCCGGCCAGCGCCCACATCGCCGAAATCACCCGGGGCGCCATCCAGTCCATTCCCACCGCACAATGGGAAGCGGCGCAGGGCCTCGGGTTTTCGCGCAACCAGACGCTGCGCTGGATCATCCTGCCGCAATGCGTGAAGCGCTCGCTGCCGCCGTGGATGAACCTTTACGCCTCCATCACCATGGGCACGGCGCTTGCCTCGCTGGTGGGCGTGCATGAGCTTCTCCACGCCGCAACCGATGCCAGCACCGCCGTGCAGCGCAACGATTTCACCGTCGTGGTCTATCTCACCGTCCTGATGGCGTTCTTCCTGTTCTGCTATCCCGTGTCCCGTTTCACGCAGCGCCTTGAACGGCGCTTCGCTTCCCGCTGATTGGAATACACCATGTCCGCATCCGCCCCCCAAACCGCCGCCAAAGCTCTGGTTGAACTGGAAGGCGTGCACCTGTCTTTCGGCGACAATCAAGTGCTCAAAGGCATTGATCTCACCGTCAACAAGGGCGACGCCGTCTCCATCATCGGCCCTTCCGGCTCGGGCAAATCCACGATCCTGCGCTGCATCAACGGCCTGCTCATTCCGCAATCTGGCAAGATCACCGTGGGGGGCACCCGCGTCGATCAGCTGAAAACGGAAGCTGAGCGCATAACGCTGCGCAAGCGCATCGGCATCGTCTTCCAGCAGTTCAACCTCTTCCCGCATCTGACTGTCATGGAAAATATCACCATCGCGCCGATTAAAATCCTCGGCACGCCGAAGGCGGAAGCCGAGCGTCATGCCCGCGAATTGCTGGAAAAAGTCCGCCTGTCGCAGAAGGTGGATGCCTATCCCGGTCAGCTGTCCGGCGGCCAGCAGCAGCGTGTGGCCATTGCCCGCGCGCTTGCCATGCGGCCTGAACTGGTACTGTTCGACGAAGTTACCTCCGCACTTGATCCGGAAACCGTGGGCGAAGTGCTCGCCGTCATCCGCGATCTCGTCAATGACGGCATGACCAGCATTCTCGTGACCCATGAAATGCGCTTCGCCGAGGAAATCAGCGACAATATCGTCTTCACGGAAAACGGCCTGATCGTTGATCAGGGCACGCCGGAGCACATCTTCTACAAGTCGACCAATCCGCGTATCAACGCCTTCGTAAAGGGTCTCGGCGGACAGGTGGCACGGGTCGCCGACGGCGAAGGGATCTGACGCCATGCCCGCCGACGAAAAACTCACCCTTCATCTGGCAGAAGCCATCGCCGCCTCTGATCCGCTCCGCGACGAAGAGGCTGTGACGATCGCCCGCACGGCGCTGATCGACTTTTTTGCCTGTATGCTGGGTGGCGCTTCCGACCGAAGCACGAAAATCCTCATCGACAGCTTTACGTCAGGCACATCCGGCACGGCGGGCATTGTCGGCCATGATCTGCGCACGGATGCATTCACCGCCGCACTCATCAATGGTCATGCGGGGCACGTGCTGGATTATGACGACGTCCATGGCAGCGTGCGCGGCCACCCCACCGTCGCCATCGTTCCCGCTCTATTGGCTGTTGCGGTCGAGGAAGGCTCTACGGCGGATGCATTTATCGCCGCCTATATTGTCGGGCTGGAAACCATGGCGCTGCTTGGCCTGTCGCTCGGCACCAAGCATTACGAAAATGGCTTCCACGCCACCGCGACCCTCGGCCCCATCGGTGCGGCGGCGGCCATTGCCCATCTTCTGAAATTCACCCCGCAGACGACCGCTATCTCACTCGGCCTTGCCGCCACGCAGTCTGCGGGACTTCGCCTGCAATTTGGTTATGATGCGAAGCCACTGCATGCCGGGCTTGCGACACGCGCTGGCCTCACCGCCGCGCGGCTGGCAAGATCAGGTTTTCAGGGTGCGCCGGATTTTCTGGAAAACCCTATCGGCTTTTATTCCGCCTTCGCCTTTGGCGCGGAACAGCCGAAACGGCTCCTGTCCGGCTGGGGTACACCCTGGCAGATCGTCTCTCCCGGATTGACGCTCAAGGCATTTCCCTGCTGCACCGCCAGCCACCCTGTTGCCGTTGGTGCGCTTGCACTGCGCAGCGCCAATGATCTGGCACCAGATGAAATCGAAACTGTCGTCATCACCTTTCCCCCGGGAGGCGATGCCGCTCTTGTGGGTTCGGCCACACCCGCCACGGGCATCGATGCGCGTTTCAGCGCCGAATATGTCTTCGCCGCCGCACTGACGGATGGCGCACTCGGCATCAGCCATTTCGACGAACGCCCTGCACGCGCCGACCTGCTTGGACTTTCCGCAAAAGTCTCGCGCCGGCACGACGAGACCGCCCGCCGCCTCTCGCCGGATCCTACCACCCGTTTCGTGGTCATCGACGTGACGAAGAAGGATGGCACAGTGCTGTCGCGCCGTATTGACGGTCTTCCCGGCATTGATGACCCCACGGAAAAATTTGCCGACGCCACCGGCGGCAATGAAAAATTCGCCGGAATTCCGGCACTGGTGCGGACCATGAAAACCGCAACCGACCTCAAGAAGCTAGAAGCGCTTCTGGCAACGCAAATATAACACGACCGAAATAAAGGCATGATCACCATGACCACGAATACCCGCAAAAGACAGATGCATCTTGGCCTGTTCCTGCAAGGAGCCGGCCACCACGTTTCCGGCTGGCGTCACCCGGATGCGGAAGCCGGCAGCGAGAATTTCGACCTGTTGACCCGTGTCACGAAAATGGCCGAAGATGCCAAGTTTGACATGGTCTTTCTGGCAGATGGCCTCACAAGCGGCGTCGACGCCCATCCCTCGATGATCGCCCGTTTCGAGCCGCTTACCCTGCTTGCGGCGCTTGCCATGGTGACAAACAAGATTGGACTGGCCGCCACCGCCTCCACCACCTATGGTGAGCCCTACCACACCGCACGCGCCTTCGCCTCCATCGACCATCTCAGCCACGGGCGTGCGGCGTGGAACATCGTTACCACCTCCTATGCCCGCACGGCGGCGAACTTCTCCAAGAGCCATCCCGAGCATGACGAGCGTTATGCCGTTGCGGAAGAATATGTGAACGTCGTGCGTGGCCTGTGGGACAGCTGGGACGACGACGCCTTCGTCAAGGACAAGGAAGGCGGCCGCTACGTCGATCCGCAGAAGGTCCATATTCTCGATCACGAAGGCAAATATTTCACGGTGAAGGGTCCGCTGAACATTCCGCGTTCGCCGCAGGGTCACCCGGTTCTCATTCAGGCCGGCTCCTCCGGCCCGGGGCAGGATCTCGCCGCCCGCACTGCCGATATCGTCTTCACCGCCCAGCAGGCCATTTCCGAGGCGCAGGCCTTCTACACCAGCCTAAAGGCGCGAGTGGAGAAATTCGGCCGCGATCCATCAAGCGTCGCCGTGATGCCCGGTTTCATGCCCATCATCGGCAAGAGCTTCGAAGAGGCCGGCGAAAAGCTGAAGGAGCTGAACCGTTGGACCGATATCAAGAGCGCCATGCCGTTGCTTGAGGAACGCATCGGCCATAGCCTTACCGAGTATGATCTCGACGGCCCGCTGCCGGACCTCCCTATTTCAGACCAGTTGCGCAGCCGCGCCGAACTTTTGACCGAACTGGCGCGCCGCGAAAAGTTGACGATCCGGGAACTGGCGCTGCGCGTTGCAGCTGGTCGTGGCCACCATATCGTCATGGGCACGGCCAAGGACGTGGCGGATCGCATGCAGGAGTGGTTCGAGAACGGCGCGGCCGACGGCTTCAACGTCATGCCGCCCTTCTTCCCCGGCGGGTTGGAAGAATTCAACCGCGAAGTCGTGCCGCTCTTGCAGGAACGTGGCCTGTTCCGCAAGGAATACGAAGGCTCGACGTTGCGCGACCATCTCGGCATCAACAGGCCTGCCCTGCGGGCATAAAAACGGATGCCCGGCGACGGGCATCCGCATGACAAGAGGCTCACGTGGAAGCAGGCTGTCGCCGATCCGTCAGGCTGCTTTCCTTCCCGACAGTTTCACACTGTGGCTCGTCCGCGACGAGTTGGATGAAATGGATGCCCCGTCGTCGCGCTGGGTCGCGCGGCGGTTCAGTTTGAACAGGCTGACCAGTTGCGCCAGCACATCCGCACCCTGGGCAAGGGTAGCGCTAATGGCGGTCGTGCGCGCGCTCATCGCCGCGTTTTCCTGCGTCATCCGGTCGAGCTGGTTGACTGCACGGTTGATTTCGCTGATGCCTAAGGCCTGTTCATCGGCGGCCTTGGCGATCATATCGACATTGCCGTCAATGTGCTTCACCAGCGCATCGATCTGCTTCAGCGCCTCACCCGTCTCGCCAACAAGCCGCACGCCTTCCATAACCTCGGTGCCGGAATTGTTGATGAGCGCCTTGATTTCCTTGGCGGCACTGGCGGAGCGTTGCGCAAGTTCGCGCACCTCCTGTGCCACGACCGCAAAACCCTTGCCCGCATCGCCCGCGCGCGCGGCTTCGACGCCCGCATTCAGGGCAAGAAGGTTGGTCTGGAAGGCGATTTCGTCGATAACGCCGATAATCTGGCTGATTTCCCGCGATGCCGTCTCGATGCGCTGCATGGCGTTGACGGTACGCCCAACGACTTCGGTGGAAGCCGCCGTTGACGTCCGCGCACTCTGAACGAGTTTTCGGGTTTCCTTGGTGTTTTCCGTCGATGCCCGTACGGTCGCGGTGATTTCTTCCAGCGCCGCCGAGGTTTCCTCCAGCGCCACGGCCTGCTCACGCGATCTTTCGGCGAGATGAACAGAGGCTTCGCTGACTTCCTGGCTGCTTCTGGTCAGGTCATCGGTCTGCCCAAGAACATTTTCCAGGGTTTTCTGGAATTCGGCGATGGACTTGTTGAAATCCCGTCTCAGCCCCTCGAACTCACCCACGAAAGGCTTGTCGAGCGTGACGCGGATGTTGCACTGGGAAAGACGCTCAAGCGCAGCGCCCAGTTCTTCCACCGCATGCACGCGGTCCGTTACATCGAAGGCGAATTTCACCACCTTGACGACTTTTCCCCGCTCGTCGATGATCGGGTTGTAGGACGCCTGGATGAAGACGCGTTTTTCGTTCTTGCCAAGCCGCATGAACTGACCGGTCGAGAACTCTCCCTTACTAAGATCTTTCCAGAAATTGCGGTACTCTTCGGACTGCACGTAGCCACGCTCACAAAACATCGAATGATGGTTGCCGATGATCTCTTCCGCCGTGTAGCCGAGTGCTGTCAGGAAGTTTTCATTCGCGGAGAGAATTTTCCCCTCGGGCGTAAACTCGATCATCGCCTGCGCACGCGAAAGCGCTGCCAGCTTGCCGTTATCCTCGGTGCTTCGGCGCTTCGTCGCCGTGATATCGGAAGCGATCTTGACCACCTTGTAAGGTTTGCCGAAACGAAAAACCGGATTGTAGGAGGCTTCAATCCAGATGTCGTCGCCGGTTTTCGACCGCCGCCGATATTGGCCCTGATCGTATTCGCCGCGTGAGAGTTTCGCCCAGAAGGCCTTGTATTCGGGTGACGCTGCATCTTCGGGAGACAGGAACATGCTATGGGGGCGTCCGATGATTTCTGATTGCTGATAGCCGACCGCCTTGCAGAAATTGTCGTTCGCTTTCAGAATTTTGCCAGTCAGATCGAACTCAATGATGGCTTGCGAGCGGCTTAGGGCATCAAGTACCGCAGATGCGTCCGTACCGAGTTTGAAAAATTGAGACATGTCTTTGAACTCCCAACAATAACTTGTATGCGGACCTTTCCTCCTCGATGCCAAAGAGATGAAAATAAAGGATCGGTCTGCGTGTACGCGGAACCTAGCCGGACACCGTTAAATAGCAATTAATGATGACCCATAACTATTGGTCCAATGACCGAAACTGTTGGCAAGAATACTTCAGACCGAGCTGCCTTTACCAACCCGTCCTCACCGGATGAGAACCGCTTATTTGCCACAGTGCTGATATTTCTGCCGCCGCAGAGCGATACGGGCTTTCATCGGTACGGCATTCATTGTTATGGCGGGCTTGAAAGATTTGTGTTGCAGGAGCGCCGATGACCAAAACCCTGAAATGCGACGTGCTGGTGATCGGCACCGGCATTATCGGTTCCATGGCGGCGCTTTACCTGCAAAATGCCGGGCGTGAGGTCTTTCTTCTGGAGCGCGGTGAAGTTGCCCGGGGCGCAAGCTCCGGTAATGCCGGTATCCTCGCCTTTCCCGAAATCATCCCCATTCCCGCCCCCGGCATCATGAGAAAAGCACCGCGCTGGCTTTTCGATCCGCTTGGCCCGCTCAGTGTGCCGCCTGCTTATGCGCCGAAGATCGCGCCGTGGCTGTGGCGTTTCTGGCGCGCCAGCGCTGAGCGCAACTTTCGCCACGGCCTGAGAACGCTCAGCGAGATCAACCGGCTGTCTGCCACCGAAATGGCCCATGTCGCCGCCATGCCGGAGCTCTCGCACTTTGTCGCGAAAACCGGCACGCTCGATCTTTACGACAGCGAAGCCAGCCTCAACGCTGCCCGCAAGGACTGGGATGAAAAGGAACAGGCAGGCTTCTCTTCCAAGCGTGTCGCCCGCAACGAGATAGACGAATTGCAGCCGGGTCTTGCCCCGCAATTCCGCCACGCCATGTTCTCGCCTGATGGCTTGCAGGTCTCCGATCCCTACGACTTCACCCGTGCCATTTTCGACCTGGTGATCGCCCGTGGCGGAAAGCTGCGCAAGGGCGAGGCAGAACGCATCGACGCCGTCGGCGAAAGTACGATCGTGACCCTGGAAAACGGCGACAAGATTGACGCCGACAAGGTGGTGATCGCCTGCGGCGCGTGGTCCAAGCCGCTTGCCGCAACACTTGGCAACATCGTGCCGCTGGAAACCGAACGCGGCTATAACACCACCCTGCCCGCCGGCGCCTTCAACCTCACGCGCCAGCTTTATTTCAACGACCACGGTTTTGTCGTTACACCGCTATCTTCCGGCATCCGCGTTGGCGGCGCAGTCGAGTTGGGCGGTCTGGAGTTGAAGCCGAATTTCAAGCGATCCGAGGCCATGCTCAAAAAAGCCGGTCGTTTCCTGCCCGGTCTCAAGGTTGAAGGCGGCCAGCAATGGATGGGGTTCCGCCCTTCGATGCCGGACTGTCTTCCCGTCATCGGCACGGCGCGCACCACACCTTCCGTCATCTATGCCTTCGGCCATGGTCATTTGGGGCTGACGCAATCGGCAGCTACCGCCCGCCTCGTGACGCAACTGGCAAACGGCGAGGAGACCGCAATATCGGTCGATCCGTTCCGTCCGGGGCGTTTTTCCTGACAATGCGGAAATCCGGTTTCAAGCCGGTTAGAGTTTCTACGGTTTAGCGGACGCCTGCACGCTATTTCACCTGCTGTACGGAATCTTCCGGAAACTCCACCGTGGCGAAGGATGGATAGACCTTTCGCAGGATCGTCACCTGCTGCTGATCGCTCACGCGCAGCAAATACCATTGCGTACCGTCTATAAGCGCCAGGGTATGGGATTTCGCTTCGATCGTCTGGCCGCCAGTTTCCATTACCGTTTTCGTCGGAACGAGCGCATAGGGTGTTCCATCAGGCGTCTGCTGCACACTGATCGCCGCCGTGTCCATGGTGAATTCGGTAATCTTGACTGCTGCAAGCGCCATTTGCATCTGCGTGGTCAGAGCGCTACGCAACTGCCCGACGGAAACACCCGCGTCGTTTGCAATGAATTCAAAGATTTTCGGCGGCACCGTCCGGCCGACAAAATCAAAATCCTGCGCATTCAAGGCGGCGCTGAACCGCTCTATCTGTGTTTGCAGCTTGTCTTGCTCAGACGGCAAAAGATCGCGCGACAAAGCGGTATGCGACATAACCGCCAGCAATAACAGCCAGGCAAACAGGCGTTTCATTGCTTCGCCTTTCCGGGTTTGGGCTTGCCGGTAGCAAGGCATCGCAGCGTCCGCGCCGCGACACGCTTGTGAACAGCGTTGTTCAGCGCAGCAGAATGAAACCCGCAGCCGAAAGCACGAGGAAAACGATAAGGCCGCCAAGGAAACCCACGGACGTGAAGAAACCCGCGACCATGGCCAGCATCAGCACGCAGACCAGCATCGTGCCATACTTCGTCATGGCAAGAAAAGCGTTGTAGGTCTTTTCATGCTCGGCGTAGTTCATCTCGGCGCCAACTTCGACCGGACCTGTGTGGTGTTCGCTCATTCCGCTTCCCCTTCTGCTCCATCCGCCATACCCGCCGCACAAGACAATTTGCCCTGCGGACGATAACGGGCCCATGCCGGATTCTCCGGGGCCAGAGGTAACATGAAGTCGGCGAAAAGTGCAATGCGTTCCACACGAAAGAACATCGATGACAAGCGGGGCAAACGGTATGCCGTGCAAAGCGTGCCGTCGTGCAACATTCTTTTGTAAACGGTTGAAAACGGCGGCCATACGGCCGGTTTAATAGTGGTTTCGGTTGCTTTTCGGACAGCCTGCCCATACACGGGATTCTGTGGGGAGGAACGCCGGAATTTGGCTGTGCGGATACGCGTGGAGGCGTGCCCGTCACGATGGCCGACCGGCTTGCTTGCCACCATAACCCGCAAAGGGCCCGGCAAGGGAAGAGGGGAAAGTCATGAAACCGCTTTTGAAATTAAGTGCGCTGATCGACCTTGTCAGCGAAGCTCTGGGCAAGGTCGCCGGTTATCTGGTGCTTGTCTGCTGCCTCGTCAGCGCCGGAAACGCCATGGTGCGTTATACCTTCAACTATAGTTCAAACGGCTGGCTCGAAATCCAGTGGTACATGTTTGCCTTCATCGTGCTGGTGGGTGCCTCCTACACGCTGCGCATGAATGAACATGTGCGGGTGGACATCATCTACGGGGCTATCTCGTCTCGCACGCGCCTGTGGGTGGACATCATCGGCATCGTACTTTTTCTTATGCCCGCCTGCTTTTATCTGGCCTGGCTTTCCTGGCCGATGTTCATGCTTTCCTGGCATCAGAACGAAATGTCCTCCAATGCCGGCGGGCTCATCCGCTGGCCGGTGAAACTCATCATCTTCGCCGGTTTCGCCCTTCTGGTTCTTCAGGGATTTTCCGAACTCATCAAGCGCATAGGCGCCCTAAACGGGCTTTATGCGCTCGATACGAAGTACGAAAAACCCCTGCAATGATCGCCGCGATCTGAACCTTCAGGATATTTCCCATGTTCGAATATGGAATTCTTCCGCCACTGATGTTCCTCGGCATGATCATCTTCATGCTCTACGGATTTCCGGTTGCTTTCTCTCTTGCCACCGTCGGTCTGGTTTTCGGCGTCATCGGCATCTTCACCGAGCATTTTTCGCCGGCCTTCCTTCAGGCCTTGCCGCTGCGCATCTTCGGCATCGTCTCGAACGACCTGCTGCTCGCCATTCCGTTCTTCACCTTCATGGGCGCGATCCTGGAGCGATGCGGGCTTGCCGAAGATTTGCTTGAAGGCACGGGCAAGCTGTTCGGCGCCATTCCAGGCGGCCTCGCCTATGCCGTCATCATCGTCGGCGCAATCCTTGGCGCGATCACAGGCACGGTTGCCGCCTCCGTCATCACCATGGGTGTCATCTCGCTGCCAATCATGCTGAAATACGGTTACAATCCGCGCCTCGCCACCGGCGTCATCGCCGCATCCGGCACCATCACGCAGGTCATTCCGCCTTCGCTCGTGCTGATCGTTCTTGCCGACCAGCTCGGTAAATCCGTGGGCGACATGTATCTCGGCGCGATTGGCCCGTCGATCCTGCAAGTCGCCATCTTCATGCTCTTCATCCTGTTCATGTCGATCGTGCGGCCGAAGGATTTGCCTGCTTTGCCGCCAGAAGCGCGGGGCGAACTCAACCGTGCACTGGTATTTCGCGTGCTGGCGGGCATGGTGCCCTCCATCGTGCTGATCTTTCTCGTGCTCGGCACCATCTTCCTCGGCCTTGCAACACCAACGGAGGCCGGCGCGCTCGGCGTCGTCGGCGCCATGGCGCTGGCCGCAGCCCACCGCCGCCTCACCTGGGATCTCGTCAAGCAGGGCATGCATTCCACCATGCACATCACGTCCATGGTGGTGTTCATTCTGGTAGGCGCCACCTGCTTTTCCCTCGTCTTTCAGGGCATGGACGGTTCGCTGTGGATCGAGCACATGTTGTCGGGCATTCCGGGCGGCCCGATCGGCTTCCTGATCTTCGTCAACATCTTCATCTTCTTTCTCGCCTTCTTCCTCGATTTCTTCGAGATCGCCTTCATCGTCATCCCGATGCTCGCACCCATCGCGCAGGCGCTCGGCATCGACCTGATCTGGTTCGGCGTGCTGATCTGCATCAACATGCAGACCAGCTTCATGCACCCGCCCTTCGGTTTCGCGCTGTTCTACCTGCGCTCAATCGCGCCGCGCACGGTCAAGACCTCGGATATCTACATGGGTGCCATTCCCTGGCTCGGCATGCAGCTCATCCTCGTCGCCATCGTGATCTTCTGGCCGGAATCCGTCACCTACTGGTTGGACAAAGCACCCCAGGTGGATCTCAACTCCATCAAGATCGAAGTGCCTGCCTTCGGCAATCAGGGCGGCAACACCATGCCCAATTTCGGCCTTCCAGGAGGCCAGCCGGGTGGGTTGCCAGGCATGCCTAACCTCGGTGAACCACCGAAGATCGGGCCTTAACCGGCGTCTTTTGCGGATTTTTCGGAGAACTTATCATTGCTGTGTGGAAGACAGGGTTGCACCCCTGCCTTCCATTTACTCTGTGTGGAAATTGAACCTGACAGTCATCGACCAGCCTGTCCGGTTTTTCCGAGGTCAGCGTGGCCAATCCTTGCCGAGACTGCGCCTGGTCACTGAGCCTGCTGCTTTTGCTTCCGACAGCCCCAATCGTCAATCGCCCTTTCCTGGCGGGCGGATGCAGGCGCGACGGCACAACAAAAACCCCGGGGACCGAAGTCCCCGAGGCTTTTGTCCGGTCCGCCGCACCGAATAATCAGAGCTTGCCGTTACGCTGCTGGATCATCATGAAAGTATCGAAAGTATATTCCGCAAGCTGCATCCACAGGTAACCCTCGCGCTTGAAGGCAACCTGATCCTCGTAGATCTTCTTGAAGTCCGGGTTGGTTGCTGAAATATTGGCATAGACTTCCAACGCCGCCTTATAGCAGGCCTCGAGGATTTCCTGGCTGAAGGGCCGCAGCACGGCACCTTCCGAAACCAGCTGCTTGATGGCGATCGGGTTTTTCGCGTCGTATTTCGCCATCATGCTGGTATTGGCGAAAGCGCAGGCATCCTGGAGCACCGTCTGGTAGTTCTTCGGCAGGCTGTTCCACTTGTCCAGATTGACGAAGGAATGGATGACCGGGCCGCCTTCCCAGAAGGCCGGGTAATAATAATATTTCGCCACCTTCTGGAAACCGAGCTTGTGGTCGTCATACGGACCAACCCATTCCGCAGCGTCGATGGTTCCTTTTTCCAGCGCCGGATAGATATCGCCGCCGGCGATCTGCTGCGGGACCACGCCGAGTTTTTCCACCACTTTGCCGGCAAGACCGGCAATGCGCATCTTCACGCCCTTGAAATCGTCGACGGTGTTGATTTCCTTGCGGAACCAGCCGCCCATCTGGGCGCCGGTATTACCTGATATCATGCCGTAGAGATTGTGCTTGGCGTAGAACTCGTTGAGCAGCTTGTTGCCGTTGCCTTCGTAGAACCAGGAATTGGTCAGGCGGGCATTAAGACCGAACGGTATCGCCGTGCCGATAGCGAAGGTCGGATCCTTGCCGACGTAATAATAGGAGCAGGTATGGCACATTTCCACCGTACCCGATGATACGGCATCGGCTGCTTGCAGGCCGGGCACGATTTCGCCAGCCGCAAAGGGCTGGATGGTGAAATTGCCGTCGGTAGCGGCCGCCACATGTTTGGCAATATCCTCGGCGCCGCCATAGATTGTATCGAGAGACTTCGGAAACGACGACGTCAGTCGCCAGGTGATCTTGGTATTCTGTTGTGCAATTGCGGGCGCAGCCAAGGCTGTCGCAGCAGCCCCCGCCAGCGCACCTTTTTTCATAAAGGAACGGCGATCCATCTATATCCTCCCAGATATCAACGCTGCCCGCAGCTTGAATTCCCCTCGTGCTGTTCAGGCATCGCAGCAAAGTAAGCACGGTTACCGCCCAGCTGACAAGCACCCGCGCCAAGAATTAATTGCCGGAAAACCAGCCATATCAGGATTTTTTCGGCGGCCTCTTCGCTATTTTATTTGCAACTGAAATATCGCGACGCCGCCTTATACTTTAGCCGCATATATTGCGTTCCGAGGACGAAACACATGCTTGACTTGGCCCGCTGGCAGTCGCACAAATTTTCGAAGATTCGCCCCCGGAGCCACCATGCCAAAACCGATTATCGCCGTCCCCGCCGACATCCGGCATTTCACCGGAGCCGACTGGCACGCCGCGCAGAACCAGTATCTTTCCGCGGCGCTGAAGGTGGCTGATGTCATGTCCTTCATCGTTCCGGCCTTTGAGGACGGCAATGAGGTCGATGCCATCCTCGACCGGGTCGATGGCCTGCTCGTCTCCGGCTCGGCCACCAATGTCCACCCTTCTCTTTACGGAAAAGAGGCACAGGAGAGTGACGGCCCGTTCGATCCAGCCCGCGACGCCACCAGCCTGCCGCTGATCCGCCGGGCGTTGGAACGCGGCATTCCGATGCTTGCCATCTGTCGCGGCATTCAGGAGCTGAACGTCGCGCTGGGCGGCACGCTTGCTTCCGAAATTCAGGAACAGCCCGGAATATGGGACCACCGAAAGCCGGAACATGAAGACCGCGACGTGGCCTTCGCCATCCGCCAGCCGGTGCATGTGCGCGAAGGCTCCTGCATTGCGCAGCATCTTGGCGTGTCGGGAGAAATCCAGATCAATTCGCTGCACCGGCAGGCAATTGCCGAGACCGCGCCACGCCTGCAGGTGGAGGCGACAGCGGCAGACGGCACGATCGAGGCCGTTTCCGTCATCGATGCCAAGGGCTTTGCCGTCGGTGTGCAATGGCACCCGGAATATTGGGCCGAGACAGACGCACCCTCGCGCGCTTTGTTCGAAGCTTTTGGCAAGGCAGTTCACGAGTACCGGAACAGCAAGACCTGAAACCGACCCCTCCCCTCCAAGGCCATTCAGGTCCTTGTCGATAGGACAAAAAAAGGGGCAAGCCTGAAAGCCTGCCCCAGGTCCGGGAGGAGAAGTGCTTAGCGTTTTGCGCGTTTCTTCTGGCGGTAGACGTCAGCGACGACCGCAGCCACGATGATCAGTCCCTTGACGATCTCCTGGTAATAGGCATCGACCCTGAGGAACGTGAAACCGGATGTCATGACACCGAGAATGATGGTGCCGATCACTGTGCCGGTAATACGGCCAGCACCGCCGGCGAGCGAAGTGCCGCCGATAACGGCAGCGGCGATGGCGTCGAGTTCATACATCACACCCATGCCGGCCTGCGCCGTCTGTGCACGGGCGGCGGTGACGACGCCTGCAAGACCGGCCAGCATGCCGGCAATGGCATAGACCTTGATCAGATGCGCCTCGATATTGATACCGGAAACGCGGGCGGCCTGCTGGTTGGCGCCGATGGCATAGGTGAACTTGCCGTAACGGGTGTAACGCAGCGCAACGTGGAAAATAACCGCGACGACGAGGAAAACCACGACCGGCCAGACACCTGTACCGATGAAGGTGAAACCGTCGGTCAGACCGGAAATCGGCTGGCCCTTGGTGTACCATTTGGAAAGGCCGCGCGCCGTCACCATCATGCCGAGGGTTGCGATGAAGGGCGGGATTTTCGTACGCGCTATAAGCTGCCCGTTGATGAAACCGGCCAAGGCGCCAGCCAGAATGCCGACAGCCAGCGGCATGAAGAAAGGCAGATCGGTCAGACCCGGGTAAAGCGCCCGCGGCCATGTGGAGGCCTGCCCCACGCTGGCGGACAACATCGCCGTCAGACCGACGACCGAACCGGAGGACAGATCGATGCCGCCGGTGATGATGACCTGCGTGACGCCGACGGCGATGATGCCGATGACCGACACCTGCAGGATCATGATCGTCAGGCGCTGCTGGTTAATCAGAAAGCTCTGGCCGATGAAAATCCAGCCAAGAATTTCGTAAACCAGCGCGATGCCAATCAGCACGAAAAATATATTTGCTTCGGGCGGTATGCGCCTGTGCGGCTTGCGTCCGGATTTTGCATCCAACTCTGCGTTGGCGGCGGCGTTCGTATTCATAGTCATTCCTCCTCGAGAAATCCCGGCGCGCCTCACCGCGATGCGAGATCCATCACTTTCACCTGTGTGGCTTCACTTCTGTCAAGGAAGCCCGTCACGCGACCTTCATGCATGACCATGATACGGTCGCTCATGCCCAGAACCTCCGGCATTTCGGAGGAAATCATGATGACGGCGACGCCATTGCGCGCCATCTCGCCAACCAGCTTGTGGATTTCGGCCTTTGCGCCAACATCGATCCCGCGCGTCGGCTCATCCAGAATGAGGATGCGTGGCTGTGTCAGCATCCAGCGCCCGATCAACACCTTCTGCTGATTGCCGCCCGACAGGTTTTCGATGCGCTCGTAAAGATTGGGCGTCTTGACCCGGAGCTTGCGGCACATGTCGTCGCAGGCTTCCGAAAGCGTCTTTTCCTGCACGAAGCCGTTGGCGACATATTTGTCCTGTAGAACCGCGATCTGCATGTTCTCAAGAATATTTAGGATCAGCAGGCAGCCGGTATCCTTGCGGTCTTCCGTCAGGAACGCCATGCGGTGACGGATCGCCTCTGTTGGACTTGCGATCGACACAGGCTTGCCGTTGATTTCCACAGTGCCCGAAGACGCCGGCGTAACGCCGAACACCGTTTCCGCCACGTTCGAGCGGCCAGAACCGACAAGGCCGGCGACACCTAGAATTTCCCCGGCGCGAACATCAAATGACACGTCATGGAAGACGCCGTTCAGCGTCAGGTTCTTGACCGACAGCACCACATCGCCGATCGGAACCTCTTCCTTCGGGAACATCTGGGTAATTTCGCGCCCCACCATCATGCGGATGATGTCGTCTCGCGTCACATCGGTGGACGCGTGGGTGCCGATATATTTGCCGTCGCGAAAGACGGAAAACTCATCGGCGATCTCGAAAAGCTCATTCATCTTGTGAGTGATGTAGACGATGCCGATACCGCGGTCCCTGAGGTCGCGGATGATGCGGAACAGATGTTCCACCTCGCGCTCAGTCAACGCTGACGTCGGTTCGTCCATGATGAGAACGTCGGAGTCGTAGGAAACCGCCTTGGCGATTTCGACCATCTGCCGGCTTGCGACCGATAGTTCGCCGACACGCATTTCCGGATCGAGATCGATACCGAGCCTTTCGAGCAATGTCTGGGTGCGGCGATACATTTCGCCATGGTCGATAAAGCCCAGTCGGTTTTTTGGCTCGCGGCGAATCCATATATTCTCCGCCACCGTCATATAGGCCATCAGGTTGAGTTCCTGATGGATCATCGCAATGCCGTTTTCGAGCGCATCAAGCGGTGAATCGAGGCGTATCGCAGCGCCCTTCAGCCGAATTTCTCCGACATCCGGCTGGTAGATACCTGCCAGAATCTTCATCAGCGTCGATTTACCGGCGCCATTCTCACCCATCAGCGCATGCACGGTGCCGCGCTTGAGGTGGAACGAAACGTCATCCAGCGCGACAACGCCGGGAAATTCCTTGCGTATGCCGTCCGCTGCGAGAAGATATTCTGCATTGGGCACGGCGCCGCTGGCGCGCACGGCGGCCATTGTCGATGGGCTGACGACCATCTTATCCTCCACGATAGACAAAAATGACCGGGGAAGAGGTTTCGCCAAAAGGCGCCCATCCTCCGGGGAGGCTTACAGCGCCGTGCCGATCAAGACACACAAGAGCGCTGTAACACTTTAAATTCACTGAAATACTATTCTAGCCTGGTTCAACTCGGCGTCTGACGCGCCGACTGCCGTCCAGAACCGGCATTTGCTTCCGATATTGCTTGAAACGGTCGCAAATGCCGGTAAAGGGTCGTCAGTTCTTGGCTACGTAGTCCTTGACGTTTTCCGGGGTAACGAGCTGGAAGGGAATGTAGACCTTCTTGTCAACCTTGTCGCCCTTGACGAGCTTCAGTGCGGCATCGAGAGCACCCTTGCCCTGGCCAGCCGCATCCTGGAAGACCGTCACGTCGAGATCGCCTGCCTGCATGGCGGCAAGAGCGTCCTGCGTGGCGTCCACACCGGCAACGACATATTCCTTCATGTCCTTGCCCGCGGCCTTCAGAGCCTGGATAGCGCCGATCGCCATTTCATCGTTATTGGCGATGACAGCATTGAACTCGATACCGCCGGACAGCCAGTTGGTGACGAGGTCGGAACCCTGCGTGCGCTGCCAATTGGCCGTCTGCTCTTCAACCACGGAAATGCCCTTGCATTCATCGGTTTTCAGAACATCGTGAACGGCCTGCGTGCGCATGCGCGCGCCCTGATTGGACAACTCGCCCATCATGATCACGGCCTTGCCCTTGCCACCGAGAAGGCGGCAGACTTCCTTGGTTTCAAGCGTGCCGGCCACAGTTTCTTCCGATGCCACGAAGGCCTGGCCGTCTGGCAGGGAATCCACGTTTACCGGCTGGCGGTTGACGTAAACCAGCGGAATCTTGGCTTCAGCAGCAAGTTTCGACATGGCCGCCGTCGCATCCGTATCAACCGGATTGACGATGATCGCATCGACCTTGGAGGCGATGAAATTCTGGATCTGGCTCTGCTGCTTGGCAACGTCGTTCTGCGCGTCCTCAACTTGCAGGGTGACGCCCTTCAGCTCCTTGGAATAATCCTGCATGCCGTTGCGCAGCACGGTCAGGAAGTTGTCGTCGAACAGGGCCATCGAAACACCGACGGTCTCGGCATGTGCCGCCGTGCCCAAAAGCACAGACATAGCCGCACTGATAATAAGCTTTTTCATTGTTTTCTCCTCCTCGGTGTCCAGCGCCACCTCTCCCAGCCGGAAACGGACCCGAGAGCCCGCCGCTAACTCCTCACATCCAGAAAACGGAATAATGAAACCGAATTTCTGTTGTTCGATATATTTATTCCATTTTTGGTTCGAACGTCAATGCTTTCTTCGTGGTCGTGGAGCGAGACGGCACACAAGGCGGTGATGATCAGGAGTTTTCAGAGAAAACGGGGATAGCCCCCTCCGCCCTGGCGTGGGCGGAGGGGGCTCATGCGCTTGCTGAGCACTTTCGCGGAAGTCGCTGGGCTGCCTGCGATAAAACATCACGGACAAATGGAAGAGTTGGACGGGCGCGAAAGACGCCACGTCTTAATCGTGAAAACCGGGCATCACATCCGCCGGAATGGGGCAGACATAATCACTGCCCTCGGTTTTTTCCAGCCATTCTTTTTTGACACTTTCAAGCAGCTCGGGCGAGGTCATCAGCGAAAGACCTGTCGATGCGAGCGTCTTGGCAGCGTGTGCCATAGCTTTGTGGGCGGCCGGGCTTTTGCCCTGCGCCACCACCTGCCATGTATGCGGATTGGTCCCGATTGCCCATGCGGGTGTCCAGCATTGCGCTGTCGGCGTCACCCAACTGACATCACCGACATCGGTCGATCCGGCACGAAAATGCGACTGCCCCTCGAAATCGCGCAGGCCGAGATGCAGCGGCGTCGACCCGTCGATCTTCCCGTTGGAAAAGACGTCGCCCTTGATCTGGTAGAGCCGGATGCTGCTTTTGATCGCCTCTTCCGTGAACGTGTCCTGAATGACCTTGGCGAAGGCCTGATCGGCCTCGTCGAAGGCTATGGGTCCAAGCGCCACCATGTTTTCATGCATCGCCGTTTCGAGTGTGATGTTGGGCAGGAGATTGGTGGAGGCGGTATCGAAGACGATCTCCACCTCTGTTTCGGTCATCATGGCCGCACCACGCGCGACCTTGTCCACACGGGCTGCGAGATCGAGCGCCTGGCGCATTTCAGGTGCGCGGATCAGATAGAGCACTTCGGCCTTTGCCTGCACAACATTTGCCGCTTTGCCGCCGGCATCGGTGATCGCATAATGCACCCGGCAATCCTGCGGCATGTGTTCGCGCAGGAAATTGACGCCAACATTCATCAATTCGACAGCATCTAGCGCCGAGCGACCAAGATGGGCGGCGTTGGAGGCATGGGAAGCAACGCCCTTGAAACGATAAAAATATTCCAGCACCGCGAGATTGTTGGTGGAGCGTACGCCGTTAAAGGGCGCGGGATGCCACGTCAGAGCCGCATCGACATCGTCAAACAGACCGGCGCGCACCATGAAAGTCTTGCCGGAACCGCCCTCTTCGCCGGGGCAGCCATAATAACGCACCGTGCCGGGCAGGTTGTTGGCTTTCAGATGCCGGGCAAGTGCGATGGCGGCCATCAGCGAGCCGACGCCGAGCAGATTGTGGCCGCAGCCATGGCCGGTGGCGTCGGGTTCAAGCGGTTTTGGCTCAGCCACGCCGGCCATCTGACTCATGCCAGCAAGCGCGTCAAATTCGCCTAGGAAGGCAATAACCGGCTTGCCGTGGCCGAATTCACCGATGAAGGCCGTGTCCATGCCAGCTACACCGCGGCGGACCACAAAGCCGTTCTCCTCAAGCGCGTTTGCCAGAACCCCGGCAGATTGCCTCTCCTCGAATTTGAGTTCGGCAAAATCCCAGATGCTGTCGCTCAAAGTGGTGAAATGTGGCTTCATTGACTCGATTTCGGCGGCAATCGACATCACGGCTTCACGGTTCATGGCTTGTCCTCGCATTCCTGCCCTTTAAGGGCGCACGCAAACGCTTCGGCGGGGGGCCGCCAAATCATTACGGTCATGATGGCAAATGCCCGCGCCGGGCTTTGCTTCCGGCGCAGGCAATATTGGATCAGTTGTCGACCGAGACTTCCCAGAGGCGGGCGTTCGACTGCCAGACCGGCTGACCCTTGAGCTTCTTGGTCGCGCCCCAGACATCGACCATGTCGTAAAGGAAGATGCCGGGCATTTCCTTCAGCATCAGTTCGTGGAACTCGTCGAAAATTTTCTGGCGCTTCGCCTGGTCGGCCTCAACATAGGCAGCCTTCATCAGCTCGATCGCCTTCGGATCATCCCACATCAGGGAGGCGTTCTTGTCCTTGTTACCGACGTAGAATGCATACATCAGGGCCGGATCGAGACGCGGCGCGACAGACTGCGAGATCACCTGATAATTGCCGGAACGGCGACGATCCACCTGCGTGGCATAGTCCAGCACCTCGATCTGTACGTTCAGACCCGCCTGCTGCATCATGGCCTGCGCCATGACGGCTGCCGGAAAACTCGGTACATTGCCGCGCTTGTTGGCGATGATAGAGATCGGCTCGCCCTTGTAACCGGCTGCCGCCAGTTCCTTCTTGGCTGCCTCGATGTCATAGGCCGGACGCTTCTTCTGGGTTTCATCGAAATAGACCGAGTCCTGCGAAACCATCGAGCCGTTGGCTTCGCCCGTACCGTTCGATGCGGCGGCGACCAGTTCATCGAGATCAAGCGCCATCGCCATGGCGCGGCGCACGCCGGGATTGCTCAGCACCTTGTCGCGGGTCTGAATATAGAAAAGGTTCTTGCCGTTGTTGCGGGCAACAATGAGCTGCATCTTCTCATTCGTCTTGAACTCCGGAATGAGATCGGGAGAAATCTCGGCGGTGTCGAGCACGCCGGATTCGAGGCCCGCCTTCACGGTCGAGGCGTCCGGAATAACCATGAACTTGATGCCGTCGGCCAGCGGCCGCTTGGAGCCGACCATGCCATCCGGCTTGCCGTCGTTCACAGGCGAAACATAATCCGCAAATTTGGCGAGGCGGATATATTCACCCTTCTTCCATTCGTTCCACTGGAACGGACCGGTGCCGATGGGCTTGACGAAGCTGCCGTCAGCGGCAACAGATTCCGGCGAGATCATGCCGGTATAACCGCATTCGGGCCGCGACATCAGGCCGAGGAAAACGGCTGACGGCTTTTCAAGCGTAATCTGAACCGTGGAGGCGTCCGTAGCCTTGACGCCGGTGACATGCGCGGCACCGCCTTCCACGAAATCATTCAGGCAGGCCCATTTGGTTTCGGGCTTCAGATAGCGCGTCCAGTTCCAGACGACATCTTCTGCGGTGAGCGGCTTGCCGTTATGGAATTTTACGTCCGCGCGCAGCTTGAACGTATAGGTGAGGCCATCTGGCGAAACCTCGAAGCTCTCGGCAAGCAGCGGCTTTACTTCGCCGCCATTGTTGTAACCGACGAGGCCTTCGACGATGTGCAGGATCACCCCGTCCGTATTGCCGTCACGATTGACGCCGGGATTGCTGCTGCGCAGATCGGAGCTCTGCGCGATGGTGATGTCGCGAGCCGCCGCGATATTGGCTGTTACGAGCAGGGCCGCGCCCGCGAGAAGAAGTTTGTTCACTGTTCTACCCTCTTTGTTGTCGTTGATTATCATTGTTGAAAGCCGTCCCAGCAGGCCTGCGCCAGCCGGCCAATCGTTTCGAGCGCGATGGTGTATCCCGGCGTGCCGTCAGGCATCACCTGCGGCACTTCATCGGTATAGGCGGTGATGATGAAAGACGGCGCGCCGTTTCTGTAGACGATGCCGGCGTCCATACGCCCGCGCTTTCCGCGTCCGCTCTTGCTCGCCACCACAGCCTCGAACGGCAGGCGGGAGCGGATTCCGTAGCGCAATATCTGGTTTTTTAGCGTCTGCATTGCCCAGCCGCACAATTGAGGGCTGCAGCCGAGCTTTGCCTGCGCCTCTGGCGAGGACTGGGCATCAAGAATGGTCTGAAGCAGCAGCACCTGGTCCGCCGCCGAGGTGGTGGTGACGGTCTTCAGCGGATGATCGGCCGCCAGCGCCAACGGCGGAATGAGGAAACGGTGGTGGGTATTGGCCATGCCGAGCGTCTTGCAATAGCTGTCCACCTCCTCAAGCGTCAGCCGCTCCAGCACCATCTTGGTGCAGACATTGTCGCTCAGCACCATCATGCCGGCGAGCGCATCGCGCAGGGAAATTACGATGCCTGGCGTCAGATAGCGGAACATGCCGCTGGCCACCTCTTCCGCCAGCCTCTTCTCATAGGTGACGGGCTGGTCGAGATCGAGCCGCCCTTCGCTGGCAGCCTTGAGCACTGCCATCATGATCGACGTCTTGCGGGTGCTGCCCGATGGGGTCTCCTCGTTTTCTCCCCGTCCGATCTCTTCGCCGGTCAGGAGATTGCGCACCATGAAGCGCGTCACAAAAGGCTGTGCATCACAGATAGCATTCAGTTGGGCAGCCACAGTCATTGTCATGTTCCTGTTAAACTTCTTCTTCCAGACGCCATTTGAGTGTCACACCGCCCTTTTCGTTCTGGTCGAGGGCGGGAATGGCCGAGAGGAGCCGGCGTGTGTAGGCCTCTCTCGGGCTGTCGAAAATCGTGTCGCGGTCGCCCTCTTCGATGATACGGCCGTCCTGCATGACGACGACACGGTCGGCCACCTGTTCGACCACGCCGAGATCGTGGCTGATGAACAGGCAGGAAAAGCCGTAACGTTTCTGCAGATCGGAAAAGAGATCGAGCACCTGCGCCCGCACCGTCACGTCAAGGGCGGAAACCGGTTCGTCGGCGATCAGGAACCGCGGACGGCGGGCAATGGCACGGGCAATCGCCACGCGCTGGCGTTGGCCGCCGGAAAGCTCGTGCGGATAACGGCTGGCATAGTCTGCGCCGAGCCCCACCTCTTCCAGCGTTTCCAGCGCCCGCTTGCGCTTGGCAGCCTGATCCAGGCCTGGGACGAGACGCAACGCCTCCTCCACCAGCGCCTGAATGGTCATTCGCGGATCGAGCGAGGAATAGGGATCCTGAAACACCATCTGGCAATTCAGGCGATAGTCGTTCCAGTCTTCTTTGCGTTCCCGCCCCTGAAACTGGATCTGCCCTTCGCTTTCCTTTACGAGACCGGCAATGGTGCGGCCAAGCGTGGTCTTGCCGGAGCCGGAGCCACCGACCAGTGCCACGACCTCACCTTCGTGAATATCGATGCTGACCCCATGCAGCGCCCGCTTCGGCTTGGCTTTCTTCAGCAGTGACTTGCGTCCGGCATAATCGACAACAATGTCTCGGGCTGAAATCATCGGCGCCTTGCTGGTGTCGACGACACGCGGCTCGCCCCGGAAGGGCAAAGAGGAAAGCAGCTTTTTCGTATAGGGATGCTGCGGCGCATCGAGCAGGTCTTCGGTTCGCCCCTGTTCGACAATCGCGCCCTTCTCCATGACCACGATACGGCTCGTATAGCGGGCCACCATCGGCAGGTCATGGCTGATGAGAAGGACGGCTGTTCCCTCCGCCCGTGTCAGTTCGACCATCAGCTCCATGACGTCGCGCTGGATGACGGCATCGAGCGCCGTCGTCGGCTCGTCGGCGATCAGCAGCGCCGGTTTCAGGAGCATGACCGAGGCCAGCATGATGCGCTGGCGCATGCCGCCGGAAAACTCATGCGGATAGGCAGCAAGCGCCCCTTCGGGATCGCGGATACCGACCCGTCTCAGCATCTCGAGAATTTTCTCGCGGCGCTCTTCCGGCGATAACTTGGTGTGAAGGATCAGGCCTTCTTCCAACTGCCGGCCAATCGTCATCGACGGATTGAGAGAGGTCATCGGCTCCTGGAAAACGACGCCGATTTCCGCGCCGCGCAGGCGACGAAGTTCCCTTGCCGGCAGGGACATCACGTCCCTTCCCTTGTAGATGACCGATCCACCGGTGACGGCGATTGCCGGGGGCAGAAGCGAGATGAGTGCGCGGGTGGCCAGCGTCTTTCCCGATCCGCTTTCACCGACGATGCCGAAGATTTCGCCAGGCGCAATATCGAAGGAAACATCCTTGACTACCCGGTGGCCGCTTCCCGCGACCTCCAGCGAAAGGCCGCGCACGGTAAGAAGAGTATTGTCCGTCATTTGAGACCTCTCATGCGCGGGTCAAGCCTGTCGCGAAGGGCATCCCCCAGAAGATTGATGCCGAGCAGTGTCAGCGCGATGCAGAGACCGGGGAAAAGCCCGAGCCAGACGGCCTGCTGGATGAAGGGCCGGCCAGCGGCCAGCATGTTGCCCCAGGTGGGGGCCGGCGGTGGCACGCCAAGGCCGAGGAAGGACAGTGCGCTTTCCGAGAGGATTGCCCAGCCGAACATGGATGTGGCAAGCACCGTGATCGGCGCGATGCAATTGGGCAGGATGTGGCGGAACATGGTGTAGATCTCGCCATTGCCCATCACCAGCGATGCCTCGATGAACTCGCGCTCACGCAGCGACAATACGGCGCCACGCACCACGCGGGCCATTGATGGCGTGTAGGCGATGCCGAGCGCAAAGATGATGCCGTACTGGTTGGCACCAAAGACCGCGAGAAGGCCAAGCGCCAGGAGAATGCCGGGAAAAGCGAGAAGCGCATTGTTGATGGCCATGATGACGCCATCAATCCAGCCGCGCGCATAACCGCTGACAAGACCGATCAGAGTGCCGCAGATCGTCGCGAAGCTGACCGTCAGGAAGCCGATCCAGACGCTGGCACGCGCGCCGACCATCAGGCGGCTGAGAACATCGCGCCCGAATTCGTCGGTGCCGAGAAGATGGCTGGGACCGGGCGCGGCCAGCCGCGAGGCGAAACCGAGCTTCATCGGATCATAGGGCGTCCAGAACAGGCCGGTAATGGCGGTGATGAGCAGGAGGCCGATGAGAACGCCGCCGATAAGCCCGTTGAGTGTGAACTTTTTCATTCGGCAACCACACGCGGATCGAAGAGGGGATAAAGAAGGTCGACGAAGAGATTGACCAGCACGTAGGACAGGGAAACGAACAGCAGGCAGCCCTGTATGACGGGGTAGTCACGCGCAAAGATACTGTCGACCATCAGCCGCCCGAGCCCCGGAATGGTAAAGACCGTCTCGATGACGGCGATGCCGCCGAGAAGATTGCCGAGGATGAGGCCGATCATTGTCCATGTCGGACCAAAGGCATTCTTGAAGGCGTGCCGCCAGAGGACGGCACTCTCCGAAAGTCCCTTGGCGCGGGCATGGGTAATGTAATCCAGCCGCAGCACTTCAAGCGTGGAGGCGCGGGCCATGCGGATCAGAACACCCATTTCGTGGATCACCAGCGTCATGACAGGCAGGACAAGATAGAGCATGCCGCCAACGAGATTGTCGCTGATCGATACGTATCCCAGCACCGGTAGCCAGCCGAGCTTTAGACCGAAGAACAGCAGAAGCAGAAGCCCGAGCCAGAATGTCGGTATGGACAAAAGCAGGGTTGCCGTTCCAACCAGTGCAAGATCGGTCAGGCTGTTCTGTTTCCAGGCGGCGATCACACCCGCCGGAACCGCAATCAGGCTGGCCAGCAGAACGGCGACGACGACGATCTCAGCACTGACGAGGAACCGCGACACGACCAGCGGCAATACTGCCTCGTCGTTGACGATGGACCGGCCGAAATCGCCCTGCACCACATTGCCCGCCCAGATGACGAACTGTTGCGGCATGGACTTGTCGAGACCAAGCTCTGTTCTCATCGCCTCGATCTGTTCCGGTTGCGCCATGTCGCCCAGCATCAGGGCGGCCGGATCACCCGGAATGAAGCGGATGAGCGCAAAGACCGTGATCGACACAAAGGCGATCGTCGGCAGCGCCATCAAAAGACGGCTCAGTATGAATCTTATCATCGGTTCCCCACGATTGATGGCCGGGAACGTGCTCCCGCCTCTATCGGTTTCGTTGCGAATGACTATGACGGATTGATAAATAACGCGCAATATTATGCATAAACGTCATATGCCTATGCAGAATGGTGGCACGTTTCATCCTGACAGGGACAATGAGATTTCTCGTGAAAAACCCTGTTTTCAGTCGATTTTTTGCGAAAGCTGGATTTGCTGCTTCAAGGCGTCGCTGAGTGCCTGCGCCGCGATGGACAGCGGTGCGCCCGATGCCCGGGCAAGACCGAACTCCTGCGTTGATTGCGGAATGAAGGGCAGCGCCACGACGGGGAGGTGCCTGTAGAGGTTAGCATAAAAACTGCTGATGATCGTAACGCCCAGACCATGCGCGACATATGCACATGCGGAACTGTTGGTGTGGGTCTCGATCTTCACCATGGGCTTGACGCCCGCCTTCTTGAAGACCTGCTCGAGCGCCATGCGGTTCGGCCGCTGCCGGCCGATCAGAATGAGCGGAATGTTGCGCAGGTCCTTCACCGTTATCTCGGTAAGCTCGGCTAAAGGGTGATCCTGACGGACCACGCAGACGCTTTTGCCTGTGGCGACACGCTCGACATCAATGCCCGGTCCAATCTCACCTTCCATGCGCAGGAAACCGAGGTCGATCACCCGCTCGCCAACCAGCCTGTTGATGGCGGTGGTCGTTTCAAAAAAAGTCTCGATGCGCACGCCGGGGAAATCCCTGACATAGTCTATCAGCATGGCGGGCGCGAAGTTCTCCCACATGCTGCTCGGCAGGCCGATGCGGACGATTTCCGGACCGGCAGCACCATTGCGCAGATCTTCGGCGTGGCCGGACATGCGATCGACAGCAAGCAGCACATTTTCCGCGTCACGCGCGAGAAGCGCTGCCTCCGGCGTCGGGATCAGCCGCCCCTTGTCACGGGCAAACAGCGTCAGCGACAGGTCCGCCTCGAGCTGAGCCAGAAGCCGGCTGATACCGGACTGGCTTAGCCCCATGGCCTTGGCGGTGGCGATGGTCGAGCCGGTGGAAAGAAGCGTGCGAAGGACTTCGAGCTGCTTGATATTCATGAGGCCAGCACCATGGGATGAAAAGACGAGCCGGTTTCGGTTCAGACCTTTTGCCGCCGATAGGCCTTCATGTCACCGGTTTTTTTAGCATTGTCATTCGGCCCGGTCGGTCGCCGGTTACAATTCCACGTCATAGACCCTGTCGTGGGTGGCAACACGGGCCTCTCCTGTTGGAGTCTCCCAGCCCCGGAACATGCCGGGCGTATTATAGGGTGCGGCAATGCCGCCTTCGGCATCGATGGCGACAAGACCCGCACCGATATCGTAGGGCGCCAGATCCTTGTGGACGAGGTTGCCGGCGGCGGTTTCCAGATCCTGCCCGAGATAGGCGACACGGGACGCGATCTCATGGCCGACGACGTAACGGATGAAAAATTCACCCTTGCCGGTGCCGGAAACGGCGCAGGCGCCGTCGCGTGCATAGGTGCCCGCCCCGATCACAGGGCTGTCACCCACCCGGCCGTCAGGCTTGTTGGTGTAGCCGCCGGTGGATGTCGCGGCTGCGAGATGCCCAGCAGCATCGAGTGCCACGGCACCGACGGTTCCGTGTTTTTCGTTTTCCGTCGCTTCCGTACCTGCCGTGGCATGGGCCTTCATGGCCGCCAGCGCCTCGACACGCTTTTGCGTGGTGAAGTAGGATTGAGGCTCCGTGGCAAGCCCCTTCTCCTGCGCAAACCGGTCAGCCGCTTCACCGGTGAGATAGACTGCGCGTTCGTCCTCCATTAGCACCCGGGCCGCCTTCACCGGGTTGCGGATGGCGCGGGAGGCGCTGATTGCGCCTGCCGCAAGGGTCTTGCCATCCATGATCGACGCGTCGAGTTCGTGAATGCCATTCTCGTTGAGCGCCGCCCCATGGCCTGCGTTGAAATGCGGGCTGTCCTCCATAACGACGACTGCCGCCTCAACCGCTTCCAGCGCAGTTCCGCCAGCCTTGAGCACACCATAACCGGCGCGCAGTGCCCCCGCCAGATCGTGGCGCGCCGCTTCCCATTCCTCCGGAGTCATGCTGTCTTCCGGCATAACCCCGCAACCACCGTGAATGGCCAGTGCGATCTTCGTCATATCCTCACTCCACTGTTGCCCCGCCGCAGGCAGGGCCTCTTACCATCAATGAAAGGCTATATCGCCGATAACACGCACGCGGACCCTGCGAGCGCCGCCTGGCAAATAGGCGATGGGAATATCCTCCACCTCAAGCGTCTTGAGGCTCGCGCGCTCCGCTCCCGAAGCGACCGCTGCGTTCTGCGCTTCGGTCTCGGCTTTCGCAAGGGCCTCGTCGCGGCTCAACCCGGAAAAGACCTGATCCACCTCACCGGACACCTGCGCCATCGCTGCGCCGAGCGCATTGGCAACGCCTGCATTTTCCACACGCAGCACCTCGGATGCGCCCGGCACCTGCTCCGGTATCAGGAATGCGCCGCCGCCGACCGCAACCAGCGGCACGTCTTCGGCTGATGTCTTCATCTGGTCGAAACTGTCGGCCACCATGTCGCGGATACGGCCGAGCGTCGCCTGCACGAATGCCGGATCGAGGCCCTTCACACGATCCCTGTCGCCCATCTCGATCAGGCCTGCCGCAACGGCGATATCCGATGCCGTCAGTGTCTCGCCGCCGAAAACGCGGGCTTCGGTCAGGATGCGATACCCAACCGAGCGCGGGCCGATCTTGCCTGTCTGCGGGTCGACAATGGTGCCGCCGCCCAGTGCTACAGGTAGAAGATCGGGCATGCGGAACAGGGTGCGGACCCCGCCAATATGGACAATATTATTTGCCTCACGCGGAAAACCACCGACAAGGCAACCAATATCGGAGGTAGTGCCGCCGACATCCACCACCATGGCATCGGAAAGCCCGGTGAGAAAAGCCGCACCACGCATCGAATTGGTCGGGCCGGAAGCGAAGCTGTGCACGGGGTTTGCGGCAGCCACATCCGCAAGCGCCACGGTGCCGTCATTCTGTGTAAGATAAAACGGCGCCTTCACACCTGCTTCGCGCAGCGCATCCGAAAATGCCTGTACCGTGGTCCTGCCAAGGGTCTGCAAGGCGGCATTCAGAAGTGCAACGTTTTCGCGCTCCAGAAGCCCGATACGGCCCAGCGTATGGGAAAGCGTGATGCGTGCATCGGGGATCACCGAACGGACAATCTCCGCCGCCCTCACCTCGCACTCCGTGGTCAGCGGCGAAAAGGTTGCCGAAATGGCGATCGAGGTAATGCCTGCATCGCGGATTTTCATCGCCGCTTCACGGATTTCATCCGGGATCATCGGCACCAGCGGACTGCCATCGTATTCATGGCCACCATGAACCATGAAGATCAGCGGATCGACAGCCTCGTAGAGATCCTTCGGCCAGTCGCACATGGGCGGCAGTGAAGAGCCGGTCGGCAACGCGATGCGGATGGCCGCAACTCGCTCCAGCCGGGCGCGCTCCACGACAGCATTGGTGAAATGGGTGGTGCCGATCATAACCGCATCGATCGGGCGATCTGCCGTGCCGACATGGCCAGACATGTGAGCGAGGGCCGCCTTCACGCCGGACAGGACATCCTGCGTGGTCGGAACCTTGATCGAGGCAACGATGGCGTCTCCATCGATCAGAACGGCATCCGTATTGGTGCCGCCAACGTCAATACCGATGCGTTTCATGGGAATACCGATCTGAAATCAATGTCATAACCGAAGGCACGCGGGCCAACGGCAGCAATGCCGGCAGGCGTCGTCAAGAGTTCCGGCGCCCGCAGGGCGATAACCGTGACACGCTGGCCATAGCGCACCGATTCCGTGCCGATGGCGCTGCCCGAAACAGTGTCGAGAAGGCAGATCAAATCCGGCGTCATGGCGACCGGCTGGCCGTCGCGGAAGGCGACCGCCCACTCGTTCTGGAAGGCAAGTTCCATGCGTGAGCCGCGATCGGCGTCGATGCCTTCAATGGTCGTACTGCCGCGCAGAAAGCCACCGGTGGTCTCGCGGGCGACATCCACCACCTTGCCGCGGAACAACTGTTTGCCACCCTCATGGTTGAGAACCGCCTGAACCGGGTCATCATGGCGTGCACGCGCCTCCATCACCGCGCGCCCGAGTTCGGTCGCCTTTGTGACGGTGTAATGAATGCCCCATTCCTTCACTTCCTTGCCGGTGCGCGGCGCCTTGCAGGTGGCGGCGGTGGAACCAACTTCGGTGCAGACCTTGCGCGAGATGCGCTCCATCCATTTCCACGATGCAGCGCGTGTCACGATCACCTCATTGTCTCGTACATCGACCAGCGATAATGGAAACATCGGCAGATTGCCGATGGCGAATGAGGTCATCTGCGCTTCGGGATAAGCACGTCCCATGGCATCGGCATTGACGACGGGACGGTCGAGCATGGCGGCGGCGAGGAAGGACGATAACGCATTCGAACCGCCGATTTCCACGCTCATGATCGCCCGGAAAGGCTTGCCGAGATAATCCTCCATGACCTCGACCGCGCGGGCAAGATGAACGGGGTCTCCCAGCCGTTCCTGACCAACAAGCGGTGCACCCATCTTGGAGACGACCGCAACCATGTCGTCATCAGCAAGCGCCATGGGGTCCATGACCTTCACCCGTCTGCCTTCGGCATAAAGACGGCGCAGATTGAGCGTCGAGATATAGGGATTGCCTCCACCGCCCGTTCCCAGAATCCAGGCGCCGGTGGCAAGAGGTTCGATGTCGTCTTCGGAAAATTCCTGGATCATGCGTCATCCTCGGGCATGCCGCAGCCTTTCCGGCGCAAGCGATGCTCCTTCCCTTTATCGTTCCAAGTCTCATCGGCCCCGCCATGCGGCGGGACCGCTTTTCATGGGACGGAGATCACTCCGCCTTGCAGTCCCAATGGAAGTTGGAGAAGTTCAGGTCCCAGCTCTGCATGGGAATGAACTCGTAACCCTGAAGGCACTTGTTCGCCGCATAACGGCGGTTCGGCGCAACCGCCCACACATCCGGTTGAAGATCGGCGATCTTGGTCTGCAGTTCCTTGTAGGTTGCGTTCTGTTCGCTGGTATCGGTCGTGGCACGGACCTTGTCGACCAACCCGTCGATTTCCGCGTTCTGCAGCCATTCCATCGACATCCATGTGCCTGATGCCTTGGAGTGATACTGGTTGTAGAACATCGCATCCGGAGACGGATAGGTCGGCGAGATATTCACCTGCGTCGACGCAGGCGTCGTTTCAGGCTTGGAGGAAAGCTCAACGATACGGTTCCACGGCTCTGGCTTGATATCGAGCGTAATACCGATTTGCTCGAGGCTGGATTGCAAAAGCAGCGCCACTTCCGCCTCGAAGGCCAGCGAAGCGACATAGCTGTTGACCAGCGTGATTTTCTGGCCGGCATATTTCGACTTCGCCAGTTCTTCCTTCGCCTTTTCCAGATCGTAGACGCCGGGCTGAATATCGCCGTTATGCGCGTCCTTGAAAGCGTCGGATAGCGGCCCCTGCATGTCGAAACCGGGATAGATCACTTCCTGGATCGTCTTGTAATCCGTCGCATAGGCAATGGCGCGACGAACGTGAACGTCGTCGGTCGGGTAAACCTTGGTGTTGAGCTTGATGACGAAACCGCCGGCGGTGCGGGTCTGGATGAGCTTGTAACCCTTCATCCGGCCGATGGATTCATAGGTGTCGTTGCCAAGGCCGTGCGAGGAAAGGCCAAGTTCGCCCTTTTCAGCCAGCGCCTTGACGGTAGCGTCGTCGCTCGTCTGGACGAAGCGTACTTCGTCGATCGGCTTGCCCTTGGTCCAGCCAAGGAAATAGTCCGCATTGCGGGCAATGACCATATCGGCAGAACGGTTGTAGCTGACGAGCTTGTATGGGCCGGAACCGGCGGAATGTTCGCCCACATAGGACTCGCCCCACTTGTCTTCGGGCTTGGCATTGGCTTCGATCAACGTCTTGTTCAACGCCATCATCAGCGGCGTGGAGGCCATGAAGGGCGAAAACTGACGCTCGATCTTCATGACGAGCGTCGCATCATCAGGCGCGCTGACGTTTTCGGGCTTCAGCACGCCGACGATGAGGTTCGACGGACCCTTGTTGATGCCGAGCAGGCGCTGCACCGACCAGACGAGATCGGCAGCCTTGACCGCCGTGCCATCCTGGAACTTCGCATCGTCGCGCAGATGGAAGGTATAGGTCAGGCCGTCTTCAGAAATATCCCAGGACTTTGCCAGATGCGGCACGATTTCGCCCTTGGCATTCACCGTGGTCAGGCCGTCATACATGTTCACGATGGCCATGTAGCCGGTATAGTCAGTCACTTTCGCCGGGTCGAGCGAGCTGAATATCTGCATGGTGTTGACCGCGACCGAAACCTTGTCCTCCGCAAAAGCAGCGGAAGAAACAAGCGGCAACGCGATTGCCGTGCCGAGCGCAAGCACGGCAAGGCGGGAAGGAAGTCCTGGCATTTTCATTGTCGTTCTCCTCTTTATTGCGGGTCATTTGCCCCGCTTATGGTTAGGCAGCCTTGCCGACCGGGACGGGCAGCGGTGAGAAAGGAATGTCCGGGTAACCGAAAGCCGCCGGTCCAACGACTTCGAGCGCGCGGGCGCTGCGCAGCAGATCGTGGCAGGGGATCGCGACCACGGCCACGCGCTGGCCGTAACGCAGGACTTCGGTGGTGATCGGGTAACCGGTATCGACATCGAGCAAAACGATCAGATCAGGAACGGTCACTTCCACCTTGCCGTCACGGCGGAACAGCAGGAATTCGTTCTGGATCGCCACGCTCGCCGTCTGACCCGAGCAATCGTCGAAGCCGGAAAGCTCGACATCGCCCACGGCGAAACCGCCGCGCAGATGGCGTTTCAGATCGGTGATCTTGCCGTTGAAGATGCGCCGTCCGCCTTCAAGCGCGCAGACTGCCGCAATCGGGTCTTCCTGCTGCTTGCGGGCACGGATCACCGCCTCGCCGAGCGCGATCGCCTTGGTGTAGGTTTTCGGAATACCATACTGGTGCACGTAGTGCGCCTGCATCGGCGCGGTCGCCAGCATTGCGCCGCCGCCCTGAGAAACGACGCAGGCACGGGCCATGCGCTCGTGCCAGACTTCGGAAACGGCGTGGCTGAAGATCACGGCATTGCCGTGCAGGTCGCACATCACCGATGGCGTCGAACTGTGGCCGTAGATGGAGAAGGTCGTCATCTGCATCTCTGGGAAAGCCCGGCCCATGCCGTCGCAATCGAGGATCGGCAGGCCACCAAGCGCCGCCGTCACCAGCGGGTTCATGGAGTTCGAGCCACCGATTTCCTCGCAGACGATGGCGTCTACCGGCGTGCGGATCAGCTCTTCCATGGCGCGCAGGCAACGCAGACCCTCACGGCCCTCGCGAATGCGCTCCACGCCGACAACGGGGGCGCCAATGCCGCCGATGGACATGCAAAGCGCGTCCGGCTCGATGGCGTCTGTCGCAAGGATCTTCATCTCGCAACCGGCCTTCATGGCCTCGAGTGCAAGCAGCTTGCCCAGATAGGGATTGCCGCCGCCGCCAGTGCCGAGAATGCCCGCACCGATTTCCAGCGCGTCGAGATCTTCCCTCGTCAGCGTACGCAATGCCGCTTCGTCATATTTCAGCTTGCGCGTCTCAGCCATGATTGGCTCCCATTTCTCCAACGACTTTCACATGAATGCGGGTGGCATTGCCGGGCAGATAGGCAAGCGGCATATCCTCGCGCTCGATGACTTCCAGCGTTTCGGCCACTGCACCAGCCGCAATCGCCTTTTCGCGTGCCTCGGCCTCCGCCTCCGCAAGCGCGCTTTCACGCGTGCGCCCCTCGATCAGCGAGAAGACGCGGTCCGTCTCGCCGCTAATCTGCGCGATCGCTGCACCCACGGCATTCGCCACCGCGAAATTCTCGGGGCGGATGACGTCCAGATCACCGATACGGTCAGGCATGAGAATGGAGCCGCCGCCAACGGCGATCACCGGCACCGGTGATGACGAGATGCGGCTGCGTTCCACACAGGACTCGAGCATGTCGTTGATCTTTTTGACTGCGGCATCCACCAGCCGCTTGTCCAGAGTGGAAACCAGAGCCTTCTCGCCCACGTCCGCCTTGCCGGAGGCGACAGCGATATCGGTTGCAGTCAGGGTCGTGCCGCCGAAGCAGAGCGCCTCACGGCGGACGCGGTAACCGACTGATTTCGGGCCAACGGTGAGGCCATGTTCGCCATTGACCACCAGCGAGCCGCCACCGAGACCGATCGAGAACACATCCGGCATGCGGAAATTGGTGCGCACGCCACCAATATCCACCGTCGTGGACGCCTGGCGCGGAAAGCCGTGCGACAGCGAGCCGACATCGGAGGTGGTGCCGCCGACATCCACGACCACGGCATCCTTGAGGCCGGTGAGGAAAGCAGCGCCGCGCATGGAATTCGTCGGGCCGGAGGCGAAGGTGAGCACAGGGAAGCCGCGCACCACATCCGCCGCCATCAGCGTGCCGTCGTTCTGGGTGATGTAGAACGGGCAGGTTATGCCCGCTGCCTTCAGCGCCTCGCCGAAAGCGGCAACGGTGCGGTCCGCAAGCGAAAGAAGGCTGGCATTCATGATCGCAGCACTTTCGCGGGCGAGCAGACCATGCCGTCCGATATCCTTGGACATAACCACCGGCAGGCCGGGGCAGCGCTCCTGCAGGATATCCTTCGCCCGCACTTCCATCGCATCATTGATGCCGCTGAAGACGCAGGTGACGGCCGCGGCCTTCAGGCCCTTTGCGCGGATATCGGCGGCGATGCGGAAGATTTCGTCCTCATCGAGGGCTGAGATTTCGCGACCGTCGAATTCATATCCGCCGCGGACCTGATAACCGTGGTTACCAACGATTTCCCGGAGGTCATCCGGCCAGTCGACCATCGGCGGCAGGCCGGCGCCGGACGGCAGGCCGATCCGGATGGCGGCGACCTCGTCCATATGCCGCCGCTCGATCACCGCATTGGTGAAATGCGTGGTGCCTATCATCACGGCACCGATGTGTGCCCTGTCGATGCCCGACGCCTCGATCACCTTTTCAAGGGCTTCGATGACACCGGACGTCACATCTTCGGTGGTGGAGGCTTTCACCCCCGCCAGAACAGTCTTTTCCTGTAACACAACGGCATCGGTATTTGTGCCGCCGACGTCAATTCCAACGCGATACACGTCAGGCTCCTCTTTTATCAATCGGTCGTTTTTACGAGGAAGCGCATACGCTCTTCCTCTGTCACGGTGGGTTTCAGGCGCTCTTCCTCGTCGGTGACGACGGGGATCGCCGCGATAAGGGCGCGGGTGTAGGGATGCTTCGGCTCGGCGAAAACCGCAGACGTCACCCCTTCCTCGACGATCTCGCCACGCAGCATGATAGCGATGCGCGAACAGAAATTGCGCATCAGCGAGAGGTCGTGCGAGATCATCAGATAGGTCAGGCCAAGCTCTTCCCGCAGCTGCAGCAGAAGGTCGATAACGGTCTTCTGCACGGAGACATCAAGCGCCGCCGTCGGCTCGTCGAGGATGAGGATCTTCGGTTCAGCCGCGAGTGCACGGGCAATGGCGACACGCTGCTTCTGTCCGCCGGAAAGTTCATGCGGATATTTACCGAGATAGGATTGCGGCAATCGCACCAGCCCCATCAGTTCCTGCATCCGGCGTTCGCGCGCCTCACCGTCCATACCGATGGATTTCAACGGCAGGTTAAGCGTCTGCCTGACCGTGCGCTTCGGATTAAGGGAAGTGCCCGGATTTTGATAGACGATCTGCGTCAGCCGCTTGCCACGCCCGGGAGATGGGGCGTCGATGACAAGATTGCCGGAGGTCGGGCGAGAAAGTCCCATGATCATCCGGGCGACCGAGGTTTTTCCAGAACCGGACTCGCCCGCAAGACCGAAAATTTCGCCGTCCTTCAGCGTCAGGTTCACGTCGCGCACGGCGTGGTAACCGTTGCGTCTGCCGTAAATCTTGTTCAGGCCCTCGATGGTAACGATCGGCGAGCGTGTGCTCTGCGCCAGATCGGCGACACGCGGACCGTAGAGCGGCGGCACCGCATCCAGCAGCGAACGCGTGTAGTCCGCAGCGGGAGCGTGCAGGATTTGCGTGCAGGGACCGGTCTCGACGATGTCGCCATGGTGCATAACCACGACCCGATCCGCCACCTTACGTACGACACCGAGATTATGGGTGATCATCAGCAGCGCCATATTTTCTTCGGCAACCAGCTGGTTGATGAGATTGAGAATTTCGTCCTGCGTGGTGACGTCGAGCGCGGTGCCGGGCTCATCCGCGATGAGGAGCTTCGGCTGATGCAGCAACGCAAGCCCGATCAACACGCGCTGGCGCATGCCGCCCGAAAGCTCGGACGGATAGGCATTCATGACCCGCTCGGTATCGCCAAGCTGCACGCGGCGCAGAACCGCTGCGATACGGGTGCGGCGCTCTGCCTTGGACGAGTTGATGCCGTTGCGCTTGTCGGCAAAGCGCATGACATCATCGAGATGCGTGCCGATCTTGAAGACCGGATTGAAGGAAGACAGCGGGTCCTGCATGATCAGCGAAAACGCCGTTCCCTTCAGCGCCTCGCGTTCCCTTCGCGGCATGGCGAGCACATCCCGCCCGTCGATGACAATGGCGCCGGAGGCAATAGTGGCATTCTTCGGCAAAGTGCCGATGATCGCCTTGGCGGTGACCGATTTACCCGATCCGGTTTCGCCGATCAGCGCCACCCGCTCGCCGGCTGAGACTGTGAAGGCGACATCGCGCAGCACCTGGCGCGTGCGACCGTAGTTGGTGAAGGTGACGTTGAGGTTTTCGACTTTAAGAAGCGGTTCAGTCATGGCTTTAGCTTTCCACGTCGAACATGTCACGCAGGCCGTCGCCCAGCAGATTGAAACCCAGCGTCACGTAAAGCACGGCCGCGCCGGGGCAGAGGACTTCCCACCAGAAATCCGGCATGAACTGGCGCCCATCGGCAACCATTGAGCCGAGATCGGGAGTTGGCGGTTTGACGCCGAAACCGAGGAAACTCAGCGTCGCGCCAAAGAGGATGACGAATGCCGCATCCAGCGTCGTCTTGACTGATATGACCGAGACGCAATTGGGCAGAATTTCGCGAAAGAGAATGTGCAGCGGACCCGCACCTGCAAGACGTGCCGCTTCGATGTAGTCCTCGGATGCGATGGATTTCGACACCGAATAGATCAGCCGCGCATGCCAGGTCCACCATAGAAGCGTGATCGCGATCATGGCGTTCATCAAGGTGGGTTCCAGCAGGTTGGAGACCGCCAGCGCCATGACGAGGGGCGGCATGGCCAGCATCACATTCGTCAGGCCACTGATGATTTTCTCGGTCCAGCCGCCGAAATAACCGGCGACCAGGCCAAGCACAGTGCCGACCGGGACCGAGATGCCGAGCACGCCGATGACGAGAAGAAGCGAGACCCTGAGCCCGAAGACAGTACGGGAAAAGATGTCGCGTCCGGCCTTGTCGGTTCCGAACCAGTGCTCCAGATCCGGCGGCATGTGGCGGGCACGGAAATCGACGACCGCGCCGATATGTTTGGGATAGGGTGTAAGCCAGGGCGCAAAGATCGCCAGAACCAGCACCGACAACAGGATCAGCGAACCGATGACCGCTGCCGGATTGCGGCTGAAGCGGTACCACATCATGTAACCGGCGCTTAAGCCCCGATCGGTGGGTTCGAGCATTTTCATATCAGCCATCAGCGAGCCTCCTTGCGGCGCAGGCGCGGGTCGATGATCGAGATCAGGACATCAACGATCAGGTTCGCAACGATGAAGAACAGGCCGGCCACCAGCACCACGGCAGTCACGGCATTGAGGTCTTTCTGAAGGATGGCGTTCAGCCCGTAGGACGCGAATCCGCCCCAGGCGAAGACCATTTCGATCACGAAGGCATTGCCGATCAGCGAGGCGAATTCGAGCCCCATGATCGTCAGCGGCGCGATGGAGGAAAGCTTCAGCAGATAACGGAAGATGATGACCCGCTCCGGCACGCCGAAGCTTTGCAGGGTGAGCACGTGATCCTTGCGCTGGTTCTCGATCATCGAGGAACGCGTGATGCGGGTGATCTGGCCGATACCGGCCATGGAGAGCGCAAAGGCCGGCAGCGCAAGGTGCTTCAGCGCATCCAGCACTACATCGAACCGTCCGGCAAGCGTACCGTCGATCAGGATGAAGCCCGTCGGGCCACCCTGCCAGCCAAGTGAGTGATCGATCCTACCGATGATCGGCCAGCCGGAGAGAAAGCGAGCGGCCAGCAATTGCAGCGTGATGGCAAACAAAAAGCTCGGGATCGTCACGCCGGTGAGCGAGAGGATACGGCCGATATGGTCGAGCGGACGGTCGCGGTAATGCGCCGTGATGACGCCGAGCGGGATGGCGACGGCAAACATGAAGATGACTGAGACCAGAACCAGTTCGACGGTCGCAGGAACGGTCTGGGCCAGATCGGTGGTGACGGGGCGCTGGGAAACCAGCGAGAAGCCCAGGTCACCGTGCAGGGCGTTGCCGATGTAGTCGAGGTATTGGGCGGAGAGCGGCTTATCGAGACCCATCTCGCCGCGCAGCGCATCAACTTGTTCCTGTGTTGCCGCAGGGCCGAGCGCCATGCGGGCGGGATCACCCGGCACCACACGGGCTAGAGCAAAAATCATGATGGACAGGGCGATCATGACCAGTACGAAAGCGCCGAGCCTGTTCAAAATCGCGACCAGCGGATGTTGCTGCATCGGTGGACCGTTCCTTGTGCATCAGTTTCCTGAGCACAAGTTTTCACCACATGTCCTTTTGAACAATCTCAGAAAGGTATAGTTTTTTGATAAATGAGTATAGGTTTTTGAATTAAGATCTCCTATCCCTGTCTGAATGACGCTTCTGCCGCGCACCACACTCTGCCGCCGTATCGCCAGCGAAACCGCAGGCGTGATCTTTCTGCGCGCGCCGGCGGGCGCCGGGAAAAGCGTTCTTATGGACTTGCTGGCACAAGAGCTGGGGACCGAGGTATGCCGGACGCACCAGCCCAGAAGTGATGAGGCGGCAAAAGGCTGTCTGCTATGGGATGTGCCGGTCTTCGCACGCGCGGTCCGCATGCCCGCCCCTATTCTGGAAACCGTGCGTTTCGTGGTCATCGCCTGCCGTCCGGATCAACGTATCAGCGGGCTGGCGCGGCAAATATTGCATCGTGGTTCGCTGACGATCGGAGCAAATGAACTGGCCTTTGGCCAAGATGAGACCGCGGGCCTTCCAACAGAACAGAAGCGTCTGGCGCTCGATGATTATGCGGGGTGGCCGGCCTTTCTGTCTCTCGCTCGCCTCGCCGACGAAAAACTATGCGTTGACTATCTGCGGGAAAATTATCTGCCGCATCTGTCACCGGCCCAGACGGTCGCGCTTTCGCTCTGGCTGGAAAATCCCTCGGCAGAACCCGACGCTGAATGGGCAGAACTTCTGCCGCCCTTCCTGATCGCAAACCCGGAAAAACACGGCACACTGATAAGGCTTCTGACCGTGGCAGCGGGAGAACGTCTCGCCACATTACAGGCTGGCAGGGCAGTGGTAGAGGTCGCTTCCGCATTCGAGAAGGAAGGGCGGGCGCTTGCGGCAATGGCCATGTTGCTTGACCGCGGTTATGAGACCCACGCCGCGCAAATCCTAGAACGCGCCCATGGGCGCGAACTGATCTACCGAAGCAGCGTCGACAGATTTCGCGAGATCATCATGCGGTTTTCGCAGGACATGATCGCGGCGAATGAAACAGTCCTCTTCGCCGTCACCCGCGCATTGCTGAAACAGGGCGAATTGCAACGCGTGCGCCATCTGCTTGGCAAGAGCCTGGGTTCGGATTATCTCGATCCACTCAAGGTGCTTGCCCGCGGTTCGCGTTTTTCCTTTGCCGCCCGCACCTTCCGGCTGAACCTGATGATTGCCGAGGACCTGACCCCCAATGACGCTGTGATAACGCGCCTCGGGGAATTCATGGCCGATTACCCCATGGACGATCACGGCAAATGGGCGGCCTATTACAATGCGTTGCTGGAATTCGAAATCCGCCGCCGTAATTTTCGCGAGGCCGAGGCCGCTGCCGCCCGCGCGCTTATCTATCTGCGCAAGATGGGCGGGCAGCCGCTGCTCGAATTCTTCATCCATCTGCACCAGATCGTCCTGCGACTGATGAGCGGTGATGTGCTCTTGGCCCGTCGCGCGGCACAGGATGCGCGCACGAGGTTGGAACAGGTGCCACACGACGCCGCGCAGGAGTTCCGAATGCTGCGGCTGGCGGAAGCCTGCCTTGCCTATGAGGCGGGAAAACCGCGCGACCTGTTGCACTTCGTCGAGCATGAATTCGACCACTTCGCCGCCTCCGAGATATGGCCGAGCCTGATGCAGTTTGCCCTGCATTATGCCTCGCAGGTGCTGATCGATCATTTTCCGATGACCGTTCGTCCGGGCTTTCTCGACGGCCTGTGGATTCACCTTTCGGAAGGGCTGCAATTCCATGCGATGATGGAGATCAGAACGGCCATCGCCTACCAGAACGCCAACCGCTGGGCGGATGCGGCAGCAACGCTATCGGCAATTCGCATGCCGATGGGTCGCAACTGGGTGGAGAGCGCAAATGAGGACCTTGCCCGGCTCACGCGGCGCGACGAAATCGCCTATGTGATGGCCTGGCTCCGCGACGCGGTACATCTTTTCACGCCGCGCGCCTATCTCGCCCGGCAGATGGATGCAATGATCGCCAACCCCAAGGTCACCAACCGCGAAAAGGTCGCGCTCAGAATATGGCAGAGCTATGCCGCACACCAGCGTCGTGACAGTGCCGGCGCCCGCGCCCATATCCTCAACGCACTTGAATCGGCGACGCGCCTTGGCTGCAACGGCGTCCTGTCGGAGGAGCGCATATTCCTGTCGCCGCTTCTGAACAATCGCCGTATCCGCGGTTTCATCGAAACCTCTTCCGATGTCCGGAACGCGCTGTCGATTTTCGCCGCCTCGGTCAACTCGCCGCAGGCACGCGCCCTGCATGGCGGGCTTTCACAGCGGGAAGCACAGATGCTGCAATTGCTGGCCAGCGGCATGTCGAACAAGAAGATCGCGCAGACCCTCAACATCTCGGAAGTGACGGTAAAATTCCATCTCGGAAACCTGTTCCGCAAGCTGGATTGCAAACGCCGCGCGGAAGCGATCCGCGCAGCGAAAGCGCTGGGCTGGCTTTGATCTCAAGTCGTGACTGCCGATCAGAAAAGCCAGCTACTCTTCCCGGAAGGCGCGGTTGATCTGGTCCGTCAGCGGCTTGGCGATATAGGACAGCGCGGTGCGCTCGCTGGTCTGGATGAAGGCCTCGGCGGGCATGCCCGGCATCAGCGGCGCATTGTTCAGCTTTTCCCGCTCGGCAACCGGTATGGAAATCCGCGCCAGATAATAGGAGAGGCCGGTCCTCTGGTCGGTGGTGATATCGGCGGCGATGCGGCTGACATGGCCTTCCAGTTCCGGCGTGACGCGCTGGTTGAACGCGGTCATCCGCAGCATCGCTTTTTGCCCTACCTGCAACTGGTCTATATCCTTCGGCACAATCTGCACCTCGAGCGCCAGTTCGTCCCCATCAGGCACGATGAGCATGATCGGGTCGGCCGGCGTCACCACGCCGCCCACTGTATGCACCGCCATTTCATGCACCATGCCGGATTGCGGCGCGATGATATCGATGCGCTTCAGCTCGTCCTCCGCAGCGACCTTCCGCTCAACATATTCACCCGTCTGCGCCTGTATCTCGCGCATTTCCCGGCCCACTTCGGTGCGCAATTCCTGATCGATCTGCAGGATCTGCAGTTTCGTTTCGGTGATCCTGCCCGCCGTCTGCGCCTGATAGGCGATTTTTTCGCCACGCTCACCGCCAAATGTCGCGGCCTGGGTCTGCAGGCTGTTCAGCCGCTGCACGGACACGATGCCCTGCTCCCGTAAGGACTTCTGCGAGGTTATCTCAGCCTGCAAAACCGCAAGCCCGTTGTCGTAGGCGACTTCCTGTGCCCTCAACCCTTCGATTTCATGTTCGAACTGGGTGATACGCTCCACAAGCTGCGCTTTGCGCCCCTCACGGTAGGATTTGCGGAATTCGAACAGCCTGGTTTCGCTGCGCATTGCGGAAGCGACATCGGGATCGTCCTTGCGCGCCACCAGAGCCTGTGGAAAAACGAGTTCCGGCAGATCGTCCCGTTCGGCCTCCAGCCTTGCCATGCGCGCGCTCAGCTCATCCAGCCGCTTGGTCACTATGGCGAGATTAGCGCGGGTCTGGGTGGCGTCGAGACGCATGACGACGTCGCCGGCCTTTACCCTGCCACCTTCGCTCACCAGAATTTCACCGACGACGCCACCCTTGGGGTGCTGTACCTTCTTGATATAGGAATCGACCACAAGATGACCGGACGCGACGACCGCGCCAGCAAGATTTGTCGTCGCTGCCCATCCGCCGACGCCGGCCAGCAGTGCGGCGCTTGCGGCAAGACCGGCAAGAAGATGTTTGCGGATAGAGCGGGACACCTGCGTGCGCTGGTCAATTTTTGACATCCGTATCTCCTTCCTGCCTGTTCTCCTCGCCGCTCTCTTCCACCGCCACCGTCTTAGGTTGGGTATTCGCGACGACACGCAATGGTGAAACCGTGTGCGCGGATGCGGTGAAACCTTTCGCCGCTTGAGCATTCGGAGTGCGCAGCACTTTCGAGAGAACCTCGTCGCGCGGACCGAAGGCCTTCATCCGCCCCTCCTCCATCATCAGAATGAAATCGACGGCACCGATCGCGCTGGGCCGATGCGCGACGACGATGGCGATACCGTTGCGCGCCTTGACCGACGCGATCGCCCTGACGACGGCGGCCTCGCCCTCTGCATCGAGATTGGCATTCGGCTCGTCCAGCACGACGATGAAGGGATCGCCATAAAGCGCACGCGCGAGACCGATACGCTGGCGTTGTCCTGCCGAAAGCGCGGAACCGGCCTCACCTATATCGCTGTCATACCCCTTTTCGAAGCGCAGGATCAGGTCGTGCGCACCGGCGGCTTTCGCAGCGGCAATGATTGCGTCGGGATCGGGATTGTCCTCGAAACGGGAAATGTTTTCGCCGATCGTGCCGTCGAAAAGCTCCACGCCCTGCGGCAGATAACCGATATGGCGGCCGAGGGCTTCGCGATCCCATTGATCGAAGCTCGCACCATCAAGCCGCACCTTGCCGGCGGCGGGCGTCCAGGCTCCGGTGAGAATGCGCGAGAGGGTGGATTTTCCCGAGCCGGACGGGCCGATGACACCGAGCGCATTCCCGGCGGTCATGACGAAACCAAGGCCCGCGACGGTCGGTTTTCTCTCTCCCGGCGGAATGATGGTGACGTTTTCGACTTTCAACTCTCTCTCAGGCTTCGGCAGTGCCATTGCGGTCGCCGTTACCGGCATCTGCGCAAAAAGCTCCCTTAGCCGCGCCCAACTCTGGCGGGCGGCAACAAAGGACTTCCAGTTGGATATTGCAAGATCGACGGGCGCCAAAGCCCGACCCATCATGATCGAACTGGCGATCATCACGCCGCCTGAGGCCTCCTGCTGAATGACCAGCCATGCGCCGACCGCCAAAATGGCCGATTGCAGCACGATCCGCAGGGATTTTGCGATATTGCCGAGGCCGCCGGCCACGTCGCCCGCCTTGCGGTTGGCGGCGAGATAAGCCTCGTTGGAGATTTGCCAGCGTTTGCCAAGCCGGCCGCCGAGCCCCATGGCCTGCACGACTTCGGCGTTGCGGCGCGAGGCTTCCAGCTGCCGGTTGCGCGCCATGTTTTCGACCATGGTGTCGCGGATCGGCTTCTGAGAGAACATATTCGTCAAGATGGTCAGGGATATAAGCAGAACGGCACCGGCAAGAGCCGTCACGCCGATCCAGAAATGGAACAGAAAACATATGCCAAGGTAGAGCGGCATCCAAGGCAGATCGAAAAAGGCGGTGGGCCCCGTGCCGGAAAGAAAACCGCGCACGTTGTCGAGATCGCGCAGCGGCTGCAGGCCGTCCCCCGGCATACGGTTGACGAGCGGCAGGCGCACCACCGCATCATGCACCTTGCCGGAATAGCGCATGTCGAAGTCCTCGCCGATACGGATCAGGACCCGGGCGCGGATGATGTCGAGCAGGCACTGGAAGCCATAGAGGCCGAGCGCAAGAATGGCGATCCCGACAAGTGTCGGCAAACTGCCGCTGGCCAGCACCCGGTCGTAAACCTGAAGCATGAACAGGGGCGACGTCAGCGCCAGGATGTTGACCACACCGCTGACGAGCGCCACACCGAAAAACGTGCTTTTAAGGGGCGAAACAACCGCCGCAGTGAGGGACTGCGGCGGTGTCTGCTGGTGGTTTTGAAAGCCCACAGCCTGATTTTCCTTTAAGCGGCAAGCGCCGATGCGCTGGCGAAAATGAAGTCCGATGCGTCCAGTACGCTTGCATCGACACCGTTGAGCGTGATGGATACGGACGTGTCTGCTGCCGAAAGGATAACGGCATTTCCGTTATCGTTATACCACAACAAATCATTCACCGAAGTTGCACCCCAAGCGGAAACATCAAGCGTATCCGTACCATCCTGATAACCGTAGGTTCCGGTCGGGCCGGCGTTCACGACGTCATTGCCGCCGGAGAATAGGAAGGTGTCCGCGCCGGCAAAGCCCGTCAGGGTATTGGAAGCGGCCGTATCCTCGATCACCGTGCCGGTGGCCGCGAAGTAGTCATAGAAGCCGGACAGAGAGCCGAAACGGGCAAGCTGGTAAACGGCGAGATCGAGAAGATCGCGAGCGCCTGCGAGCGAGTAGGAGCCGTCGGGATCGATCAACAGTTCCTGCTGGCTGACGGCGATGCCGCTAGTGGACTGGCTGTAGCCGGTGCCGAGAACGATGCTGTCGACCGAACCTGTCAGGTTGCCCTGGGAGTATTGCAGGGCACCGCTCATGACAATGCCCTTGCCACCGTTGCTGCCATCGCCCCACGCCTCATAGGTCGTGTTCGGATCGATAGTGGTAGTGGCGAGAGAGCTGGTCTGAGCGTCGTAGAACGCACCATAGGTCGAACCGAAACCGCTCGTCCAACCGTTGAGGTAACCGATCAGGTCGGAGGAAGACTGCGTCAGTTGAATTGTGGTAGCCATAGGTGTACTCCTTTGCTGGCCAATAGGGATACCTTTGTCATGTGACGAAGGCGTTTCATCTCCGGGACGGGCTGCAACCCCAGCCCGGAGAATTTCTTCCGCGCATCAGAACTTCACGTTCATCGTTGCGATAAATGTGCGGCCCGGCGCGGTATAGGCACTGGCTGCCGGGATGTATTTGCGGTCGGTCAGGTTGTTGACCGCGAAACGAAGCGTCGCCTTTTCGTTGAAGGTATAGGAGCCGTATAGGTCCACCGTCGTGTAGGGATCGGTTACCTCCCGCAGATTACCCTCCGTATCGAGCGTCCGCGATTGCGTCGGCGTGACATGGTTGAGCCGTGCGCCCATAGAGAATTTTTCCTCGAAGAAACGCATGCCGCCATCGAGCGTCAGCTTCACCTTGGGTGCAACGTCACCCGGCCATGCGACGATCTCGCCGCTTGTCGTGGTCGTGCCGTTAGAGAAAACCTGGGTTTTGTCCGGCCAATCGGTCTTCAGCAGCGTCGCTGAGCCACCAAGCCAGAAGCTTCGCGCATCGTAATTGCCCTCGAATTCAAGGCCGCGCATATAGGTCGTGCCATCGAGATTGACGAAGCTGGTATAGGTCCGATCCGCCACCTGATCCGTGACGAGATAACCGAGAGCGATGTAATCCTTCACCTCACGGCGAAAGGCGGCCATTTTGATGCGGACGGAATCGTTGTCCAGCAGCACGCCGTCAAAGCTCATATTCGCGCCGATTTCGTAAGTGGTGGCTTTTTCGGCCCGCAGGGATGTGTTCGGGGCATATTCATATCCGGGGCTGTCCCCCGGACGGGCACCGGCAAAGAGAGCCTCGAGAATTGTCGGCGGACGCAGGCTTTGGGAATAGCTCACATAGGGACGGAACCAGTCGACGGGTTTCAGTTCAATCGTGGCGGAGGGTAGCCAGGCACTGTAGGTGCGATCGATATCGACATTGTGCTCCGGGTAGTCGGTAACGGGTATCGGTGGCGTAATTGTGCCAGTTCCAGGCATGCAACCTGCCGAAGCATTAGGCCAGGCACGCGCCAGATAAAGCGCGTAGCGCGCAGTCCAGGACGGGTTGGCGGGAAGGAACACCTGATTGAAATAGTCGAGAGGTGTGTAATGGTTGCCGACTGGATCGCAGGGGACAGAGGTGTCTACGAGATAGCTGCGGGTACTGTAATAAGTCGCCGATCCCTTCAGGCGTGACCAGTCGTAACGCACGCCGCCACTTAGCGTGATCCAATCCGCCGGCTCCAGCTCACCGTTTAAAAACAGGCTCGCGACATCGCGCCGCCCGGCGGGGCTGAAAGCCGTGTAGCTGGTAGCAAAGGAGGGGTTTTCCTTGATCTTGGAGCTCATAGCAACGGATGTGGCTATATCCCGGAAGGCTTCGGCCCCATAATTTAGGCTGAGCGCACCCGCCTTGGTGTCGAAACGACTGGTATTTTCCAAGTTGCCACCGAAGCTGCGCAGGCCCATATCTAGATTGGTCTCCACCGCATAAGTGCGCGCCGATCGCAACTCGTGCGTCATATTGTCGTTCAGCCACAACGACGATTTGAAATCGATGAGTTCGCTTTCGGGGTCCCAGTCCAGCTTCGCGACGACGCTGTCGTTGCGTACACTTTCCCTGTCGACCACGGTGGACGCACCCTGAACAAAATCATTCTGCTGATGCATCCATGACAACGAAGTCTGCACATCCCCGAAGTCACCTTCGCCCTTGAAAAAGGTCGACCAACCGTCCCTGCCGAGCAGATCCTTCATCGTCAAAGCGGTGCTTTGGGCCTCACCCTTGGTTCCGATCTTGTATTCATCCATGATCGTGCGGCTGTAACCGGCAACAAAGGAGAGAGGGCCATTCGGCTCACGAACTGCGGCCAGAACCGAACCCTGAAAATCGTAACCATTGGTGCCACGGGAGACATTCACCTCAGCCCCCTTGTTCGCACCCTCGGGGATCAGATCGGCGGCGCTGACGGTACGGAACTCGACCTTCCCGCCAAGCGAACCCGCGTTACCCGACCTCGCATTGGTTATTTTCTCGATCTCGACAGCACGGATAAAGGCAACATCGACGTAACCCTGCCCGGCGCTCGCGGTGTAACTCGTGGCCCCGCCGAAAGCTGCGCCACGCTGCGCATTCTGCCGCGCACCATCAATGGAGACGACCACGCGGCCGCTTTCCTGCAAGCCACGTATATTGGGCGAAACGGTAGGGAAGCTGCCGTTGCCCTCACCGGCATAGACGCCGGAGACGCGGTTGAAGACATCGCGCGTGTTGCGCACGCCAGCGGACTGGATCGCCTCGCGACTGACGACGCTGACACTGGCGGGTGTTTCATAAACCCAGTCGGGCGTTCCCTGATAACCGGTGCCAGCAATGGAATTGCGTCCGGTTTTTCCGGTCACTGTAATTTCTTCCAGAACGGTAGTGCCTTCCGCCCCGGAAAGATCGGCAGCGGCCTGCCCCGAGCCGATGACGACGGTTCTGCCACTTCCGGTAAACCGGAAATTCACGCCCGTGCCGGCCAGAAGCCGGGACAGCGCATCCCGCACCGTAAAACTGCCGGTAACGGCATTGGTGCGCACATTGCCGGCGGACGGCGTGGCAAGCGTAACCTGCAGACCGGATTGCCGCCCGAAAACGCCGACAACGGAGGACAGCGGCTGGGCGGGAATATTAAAAGGCCGCGTTGCACCCTGCTCGCCACCGGAGCGCTGACCATTGGCGGCATTCGGTCCGCTCTGCGCAAAAGCCGGTACCGACATAGAAACGACCACCGCCGTTGTCGCCAAAAGCACGGTCATACGTGCCGGCTTTGCCGCGTTTTTCCCTGAACCGTTCATACGTATCTGGAGGCGCATACTGCTTTTGTCTTCCTGTCTTCGCTCCGGCTATATCTTGACCGGATTACTCAACAAAAAGACGATTGCCTCGGCAGTTTTTTTCAGGGTTTCGGAGAATTTTTTATAAACGACTGAAAATAAATACGATTTTTTGTTTTATGGCGCTTCAGAAACGGGTGATGATGCGGGCGGTATTGGCAATTGCATGCACCTTGCCCTTATAGGGTTCCACCAATGCTTCCAGCGCACGGTCCGGATCGCGAAGATTGTAGAAGCCAGTCACACGCTGCTCTGCAAGCGTCTTGTCCGCCATCGTCAGCCATGCGGGATGATACCGCTGGATTTGCTCGACGACAGAACCGATCGTCGCATCCACAACGTAAAGCTCGCCGTTGCGCCAGCCACCAATATCCTCGACGGGAACGGTCTCTTTCCGGATTGTACCGGAGGCGTCGACAACCAGCATCTCACCCGGCACCAGCCGCGTTGGTGGCGCGTTGCGGAAGGAAGCTTCCACGGAACCATGCGCAAGCGCGACTTGCGTCACGCCATCCGTCATGTCGACATCGAAAGCCGTGCCAAGCACTTGGACGGTCAGGTTTTTCGCCTCCACGACAAAGGGACGGTCGCTATCCGGCACGACATCAAAAAAAGCTTCGCCCTTCAGCACCTTCACATTACGGCGGCCATTGGCAAAATCAGTGGTAAGCGCACTTGCCGCGGCAAGCTGCACCCTGCTGCCGTCTTCAAGGGTTATGGTGCGGCTCTCTGCGGTACTGGTCTGATATTCGGCCTTGATATGGACGAAAAGCGTGGGAACGAACAGCACCGCAAGACAGAGAGACACTGCTGCCACCGCCATGCCGGCATAATGCCGCAAGGACCAGCGCCGTCGCGATGCCTGTTTTCCGGCAACGCCAGGCAGGTGCTCCGCGTATTCCCAGAGGCTCTTTAAACCCGGCTCGACCAGACCGAGATTGCGCCAAGTCTTGCATGTCCGCTCCCAGGCCAGACGATTTGCCGGCGAAGCAGCCAACCATCGATCAAATTCCGCCTTCAGCCGCGGTTCCGCCGAACCCGTCTGCAGGCGTATCAGCCAGTCGGCAGCCTCTTCCGCCTTCCCGGTCGGCAATGTTATTTTTTTATCGGGATCAATTGTCATTGAGCCGGTCAGTTCCTTTGACTGGGCGGAGGAGATGCCTCGTCTTCCGTGTTGCTTTAAAGACGTTTGAGGGAGAACTTTTTTTCACAAGATGAAACAATAAAGGCTATTTTACTGCATTTCTTTGGTAATGGCGGCAATACTACTCTTAATCAGACGGTGGGCGCTAGCCACGGATACGCCGAGGTGACGGGCGATCTCTTCCATATTGTAGCCGCCAAATCTATGCATTTCCAATGCCACACGCGCCTGGACCGGCAGAGAGGCCAAAATAGTCTGCATCTGCCGGACCTCGTCGCAGAACAGGGCATGCTCTTCTGGTGTGCCGTGACCCTGCGGTACGCCCCAGAACGGGGTATCGTCGGGCCGCTCCCGCAGGTCCTGCCGGTTGCGGCGGCGATTATCGAGGGCGAGGTTGCGGACGATGCGGAAAAGATAGGATTTGAGGTTGGAAGGATTGCCGGAACCTTCGGGAACGAATTTCAGGAATGCCTCCTGAACCACGTCCTCCGCGTCCGCCCGCGACCCTAAAATAAGCGCGGCGTATTTGATCAGGTCAACCCTGTGCGCGACGTAAGCGTTATAACGCTTGTCATCTTCCCGTATGCCCATGTCTCAACCGAGAGAAATTTCAAGGATAAACGAAACTGCAAGCCCCCAAACGACAAAGCAGTTTTCCCGTCTAAACCTCTAGCACCCAAACTCTCGACCGAACAGCTATTTCATGACTATTATTATCAAGAATTTGTGCGGTCGCGGGCCCTGCAACAGCCAGAGACTCGCAGACCCGGCGGCAGGCGCGGCCGGGTCCTGTGATAGCGTCAGATTGCGCCGTCGACTATTACCATCGGCCTGCCCTGCGAACAGGGTTCGATGCGCGCATCGATGCGGTAGATATCGCGCAGCATGGCCGGGGTTATCACCGTCTCGGTGCTGCCGCTCACCACCATTTCGCCGCGCGCGATCACCATCGTATTCTCGCAATAACGAAGCGCATGATTGAGGTCGTGCAGGGCGATCAGCACGATCATGCCAGTCTTCTGGGCAAGGTCGGTCACAAACCCCAGAACCTCGACCTGCCGGTGGAGGTCGAGAGCAGATGTCGGCTCGTCCATCAACAGCACCTCCGGCTTGCGGGCCAGCGCCTGCGCCAGGGACACAAGCTGCCGCTGACCGCCAGACAATTCGCCGAGCCCCCGGAAGGCGAGATCGTGGATTTTCAGCGCCTTGAGAATGGCGTCGATCTCAAACAGCTCATCGTCGTGAACACGCCACCCGCCGCCCTGCTTGGCGGACAGAAGCACGGATTCGTAAACCGTCAGCACGGCGTTGGCGCCGGTGTCCTGCGGCATGTAGCAGATGGCCCGGTTGCCGCGTGCCGTATCTGACAACTCGACAAGCCCGGGACCGGAGATCAGGCTGGCGATGCGCTTGAAAAGCGTGGACTTGCCGGCAGCGTTCGGGCCAATGACCGCCGTGACACTGCCGCTTTCCAGCGTATCGATGCCGACCTTGGAGAGAACAGTCGTGCGGCCGTAGGCAGCGCCGACATCCTTCAATGCGAGCGCTACCATGCGCGTCTCCTGTTGCCGAAAATGAGCGCGAAAAAGAACGGTACGCCAACCAGCGCCGTGATGACGCCGATTGGCAGAATTGCGCCGGGAATGAGTATCTTGCTGATGACAGAGGTTGCCGACAGCAGCAGCGCCCCGCAGATCACCGAGCCCGGCAGGAAGAACCGCTGATCTTCGCCCACCACCATGCGGGCTATGTGCGGGCCGACAAGCCCGACGAAACCGATGGTACCAACGAAAGAAACCGGAATCGCGGCCAGAAGGCTGACCGTCAGCATGGTCTGCAGCCGCAGCCGACGCACATTGATGCCCATGCTGGCTGCCTTGTCGTCACCCAGCCGAAGCGCAGTCAGCGCCCATGCGTTGCGCATGAACATCGGCACCGTAACGAGAAGAATACCACCGGTGATATAGACCTTTTCCCACGTGGCCTTGGTCAGGCTGCCCATGGTCCAGAAAACGACGGCGGCGAGCGCCTGTTCGGAAGCCAGATATTCAAGCAGCGACAATGCGGCATTGAAGGTGAACACCAGCGCGATGCCGAGAAGGACGATAGTCTCCACGGTTACGCCGCGCATCGTCGAGGCAAAATGAATGAACAGGGCGGCAATCATCGCCATGATGAAGGCGTTGATCGGCACCATGTACTGGACGGCACCGGGAAAGATCGCAACGCCGCCAACAAGGGCCAGCGCGGCGCCGAAACTGGCAGCGGCCGAAATGCCGAGCGTAAACGGGCTGGCGAGAGGATTGGACAGGATGGTCTGCATCTGTGCGCCCGCAACCGAAAGCGACGCGCCGACGGTGACCGCCATCAGCGCAATCGGCATGCGGATATCCCATATCACCACCCGAAGCTGGTTTGCAGCAGCAGCCGGATCGGCAATCGTCGCCAGAACTTCTGATATCGTGTAGCGCGCCGGACCAAGTGCCATGTCGGCAGCCATAGTGAAACAAAGGGCGATGAAAAGCCCGAAGAGAATAACGATCCTTCGTGCGGCAAGGGCGCGATATTGATCGCGCCCACTTACGCCAACGGCGCTTTCATTCAACGAACTCATTCATTCGAACCTTTTTCGAGGGATGCGAAGTATCCCGGCTTGTAGGTGACGGGCAGGAATTTCCGGTGAAATTCCTCAAAATTCTTCTCGGGATCGAGATCGGCGAAGAGCTCGGGATGGAACCACTTGGCGAATTGCTGAATCGGAAAGAACTCGTAGGGCGCGCCGTAGAACTGGTGCCACACGGCATGGACATTGCCCTGTTTGACAGCCTTCAGTTCCGGAAACGGCGTGCGCCTCATCAGGTTTGTCAGTCTTTTCCGGGAAAGAGCCATGTCGGCTCCGCGTCCAACGGGAACGAACTGGTTGATATCGGATTCAGCCGCCCAGTTTGAGCCGGTTACGATGACATGATCCGGATCGGCAACGACGAGCTGCTCGGGATTGAGATCGCCGAACGTCGTCTTGATGATGCCGTCGGCAATATTATCGCCGCCAGCGAGATCGACCATTGCGCCGAAATTGACCGGGCCGAAGGTGCGGCAGCAATTGTCCTCACCGGAAATGCCGGGCGCGCGCTCGATGAAGACGCCGGGACGCTTCAGGTCTTTGACGCTGGCGAGCCGGTCGGTCACGCGGGCGATTTCTGCACGGCGATAGGCGATGAATTCCTTTGCGCGCTCTTGCGCGCCAAACATTTTCCCGAGAATTTCAATCGAGGCTTCGCTGTTCTTTTCGGGATTGATGCGAAAATCGAGATAGACGATCTTGATTCCGGCGGCGGCGGCCTTCTCTTCGAAACCACTTTCCTTGGCGGATTTTTCCGCTTCCAGATTGAGGGTGATCACGTCAGGCGAAAGGGTAATGGCCGTTTCCAGACTGAAATCGCCCTGCGGCACATAACCGAAGCGCGGCAGTTTTTCGATCTGCGGAAAGCGCTCGACATAGGCGGCGTAGCTGTCAGGGTCCTTCTTGAGGAGATCGTCACGCCAGCCGACGATGGTGTCGAAGGTCTGGTCGCCCTTGAGCGCCGCGATGACGTGGATCTGGCGCGCCTCACCGACTATGACACGTTTGACAGGCAGGTCCAGCTCGACCTTGCGTCCGGTGACATCGGTGATTTCTCCGGCATAAGCCGGCAAAGCGAGAAGAGACAAAGCCAGCACCGCAAGATGCCTGAGAGCGTTAAGCCGCATGAGAAGTCCTCTTAGTTCCAAAAGAAAATGATGAAGCCGCATGGCTGCGGCTTCATCCATCGATCGGACGGCGCTCCCCTTCACCGTCCCTGTATTATTTCGTGTCCTTCAGCGACACAAAGTAACCGGGCTTGTAGTCGAGCGGCAGGAAGCGGGCATGCAGCTCCTTGAAGGTCGCCTCGGGGTCGAGATCCTTAAAGAGGTCCGGGTGCAGCCACTTGGCGATTTCCTGAATGGCCACGAACTGATACGGGTTGTTGTAGAACTGGTGCCAGATGGCGTGGACATTGCCGTTCTTGACCGCCTGTACCCCGGTGAAAGCCGGGCGCTTGGTCAGGTTTTCAAGCTTGCGGTGGGCTTCCTTCATATCCGCGCCATAACCGACACCGACCCAGTTACCGCCGGGAACATAACCGTTCCAGTTGCCACCCGTGATGATGATCTGTTCCGGATTGGAGGCGATGATCTGTTCCGGATTGACGTTGCCGAACGTGCCGGGAATGATGTCCTTGGCCATGTTGATGCCGCCGGCGAGTTCGACCATCTTGCCGAAATTCTCGTTGCCGAAGGACATGCAGCAATCGTCGGAATAACCGCCGGCGCGTTCGACGAACACGACGGGCTTCTTCGGATTGGCCTTTTCGAGCGTATCGGTGACCTTGGCGATGGAGTCCGCGCGGAACTTTATGAAGTCCTCGGCGATCTTTTCCTTGCCGGTCAGCTGGCCCATCAGACGCATGCTCGGCTCGGTGTTTTCCATCGGCTTTTCGCGGAAGTCGACGTAAACAAGCGGGATGCCGACCTTTTCGAGCTTCTCGATGTAACCGGCCTCCTGCGTCGCGGTCTTCGCGTCGATGTTCATCAGGATCACGTCTGGCTTCAGCGAAATGGCCTGCTCGATGTCGAAGGTGCCGTCTTTCATGCCGCCAAAGGTCGGCAGCTTGGCAATATCAGGGTACTTGGCAAGATAGGCCGCATAGGTTTCCGGGTCGGCTTTCGCCAGGTCGTCGCGCCAGCCGACAACGTGCTGGAAAGGGTTTTCCTTGTCGAGCGCCGCCAGGAAATAGATCTGACGGCCTTCGCCGAGGATCACATGCGAAACGGGCACATTGACTTCCACGTCGCGGCCGGTCACATCCTTGACGGTGACCTTTTCGGCCAATGCAGGCCACGCTGCGGATACGAGAAGGCCAAGGGCAAGTGCCGCGGATTTGGCTGAGATGCGCATCGGATATTGCTCTCCAGTGTTGACTGGCGCGGCTGTATTATTTTCTGACTATACTAGTCAAGTTTTATGTTTTAGAGCCATTCTTAACTGACCGGTATGTGAGCTGAAGACCGATGATCGACACTATCCACTATGGCAAAAACGACAGTCTGAGAGACGAAATCAAAACCTATTGGTCCGGCCGCGCCGCGACTTTCGACCTTTCCCCGGGTCATGAGATTTTCTCCCAAGAAGAGCGCGAGGCCTGGCACGCGCTGGTTTTGAAGCATCTGGGCCAGGGAGAAGGCCGCAAGGCGCTGGATCTGGCCAGCGGCACCGGCGTTATCTCGCACCTGATGGACGATCTCGGTTTTCAGGTCACCGGCATGGATTGGTCGGAAACCATGCTGGAGCTTGCAAGGGCGAAGGCGAAAACCCGCGGGCGCAATATCCGCTTTTTTGTCGGCGACGCCGAAAACACGATGGAGCCGGACGAAAGCGCCGACGTCATCATCACCCGCCATCTGGTCTGGACGCTGGTTGACCCGAAGGCAAGCTTTGCCGAATGGTTCCGTGTCTTGAAACCCGGCGGACGCCTGCTGATCGTCGATGGCGATTTCGTCAACACCGGCTGGCGCGAAAGACTGGTCAAGAAGCTGGCGGCGGGTCTGGAAAGCATCGGCCTTGTGAAGCCGGACCAGCCGCACAAGCCGGCGGATCCGGAAAACACCTTCAACAGCATTCTATCGCGGGTCTATTTTTCACAGGGTGCAAGAGCTGGTGACGTTGCGGCGCTGTTGCGTGAAACCGGCTTCGAGCCCGTTGCCATCGATCAGGAACTTCAGGCCATTCATCGTGCCCAGGCAAAAAATTTCAGTCTGCTGAAAGGCATCTTGCGGGGATTGCAGCACCGTTATGCAGTATGCGCTGTGAAGCCGCACACGTCCGGCAAGGGATAGGGCGACCAAAGCCACCAAGCTGCCGCCCAGCTCTCCGTCACCCCGGATGTGATCCGGGGTCCAGTGCGACCAAGTCCTTGATCGCTTAATAATAGTTTCTCACGGTGCAGACGCGCCGTGGCTGGATGCCGGATCTAGTCCGGCATGACGCATGAAAACGCGATGCAGGGACCTCATTTTTCCGCCCGCTCGAATAGCTCCTCAAAGCGCGGCTTCGCCCGGCCTGGGACCTCTACCGTCCTGTAGCTCTGCGGCAAAACCGCGTCCCCCACCTTAATCAGCATGACCATGCCCATGCCGTAATGCGGCGAGCATTTGATGCCGTAAAAGCCTGGCTTTTCGAAGCCGGTCTCGAATTCGTCGTTGATCCGGCTTTTGAAACCTTCAATACCTTCGGGAACCATACCATCGATCGTCGCGGCATTATGGCTCTTGTGGCTCGGCACGAAGCGCACGCGGTCGCCGGGAGCGATCTCCAGAAAATCGGGTTCGAACACCATTGAGCCCTTTTCGCCACGGTTCAGCATCTTCACCTCGAAGGTCTCGGCTCCGGCTTGAATGGAAAACCCTGTGGCCACAACCATGGCAAGTCCCGCGGAAACGCAAAGCTGTCGGGCGCAAAAGCGGAGATTTGCAAGTCTTTTCAATTTCATCATCGTGCCGTTGCTTTCCTTGCGTGATCGGCCGCACCGTGGGCCGGCAGAAAACGAATATGTGAAAATCCGCTTTCATCCGTGGTGACGACGGATTGCACCCCGAACACATCGGCGATGGTCGAAGAGGTGAGGACCTCGCGCGGTGGGCCGACAGCGATCATTTCACCGCGATGCATGATGGCGACGCGGTCGCAGAACATGGCGGCATGATTGAGATCATGCAGCGCCGCCACAACCGTCAGTCCCTGCCTGCGCACCAGATCGAGCAGGCCGATCTGGTGGCCGATATCGAGATGGTTGGTCGGTTCGTCCAGCAGCAGAATATGCGGCTCCTGCGCCAATGCGCGGGCAATGTGCAGGCGCTGGCGTTCGCCGCCGGAAAGGTGATGCCAGTTTCGCTCGGCCTTGTCCGCCATATCGACATTTCCGAGCGCCGCATCGACGATGGCGTCGTCCTTTGGCGACCATGCGGAAAGCGGGCCGAGATAGGGCGTGCGCCCCAGTTCCACGGCCTGTCGCGCGCTGATGCGCTCGGTGGTTTCGGCCTGCTGCTCCACAAAGGCCAGCCTGCGGGCAAGTTCGCGCCGCCCGAATGTGGCAAGCCGTTCCTCACCAAGCATGACATGACCCCGACGCGGCATGCGAATGCCGGCCAGCATGGAAAGCAGCGTGCTTTTGCCCGAACCGTTCGGCCCGATGATACCCAGAAACTCGCCCGGGGCGACCTCCAGCGAAACCCCGCGCACGATGTCGAGATTGCCGGCATGAAAATGCAGATCGTGGGCGGATAATTTCATGACCGGCCTCTCTTCTGCCCGAGAATGAAGGCGAAGGCGGGCGCGCCGACCAGCGCAGTGATCACGCCGATCGGCAGCACCTGCCCCGGAATGACGGTGCGCGAGAGGATATCTGCGATGATCATGAAAATTGCACCGGTCAGGGCCGTCACCGGCAGCAACATGCCGTGGCGAACGCCAACGAAGATGCGCGCCGCATGCGGGATGACGAGACCGACGAAGCCGATGGAACCGACCAGCGACACCATGACTGCCGTCATGACCGCCGAAACCGAGATCAGCACCGCATAGACCCGGCGCACCGGAATACCGAGCGAAGCTGCTGCCTGACCGCCGAAAGCGAAAGCATCAAGCGCGCGTGCGTACCAGAGGCACACCCCAAGACCCGCAATACTGACGGGCAAAGCCAGCCAGACATCCGGCCAGCGCACGCCCGAAAGATTGCCCAGCAGCCAGAACATGATGCCGCGCGCCTGTTCGGCATTGGCGGATTTGGTGACGATGAACGACGTCATGGCGTTGAACAGTTGCGAACCGGCGACCCCCGCCAGGATGATGGCGCTGTTGCCGTGCCCTGCCCGCACCGCCAGAAGGCTGACAAGCGAAAAAGCCACAAAAGCCCCGATCAGGGCGCCGGCCGGCATCGTCAGGAACCCCGCCCCTAAGCCCAGAAGCGCCACGGCCACGGCCCCGGTTGAGGCGCCTGCGGAAATACCGAGGATATAGGGATCGGCGAGCGGGTTGCGCAGAAGTGATTGAAGCACCGCACCGGCCAGCGCCAGCGAGGCGCCACAGCACGCGGCAACAACGGCGCGGCTGAGGCGGTAACTCCAGACGATGCCCTCATCCAGCGGCTCCAGCGGATAACCCGCATGGAAGACACGATTGGCAATGGTCTTTGCCACCACGTCGAACGGAATGGCAGTCTCGCCGATGGCCGCACCGGCCATCAGCGCGACGAGCAGCAGGGCGAGTGCGGCAAAAGCCAGACCCGCCCTGCCAAGATTGACGGAAAGACCGTTCACTTGGCGAGACCGGCTGTGGAAATCGCCTCGGCCAGCGTTTCAATGCCTTCGATCGTGCGGATGGTCGGGTTCATCGCCTGCGCGTCCATTTCGAAGACATGGGCCGCCTTGACGGCGGGCATGATGCTGGCAACCGGATCGGTAGCGAGGAACTTGAGCTTGACGGCGACGTCATCGGCGGGGAAACGCCGGCGGTCCATCTTGCCGGCAACGATCACGGACGGATTGGCCTTGGCGATGGTTTCCCAGCCAACAGTCGGCCATTCCTCATCGCTTTCGATAACGTTCTTCAGCCCGAGCGCGGACATGATGTAACCCGGCGCACCATTGCGGCCCGCCACGTAAGGATCGATATCCAGCTCAGCGCTGGAGAACCAGAAGACTGCTGAAATCTTGCCATTCGCCGAAGCGATCTTGGCGCGGGCGGCTTCCTCACGCTTTTTCAGGTCGGCAACGACTTCCTCGCCGCGATCCTGCACGTTGAAAATTTTCGCAAGGTCGCGGACCTCCTGGTAGATCAGGTCCATGGTGAAAACGGACTTGCGCACGCCGTCGCCGCCGCCGGAATTGTCCTTGCCCATGCAATCGGCAGGCGAAGTATAAACGGGAATACCGAGTTCGGCGAATTGCTCCGGTGTTCCGACAACGCCTTCGGGACCGATCTGCCACTGGAACTGCGTCGTCACGAGGTCCGGCCTCTTGCCAACCACCGCCTCGAAGCTCGGATCATTGTCGGCAAGCCGCTCCACCTTGGCATTGGCGTCTTCGTAACCCTTCAGAACCGGGCCGATCCACAGCGCCGTGCCTACCACCTTGTCGGCCACGCCGAGCAGATAGAGAACCTCGGTCGTGCTCTGGCCGACCGATACTGTGCGGGCGGGCGCCTGCTTGAAGGTGATTTCGTGGCCGCAGCTATTGATCGTCAGCGGATAGGCGGTTTCGGCAGCCTGAGCGGCACCGGCGGGCAAGGCCGCTAATGCGACAGCCAGAAGACCGGCGGAAACCGGCAGGCGTTTGAAATGAAACATATGTTCTCCAGTCTAAATAAAGTGGCGTGATCCGCAGGCCGCGCGTCAAAACGCGTAGTGACAGAGCGACAACAAGTGTGGAGATGGAGAACGGGACTCTAAATACGTTTCCGCGGACGGAAAGGTCATAATAAGCTCCTCTTCCGGGCATCCCCGCCCGTAACGATGGTCAATATTATGACGGCAGGTCTCCTGGCTCACGAATATACGCCGTTCATCTGCCTTCCCGCACCTTGAAGGGTGCAGTGGCATGACGCTTTTCAGGCGTCACGAGGATGAACGGCAATCCGCTTACAGTTGCGGGGGCAGCCACGGCATTGGGCGATAGAAATCACCCGCACCATGTTCCCTATTAATCCCTTTGCCCTTCGGCTTCAGGAACCGTCGCTTTCTGACATAAGGGGCAAGCGCCGGGGCGTCAATTGCGATAGTGCTGCAGCTCAACACAAAGACGGACCCGCCAACGCGAAAATTTTTGTAGCGCCGGAAGGCGCCGGTTGCGGCGCGTCTTTGGACATGGTGGTAAGGGTTTCAATCACCACCAAGCCGGATTGCGCAATAAAATCAATAAAGAGATTGTTGTCGCTGATGGTGTCGAGACGCACCAGCTCATCGTCCAGATCGGTAAAATGCCGCCTTACGAGCGCAATCGCATCGATGTCCGCACCCGCAACGACCGGACCGATAATGTGGCCCCGCCCCGCCGCACGGCGCAGCGCAAAAGCGGTAAGACGGTCCGCCTCAAACACACCGTAACCCGCATTCTGCGTCAAAAGTCGCTGCAAAACGTTCCGGCGCGAAACGCCAAAAGCCGCCCGGTCTAGTTCCACCACATCAGTCAGATGACCTGCGGATAACGGCTCTATTCGTTGTTTTCTGCCGGGCGGCGGTATCTCGAAAAGGCAATTCGCCCTTCCCCGGAACAGATATACTTTTTCCGTATCACCGGCAAAACCCAACCTTGAAAACAACCGCCGCGACGCTCCCGTCGCGTTCAACCGCAGGGAGACAGTGGGGAATTTTGCGACAAGTTTCTGCACAAGCCATGGTGCTACGCCATGCCCCTGCAAACGGGGCGAAACAATGACCATGCCGAGCGTCGCAAACCCCTGATCATAGGGAAAGAGCATCGCGGTTGCGACAACACGGTCGATCTCATCGAGCGCGGCGAGACCCACGCCGCATTGCCGCAGAAAACACCATTCATTCGCGTGATATCGCCATCCGACGGCCATGGAGAGTGCATGCAGATGATCGGCATCCACGTCCGCGATATCCACGGTCCGCAGCTCGAAACTATCGACTTTGAGCAGGTCCATAACCAACGGCCCTCATCCCCTACGGCTCACAACCTTCATCCGGTCCCGGCCTAGCCCACGACATCCGACGGTAGCCGGTTACGCCAGCACGAATTTTCTGAAAGCACTGGAAGGTCACAACAATCTACCGAAATCATTCGCATTTCAGCAGATAAACGTCGCAGTCCATTCTAAGCTTTCGGGATGACAATCCGGTCAGCGGAGACGACCATTGAACGCAATCGAAATCCTTGAGCGTCTCGTCGGTTTCCCGTCGGTCGTTGGAACCGCCAATGGCGATATTGCCGGCTGGATCGCCGATTATCTTGAAAGCCACGGCGCGAAAGTATCGCTGCTTGCGGGACCGGAGGGCGACCGCGCCAATCTCTTCGCCACCTTCGGCCCGGCCGATCGCGCCGGCTATGTTTTGTCCGGCCATATGGATGTCGTACCCGCCAGCGAGCCGGAATGGTCTTCCGATCCCTTTACACTGCGGGCGGAAGATGATCGTCTCTACGGGCGCGGAACCACCGACATGAAGGGTTTTCTGGCCACGGTTCTCGCCGCGGCGCCTGCATTTTCGCGCAGGGCGCTGAAACGTCCCGTGCATATCGCCTTTTCCTATGACGAGGAGGCGGGTTGCCGTGGCGTTCCACATCTTCTCGCCAGATTGCCTGAACTTTGCGCCGCACCGGCGGGCGCAATCATCGGCGAGCCCAGCAATTTGCGGGCGGTTCGTGCACACAAGGGCAAAGCAGCAGCTCGCATTACCATCCGTGGCCGTTCCGGCCATTCGTCCCGGCCTGATCAGGGGGTTAATGCCATTCACCTGATGACCGGTATCATGGCAAAGGCCGTGGAGACGGCACATGAGCTGACGAAAGGCCCCTTTGAAGCGACTTTCGAGCCACCCTACTCCTCGCTGCAGATCGGCACGATGAAGGGCGGCCAGGCGATCAACATCATCCCCGATTTCTCGGCCATCGAGCTGGAAGCACGGGCGATTTCCGGCATATCGCCGCTTGAACTGCTCGGGCCGGTTCGCGCAAGCGTCGAGGCTCTTGCAGCAAAGGGTGTCGATATCGAATGGACGCCTATGAGCGATTATCCGGCGCTTTCGCTAGCAGCTAATGCTCCGCTTGTTCTGCTTCTGGAGGAATTGACCGGCACCCCCTGTCTCGCCGCCGTCAGCTACGGCACGGAGGCGGGGCTGTTCCAGGCGGCGGGCATCGACGCCATCATCTGCGGACCAGGGGATATCGGCCGCGCCCACAAGCCGGACGAGTTCATAACGACGGGCGAACTTTCGGCCTGCCAGTCGATGCTGGAAACACTCGCAAGCCGCTGTGCGGCTTGAACCTTCGGGAAGCATAGATTTCAGATGACTTTTCTCTTCAATTCCGACGCCAAGCGCGGCGAGATTTTCCGGCAGGCTCTAGCTGCAGAACTGCCTGATCTGCCGTTTTCGATGGATGCGTCAACTGTCGATCCCGACGCAGTCCGTTACCTCATCACCTGGACGGTACCGCAGGACATTGCCCGGTATCGCAATCTCGAAGTCCTGTTTTCGATCGGCGCGGGTGTCGACCAGTTTCACATCGAGGCGATCCCTGAGACGGTAAAGGTCGTACGCATGGTGGATGAGGGCATCATCCGCATGATGCAGGAATATATCTGCCTCGGCGTACTTTCCCTCCACCGCAACCTGCCGGTCTATTTAAACCAGCAGCGCCAGCAACTGTGGAATGCCCTGCCCCAGCGTCAGGCGGAAGAGTGCCGGGTGGGCGTTCTCGGCCTCGGCATGCTGGGCGTTGCGGCGCTGGAGCGGCTGAAACCCTTCGGCTTTCCGCTTTCCGGCTGGAGCCGCTCACAGCGTCAGATTGATGGCGTCACCTGCCATCATGGCGACGACGGCCTCAAATCCCTTCTCTCCACCAGCGATATTCTCGTCTGCCTGCTGCCTCTCACCGACGAGACCACGGGGCTTCTGAACGCCGAGCGTCTAGGGATGCTTCCCGACGGGGCTGCTCTGGTTCACGCCGGGCGCGGCAAACAGCTCGATCATGACGCTTTGCTCGATGCACTCAACAGCGACAGGCTTTCAGGTGCGGTGATTGACGTTACCGATCCGGAGCCCCTGCCCAAAGACCACCGCTTCTGGACCCATCCGAAAATTCTCCTGACGCCGCATATTGCCAGCGTCACCCAGCCCCATTCCGCTGCCCGCACCGTCGTCGAAAATATCAAACGATACGAATCCGGTCTCGAACCGCTCGGCCTCGTTGACCGTAGCCGCGGATATTGATCCTACCGTTCCAAGAAAGGACACCCATGTCTCTCCTCAAGACCATCGACACCAATCCCGCCTTTGAACCGAAAGCCTCCAAGGCCCTGCCCGAACGCCTCATAGCGGGCGACCCGTCGTTCAAAACCTGGCCTCTAGATGAAGCCCGTGATGGCACCGTACATACTGGCATCTGGGAAGCGACCCCCGGGGAAAGCCGCTCGATCAAAGGCGAGACATTCGAGTTCTGCCACATTCTCGAAGGCGTTATCGAGATCACACCGGAAGGCGGCGCGCCGCTGCGTTACACCGCGGGCGACAGCTTCGTCATGAAGCCCGGTTTCGTTGGCGTCTGGAAGACAATCGAAACCGTGCGCAAGATCTATGTGACCGTGAACGGATGATTTGCCGAACAGCATGCCTGGCATCCCGGCTGATGCAGAGGCATTTTTGAGAACAGCGATAGCTGGCAATCCGCAGGTGGATGCCAGCCATGGTTTACATGGGTATCCTGCCCGGATGCCTTTCGACCGGATTTACGGCCCTCGATCGGACCCGTCGCAAGGTTTTCGGCGCGGTCTTCATGCCCGCCGAAGATTGCGCTGTGGGCCACCAGCAAAACAGGATTTTCGTTCACCGCCCCCGCCGCAGTCGGTCGATGCTGCTTGCCATCAGGGAGTAGCTTTGGCGCATATCCACAGAGGATCATCCATGACGCTCAGCTTCGATCCAGACAGCCTGTCCCTGCCGATCGGCCATTTCATCGGCGACCGGCTGATCCCGGCTAAAAACGGCATTGACATGCATCGTCCTTCGGACGGCATCGAATATGCCGGTTGCCCGAAGGCGGATGCGGCACTTGTCGATGAGGCGGTGCAAACCGCCAAAGCCGCACTGAAGAGCAGTAACTGGGGCGGCGTGCGCCCGCGTGAGCGCACCAGGGTACTGCAACGCTGGGCAGACCTGATCGAGCAGGAAGCCGAGACGCTGGCGAAAATCGAGGCGCTCTCCTCAACCCGGCCCGTGGGCCACCTGATTGCCGGCGATATCGCCGTCACTGCCGAACAGATCCGCTTCTTTGCCGAATTTGCGGACAAGGAGGGCGGTGATCTCGTGCCGACCGACGACACAAGCGTCGGCATGATCATGACCGAGCCCTATGGCGTCGTGGGCGCCATTACGCCTTGGAATTTTCCGGTGTCCATGGCGGGCTGGAAGCTTGGCCCGGCACTCGCAGCCGGCAATGCCGTGGTGCTCAAGCCATCGGAGATGACGCCCTTCTCCAGCATTTTCATGGCGCAACTGGCCATCAAGGCAGGGCTGCCCGCCGGGCTCATCAACATCGTGCTGGGTGACGGGCCTGTGACAGGCAATGCCATCACCGGCCATCCCGAAATTTCAAAGGTCAGCTTCACCGGATCGACGGCAGCAGGTTCGGCCATCATGGCAAATATCGCGCGTACCGGCGTCAAGCCCATGACGCTGGAACTGGGCGGCAAAAGTCCGCAGCTGGTTTTTGCAGACGCCGATATCGAAAAAGCCGCCGCCGCGATCGCCGGCAATATTCTGTCCAATGCCGGGCAAGCCTGCGTTGCCGGCTCGCGCATCATCGTTGAAGAGAGTGTCGCAGAGGCGCTTTCCGCCGCAATTATCGCTCGCATGAAGACAGTGAAGCCCGGCCCGACCTGGGACGAAGCAACACAGTATTCGCCGATCATCTCCGAAGTGCAGCGCCAGCGCATTGACGGCATCGTGCAGGCGGCTGTCGCGCATGGCGGCGAATGCCTGACGGGCGGCGCGATCATGGACGGTCCGGGTTATTTCTACCAGCCGACCTTGATCGCAAATGTCGACCAGACCTCCCCTGCTGTCACAGAGGAGATATTCGGGCCGGTGCTGACCCTGCAAAGCTTCAAGACGGAAGAAGAGGCACTGGCGCTCGCCGATCATCCGACCTACGGTCTTGCCGCGGGTCTTTTCAGCCGCGATATCTCGCGCGTCATGCGCCTGTCTCGCGCCATCCAGGCAGGAACGATCTGGGTCAACCGGTATGGCCGCTCCCGCGACCATATCCTGCCGACCGGCGGTTACAAACGCTCCGGCATCGGCAAGGATCTCGGGCGGGAGGCCTATCTCGCCAACCGCAAGAGCAAAAGCGTCCTGATCGGACTGTAACAGGGGAAACATCTTGAAAACGCATCGCATCGCACTCATTCCCGGAGACGGCATCGGCAAAAGCGTGACTGATGCCGCCTGGCAGGTTCTCAACACCGCAGCAAAAAGCTCCGGTTTTGCGCTTGAAGGCACCGAATTCCCCTGGTCCTGCGCCTTCTACAAGGAGACCGGCGCGATGATGCCGAAGGATGGCATCGAGACCCTGCGCGGCTTCGACGCCATTCTGCTGGGCGCGGTCGGCTGGCCAGCGGAGGTGCCGGATTCGGTATCGTTGCACGGCCTGCTTCTGCCGATCCGCAAGGCATTTGTGCAATACGCCAATATCCGCCCGCACCGGCTTCTGCCCGGCGTGCAGGGACCGTTGAAAGCGGATGGATTCGACATTCTCTGCATCCGCGAAAATACCGAAGGTGAATATTCCGGTGCCGGCGGACGAGTCCATCAGGGCACCGAAGACGAGGTCGCTGTCGAAACCTCCATCTTCACCCGCAAGGGCGTGGAACGCATCCTGCGCTTCGGCTTCGAGCAGGCGCAAAAGCGTCGCGGCAAGTTGGCTTCCGTCACCAAATCCAACGCCCAGAAATATTCGATGGTGTTCTGGGACGAGGTGACGCAAAAGCTCGCCGCCGAATATCCGGATGTTGAAGTTTCCAGTTATCATATCGACGCCATGGCGGCGCGCATGGTGATGGCACCGGAAAGCCTTGATGTCGTGGTCGCCTCAAACCTCTTCGGCGATATCCTGACCGATCTCGGCGCAGCCATTCAGGGCGGCCTCGGTTTTGCCGCCTCCGCCAATATCAATCCCAACCGCACGGCACCCTCCATGTTCGAGCCGGTGCACGGTTCGGCCCCTGACATCGCCCATCTCGGCATTGCCAACCCCATCGCCGCCATCTGGTCCGGCGCCATGATGCTGGAGCATCTGGGTGAGGCGGATACGGCCAGGCGGGTCATGGCGGCGCTGGAAAAGGCGACCGGCCAGGGCATTGGCACCGTGCCGGGCAAGGACAAGACAGACGTAATAACTGCCGCAGTTCTTGCGGCTCTCGACTGATTTCGGAGACAGATAATGCAGGGCTTGAAGGACAAGGAACTCTTTCGCCAAATGGGTTTGATTGGCGGGGAATGGAAAGCGGCCGCATCAGGCAAGACGGTCGACGTGATCGACCCGGCGACGCAGGCGGTGATCGGCACCGTGCCGGATATGGGCAGCGTGGAAACCCGCGCGGCCATCGAAGCCGCCAACGCTGCCTTCGGGCCGTGGAAAAAGAAAACGCACGCGGAGCGCGCGACGCTTCTGGAAAAATGGTTCGCGTTGATGATCGAACACATCGACGATCTCGGCCTGATGTTGACCATCGAACAGGGCAAGCCATTCGAAGAGGCCAAGGGGGAAATCCGTTACGGAGCATCCTTCGTCAAGTGGTTTGCGGAAGAAGGCCGACGCATCAGCGGCGGCACCATTCCCTCCCCGACGCCGGATCGCCGTATCGTAGTGCTGAAGGAGCCAGTCGGTGTCTGCGGCATCATCACACCGTGGAATTTCCCGAACGCCATGATCACCCGCAAGGTCGCACCTGCATTGGCGGCTGGCTGCACCGTGGTCATCAAGCCCTCGGAATTCACGCCCTATTCGGCCCTAGCGCTCGGAGTTCTCGCCGAACGTGCAGGCATTCCGGCTGGCGTCATCAACATCGTCACCGGCATGCCGACGGAGATCGGCAACGAGATCATGGCCAATGAGACGGTGCGGAAAATTTCCTTCACAGGCTCTACCCGTGTCGGTTCGCTGTTGATGCGCGGTGCGGCCGACAGTGTAAAACGACTGTCGCTGGAACTCGGCGGCAATGCCCCTTTCATCGTATTCGACGATGCAGATCTCGATCTCGCCATCGAAGGCGCGCTCGTTTCGAAATTCCGCAATGGCGGTCAGACCTGCGTCTGCGCCAACCGCATTCTCGTTCAGGCGAGCGTTTACGATGCGTTTGCGAAAAAACTGGCTGATCGCGTCGATGCCATGCGTGTCGGACCCGGAACGGAGCTAGGTGTTTCCATCGGTCCGATGATCAACGAGCCGGCAATCGCCAAAATCCGCGCGCATATCGATGACGCCGTTTCCAAGGGCGCCGAGATCATTACCAAGCCTCATGATCTGCCTGAAGGTTCGCAATATACCGCACCGGTGGTGCTGACGGGCGCAACAACCGCCATGCGGCTGGCGAGCGAAGAGACCTTCGGGCCAGTCGCCCCGCTCTTCCGCTTCGAGACGGAAGAGGAGGCGATTGCGATCGCCAACGGTACGCCCTTCGGCCTTGCCGCCTACTTCTACACTGAAAGCCTCAAACGCGCCTGGCGCGTGGGCGAGGCGCTGGAGTTCGGCATGGTCGGCCTCAATACCGGCGCGATCTCCACCGAAGTCGCCCCCTTCGGCGGCGTCAAGCAATCCGGCCTCGGCCGCGAAGGCGCACAGGTCGGCATCGAGGAATATCTGGAAATGAAGACGTTCCACATCGGTGGACTTGCCTGAAGACTGTTTCTTTCTCCCCGCCTAAAGGGCCGCTCTGCGGCCCTTCTTTTTTGGTGCTAAATTGAAAAGCAGCATTCCCAGGGGTGGAAGAAAAATCCGGAGGCATGAATTGGTTTGGCAAAGCCACGGCATTCACGTGTCGCGACCTCCGAATAGATCCGGGGTCCAGCGCGATCACGTCATTGATCGTAAAAGACTATTCACCGTGCAGGAGCGCAGTGGCTGGATGCCAGATCAAGTCCGGCATGATGAAGAAATGAACTAACGCGCTACTGAATCTTATCCAGCATCTTGTAATAAAGCCCCACCAAGGGAAGAAACCAGGGCTTGCCGAAATGGCCAGGCACCGCCGGCCAGTCCATCCCCTTCAGCGGGTTGTTGTCCGGGCGGCCCAGAATGGCGTCAGCCATGATCATGCCCAGATGGGTGGAAAGCTGGGCGCCGTGGCCGGAATAGCCCATGGCGTACCAGACGCCATCATGGAAACCGGCGCGGGGATAACGGTCCTTGGTCATATCAACCAGTCCGCCCCAGCAATAATCGATAGGCACATGCGCAAGCTGCGGGAATATGCGGTGCAGGCTATCCATCAGGATCGCGCCACTTTTGGCATCCGAACGCTGGTCCGATGTCGTGGAAAAGCGCGCGCGGCCGCCGAAGATCAACCGGTTGTCCGGTGCAAGGCGGAAATAATTGCCGATATTCATGGTGTTGACGTAGGTGCGGTTACCCGGGACGGACGCCTTGATCTCGGCATCCGTCAACGGCCGCGTGGCGATGATGAAACTGCCGACCGCGATGATGCGGCGGCGGAAATAGCCGAAACCGGAGGGCGTGTAGGCGCCGGTTGCCACCAGAACATTATCGGCAGTGACCTTGCCGCGCGTCGTTTCCAGCGTGTGTGTCTTGCCGTTCTGAGAATGTTTCGTCACCGCCGCATTTTCGAAGATGACCGCACCATGGCGGCTGGCGGCCTGCGCAAGGCCGGCCACATAGCGGCCCATATGCATCATGGCGCTCTTCTTGGACAGCATGGCGCCATAAAAGGGAGAGCCGATTTCCGCCTTGAGATCGTCAACCGACAGAAGCGCCGTGTCGGGATCCACCTCGGCATGAACAGCCTCGAAATTCTTCGCCAGACTTTCGAAATGCTGCGGTTTCGAAGCCATTTTCAGCTTGCCGGCGCGGCGGAAATTACAGTCGATCCCTTCCACGGCGATCAGGCTTTCCAGCGTGTCGATCGAGGCATCCAGCGCCTTGTAGAGCGCGATGGCGCGCTCCTTGCCGAGTTCCGCCTTGGCGGAGAGGTAGGAGTGGGCCAGCCCGTTGTTGAGGTGGCCGCCATTGCGCCCGGAAGCACCCCAGCCGACGCGCTGTCCTTCAAGAACAACCACGCGCGCGCCCGCTTTTGCCAGCTGGCGCGCAGCACCCAGACCCGTGAAGCCGCCACCAATGACGGCCACATCGTAATGGCCTTCGACAGGACCTTGCGCCGCCCCCGCAAACAGGGGCGCCGTGTCGTGCCAATAGGAGACGAGCTTCATGATCCGGTCCTTCCTTACAGTCCAACGACGCCCGCGAGACCGGAAATATCGGAGATCTCCGTATAACCGTAATAGGGGTTTGCCGGTTCGTGGCCGCGGTTGACCCAGACCTTGTTCTTGATGCCGAGATCGTGCGCGGACATCAGGTCGTAGCGGAAGGAGGACGACACGTGCAGAATATCTTCCGGGCCGCAGCCGAGCATGTCGAACAAATATTCGAAAGCCTTGAAATGCGGCTTGTAGGCCTGCGCCTGTTCGGCGGTATAGACAGCATGGAACGGCGCGCCAAGCTTTGCCACATTCGACATGATCTGCGAATTCATGGCGTTAGACAGAATGACCAGCGGAATTTCCTTGGCAACCTTCGCCAGACCGGCCGGAACGTCCGCATGCGGACCCCATGTCGGAACGCGCTCATACACCATTACCGCATCTTCGTCCTTGAAGGCCACACCGTTGCGCTTGCAGGTGCGCGACAGGGCGTTATGGACAACTTCGGCGTAAGGCTTCCAGTCATGCATGACCTCGTCCAGGCGATAGGCAGAGAAGTCCTTGATGAATTGCTGCATCTCGGCCTCGCCCAGACGATCACCATAGAGATCGCGGGCAGCTTCTGCCATCTGGAAATGAATCAGCGTACCGTGGCAATCGAAAGTGATGTATTTCGGGCGGAAGATGGTCATGTCGTCGTCGTCCTTGCTTGGGGATGGGTGGTGGCTGCAATAACAAGATCATAGAGGCCTTTGCCCGGTCGACGCACTGCAATTGCTATTCGCGAAAGCAGATTGTTGCGTATGCGGCCGCCAGTTTGGCAGAGAGTTGCGTGCGACAAAACCGGAAGCCGCCGCCCACCCCCGTTCTGCGGATGGAAGCAGATGATGTGCGGCATAAGATGCGGCGGCGGGTAAAAGCAACAGTGAAACATATCGAACCTTGCCATTCGTCGGGACAATGTTCTTTTGCCGCCGGTCTATCAATGAACATGAAGAATAAAACGGAGTTGGGCCATGCAAGCCAGCCTCATCGATATCCAGAAATTTGAGCCGCAACACCTCGATGCCGCCGTCGAGCTTTCCCGCCAGGCCGGTTGGCCACACCGCCGGGAAGACTGGGCGCTCGTCCTTTCACTGAGCAAGGGTTTCGTCGCTATCGAAAACGGTCGCGTCGTCGGAACCGCAATGGCCACGCTTCTCGGAGACACCTGCGCCACCGTCAACATGGTGATCGTGGACGAGGCCATGCGCGGCCGTGGTCTCGGACGCAAGCTGATGCAGGCGGTCGTCGATGCTGCGGAAAATCGCGAGTGCCGTCTGACCGCCACCGCTGAAGGCCTCCCCCTATATGAGAAGATGGGGTTCGTCGCATGCGGCGAGGTGCGTCAGCACCAGGGAATTCCTACGGCCGCCGATAAGCCCGATAACGTGGCATGGGCAGAAACGATTGTACCGGCCGAGCTTGCCGCACTCGACGCGCAGGCATTCGGTGCGGATCGTACGGCACTCTTTACCGAGCTTGCGGATAGGGCACGGTTTGCGGTGGTTCAACAGCATGGCGCCATCATGGGCTTTGCAGGCCTTCGCGCCTTTGGCCGTGGTGAAGTCATCGGCCCGATTGTCGCGGAAACTGCTGAAATCGCAAAGGATTTGATTGCCTTCGTCGTTTCCGAGCGCCCCGGCGCATTCCTGCGCGTAGACACCACCACCGAGACGGGCCTCGGTCCCTGGCTTGCCGAATACGGTCTTGCCCATGTCGGTGGCGGCATCGCCATGCGCCGGCCGAAGGCGGAAACCTCTGCCGACAAAAAACTGAAAACATTCGCGTTGACCAGCCAGGCGCTGGGCTGAATCCGGAGAGACCCATGTTAAGCAATTCACTGATCGAGCTCGACCGCGCCCATCTGGTGCACCCTGTCTCTTCCTTCCGCGGCCATGAAAAGCTTGGCGTTCGCGTGCTGAAATCGGCAAAGGGTGCCACGATTACCGACATGACCGGCCACCAGCTGATCGACGGTTTTGCCGGCCTCTGGTGCGTCAATGCAGGCTATGGCCATGACAGCATCGTGGAAGCGGCGGCAAAGCAGATGCGTGAACTGCCCTATGCCACTGCCTATTTCGACATTGGCAGCGAACCCGCCATTCGCCTGGCCTCCGAACTCGCCGACCGCGCGCCCGGCGAACTCAACCACGTCTATTTCACGCTTGGCGGATCCGACGCGGTGGACAGCACCATCCGCTTCATCCGCTATTACTGGCACGCCAAAGGCCAGCCGCAGCGCGACCAGTTCATTTCCATCGAACAGGGTTATCACGGCTCCACCACCGCCGGTTCAGGCCTGACTGCGCTGCCTGCCTTCCATGCAGGTTTCGGCGTGCCTTACGACTGGCAGCACAAAATTCCGTCTCACTATGCCTATCGCAATCCGGTCGGCAGCGACCCCGCCGCCATCATCGCCTCTTCCCTGCAAATCCTGAAGGACAAGATCGAGGCTATCGGCCCGGAGCGGGTCGCCGCCTTTTATGCAGAGCCCATTCAGGGCTCCGGTGGCGTTCTGGTGCCGCCGCCTGGCTGGATCAAGGCCATGCGAGAACTCTGCCGTTCCTACGGCATTCTCTTCGTTGCCGACGAAGTTATTACCGGCTTCGGCCGCACGGGACCACTGTTTGCCTGTGCCGACGAAGATATCGTGCCGGACTTCATCACGGCCGCCAAGGGTCTGACTTCGGGCTATGTGCCGATGGGCGCCGTCTTCATGGCCGACCATGTTTATGATACAATAGCCGACTTCGCTGGCGATGCCGCGGTCGGGCACGGTTATACCTATTCCGCCCATCCCGTCAGTGCCGCCGTTGGTCTCGAAGTGCTGAAACTTTACGAGGGCGGGCTGCTGGAAAACGGCCGGCGCGCCGGTCAGCGGCTGATGGCCGGGCTGGAAGGATTGAGAAGCCATCCGCTGGTTGGCGATGTGCGCGGCCGGGGTATGCTCGCCGCTATCGAACTCGTGACCGACAAAGAGAAGAAAACTCCGCTGCCGGCTGCAGCGGCCCCTGCACGCAAGGTTTTTGACCGCGCCTGGGAAAACGGCCTCATCGTGCGCGCCTTCGCCAACGGCATCCTCGGCTACGCGCCGCCGCTGTGTTGCACCGATGACGAGATCGACGCCATTATAGAGCGGACGCGGAAAACCCTCGACCAGACGCTCGAGGACCCGGCAGTGCGGGCCGCCATGGCCTGAGGCGAACAGTGGATGGCGTTGCGGCACCTTCTCGAAATGTCGCAACGCCGCACATATTCGCAATATTCTGCCGAAGACCCGATCCTTTTCGGAGAATCCGGCGCGCTGGAACTGCCAAACTATCAACAGAAAAAGCACTAAACGCCATAAAAAAGGGCGTTAGCAAGAATGGGAACGGGGCAAGGATCCCGTCCGGGAACAGAATAAAATGCCGCAGCCTTCCCAATGGCTCTGCGCGGCAAAGCGGAGACCGACATTGCCCAAGAAACTGAGCGACTTCAAATATATGAGCTTCGACGTGGTGGGAACTCTCATCGATTTCGAAGGTGGCTTGAAATCGACCCTGATCCAGATCGGCGCTGAAAACGGCGTTGAGGTCGACGGTGAAAAGGCGCTCGGCCTTTACCGCGCGGCGCGTTACTCCGACGCCACCGATCTGTTTCCGGACGATCTCGTCCGCGTCTACCTGATCATCGCTCCGGAACTCGGTTTGCCGGCGGAGCGCGCTCTGGGTGAGCGCCTGCGCGACGCGGCAAAAAACTGGAAAGGCTTTGAAGACAGTCGCGCCGCGATGGCCGAGCTTGCAAAGACGCATCGTCTCATTGCCATGACCAACGCCCAGCGCTGGGCCTTCGAGTATTTCTCGAAGGAACTCGGTAGTCCCTTTTACGCCGCTTTCACAGCGGATGATACCGGCACGGAAAAGCCGGATCCCGCATTCTTCGAGAAGGTTTTCGCCTTCGTTGAAAGCGAAGGCGCATCGAAGGACGACATTCTGCACGTTGCGCAGAGCCAGTACCACGATATCGGCATTTCACGGAAACTCGGGATGACCAATTGCTGGATAGAGCGCCGCCACGCCCAGAAGGGATATGGCGGCACCATCGAGCCGGAGAACTTTACCGAACCGGACTACCACTTCACCTCGATGGCCGGCCTTGCCGAGGCCACGAGACACTCGGGCCGCTGAAGCGCCTGCGGCATGACGCGCACTCGGGCGTGGATGCCGAAAATTACTGCAGATGCCATTTCAACAAATCATACAAAAGGGGAAGACCATGAGTGACAGGATTACAAATTGGACCCGCTCTGACGATGCCGCCGTTGAACAGGCTATCCGTCGCGGCGCGACGCGGCGAGAGCTGCTTCACATGATGCTGGCCGGCGGCGTAGCACTTTCCGCCGGTTCGGCCATTCTCGGCCGCGCCTCGCAGGCTCTGGCGGCCACTCCCGTTTCCGGCGGCACGCTGAAGGCGGCCGGATGGTCCTCCTCCACGGCCGACACGCTCGACCCCGCAAAAGCCTCGCTTTCGACGGATTACGTTCGTTGCTGCGCGCTCTATAACCGGCTGAGCTTCCTCGATGTTTCCGGCACGCCCCAGATGGAGCTGGCCGAATCCATCGAAACGAAGGACGCCAAGACCTGGACCGTGAAGCTGCGTTCCGGCGTCACCTTCCATGACGGCAAGGCACTGACCGCCGATGACGTGGTCTATTCGCTGAAGCGTCACCTTGACCCGGCCGTCGGTTCGAAGGTCGCCAAGATCGCCGCCCAGATGACCGGCTTCAAGGCGATCGACAAGAGCACCGTCGAGATCACGCTGGCAAACGCGAATGCAGACCTGCCGGCCATCCTGGCATTGCATCACTTCATGATCGTTGCCGATGGCGCGACCGATTTCTCCAAGGGGAACGGCACCGGTGCCTTCAAGCTGGAGAAATTCGAACCCGGCGTCCGCTCGATCATGTCGAAAAACACCAATTACTGGAAACAGGGTGGTCCGCACGTCGATAGCTTCGAATTTTTCGCGATTGCCGAAGACAATGCCCGCGTTAACGCCCTCATTTCGGGCGATATCCACCTCGCAGCGGCTATCAATCCGCGTTCGCTGCGCCTGCTCGACAAGCAGGAAGGCATCGTTCTGTCAAAGGGAACGTCCGGCAACTACACCAACCTCAATATGCGGCTGGACCAGACGCCCGGCAACAATGCCGATTTCATCGCCGGCATGAAGTCGATCGTCAACCGCGAGCAGATCGTGAAGGCGGCTTTGCGTGGCCTCGGCGAAGTCGGTAACGACCAGCCCGTGCCGCCAATGAGTCCCTACCACAATCCGGACCTCAAGCCGAAGGCCTTCGATCCTGATAAGGCGAAGTTCCACTTTGAAAAAGCGGGTCTTATCGGTCAGTCCATCCCGGTCATCACCTCAGATGCTGCAAATTCTGCCGTGGACATGGCGATGATCATCCAGGCGTCGGCCGCAGAAATCGGTGTAAAGCTGGATGTGCAGCGCGTTCCCTCGGACGGTTACTGGAGCAATTACTGGCTCAAGGCGCCTATTCACTTCGGCAACATCAACCCGCGCCCGACCCCGGATATTCTGTTCTCGCTGCTTTACGCCTCCGACGCGCCGTGGAACGAAAGCCAGTACAAGTCGCCGAAGTTCGACAAGATGATGCTCGAAGCACGCGGCATGCTGGACATGGACAAGCGCAAGCAGATCTACTTCGAAATGGAAAAGATGATCGCCGACGAAGCCGGCACCATCATTCCCGCCTATATCACCAATGTCGACGCCATCACCTCCAAGCTGAAGGGTCTGGAAGCCAATCCGCTCGGCGGCATGATGGGTTACGCGTTTGCTGAATACGTCTGGCTCGAAGCCTGATAGACCAAGGGGCCGGGCGCCGACGCGCCCGGCAACCTTTCCGCCGGTGCGGGAAGCCTCCACAGCTGGAGCGACACTTTGAAAAACAAGCGGTTTTCGCCTGATATCTCGCTCCAGCCATATAATTTGGATCATGACGATTTCAGGTCGATCGGGCCTGAAATCATCATGATCCAGGCAGGTCGCAGGAGCATGTAAATGAACAGCCGGATACTCTCCCTTATCGCCAGGCGGCTGGTCGTCATGCTGACGACGCTGCTTATCGTATCGTTTATCGTCTTTTCCGCCACCAGCCTGCTGCCCGGCGACACGGCAACGATCCTTCTTGGCCAGTCGGCAACGCCGGAGGCCGTGGCCGGTCTGCGCACCGCCATGCATCTCGACGACCCGGCCCTTCTGCGTTTTGTCCGCTGGCTTTTTGGCCTGCTGCACGGCGAACTTGGCACGTCCTACGCCAACAATATGGCGATCGCCGACCTCATAGGCCCACGTTTCGTCAACTCCATGAAGCTTGCCGGCATCACCACTGTTATCGCCGTGCCGCTGGCCCTGACGCTCGGCATCAGCTCCGCCATGCTGCGTGGAACGCTTTATGATCGCGCCGTCACCATCCTGACCATCGGTGTCATTTCCGTGCCGGAATTCATGATCGCGACGCTCGCGGTTCTGCTGTTCGCCGTATATCTGAAGTGGCTGCCAGCCCTGTCGCTGGTCAGCGAGGTGCATACCGTGTTCGATGTGCTGCGGGTTTACGCCATGCCGGTCATCACGCTCACCTTCGTCGTGTCGGCACAGATGATCCGCATGAGCCGCGCCGCCGTCATCGAGACGCTCGATACGCCTTATGTGGAAATGGCGCTCCTGAAGGGCGCACCGCGCATGCGCATCGTCCTGCGCCACGCACTTCCCAATGCGCTTGGCCCCATCGTCAATGCGGTTGCTTTGTCGCTTTCCTATCTCGTCGGCGGCGTCATCATCGTTGAGACTATCTTCAATTATCCAGGCATCGCCAAGCTGATGGTTGATGGCGTCGCGACCCGTGATCTGCCACTGATCCAGAGCTGCGCAATGATTTTCTGCGTCGGTTATCTCCTCCTCATCACAACCGCCGATATCATCGCCATCATGTCCAATCCGAGGCTGCGCTGATGACCGACAATATCAAAACAACTTCGGGGACCTCGCGTTTGGGTTACAAAATCAACGTCGTCGGCGTTTTCGGCTTTCTCGTCATTTTTCTCTGGGCCATGGTTGCGATCTTTGCGCCCTATCTCATCCCGCATCCCGTCGGTGAAATCGTCGATCTCGATTATTTCGGTCCGATGACCTCCGATCTCTGGCTCGGCTCCGACTATCTCGGCCGCGACGTGTTTTCCCGCATTCTCATGGGCGCGCGTTTCACGGTCGGCATCTCGCTTGCCGCCGTAACGATCGCCTGCGTGTCGGGCGTCGTTCTCGGCATGAGCGCTGCCGTGGTCGGCGGCTGGTTCGATGCGGCACTCAGCCGTTTTCTCGATGCGGTGAACTCCATTCCAAGCAAGCTTTTCGGACTTGTGGTTGTCGCTGCCGTTGGCTCCTCCATTCCTGTGCTGATCGTCACCCTGTCGGTTATCTATACGCCCGGCGCCTATCGCTTTGCCCGGGCGCTCGCCGTCAATGTCAACACCATGGATTTCGTCACCGTGGCCCGCGTGCGCGGCGAGAGCCTCTTGCACCTTATCAGCTCCGAAATCCTGCCCAACATCATCCGTCCCGTGCTGGCCGATCTCGGCGTGCGCTTTGTGTTCATCGTGCTGCTTCTGTCGGGCCTTTCCTTTCTCGGTCTTGGCCTGCAGCCGCCGAATGCAGACTGGGGTGCGCTGGTGCGTGAAAACATCGGCGGCCTGCCCTTTGCCGCGCCAGCCGTGATCTTTCCGTCGTTGGCGATTGCCAGCCTGACGATCAGCGTCAATCTGCTGATCGACAATCTGCCGCAGAAAATCCGCGACAGGAGCGAATAATGACAAATCTTGTTGAAATCCGTGGACTTAAAGTCGAGGCGACTACCGATTCCGGCCGCCGCATCCAAATCATCAGGGGTGTAGACATCGATATCGCCGATGGCGAGATTGTCGCATTGATCGGCGAAAGCGGCTCCGGCAAGACGACCATTGCACTGACATTGATGGGATATGCCCGTCCAGGCTGCCGTATTTCCGGCGGCAGCGTCACGGTGGCAGGCCGCGACATGGTACAGCTTTCCGAAATGGAACGGGCGAAGATCCGCGGTACGAAAATCTCCTACGTCCCTCAAAGCGCCGCAGCCGCCTTCAATCCGGCGCAAAAGATTATCGACCAGGTCATAGAGGTCACCCGCATCCACGATCTGATGCCGCCGCAGGAGGCGCGCCAAAGAGCGGTGGAACTGTTCAAGGCATTGTCGCTGCCCAATCCCGAAACCATCGGCGACCGTTATCCGCACCAGGTTTCCGGCGGCCAGCTTCAGCGTCTCTCCGCCGCCATGGCGCTGATCGGCAACCCGGACCTGGTCATTTTCGACGAACCGACCACAGCACTCGACGTGACGACACAGATCGAGGTTCTCCGCGCTTTCAAATCAGCGATGCGCAAGGGCGGTATCGGCGGCGTTTATGTTTCGCACGATCTCGCAGTCGTCGCCCAGATTGCCGATCGGATCGTGGTGCTGAAAGGCGGCGAGATACAGGAAACCGGCACGACCACGGATATTCTCGAGAATGCACAGCATCCTTATACGCGGGAGTTGCTCACCGCGTTTAACGACAAGGTACGCACCGTAGCGCCGCTAAAACAAAGTGACGCGAAGCCGCTGCTGGATATCGAGAAGCTGATCGCCGGATATGGAACGAAAGGCGAAGACCATATGCCGCTGGTGCGTGCGGTCGATTCCGTCAGCCTTGCAGTCTATCCCGGACGCAATCTCGGCATCATCGGCGAATCCGGTTGCGGAAAATCGACGCTGGCGCGCGCCATTGCCGGCATTCTGCCCGCCGCCAGCGGTCATGTCATCTTCGAAGGTCGGCAGTTGGACGCCGATGCCCGCCAACGCACCAGCGATCAATTGCGCCGCATGCAGATCGTCTTCCAATATGCCGATACGGCGCTCAACCCGGCCAAATCCATCGAGGATATTCTCGGCCGGCCGCTGACCTTTTATCACGGCATGAGAGGCAAGGCGCGCGACGCCCGGATCGACCAGTTGCTGGATATGGTGAAGCTGCCGCGCTCGGTTCGCCACCGCCATCCTTCCGGCCTATCGGGCGGACAGAAGCAACGCGTCAACTTCGCCCGCGCGCTCGCAGCAGAACCGTCGCTCATCATTTGCGATGAAATTACCTCGGCGCTTGATACGGTCGTCGCAGCCGCGATCATCGACCTGCTCGGCGAACTCCAGCGAGAGCTGAACCTCTCCTACATCTTCATCAGCCACGATCTCTCTGTGGTGGAAACCATCTGCGACGAAATCGTCGTGATGTATGGCGGGCAGAAAGTGGAGCATCTGGCAACGGAAGCGATCAAGTCGCCGACCCATCCCTATTCGAAGCTCCTGTTCTCCTCGGTACCGAAGCTCGACCCGAAATGGCTCGACAATCTTCAGCAGGATGCAGAGTTGGTGCGGGCATTTTCCAAGAGGTGACAACATCAGTTTCGTCATCCTCGGGCTCGTCCCCAGGATGACGTTGAGTATGAAGCGACGCGTCTCGACATTCTGGCGCCCCTGCAAAGGGACGTCTTCCACCTCAAAGCGGAAACAGGCTGGTCAGCGGCATATGCGATTTGATGATCGGAGATTTCAGCACAACGAAGCTGAAATATTTGTCGATACCGACATCCATGTCCGTCAGCCGCTCCATGATCGACTGATATTCGACGATGCCGGAGGTGACGAATTTCAGGAGGTAATCGTAACCGCCTGAAACGAGGTGGCATTCTACCACCTGATCGATCTTTTCTATAACGCCGAGAAAACGGGCGAAGTCGATCTGGCGGTGGTTCTTGAGCGTGATCTCGGTGAATACCGTCAGCGTCTGGCCGAGCTTGTTGATGTTGATCTGTGCCGAATAACCTTCGATATAGCCCTCGGCCTGAAGCTTCTTGACGCGCATCAGGCAGGGGCTTGGCGAGAGATTGACAAGCTCCGCCAGCTCGACATTGGTGATGCGACCATTTTTCTGGAGTTCGTAAAGGATCTTGATGTCGATCCGGTCAAGTTTCATCACGTGCGGAACCCCTTTTATATTTTTTCGTGCACGCGGCATAAAATTCTGACGCGGCCATGGAAATCTTATCACATGAGCGTGCCCTGTCGACGCGGGGATGTTTTTTTCATCCAGCATAAAGAGTTGCAGACATGGCTACGAACAGCAGGAGATTCCGGCAATCGGCGCAGTCTGGCAGCGTTTACCCGGCGACCACGGTAAATTAGGACGAATACAAGGAGCCCCACCATGCCTGCGCCGCTGCAACAGATCACGACATCACCGGAACTGCCGAAATCGGCGGACGCCGTCATTATTGGCGGCGGTATCGTCGGCGTGTTCGCAGCCTATTACCTCGCCCGGCGTGGCCTGAAAGTGGCTCTTGTCGAAAAAGGTCTTGTTGGCGCGGAGCAATCCAGCCGCAACTGGGGTTGGTGCCGGCAGCAGAACCGAGACGCCCGCGAATTGCCGATTTCAACGCAGAGCCTGACGCTCTGGGAACGGTTTGCCGCAGAAAGCGGCGAAGACACCGGTTTCCGCCGCTGCGGATTGTTCTACCTGAGCGACAACGAAGCTGAAATTGCCGGCTGGGCGCGCTGGCGCGACTTTGCCATCACCGCAGGCGTGACGACGCATATGTTGAGCGCGGATGAGGCGAGCAACCGCGGACGCGCGACTGGGAAACGCTGGAAAGGTGGCGTCTTTTCGCCAACGGACGGCACCGCCGATCCCTCGATGGCGGCGCCGGCCGTCGCGCGTGCCCTCATGAAACTGGGCGGAACGGTGCACCAGAATTGCGCCGCGCGCGGTCTGGAAACGGAAGGTGGTCGCGTTAGCGCCGTCGTTACCGAAAAAGGCACGATCCGCACCAAAACCGCCATCATGTCCGGCGGCGCCTGGGCCTCGTCCTTCTGCCGCCAGCTCGGAATTCGTTTTCCGCAAGCCGCTGTCCGCTCCTCAATCCTGTCCGTCACAGCAGGTGCGGAAGGACTGCCGGATGCGCTGCATACAAAAGCCGTTTCTGTAACACGCCGGAGCAACGGTGGTTACACGCTCGCCATCAGCGGCCTCGGTCGCATCGACCCGACCGCGCAGCAAATGCGGTTTGCACGCGAATTCGTTCCGATGTTCCTCAAGCGCTGGCGCAGCCTGCGACCGGGTGGATTGGAAGGGATTCGCGGTGGGCACGAAACGCTGAAACACTGGCGGCTCGATGCGCCGACGCCGATGGAGCGGGTTCGTATTCTCGATCCGAAACCGAATGCCGCCGCCATCCGTGAGACCCACAAAAGGGCGCTGGAACTTCTGCCTGCACTCCGCAAAACCCAGATATCCGCTGCCTGGGCCGGCTTCATCGACAGCACGCCGGATGGTGTGCCCGCCATCGGCGAGACCAGCGAATTGCCCGGCTTCATCCTCGCCGCCGGTTTCAGCGGCCACGGTTTCGGCATCGGCCCCGGCGCTGGCCACCTGATCGCCGATATCGTGACGGGTTCAACCCCGATCGTTGACCCGGCCCCGTATCATCCCAGCCGTTTCCTTGACTCGTCATGGGGCAAGGTCGCGGATTTCTGATTGTTCTGCGCAGGCCAACAGACAAATAAAACAGCACCCGCAGGCATGACCTGCAGGTGCTGCCGTCCACCGCATTTATTCGACCGGTCAGCTTTTCGGCAGGCCGGGTGGGTTGGTTCTCGATTCCGGCAAGGCCTCTTCCGAAAGCTGCCAGCGTTCCAGTATCTTCGCGTAAGCGCCGCTCTTGATCAGATCGTTGGTGGCGAGCGTCAGCGCATCGGCCAATCCCGAACCCTTGCGGGTGGTGATGGCGACATCCGAACGTTCCGGCCAGCCGGCGGAGAGTGTTCCGACACGTTTGATGGTCTTGTCACGCGCGGCGATGAAGACCAGCTGCGCATGCGGCTGGACGATCACATCGGCCCGCCCGGCAGAAAGCGCGACAAGCCGGGTGGCCTCGTCGTCATAATATTGCAGCTCGAGCGGCTTTAAACCGGCGGCTACATTCTCGTCATTCCATTTCAGCAGAATACGCTCCTGATTGGTGCCAGCGCCGACGATGATCTTCAGGCCCGCCGCATCCTTCGGCTCATTTATGGCGGTGATGCCGCTGTCGGACTTCACGAAAAAGCCGTGCAGGCCCTGACGATAGGTGGAGAAGTCGAACTTCTCCTTGCGCTGCTCGGTCACCCCGACATTGGAGATGACAGCATCGTATTTGCCGGAGGCAAGCCCCAGCGGCCAGTCGGCCCAGGCGACAGCAACCAGCTCAAGCTCAAGGCCGAGACTATCAGCCACCGCAAGCGCATAGTCCGGATCGGCACCCACCACGGTCTTGGCGTCCGTCGCATAGGTCGCGAGCGGTGGTCCGCCAGGTGCAACCGCGACCGTGAGTTTGCCCGGGGTGATGAACTTGAAATCTTTCGGGATGGCGGCAATCGCTGCGGGGTCTTTTTCTACCCTGATCCGGCCAGGCTGGTCTGGCGAAAGATCGAAGACATCAGTTGCGAAAGCCGACCCGAAAGCGGCGATAGAGAGAAAAACGCCGAACGTGACTGTGGCAAGACGAGAGGTGAGTGCCATTCTGGCTCCCCGATAAAATGGATTGCGGGACGGAGGTAGCGCGGACGGGAGGAGGCCCGCGCTACCGGCTGAGTGATGTCCCACCTTCAACTCAGCTTTGTGGAAACTCAGCTTTCTGGCAGCAAACCAGCACTCAGCTCTTGGGCAGACCGGGCGGATTGGTCCGGGATTCGGTGATGGCTTCCGAACCGAGGTTCCAGCGGGCGAGAACCTTGCCGTAATTGCCGTTCTTGATCTGGGCGTTCAGTGCCGCCGTGATGGCTGCGGCAATTCCGGCATCCTTTTTGGAGGCAACGGCGATTTCCGCCGCTTCGGGCCAACCGCCGGAGAAGGTGCCAACGAGCTTGGTCTTCTTCTGGCTTGCTGCCTGGAAGGCTGACGTCGCATTGGGGCCAAGATAGGCGTCCGCGCGGCCGGATTGCAGGGCGACATCGAGCACGGCCTGATCGTCGTAATATTGCACATCGGTGTCGGCCAGACCCTTGGCCTTGTTGTCCTTGATCCATTTCAGCAGGATCTGCTCCTGATTGGTGGCAGCGCCGACGATAACCTTCAACCCGGCAACATCCTCGGGCTTGCTGATGCTCGTCACCTTGCTGTTGCTGCCCACGTAAAAGCCGAGCAGGTCGTTGCGGTAGCTGGAGAAGTCGAATTTTTCCTTACGGGCTTCCGTCACCGTGATGTTGGAGGTGACGGCATCATATTTGCCGGAGGTGAGGCCCAGCGGCCAATCGGCCCAGGCGATGGGAACTAGCTGAAGTTCAAGGCCAAGACTGTCAGCAACCAGCTGGGCGATATCCGGCTCCACGCCAATAGGCGTTTTTGTATCGCTGGCATAATCGACCAGCGGCAGCCGAAACGGCACGGTCGCGACCGTCAACTTTCCATCCGCGACGAACTTGTGGCCAGCGGGCAGAAGCTTGATCGCTTCTTCCACCTTCTCGGCGCGCACTCGCCCCTTCTGCTCCGGCGACAGGTCGATTTCCTGCGCATGCGCAGCCGGTATCAGCGCGGTGGTAGCGGTGAAAAGACCGCCTGCAAGCAACGACAATAATTTCGATGAAAAAGCCATGCGAGTGTTTCCTTTGTTGTTTTGATTAGAGAACTTTTGCGAGGAATTCGGCGGTGCGGGGATGTTCCGGGCTGTTGAACACCTGGTCCGGCGTGCCTGTTTCGATGATGCGGCCCTGTTCCATGAAGACGACCCTGTCGGAGACTTCACGGGCAAAACCGATTTCATGGGTAACGATGATGAGCGTGACGCCGGAGCGGGAAAGCTCCTTGATAACATCAAGCACTTCGTTGACGAGTTCAGGATCGAGCGCGGATGTCGGCTCATCGAACAGCAACACCTTCGGCCGCAACGCCAGCGCCCGGGCGATCGCCACGCGTTGCTGCTGACCGCCGGAAAGCTGACGGGGATAAGCGCCAGCTTTTTCGGCAAGGCCGACGCGAGCCAGAAGATCGCGCGCCTCGGTCTGCGCCTGCTCTTTCGATATGCCACGAACGGCTATGGGTGCTTCGATGATGTTTTCAAGCGCGGTCAGATGCGGGAACAGGTTGAAGCTCTGAAACACCATGCCCACTTCGGCGCGGCGCTTGAGGATTTCCCGTTCCTTCAGCTCATAAAGCGTATCGCCCTTTTGACGATAACCGACCAATTCACCGTCTATGGCGATAAAACCGTCATCGACACGCTCGAGATGGTTGATGGAGCGCAGCAATGTGGACTTGCCGGAGCCGGATTGGCCGAGAATGGTGGTAACACTGCCTGCCGGAATGGAAAGGCTGATATCATCAAGCACCTTCAGCGACCCGAAGGATTTCGAAACGCCATGAATATTGACCGACCCGCCACGATTTCCGAGCTGAAAGCTCACGGCACGGGCAGGCACCGAACGCTCGGGCCTTACGGCTGTCGTGGCCACCGTTTCCACGGCTTCAGGCAAGGGTTTGCGCGGCAGGAAGGTGCGGTAAATCGTGGCGAACAGTGACGACGGCGGATTGCGCAGTGCACCGCGTGAAAAATGCCGCTCGATATGGTGCTGCACGATCGAAAGCGCCGTCAGTATCACCAAATACCAGACGGTCGCGACCATCAGCAGCGGGATCACTTCCAGATTTCGGCGATAGATGATCTGGATCGTGTAGAACAGCTCCGGCAGGGCAAGGATATAGACCTGCGAAGTCCCCTTGGCGAGGCCGATGATGTCGTTGAAGGCGGTGGGCAAGATGGAGCGCATCGCCTGCGGCAGAACAATGCGGGACGCCTGCCGCCGCCGGGGAAGGCCGAGTGCTGCGGCAGCCTCAAGCTGCCCCTGATCAACCGAGAGAATGCCGCCACGGACGATTTCGGATGCGAAGGCGGCCTGATTGAGCGTCAGCCCCAGAACGGCGGCCGCAAACGGCGTCATCAGCTGCGTGGTATTCCAGCTGAAGAAGTTGATGCCCGTATAGGGCACACCGATCGTCACGGTCTCATAGAGATAACCGAGGTTGTTGAGGATCAGCAAAAGCACGATCAGCGGAATGGATCGAAAAATCCAGATATAGGTCCAGGATACGGCAACCAGCAGTGGCGAGCGTGAAACGCGGGCAAGCGCCAGCAGCGTTCCCAGCGCGAAGCCGAGCACCGCACCGAGCGCGGTCAGCAGCAGCGTCCGTCCTAAGCCGACCAACACCGGTTCAGCGAAAAACCATTCCGCAAAGACATCCCAGCCCCAGCGCGGATTGCCGAAAACGGAATGCAGAACGGCCGCAATGATGAGTACGGAGAAGACTGTTCCCACGGTCCGCAAGGGGTAGCGGGCCGGCACGATGCGGAAATGGGAATACCCACCCTTGATCGGTTCACCCTTCTGGTCGTTCAATGCAACATGCGGAAAATCAGAGGCTATCGTCATCTGAAAAAGCCTTTCACGGGTGGGCCGGGGAAGAATGCGGCCGGGCCGCCGGTATCGAAGCGCCTTCCGCAACGGAGGCGGAGGCGCTATCGGCAAGCCATTTTTCGAAAGGCAGCGACCTGATCGTTTCAGGATCGGCCGACGTATCGAACAACGCGCGATAACCGTTGGTGAGATATAGGCCGACCGCTTCCGGCTGGCGGAAGCCCGTGGTCAGATAGACACGGGCGTAACCCTGCCGGATCGCCTGCCGCTCCAGCTCCTGAAGAACTATTTTGGCAAGCCCCTGCCGGCGGTGGGCCGAATGGGTCCAGACCCGCTTGAACTCGGCGGTTTCCTCGTCGTAGCGCATGAAAGCACCGCCGGCGATCGCCTTGCCGCCACGCAAGAGCAGCAGGAAATTGCCCGACGGCGGGCTGAAAGCCTCCGGCGGATATTTGTTAAGTTCCGCCTTGGCGCCTTCCGCGTTGAAATATGTGCCGTAGCGGCTGTCATATTCGAACAGCAACTCCTCCAGAAGCGGGGTTGCGAGCGGATCCTTGACCGATGTGTAGAGAAAACTGTCGCTCATCTCATTGTCCTAAACTCGTTGCATCAGGAGAGGTATGCTTCGGCCAGACGCACCCAGAAGCGTGCCGCAGGCGCAATGATCGCATCGTTGAAATCGTAGTGAGGGCTGTGCAGTGGCGCGCTGTCGCCATTGCCGACGAAGAGATAGGAGCCCGGCCGCTCCAGAAGCATGAAGGCGAAATCCTCGCTCGCCGTTCGCGGCTGAAAGCCTTCGGCAACCTGTTCGGCTGGAAAATGCCGTTTGGCGACGTCGCGGGCAAAAGCTGTCTGCCTGATGTGATTGATGACGGGCGGGAAGCCACGGGAGTAGGTGACATCGGCGCTTGCGCCGAAGCTTTCCGCCTGTGCTTTGGCAAGGGCGGGAAGCCGCTCCTCCAGTCTGTCGCGCACGGCGGGCGAAAAGGCCCGCGCGGTAATCTGCAGTTCGACACTCTCGGGAATGACGTTGGAAGCAGTTCCGCCATGGATGGAGCCTACCGTCAGCACCGCCATGTCTCGCGGGTCGACATTGCGCGAGACGATGCTCTGCAAGGCGGTGACGAAGCTTGCCGAGGCAAGAACCGGATCAACCGTTTCATGCGGCGCCGCCCCGTGCCCGCCCTTGCCGATGATCCGAACCTTCGCCTTGTCGACGGAGGCCATGGCAGGCCCTTCGACAAAGCCGAATTGTCCGGTTTCGACACCCGGCCAATTGTGCAGTCCGAACACGGCATCGACGGGAAACCGCTCGAAAAGCCTGTCCTTTATCATCGCTCTAGCACCCGCACCGATTTCCTCGGCTGGCTGGAAAATCAGCGTCAGCGTGCCGGAAAAACTCGATGTTTCAGCTAGATAACGGGCAGCGGCGAGCAGGATAGTCGTGTGACCGTCATGACCGCAGGCATGCATGACGCCCTGTGTCTGGCTGGCATAGGCAAGACCGGTTTCCTCGACGATGGGCAGGGCGTCGATATCGGCGCGGATACCCAGACGCTTGTCACCATGACCACGTTTCAACGTGGCGACGACGCCATGGCCCCCGACACCCTCGGTTACCTCATATCCGAAGGAGAGGAGGTAACGGGCAACGAGCGCCGCCGTGCGCTTTTCCCCAAGAGAAAGCTCCGGATGTCGGTGAAGATCGTGCCGGATGGCGATGCTTTCCTCGATGAAGGCAAGGATTCCCCGTTCGGCGTCGTCCTGCGGACGCGCACCGTCAATGCGGATATTCATGGTTCTGGTCTCCTGCGCTGCGCTTTACCCGCACAGCACCTTGAAATTCTCTCCGGGCGGCAATGGCTGCCGCCCGACCCCGCTTTTATGCGATCGCCTTGCTGGAACCGCTTTCAGCGTGGGAATAGATGCTGTCCTTGAAAGGCAGGCCGAGATGCTCACGCAGCGTCCTGCCTTCCAGATGCGGTTCGAAATATCCGCGCCGTTGCAGCACCGGTATGACGAGGCGGATGAAATCATCCAGCCCTTCGGCAATCACCGGGAAGCCCAGAATGAAACCGTCGGCCGCATCGTGCTCCACCCAGCGGATGATCTCGTCCGCCACCTTGTCCGGAGTTCCGATGAAACCTTCGCGCGGGGTCGCCGCCTCCAGTGCCGCTTCGCGCAACGTCTGGTTTTTTTCCTTCGCACGGCGCTTGATGCGGTCGGTCGTCGAACGGAAGCTGTTCTTGCCGATCTCGCCAAGTTCGGGGAAAGGCTCATCCAGCGGATAGACACTGAAGTCGTGGTGGTCGAAGAAACGGCCGAGATAGGCGAGCGCATCCTCGATGGTGATGAGGTTGCGGATGATGTTGTATTTCGCTTCCGCCTCCTCCTGCGTCTCGCCCACAATCGGCCCGATGCCAGGGAAAATCTTCACGTCGGCTGCGGATCTGCCCTGCGCGACAGCACTCTGCTTCACGCGCTTGAGGAATGTTTGGTTTTCCTCGAGCGATGCAGAATTAGTAAAAACGGCGTCGGCATGTTTGCCCGCAAGCCCGATACCGGCATCCGAAGACCCCGCCTGGAAAATCACCGGCTGCCCCTGCGGCGAACGCTGGATGTTCAGCGGACCTTCCACCTGGAAGAAGCGACCCTTGTGGCCGAGCGTGTGGAGTTTTTGCCTGTCGAAGAACTGTCCCGTCTCGCGGTTACGCACGAAGGCATCGTCGTCCCAGCTGTCCCACAGGCCCTTGATCACCTCCAGATATTCATCGGCGATCTCGTAACGCAGCGCATGTTCGGGATGGTTGCGGCTGTAGTTCCTCGCCGTACCTTCGAGTGGCGTCGTTACTGCATTCCAGCCGGCCCTGCCACCGCTCAAAAGATCAAGCGAGGCGAACTGGCGCGCAATGGTGAAGGGCTCGCTGTAGGAGGTCGAAACCGTGCCGGCAAGACCGATCTTCGAGGTGACGGAGGCGAGCGCCGAAAGGATGGTCAAAGGCTCGAACCGGTCGAGGAAATGCGGAATGGACTTGTCGTTGATGTAAAGCCCGTCGGCAACGAAGGCGAAGGCGATGCCGGCGGCTTCTGCCTTCAGCGCGTTCTTCCTGAAGAAATCGAAGTTGACGCTGGCATCAACAAGGCTTTTCGGGTGCCGCCAGGCGTTCATGTGCCCGCCGGGGCCCTGGAGCATGATGCCGAAACGGATTGTCTTTTTCGTCATGTCATTTCCTCCTGAGGACAAGTTCACGCGGCCCTGGAAAGGCGGTGTGTGGCCAGCAATTCGATCGAGGCGAGCCTCTGATCGGCCCCCACATGCGGCGGCTCCACGATGAATTCCTCGATACCGTGCTCATCGGAAAGCGCACGCAGCGCCTTGTGAATATCGTCCGGCCCGCCATGCAGGACGTTGGGCTTACGCTCCTCGATGCGATAATCGGTATCGCCGGACTGGCGGGCGAATTCTTCCGCCTGTTCACGGCGGCCAAGGTTGAACGCCTTGCCGTCGCTGAGGAACACCCGGTAGATGCGCTGACCTTCCACCTGACGCGCCGCATGGTCGGGATCACTGGCGGCAAAGACGGAGAGGGCAAGGATCGGCGCCCTGCCGCCGCTCTCCTCACGGAAAGCCGAGAGGCTGCTGCGAAGAACCTCCGGATCACCATTGAGGTGGCCGGCAAAGACGAAATTCCATCCTTTGGAAGCTGCAAGCCTTGCGCTTTCCGGGCTGGCACCGAGCAGAAACCGTTCCACCGCAACCGGCGGCACCGGTGTTGCCTGCAACCCGGCCTGCGCATGCCCCTGCGGCGCGGCACCGGAGAGAAACGTGGTAAGTTCACCAAAAGCCGTTTCGAAATCCGGCTTGCGGGCGGGATCATAGGCCTGCTGTAGGGCAGACGTCGCAAGCGGCAGCCCGCCCGGTGTCTTGCCGACGCCGAGATCGACCCGACCGGGGGCGAGCGACGACAACACGTTGAAAACCTCGGCGACCTTGTAGGGGCTGTAATGCTGCAGCATCACGCCGCCCGAGCCGACGCGGATACGAGAGGTCTTCGCCAGAATCCATGCAACCAGCGCTTCCGGCGCGGAACCGGCAAGCTCCGGCGAATTGTGATGTTCTGCCACCCAGAATCGACGATAGCCCAGTTCTTCGGCGCGTTTGGCGAGATTGATCGTGTCGCGGAACGCGCTTGCCGCGTTCTCACCCGTTGGAACAGGGCTCTTGTCCAGCAAACTGAGAGTATACATCATCACCTCGCACGTCTTTTGATGCATACTTTGTCTACTGATTTTATATAGTAATAAAGGACGTTCGTTCCACGTTGCGACGCGATCAGAGAAAATATTATTTCCCGCTATGGTTTCGGCAGGCGTCTTTGGCAAAGCAATCCGAAACGATGAGGAAACAGGGCGAAAAACGATGGTGTAAAGCCGCTTTGTGCATCGAGCCGGGACGAAACGGACTTGCGCGGGAATTCGGTAAAAACTACTTAGTAAGTTGAGAACACCATAACCCGGCACTCAGAAGGTGCTGGCCCTCTTTGCGGATCATGCGATGTTGACCAAAAAAGGCAAATACGGACTGAAGGCTCTTGTCGATCTGGCGCGGTTGCCCCAGGGCGAGACCGCCTTTGTGACCGAGATTGCAACCCGCAACAATATTCCGAAAAAATTTCTGGATACTATTCTTCTGGAACTGCGCAACAGCGGCATTCTGCGTTCCAAGAAGGGACCGAATGGCGGTTATTCGCTGTCGAAAATGCCATCGGAAATCATGATCGGGCAGGTCATCCGCACGCTGGACGGGCCCTTGGCACCCATCCGCTGTGCCAGCCGCACCGCTTTTGAAGCCTGCGACGACTGCGACGATCCCGAGACCTGTCAGGTCAGGGTTTCGATGACGGACGTGCGGGACGCCATCGCAACAATCCTGGACAATATGACGCTCGCACAATTCGTGGCAAAAGGCGGACAAGACGCGCAATTTATTCCGGCAGGCGAATAAGCGCGGTTTACTGCCGGCGCAGATCGTCTCCCAGGGTCGCAATCAGCCCGGATTCGCTTGCACCATCGATAAGTCCGAGACGGGCCATTAGAATTTCCAGCGTGATGGCATTGTTGCGGACAGAGCGAAAGGTCACGCTTTCCGCCCCCACCTGCGCCGCATCGATATTGGCCGCGAGGCGGGAAATCTGTGCCTTCAGCAATTCGATTGCGAGAAATATTTCGCCGATAAGGGGGCGCGCATCACCTTCCTCGGCCAATCTGTCAATCAGCAACGCTGAAAGCTCACGCTGTTTCTCACCCAGAGCCACGGCGGCCTTCAGAAGGATGAAAACGGAGGCTGCCAGATTTCCAGCGCCCTGCGCAAGAAACGCGACCTGATCGGCGCGCAGCAGGCCGTCCCATGATGTATCCGGGCGATTGCGAAGAACAACGAGCACGGCCTGCCCTGCCGCGTTGACTGCCGGGACAACGATCCAGTCTGCATCTGAGGTAAGAGATCGGGCAATGTCATCGGGCAGCCGCAAGCCATAGTCGTCGCCAGTCAACAGAACCGCCTGATCCACGCCGGCGTCAGATGAGGCAAGCGCAAAAGTCTCACCAAGATCGAGGCGGGCGAAGAGGGTTTTGCGCTGCTCTTCGCTACCGGCGTTCCTGATGAATTCGAGCGCCGTGAAGTGTTCGGCAAGCGCATGCGCCGCCTCCGCATCCGCCGCGGAAATAATCGAGAGAGCTTGCGAGAGAACGTCGTTAGTGATGTCCGCCCCGCCCAGATCGTTTGGAACGGAGAGGGCGAGAAGGCCGGAACGGGCAATCCGCGCGTGGATTTGTGCGGCACTTTCCACCGCGCATTTTTCGGCAATCGTCCGGGCAACGGTCAGTACATCCCCATCCGCGCCGAGACGCGGGGACACGAAACGAATTCTTTCGCCGAGCGGCGTGACAGATCCCATGCTCAACTCCCTCAAAGAATGACCCAGTGAAAGCGCCGGAAAGGCCGGAGCTCAGTCCAGCGAATGATAACGGCCGTTTTGATAGACCAGCGAGTGACCCGATCCGATGCGGATCGCCTCCACCTTGCCGATAATGATGACGTGGCTGTGGCGCTCGATCGCCTCCTCGATGGTGCAATCGATCGCGGCAACGGCGTCCTCGAGGATGGGCGCGCCGCTCGCCAGACGGGTCCATTCCGCGCCGCGATAACGGTCCACACCTTTCAGACCGCCAACACCGGCAAACTGGTTGGCGATGAACTGATGGTTCGGGCCGATAATATTCACCGCCAGATGGCCGAAGCGCTGCACCACAGGCCATGTGGAGGAGGAGCGGTTGAGCGCAACCAGAATTCTTGGCGGATCGACCGACAGGGCGGTGGCGGATGTTACCGTAGCACCCGTGCGCGCATCACCCTCGCCCGCCGTAATGACGCTGACACCGCCGCCCAGCGTCCTGAGCGCCGCCTTAAGGCTATCGGCATCCGGCGCCTTGCCAGAGACGGGATCGCGGAGATTGATGAATTGTTGATCCTTGGCCGCATATTGCAATGTCATCGATCGCTCCTGAAAACAGCTTGTTGCTCAATAGTTAGCAGCGGCGGCGGGGCGTGAAATAGACATCGTTTTCCATAATACTTATATTCTATGGAAATAATGTTTTATATGCCGCTCTCCCGTGAACGCTCCGCCGAATGACGCCCATAGGAAAGGCTAACCGGAAGACAGGGCCGCCTGCCTTCCGGCGATTGATCACGAGCCGGATACCAGCTTGACGTTACCGCCGTGGCCGCCGCCGCCGAAAACCTGTTTCGTGCCGAAAGACGAACGGATCTGATTACGTGGCCCATCAAGCCCGATTTCCGGAAACAGCAATTCGGATAGACGGTAGGCTTCCTCCAGATGCGGATAGCCCGATGCGATGACGGTATCGATGCCCAGCGCCTGATACTCCCGCAGCCGCGCCGCAACTGTCTTCGGCGAACCCACCAGCGCGGTGCCGGCGCCAGAGCGGACAAGACCGATTCCCGCCCACAAGTTCGGAGAGACTTCAAGCTGGTCACGCCGGCCATTATGCAGCGCCCGCATCCTTGCCTGACCGACCGAATCCGACGCCTTTAAGAAGGCCTCCTGAGCGGAAGCGATGGTTTCGTCGGAAAGCTTGGAAATCAGTTTGTCCGCATCGGCCCAGGCCTCCTCATCGGTTTCGCGCACGATGAAATGCAGGCGAATGCCGAATGTCACTTCTCGCCCTTTTTTCGCTGCGGCGGCGCGAACCTTGGCGATTTTTTCCGCCACCTGTGCCGGCGGCTCACCCCAGGTCAGATACTTGTCGGTGATACCGGCCGAGAACTCGATCCCGGCATCGGAGGAGCCGCCGAAATAAAGCGGCGGACGCGGTTCCTGCACCGGTGGCAGGCCGAGCCTGGCACCCTGTGCCTTGATATATTTGCCGTCGAGATCTCCCTTGCCAGTTTCGATCAACGAATTGAACACCTGGAAGAACTCGTCAGCGTGGTCGTAACGCTCGTCGTGCGGCAGGAAGATGCCATCACCAGCCAGCTCCTGCGCGCTGCCGCCAACGACGATGTTGAGAAGCAGCCGACCATGGGAAACACGGTCCAGCGTGGAGGCCAGCCGCGCATAATAGGCCGGCGAGGCAACGCCCGGACGGATAGCGACGAGGAATTTCAGTTTCTCGGTATAGGCGGCGAGATTGGCCGCGAGGATGAAGGATTCCTCGCAGGCGACGCCGGTGGGAATAAGCACCCCGGAATAACCGAGCCGATCCGCAGCCTGCGCTATTTCCCGAAAATAGCCGGGATCGGCGGGACGTGACAGATCGTCGGAGCCAAGATAGCTGCCGTCGCCTGAGGTGGGTATGAACCACAGAAAATCGAGTGGTTTGTCAGCTGTACTCATCGACAGGTCCTTTGCAATCCGCCCATCGGGCAATTCGGCTGGGTACTAAAAGGGTAGCCAATTCCCCGCCGCGTTTAAGAAATTTTGTTCCAATTTCCGTGCCGCAAGGAGAGTTTATCTCCGCTGGGAAATGGGTCTGGGAAGCGAAAACAAACCTTTCGCCTCCCTGTGTCAGAGGACCGGATAAAGTCCGAGCATCGCGAAATTCATTTCGTAAATCTCTTCCCGCTCAAGGTCGAGATCGCTCTTTTCCCGCTTGATACGACCGGAATGATCCAGCGGCTGGAGCCTGCCCTGATCATCCCCTCGCGGCCTACGCCTGGCCAGACCGAACAGATCGACAGTAAACGCATGAAGTCCCTGCGGCATGTGCGCCTCCTTTGGTCAATTCGCTCTATCCTCCGGCGAGCGCCCAGATTGGTCAATATTTTCCATAAAATTACTATTCTATAATTGGCGGATTGCCGGCAAACGTGGACTAAGGTTGCGGCAGCGGGAAAAATTCCGTTTCGAACCGCCAATAAAGGGGTCATCGCAATGGCACCGACACGATGGCCGCTCAAAGCACGGACTTGGGACGAAAAGACTATAGAGCGCCGGCATCACCCTGCAGCAGCGCACCGTGCAGAACGGGTGATCCGCGCTTCTTCGATCTGCTGGCCTTGATTTCGGACGCCGCTTTCAGGCGTGCGAAAAGAGCATAGCCCTCGGACCACCGGCCGAAACCGGCGGCAATATTGATGTGTCCAACCGAGCCGAGATTGACGATATCGCTTCCCCAGTAAGCAGCGGTGCGGGCTAACTCGTCCGGGTTCATATAGGGGTCGTTCATGCTACCTACGACGAGACTGGGGAAGGCGAGCGGCGACCGAGGAAATGCGCCGAAGCGGACGATGCATGGATGCATTGCCTCCACTCTGTCGAGATGGGCGGGCGCCACCAGAAGCGCACCCCTGATTTTGCTGGCCACGGGTCGTGTCGCCATATTGGCGACAAGCAGGCAACCCAGGCTGTGGGCGACAATATAGGCGCTTTCGGTTGCGGCGAGCGCCGCTTCCAGACGCTCAAGCCAGTCTTCAAGAACCGGGCATTCCCAATTCTGCTGATCGACCAGCTGCGCCTCCGAATCTTCCAGCAGCCAGTGCCGCTGCCAATGCCCCTCATCCGAACCGTTGAGGCCGGGGACAATCAAGGTGGTACACATGCCTACTCCGTGGTTTGCGGGCGGGGTGTGCCAAGAATGGTGAATTTCGCAATTTTAGTCGACTATTGCCTTGCTCAGCTTTTCCGAACTCGAGAAAAATCGATCCATACAATTCCGCTCTGGCAAAAAATACGTCCTCGGCAGCGGGCCTCAAAACTGCGCATGTGGAATCATTGCCTAAAATATTTTCCATAGAAAATATGTTCTAATTGAGCAAAAGACGCGGAAAGCTTTTCCTCTGCCGCATCCGAAAAGAAACGCCGCTGCTTGGCCGTGCCGCCGCCGGTTTGTCATTCTCGCACTATCGGAGACCTCAACCTCCCGAACCCCAAAATGGCAGATGCCGAGCCTCGGCAGGGCCATTCCACCGCGACATAAAGCGAAAATTCAGGCGGATAATGTGAGCAGCACGAGCGAATTTCTCTGGTACATCCCCAATGACGTCAAACCCGGACATCGGGGCGACGCCGTCAGCGAAAACCACAACAGCCTCGATACTTTAACTACCCATGCCAGGGCGCTGGAAAACCATGGCTGGAAGGGCGCGTTGATCGGCACCGGCTGGGGGCGTCCGGATACCTTTACGGTTGCGGCGTCGCTTACCGCGCGTACCACCACTTTCGAGCCACTGATCGCTATCCGCCCCGGCTACTGGAAGCCGGCCAATCTCGCATCGGCCGCCGCCACGCTCGATCAGCTTTCTGGTGGCCGGGTACGAATCAATGTCGTTTCCGGCCGGGACGAGCTTGCGGCCTATGGCGACGAAGAAGGCGATCAGGCGCAGCGTTATGCGCGCACGAAGGAGTTCATGCGGCTGGTGCGGCGGCTCTGGACTGAGGAAAACGTCACTTTCAATGGCGACCATTTCCGGGTCAAGAACTCCACCGTCTCGCCGCGTATCAGCGAGAGTGCCGGACGGCCACATCCCAAACTTTATTTCGGCGGCGCGTCCGAGGCCGCCGAACAGGTTGCCGCAACTGAAGCCGATGTCCAGCTCTTCTGGGGCGAACCGCTCGCCGGCGTGCGCGAAAGGATCGAACGTCTCAGACATTTCAGTGAGACCCTCGGCCGTGACCTGCCGCCGCTGCAATTCGGTCTGCGGATCACCACGCTGGTGCGCGAAACCACGGCTGAGGCTTGGCGCGATGCGGAAACAAAGGTGGCGGAGATGGCTGCGAACAATGGCGTGCGCTGGAACGATCATCTGCAAGGTGTCGCAGTCGGCCAGCGCCGCCTGCTGGATCTGCACACGCAGAGCGATGTGCTGGACGACAATCTTTATACCGCACCCGGCAAATTTGGCGGAGGCGGTGCCGCAACGACATGGCTCGTCGGTTCGGCGGAAGACGTCGCCGCGTCGCTGCGCAAATACCGCGCGCTTGGCATCACCCATTTCGTGCTTTCCGACACGCCCTATCTTCAGGAAATTGAACGGCAGGGCGACAAGCTGTTGCCGCTACTCCGGGACTGATGCGGGCGGCGTCAACATGGGCGGTCTGCCAAACAAAGCCGCCCATGTCTTCTACGGTCAGCCGCCAACAGCCTTGATGCTCTGACGGCCGAGGATAGTTCGGATCATGTGGCTTTGCGGCGCATGCGCCCTTGCCGTTATGGCGTCGCGGTGATGCCGCTCGAGATTATAGTCCCGGCGAAGGCCGCGATTGCCGCCAAGCTCCAGCGCCAGATCCGTCACCGCCACCGCATTGTCGATCACCACATGACGAACGGCGAGCGCATCCGTGCCTACCCTCTCACCCGCATCGACATCACGCGCGACGGAGCGGAGCAGACGCCTGTTGGCCGCAAGAAGCACCTCGATCTCGCCCAGACCTTCCTGAATACGGGGAATGGATGACAGCGGCGCGCCGAGGCTTGCCGGAACATGGCCTGTCAGATGGCGCAAGAGGGCGTCACGCGCCGAAAGCGCGACACCGTGATAGACGGAGGCCAGCAGCACGAAGAAATTGTAACCGTCCGCCTCATCCCGCCGCAACGGCTCGTCCGCCGGCTGTTCGGCAACGATATCGGCGAGCGGCACCCTCACATTCTCAAGCAGGAGATCGTCGCTGGCGGTGGCATACATTCCGGTCGCTTCCCATGCCTTTTCCCGGCCGATGCCCGGCGCATCGAGCGGGACCAGAAGCTGGATCAGGCGCGGCACCTCTTCCGTCGTGACGGCAAGTACAATCGCCCATTTCAGACCCGGCAGGCCGGTGACGAAGCTCTTGCGGCCATTGACCACCCAGAAATCGCCCTCGATCCGCGCCGTCGTTTCCGGCAGGCCGCCATGGGCCGGGGAACCGATCCCCGGCTCTGCCTGTGCATTGTTCAGAAGCGCCCGCTCCCTGTTATTGGCGGCCAGCACCTTTGCCGCGAGATCTGCCGGCCACCTGCCGCGCCGGATGGCAGCATGAACGCTGTAATGCATGGCAAGGATGAGGGCGGTTGACGGATCACCCTTGGCAATGGCGGCGATGACGGCATGCGCGGTTTCCATGCCCTCCCCCCAGCCACCGTCCTTTTCAGCCGTCACGAGACCAAGCAGGCCAGACTTGAAAAGCGCCTCGAAATTACCGGCGGCGAATTCGCCGCTTTTGTCATACTCCGCCGCAGTCAGGCTGAAATCTTCGGCGAGCGCGGTTGCGATGGCGACGGGATTCAAGTGCTGCTCCGGGCTCGGAACGGCGGATAAAGCGCCGCTCATGCCACCGCCCTTTCACTGGTCGTGACGAAACGGTCATCGATCCACGCAGCGAGATCGAAGTCGTTTTCAAGGAAACCCCATTGATACAGGAAATCCTTGTAATGGCCGACGGCGGCGACGAGGTCCGCATCGAGGCTAAGACCTAGATGGCGGTGGACATCCGGGCCGTTGGCGGCCAGAACCTGCTCTTCGGTCGCACCCGCCTCGCGCGCGATAAAACGGCGGGTCTCTTCCGGATGCTGCTCCGCCCAGAGCGAGGCTTTGGCAATGGCGGCAACCAGCCGCTCCACTAGATCGGGGCGCTCATCGGCAAGCCGACCGTCGACTGTCAGCACGCGGGGAGAGCCGGAGTTGATACGTATCTTCGGGTCGGGGTGAAAACCGAATTCCGCCACCTGCACGGCGCCGATCAGGTTCGCGGCGGCGATACCGGCAGTACCCTTGACGAAAATCGCATCGACCTCACCTCGCAACAGCGCGATGATCTCCTCACCGAACGATTGTCGCCGCTTCAGGCCGAAAAGGGATGGTCCCTCCTGTGTCGCCAGCACGGAATCCTTGATCACGATATCCTTCAGCTCGACATCCTCGACCTTACGGCCCTCCAGCGAAAGCGCCGAAACGATTCCCTTCAATGCTGTCGCTCGCATGAAATCGACAATCCCATCAGGTCTGCGCGGCACACCGAAACGGCGGCCGACGAGATCGGCAAGCGAGCGGATACCGGTTTCCGGAAGGGTGATGATCGCCTGGAACTCATCGGTCCAGGTAATGCCGATAAGACGCGTATTGCGCCCTTCCGAGCGGGCGCGGATAGGGGGCACATTACCGCCGTGGCGGAAGGACCATTCCAGCGTGTGGTTGAAGTGGCTCTGCCGCACAGAACGATCCGGTGAATCGATGATGGATTTCAGCGATATTCCGACATCCTCGAAGGTCTGTGCGAGATAACCGAGCTGCGCCGCAAGCCCCACGGGCGTGGGCACCGGGCAACGTGTGTACCAGATTTCAGAAAGTGTCGTGCTCATGGCTTTGGCCTCGATGAAAACGATGACACCAGAAAGCGATGCTGCGGTGCCCGTCGACGAAAGGGAGATATCCCTACCCGCCGCAAACGGCGGGCAGGGGCTGGCGAGACGATCAGGATGCCGCGATATGCGCGAAGGCCAGGCTGCCCGCGACGCCTTCGGCACCGATCGTGTGATCGGCAATGCGCTTGTTGAAGATGGTGATTTCAGGTGCCGCAACGATGTCGATGGCAGGAACGTCATCGACGAGGATCTGCTGTATTTCCTTCCATTGCGCGACGCGCTTGTCCGGATCGATCTCGACAGCGGCAGCTTCCAGCAGCGCATCCACCTTGGGGTTGCTGTAGGCGGCGCCATTTGAGAAGGGCACGCCCTTCTTGAAGTTTTTCGACCAGTATAGCCGCTGCACACCGACGGTCGGGTCGAAGAGATTGCTCATGCCCTCATAGGCAAAATCGAAATCGCGATCCGTGTAGATGCGCTTGGTATAGGTGGCGAAATCCTGCGTCCGCACCGTCACATCCACACCGACCTTCGCCAGCGCCTGGCGAATATAGTCCGCGCCACGCGGATAGGCCTCGGTGCTCGGCACATAGTCCAGATTGAGCTTGAAACGGATGCCATCCGCACCGCGCTTGTATCCCGCCTCGTCCAGCAGCGCTTCGGCCGCCTTCAGATCGATCGGATAGGTCTTCAGATCGTCCACGAACCATTTCGTCAGCTTCGGATTGATCGGTCCGGTAATCGTCGCACCATAGCCATAATTGACCGTGTTGAAAATGACGTTACGGTCAATGACATGCGCGAAGGCGCGGCGGACGCGGACATCCTTGAACACGTCCTTCTCGAGGTTGAACTCCACGCGGCTGATCGAATTGGTATATTGATAGCCATTGGTCTCGAAGCCGAGGCTCGGTAGTTCCTTCAGGCGGTCGAGATCGCTATAGGCGACCGGGGTGCTCGGAGCGAGATCGATTTCACCGGTTTCGATGGCAATCGCCCGGGCCGAAGCATCAGGAATGAAGCGAACAATCAGCTTGTCGAGATAGGGGCGCGGCGCATCCCAGTAATCGGCATTGCGCTCAAAAACGATATGGCTGCCCCGCACCCACTCCTTGAACTTGAACGGGCCGGTGCCAACAGGCGCGAGATTGATGGGATTTTCGGTAACTTTCGTGCCTTCATAAAGATGCTTGGGCACGATAGGCGTTTCAGCAGCGGCAAGCGCTGTTATCAGATACGGCGCAGGCTTGGAAAGAACCAGCACGGCCGTCAGATCATCCGGGGTCTCGACACTGGTGAGGTTCAGGAAGGTATTGCGCCCGCGCGGATGCACTTCCTTGATGGTGTTGATGGAGAACGCCACATCGGCAGATGTGAAAGGCTTGCCGTCATGCCATTTTACACCGGGTCTCAGATTGAAGGTGTAACGCAGGCCATCGCCGCTGACATCCCATGATTTGGCCAGCAGCGGCTTGGGATTGAGGTCGAAATCATAGGTCAGCAGCCCTTCCGTGACCTTGGGCGATATGTAGACGGAATTATAGGCCGTGTGCGCGATCGTCGTCAGAACCGGCGGCTCCGATGAGATGAGCAAAGTGGCCGTTCCGCCGCTTGCCGGCTCTGCTGCGTTGAGCTTCAGCCCCGGCAACGACACCACGCCAAGCGCCACCGACGCCAGCAGAAATCCGCGGCGCGTCGTCTGGTTGAAAACAGTCATGCGATACCTCTCCTTAATTGAACCGGCGAAAAACCGGCAAAACTGAACGGCCGCGCTTGGGAAGAAGTTTGTTCCGCAGACGAGAGTGAGATTGGCATGAAGCACCAACCATTCTCATAAATAGGAATTATCTTTTCTTTATGGCGCATTTTTCCGTAAATTTCAGAAAATAATTCTATTACTCTTTGACAAATTCCATAAAATTAGTCAACTAATACCAACGCCTTTACGGGCCGATTTCATGTTTTCAAGCGAATGGACTGGAGCCGATGTCGAATTCGAAACGGATTTTATCGCAGGCAAGGCGGGTGGCCATTCAGGCCGTCCCGACGGTTCTCGGTATCGTCATCCTGAACTTCTTCCTGCTGCAGCTGGCGCCTGGTGATGCGGCTGACGTGCTGGCCGCGGAAGCGGGTTCGGCGACCGTCGAGACCATGGCCGAAATTCGCTCACGCTTCGGGCTCGACCTGCCGGTCGTCCATCAGCTCATGAACTATCTCGGCAATCTGGCCCAGTTCAGCCTCGGCTTTTCACCCCGCTACGGCATGCCGGTCGCCGATCTTATCGGCCAGCGATTGCCCGGCACGCTGGCGCTGATGGGAGCAGCACTTGGCATTGCGATTTTCGTCGGCGTTTTCCTCGGCTCCATCATGGCGCTCTTTTCCGGCAAGCTGCCGGACCGGATCATTTCGATTGGCTCGCTAATCTTTTATTCCGTGCCGGGCTTCTGGATCGGCCTGATGCTTATCCTCACCTTCTCGGTCAAGCTCGGCTGGCTTCCGTCTGGCGGCGACAGCACCATCGGCAGCAGCCTCACCGGCCTCGACGCCCTTCTGGACAGGCTGCGCTATATCGTTCTCCCCGCCCTTTCGCTGGCGCTTTATTTTCTGGCGATTTATGCCCGCCTCACGCGCGCGGCGATGCTGGAAGTCAAATCCCAGGACTATGTGCGCACGGCACGGGCAAAAGGCGTTTCACCCTTCCGGCTCACCACACGCCATATTCTGCGCAACGCGCTCATCCCGATCACCACCATGGCCGGCATGCATATTGGCGGCCTGCTGGGCGGTGCGGTCGTGGTCGAGACCGTCTTCAGCTGGCCAGGCCTTGGCCGTCTTGCTTTCGAGGCCGTCATGGCCCGCGATTTCAGCGTGCTGCTCGGCATTCTGCTTCTGTCTTCCCTTGTCGTCATCATTGTCAATGCCGCCGTGGACCTGTTGCAGGCATGGCTCGACCCCCGCATCGGAGAAAGCCGATGAATTCCTCCCAGACATCAGCAGTTCTCGACGCGGCCGAACTCAGTGCCGAAGAGAGCAATCCCAAACCTAAAAAACCTGAAGAAAAAGTCTGGCCCTATATCCATGCGCCGGACGCGCTTTCAGCCCGCTCCGTCTCCGTGCCGCGGCGCGGCTTGCGGCGGGAACTGAAGATTTTCCTGACCAATCCCAACGCTATCGTTGGGCTGCTGTTCCTTGCCACCGTCCTCATCGCCGCTGTCACGGCCCCGCTGATCTATCCGGGCGATCCGCTGGAAATGGTGGCCCGCCCCTTCCTCTGGCCCGGCCAGAATCCAGCCTATCCGCTCGGCACCGATTCCATGGGGCGTGATGTGCTGGCGGGCATTGTGCACGGCGCACGCATCTCGCTCACCGTCGGTGTCGTTGCCACCCTGATCGGGCTGACGATCGGCATAACAATTGGTGCTTTCGCCGGTTATTTCGGTGGCGTCATCGACGATATTCTCGTGAAGATCATCGAAATCTTCCAGACATTGCCGAACTTCGTGCTGCTGGTGGTGCTCGTCGCCATCGCCCAGCCTTCGGTCACCACGGTAACCTCGGCAATCGGCATCATTACCTGGCCACTTGTTGCGCGCCTGACCCGCGCCGAATTCCGCGCCATCCGCGAGAAGGACTATGTGCTTGCCGCACGAAGCCTCGGTTATGGCCATGCGCGTATCGTGTTTCAGGAAATTCTGCCCAACGCCCTGCCGCCGATCATCGTCACCTCCTCCGTCATGGTGGCGGGTGCGATCCTCATGGAAGCAGCCCTTTCCTTCATGGGACTTGGCGACCCCAACCGTGTTTCCTGGGGTTCGATGATCGGGTCGGGACGCGACGTCATTCGCACCGCCTGGTATCTGACCGCCCTTCCCGGCCTCGCCATCGTCTTCACCGTCATTTCGCTGAACCTCATCAGCGACGGTCTCAACGATGCGCTAAACCCCCGTTTTTCGGAGGAACGCCGATGAGCAAACTTATCGAAGTCCACGATCTCTCCGTCAGCTTCGGCTCAGCCCAACCGGTCAAGGGCGTCAGCTTCGATGTGGAGTCCGGCGAAATGCTGGCAATCGTCGGCGAAAGCGGCTCGGGAAAATCGCTGACTGCGCTCGGCCTGATCGGCCTGTTGCCGTCGCATGCAAAAACCGGCGGGCGTGTTCTGCTCGAAGGCCGCGATCTCCTGCCGCTTTCCGAGCGGCAATGGCGCGGCATTCGCGGCCGCGATATCGGCATGATCTTTCAGGAACCGATGACATCGCTGAACCCCGTCCTGACGGTGGGCGAACAGATCGTCGAGGTGCTGCGCATCCATGAAAGGATCGACAGGCACCAGGCGCGCAAACGCGCCATCGAGCTTCTGGACCTCGTCAATATTCCCGACGCTCAGCGCCGCGTGGACGATTATCCGCACCAGCTTTCCGGCGGCATGCGCCAGCGCGTCATGATCGCCATCGGCGTTGCCTGCAATCCCAAACTGCTGATCGCCGACGAGGCGACGACCGCGCTCGACGTGACGATACAGGCGCAGATCCTGCAGCTGCTCGACAATCTGCGCCGCGATCTCAACATGGCCGTCATCCTCATCACCCACGATCTTGGCATTGTGGCGCAATGGGCCGATCGGGTCATGGTCATGTATGCCGGCCGCAAGGTGGAAGAAGGATTGCCTGAACCGGTTTTCTCCAATCCTTACCACCCCTATACGCGCGGCCTGCTGGCTGCCTCTCCGCGCGCTGAAGACGGCCAGCATTATCGCGACGGGCCACTCATCGAAATTCCGGGTTCAATCGTTTCCGCTACGGGCGAGCGCGGCTGCGCCTTCCGGCCACGCTGTCCGAGCGCCCGCGGTTTCTGCGGGCAGTTCGTACCGCCGCTGAGGCTCGTCTCGGAAGGCCGCTACGCCGCCTGCCCCTTCGTATCCCCCACATCCCAAGAGGTATCCGATGACGCTCTTGTCAGTGCATAGTCTTTCCACCCACTATTCGGGAGGACGCGGAACAGTCCGCGCCGTCGACGATGTGTCGCTCGACATCGAGGCGGGCGAGACCGTGGCGCTGGTGGGTGAATCAGGCTGCGGCAAATCCTCGCTCGGCAAGTCGCTGATGCGGCTGGTGGAGCCCACTTCCGGCAGGATCACCTTCAAGGGCGCCGATGTCACGGCGATGTCGTCGTCGCAGCTGCGCGGCATCCGCCGCCGCATCCAGATGATCTTTCAGGACCCATTCGCGTCGCTCAATCCACGCCAGACGGTGCGAACCATCCTTACCGGGCCGTTGAAGGTGCACGGCATTGGCGACAGGGAGCAACAGCGGGAGATCGTCGAGGCGATCGTCGCGCAGGTGGGTCTGCCGCCTGATGCACTCGACCGCTATCCGCACGAGTTTTCCGGCGGCCAGCGCCAGCGCATCGGCATTGCCCGGGCGCTCGTTCTCGAGCCGGAACTGGTCGTCTGCGACGAGCCTGTCTCGGCGCTCGATCTTTCCATCCAGGCGCAGATCCTCAACCTTCTGGTGGAGATGAAGAAACGGCTTTCGTTGTCCTATCTCTTCGTATCCCACGACCTTTCGGTCGTACGCTATTTTTCCGATCGCGTTCTGGTCATGTATCTCGGCAAGATCGTGGAAAGCGCGCCGACCGCGGAGCTTTGGGCCTCGCCGAAACACCCCTATACCCGTGCGCTTCTCGCAGCCGTTCCCGATCCCGCGCGCCGCAAGCAGGCAGCGCCCATTTCCGGCGACCTGCCGAGCCCCCACAACCCGCCATCCGGCTGCCGGTTTCACACCCGCTGCCCGCTCGCCACCGATCTCTGTCGCGAAAAAGCGCCGGATTACACCCTTTTCGGCAAGAACCACGCCGTGGCTTGCCACCATGCCCAATAAACTGAAGGAGCAACCATAATGGTCGACTATCGCTATCTCGGACGCAGCGCGCTGAAAGTTTCACCGCTGAGCCTCGGCACGATGATGTTCGGAGGCCCGACGCCGGATGACGTGGCCTTCCGCATCATCGACAAGGCACGCGAGCAGGGCATCAACTTCATCGACACTGCCGATGTCTATCACGACGGCAAGTCGGAAGAAGTCGTTGGTCGCGGTATCAAGGCCAGTCGCGATCACTGGGTTCTGGCAACGAAATTCGTCAATTCCCACACCAAGGGTCCGAACCTTGGCGGCCATTCGCGCAAATGGGTGATCGAGACCGTCGAGAATTCGCTTCGCCGTCTCAACACCGACTACATCGATATCCTCTATTTCCACCGCGCCGTCTTCGACGCGCCGCTGGAAGAGCCGGTACGCGCCATTGCCGATCTCATCCGTGCGGGCAAGCTGCGCTATTTCGGCGTTTCCAACTTCCGGGGCTGGCGCATCGCCGAAATTTCGCATCTGGCCGATCAGCTCGGCATCGACCGGCCTATCGCCAGCCAGCCGCTCTACAACATCGTCAACCGCACAGCCGAAGCCGAGCAGCTGCCCGCGGCACATAATTACGGGCTGGGCGTCGTTTCCTATTCGCCGCTGGCACGTGGCGTGCTGACCGGGAAATATCAGCCGGGTGAGCAGCCGGGCGCAGATACCCGTGTCGGCCGTGGCGACAAGCGGGTTCTGGAAACCGAATGGCGCCCCGAGTCGGTCGAAATCGCCCAGAAGGTTGCGGCGCACGCCGCATCAAAGGGTGTTTCGGCAGCGGATTTTGCGCTCGCCTGGGTGCTGAACAACAAGTTCGTCACCGCCGCGATCACCGGCCCGCGTACTGAAGACCATTGGGACGGTTACGTCCGCGCCCTCGATGTGAAGATCGATGCGGAAGACGAGGCGCTGGTCGACAGCCTTGTGACGACAGGCCATCCCTCGACACCCGGCTTCAACGATCCGAGCCATCCCGTCGAAGGCCGCGTGCCGCGCAATATCGAACCGGCTCCCCGCCCGGTCGTCAAGCCGCGCGCGGTCGCCTGATCGTCCAGAAGAAAATGCCTGCGGCGCGACCGTGCCGCAGGTCATCACATCCGCTCAGGGAAAATCCGCAATGTCCAATCCTAAAATACAGACCGCAACCACCGATAATTCCGGCGTGCCGAGCCGAGACGACATTCTGGCCCGCACCAGGGACATTGCGGCTGTTGCCGCCAAGGATGCCGCTCGCCGTGAGCGTCAGCGGGAACTTCCCTTCGAAATCTTCGGCCTGATCAAAGAAGCCAGGATCGGCACGCTGCGCATCCCCGAGGCCAAGGGTGGGCCGGGAGGCTCGATTGCGGACTATATAGAAGTGCTGATGATCCTCGGGGAAGCCGACAGCAATATTCCGCACGCACTCCGCAGCCATTTCAATTTCACCGAAAACCTCGCTCTCACACCGATCGAGCTCGAGGATCGGCGGCACCTGGAAAATGTCCTCACCGGCAAGCTCTTTGCGGGCGCCAGCACGGAACAGGGCACCAAACGCCCCGGCGAAATCACCACGCGCCTCAGCGCCGATGGCGACCGTTATCGTCTGAACGGCCGCAAATGGTATGCGACCGGCACCGCCTTCGCAGATTTCGGCACCTTTAGCGCTGTCGGCGACGACGAACAGCCGATCGGCGTCCTCATTCCGCTTGATCGGCCCGGGATCACCATTCTCGACGACTGGGACAGCATGGGCCAGCGCATGACGGCAAGCGGCGGCGTTTTGCTTGAAAATGTCGAGGTTCTCCCGCATGAACTGACGACCCGCAAGCTCGGCAGCCAGATCGGGCGCCACAGCTCGGCCATGCGACAGTTGCATCTCGCTGCCTCTGCCGCCGGTGCCGTTCAGGGTGCACTCAACGATGGCATCGACTATGTTCTGCGCCAGGCGCGCACCACGCTCCACAGCAGCGCCGAAACCGCCAATCAGGACCCCTTTGTGCAGAAGATGCTCGGAGAGATCAGCGCCGGTGCCTTCGCCGTCAAGACGCTGATCCGCGAGGCGGCAAGAACGCTCGACAGGACCGCCGCCGCCTTTTCCAGCGGCGACGAAGAGGCGATAGAAGCGGCTTTGCTGGAAGGTTCTCTCGCCACCGCCCGTACCCAGATCATCGCATCGCAGCTTTCGCTGACGGTCGCCACCAACCTTTACGAACTGGGCGGCGGATCGGCGACGTCCAGCGAGCGGAATTTCGACCGCCACTGGCGCAACATCCGCACGGTCTACAACCACAATCCGCTTGCCCACAAGGCGCGTGTCATCGGCGACTACTATCTCAACGGCACCACGACGCACCTTAGGGAAGGCCGTGTATTCTAGCCATGAAGGGAAAACGGCCATGAGAACGGAATTCATCCCTCCTTCGGTCGCAAGAGCGGCTTTCCGGTTGCCGACGCTTTCCCGGCTGCCGCCGCTGACGGCCCTGCGCGCATTTGTCGTGGCCGCGCGTCACGCCAGCTTCTCGCGGGCGGCGGAAGAACTGCATGTCTCGACTGCCGCAATCGGCCAGCAGGTGCGCATTCTCGAAACCCATCTCGGGCAAACACTCTTCAGCCGCCAGCGCGGCGAACTGGTGCTGACCGAGGCCGGCAGCACGCTTTACCCCGGCCTTGCGGACGCTTTCGAGACGATGATTGGCAGCCTTTCCGATCTCATGGCCTCCGGCGGCCGGCGGCAGATGAAGGTTCTGGCGGAAGGCTGTTTTGCGGCCCGATGGCTGGCGCCGCGGTTGGGAACCATCGTTCCAGCCCTTGGAGACGTAGATATCTCGATTGAATCTCTCGAGGGCGATACCATCGACCTCACCCATTTCGATGCCGATTGCGCGATCGTAGCGACCCACGGACAAATCCCCGGTTTCATCCACGAACCGCTTTTTACCGACACCGTCAGTGCCGTCTGCACTCCGGATTTTGCGACCCGCTACCAGCTTGGTGGTGAACCCGAGCGGCTTCGGGATATCTCTTTTGCGATGTTGCGCGGCAACGGCACCGATGCTGCCTTCGAATGGGCAAACTGGCTGCGCGCCTGCCGCATTCCGCTTCGGCTTTCCGCAGCAGGACCGCGCTTTTCGCGTCAGACCGCGCTGATAGAGGCACTCTTGTCCAGCCACGGCATCGGCCTTGCGCGCCACTCGCTCATTTCCGAAGAGCTTCGAACCGGCCGTCTGATCGCACCTTTCGGTGTGCCTCAGCCGACCGCCAGCCGGTATCATCTTCTGACCAGTCCTGACAGGCGGCGGCTGCCGGAAATCGCATCTCTACTCGCCTTGTTGCGCGAGGATACACGCTCTCTCGAAGCCGCCGCCTGAACACGCCCGTCCCACATCAGGCGCGTTCCCTTTGCAACTCCCTGGTCGTATGGATGTTTTCCGGCCGGGGCAGGCCGTAATGATCACGCAGCGTGTCGCCCTCGTAATCCTCGCGGAACAGCCCGCGCTGTTTGAGGATCGGCACGACCTCGTCGACGAAAATATCGAACCCGCCATTCAGCCATGGCGGCATGATGTTGAAGCCGTCGGCAGCACCTTCACGGAACCAGGTCTCTATCCAGTCTGCCACCTGTTCCGGCGTTCCCGAAATCACCTTGTGCCCGCGCCCGCCGGCAAGCCGGTGCAGCAATTGCCGGATCGTCGGATTTTCCCGGTCGATGACATCGAGAACCAATTGATGCCGGCTGCTGTCCGCCTGCGCGCGCGTCGCTTCCACCGCCTCCTTCGGCAACGGCTGATCGAGATCGGCCGATGAGAGATCAATGCCTGTAATGCGCTGCAACTGCCCAAGCGAAAAGGCCGGCTGGATGAGATCGTTGAAACTCGCCTCGAGCTTTCGCGCCTCCTCTTCGGTGGAGGCGATGAAGGGGCTGATCCCCGGCAGGATTTTCACATGGGCGGGATTGCGCCCCGTGGCCGCCACGCGCCTCTTTATGTCGGAATAAAAAGACCGCGCACTCTCCAGAGTTTGATGCGCGGTAAAGATTGCCTCGGCATACCGGGCAGCAAAGCCACGGCCGTCCTCCGAAGAGCCGGCCTGCACATAGACCGGCCTGCCCTGCGGCGAGCGTGGCAGGTTGAGCGCGCCCCGCACCCGGTAGAACTCGCCCTCGTGACTGGCGGGATGGATGCGGTCGGTATCGGCGAAAAGACCGCTCTCCTTGTCGGCGACGATGGCATCGTCTTCCCAGCTGTCCCAGAGCTTCGTCACCACATCGACGAACTCAGTCGCCTGCCGGTAACGGTCGGCATGCGGCGGATGCTGCTGGAGATTGAAGTTTCCGGCAGCCGCATCGGCCGAGGTCGTCACGATGTTCCAGCCCACCCGGCCGCCGCTGATATGATCGACCGAGGCGAACAGCCGCGCGAGATTGTAGGGCTCGTAATAGGTAGTGGAGGCCGTCGCAATGAAGCCGATCTTTTCGGTGACGGCCGCCAAGGCCGCCAGCATGGTGATCGGTTCCAGCCGGTGCCGGGCGGCATAGCGGATATTGGCGTCCAGCACCGGCGCATCGGCAAAGAAAATGGCATCCAGCTTTGCCGCCTCGGCCTTGAGGGCGATATCCTGGTAGAGCCTTATATCCGTGACGCGCAGTGGCTCCGACTCGGGGTGGCGCCAGGCTGCTTCATGGTGCCCACCCGGATAGATGAACGCATTGAGGACCAGCTTCTCGGATTTTCTGCTCATGGCGATGAACCCTTTTCAACTTTGACGCGGCTTTAAACGAGAGGTGAGGATGCGCTTACGCCTCCTTCGTCACCCAGGCTTTGGCGAGATTGCCGCTGAGCCCCTCCGCCCCTGTCGCGTAATCCTTGATGCGGACGCTGCCGACGACCGGCTGGATTGGCGAAACGAGATTGATGACGGGAAGATCCTTGGCGACGACGGCCTGAAACTCCTTGAAGAAGGCTGCGCGCTTTTCGATATCCGGCTCCACCGCGGCCGCTTCCAGCAGCCGGTCCACTTCCGGATTGGCGTAGTGGCTGGCATTTGAGAATGGCAGGCCGATCTTGAAGTTCTTGCTCCAGTAGACACGCTGCACGCCAGCCGTCGGATCGAAGGTATTGGAGAGGGATTCGACTGAAAGGTCCCAGGCGCGATCGGTATAAACGACCTTCACATAGGTGCCGAAATCGAATTTCTGGATATCCGCCTCGATGCCGATCTTGGAGAGCGCCTGCGCTATGAAATCCGAATAGGTCTGCGGGTTGAACGGGTTGGTGGTGACCCTGAGCTTGAAGCGCTTGCCGCCATCCTTGCGCGGAAAGCCCGCCTCATCCAGCAGCTTTTCCGCCAGCGCGACGTCGAATTTCGCAAAACCGATATCCGGATTGTGGAACTTCGCAAGGCCGGGGCTGATCGGCGTGGGCGATGGCACGGCGTAACCGTAAAGCACGGTATCGATCAGCGCCGGAACGTCGATCGCGTGGGCAATGGCCTGCCTCACCTTCAATTCCTTGAGATATTCGTTCTCAAGGTTGATGACGAGCTGGTTCTGCTGGCCGGCATAGGCGTAGATGCGGTCATCCACCTTCAGCGTCGGGATGGATTTCAGCCGTTCCAGATCGGCAAGCGCCACCGGGTTCGGGCCAATGTCGCCCTCTCCGGTTTCCAGCGCCGCCGCGCGAGCGCCCGCATCATTGATGAGGCGAATGATGACGCGGTCGAGATAAGGACCTGACGCGTCCCAGTAGTCGGCATTCTTTTCCAGAAGAATATGGCTGCCCGGCACCCATTCCTTCAGGACGAAGGGGCCGCTGCCGATGATCTGGGCGGGTTTTGGATTGTCAGTCGGCTTGAAGGTCTCGAAGATGTGCTTTGGCACAACAGGCGATTCCGACGAGGCGAGCGCGGTTATCAATCCCGGCGCCGGCTTGGAAAGCTTCACCTTCGCGACCAGCGGATCGGAAGTATCGACGCTTTCAACATGCGAGAAAGTCGCCCGCCCGCGCGGATGGGCTTCCTTCAGCCGCAGGATCGAGAACTCCACATCCGCCGATGTCACCGGCTTGCCGTCATGGAACTTCGCATTCGGCTGCAGATGAAAGACATATTCCAGCCCGTCGGCGGAAACGCTCCATTCTTTGGCAAGGCTCGGCTTAGGCGAAAGTTCGTAATCGTACGTCAAAAGCCCGTCATAAATCTTCGAGCCAATGAACTGCGGACCGCCCGCGCTGGTATTGATTGCCACGAGCTGCGTCGGCTCGGGAAAATAGACGATCTTGAGCGTACCGCCCGAAACGGGCTCTTCAGCAGCAGCGAAAGAACCGCCGGGAAGCGCCACGAAAGCGCCAGCGGCGAGTGCAATTTTATGAAACTGGCGTCTGGAAAAGGTCATGTCTATCTCCGATAAAAATCCGATGTGCGGGGTGCGGCATCTCAGTGCAGTTGCGGGAACCCGTGACGCTCGGCGAGGATTTGCAAAATGCGTTTCGTGTCCTGAATGAAGTGCGTGTCGCCTTTGGTCGTCGCATCGGCTGGTGCATCGCCGGTAAAGACGAACAGCGGCAACGACTGGTTTTCCTCACCCACGACGGCGATGACCGCTTCGCGCGGACGCTGAAAACCGACCCGGTGGATATCGATCCCGGCGGCAAGGTCCGGAAAGGCGGCAAGCAGGCCTTCGATCTGGTTACAATGCGGGCAGACGAACCGGACACCGGGGTGCTTGGGGTCTTCAAAACCGGGGGCGATCAAAAAAAGCGTATCCTTGGCCATGGCATCCATCGTGTGCGGGTGAGATTTCATGGACACAGTGCAGGCAGAGAAATCAGAGGTCCAGAAAGCTATTCTTCCCGCAAAACGAAGAATTCCTTCGCCCTAAATTATTGAAGAAATTGATTTTTTTAGAGTTCCGATAATTGGCATCACCGTTCCTGCCGGCCTGTTCCAAAGGCAACGTTTTTCCCGAAAACGCCGTTATCCCGCGATAGTGAAAAAAGGCCGGAGGGCCGTTTTCAGCAATAAAAAACCCGGCAAAATTGCCGGGTTTTTTATTGCCATATGCAAAACGCTCACTCGTTCTTCCAGGCCGTCGACAGATCGCCATAGGCAATGTCGATGGTGGTGACGAGAGACTGCAGGCTGGTGTTGCGCAGAATGACGGTCGGCAGGGCGACGATAGAGAAATTCGGCAATTCGTCACCGGTGATTTTCTGGATATCGTGGAACTGCCCCGCCCGTTTCGTTTCATCCACTTCAATCGCAGCGGCGCGGAAAAGATCATCCACCCTGGGATTGTTGTAGTGGGCGGCATTGACGTATGGCGCGGGTTTCTTGATGCCATCGGACCAGTAGAGCCGCTGCACGCCCGCTGTCGGATCAAACAACCGGCTGATGCCGTTCACCGTCAGGTCAAAACCGCGCTCCGTATAGACGCGCTTGATGAAGGTCGCGAGATCGCCTTCGACGATATCCACCTTCACGCCGAGCTTGCCGAAGGACGAGCGTAGATATTCGGAGGTTTTGCGGAAAACGTCGGAGGGCAGGAAGGCCAGCCGCAGCGAAAAACGCGTGCCATCCGCACCCCTCGGATACCCCGCCTTGTCCAGCAGCTCATTCGCTTTGGCCAGATCGAAGGGATAGGTAAAGGGCTTCTCGTCATTATAGGCGGTGAATACCGCTGGAATGTTCGAACCGGCGGGTTTCGCCGTGCCGAAAAAGATCGCGTCGTTGATGAAATTGCGGTCGATGGCATGTGCCAGCGCGTGCCGCACCTCCTTTTTCGCGAGGATCGGGTTCTCCAGATTGAACTCGAATATGGCGGCGTTATTGAGATAGGAGTCGGTATAGACCTCCACCGAAAGCTTGGGATTCTGCCGCAAACGCTCCAGATCGCTGTAGGAGACATCGGCGGTATAATCCGCCTCGCCCGTTTCCACCGAGATGGTGGTGGAGGCCGCGTCAGCGACGAACCTCGCCACGAAGCCATCTAGATAGGGAAGATCGGCCTGCCAGTAGTTCGGGTTTTTCCTGAGCTTCACATAGCTGCCGCGTTTCCATTCCTCAAACACAAAGGGGCCAGTACCAACGGGCGCGTTGCCATTCGGGCTTTCATTGTAGTTTTCCGAAGCATAGGCATGGGCCGGCAAAATGGGCGTTTCGCCACCGGTCAGCGCCCGCAGAAGATAAGGCGCAGGTTTGGAAAGCACCACCACCGCCGTCAGCGGATCGGGCGTTTCGATATCGGCAACATTGGCGAAAGTGATACGGCCGCGTGGGCCCACCTTCTTGAAGGCAAGCAGGGAAAATTTCACATCCTGTGCAGTGAAATCCTTGCCATCATGCCATTTGACGCCCTTGCGCAGCTTGAAGGTGTAGCGCAGCCCGTCGGCGGAGGTTTCCCAGCTTTCTGCGAGAACCGGATGCGGCTTGAACTCGCTGTCGAAGCGCACCAATCCTTCCAGGATTTTGGTGGAAATCGCGCGCGTGCGCGTATTGGAATCGGAAAGCGGCACAAGCGTCGTCGGCTCACCGAGGCCCGCAAGGGTAACAATGCCGCCCTTTTTCGGCGTCTCCGCCGCCAGCACCGGCGCGGATGGCAGCAGCATGGCCGCACCTAGCGCAGCACTCAAAAGCAATGTCTTACGTCTTGTAATATCCATGGATGTTTCCTCTTGCAGGCTTGTTTTCAAATTTTCAGGCAGGCTTCAGCCGGGTTTCGACCAGCCGGGCAAACAAGGTGGCGCCGACCGGCAGGATGGCATCGTCGACAATGAAACCGGGATTATGGGCCGGCACGGTGCCGGAATGACCGAGGGTGAAAAACGCACCGGGCGCATGTTTCAGGAGGTCGGCGAAATCCTCGCTGCCCATGAAGCGGCTGGGCTCGGTGGAAACGCGCTCGTCTCCGAGAACTTCGCGCGCCACCCCGGCCACAATCTCCACCGACGCGTCGTCATTGGTCAGAACCGAGAATATGTCGCGAATATCCACCTCGGCGGTGAGCCCATAAGCGGCGGCAATGTGATCGGAAATCGTGCGGATTCGGCCCCTTATGGTCTCGCGCACGCTGTCGGAGAAGGCCCGCACCGTGCCTGCAATCGAGGCCGTTTCGGGGATGACGTTATAGGCAGATCCCGCCTCGATGCGGGTGATCGACAAGACGGCCGGATCGGTCGGCGGCACATTGCGGCTGACGATGGTCTGCAAGGCCTGGATGAGTTCACCCGTCGCCGGCACCGGATCACGCGAGACATCCGGGTGAGCCGCATGCGCGCCCCTGCCCTTCAGCCGGATATCGAAGAAATCGGCGCCTGCCAGAATGGTGCCGGGCGAAACCTTCAGATGGTTGGGTGCTGCATGGGAGGAATTGTGCAGCCCGTAAATTTCATCAACGGGGAAATCCTTGAACAACCCATCGGCGATCATGGCGCGCGCGCCACCCAGTCCTTCTTCGGCGGGCTGAAAAATGAAAATCACCGTGCCGGCGAAATCACGGGTTTCCGCCAGATAACGGGCGGTGCCAAGCAATATGGTGGTGTGCACATCATGCCCGCAGCCGTGGAACTTACCGGGATAGACCGATGCATAAGGCAGCCCTGTTTCTTCCGGCATCGGCAGGGCATCCATATCCGCCCTCAACCCGATTGAACGGTTGCCAGCATGACGGCCACGCAGCACGCCGACCACGCCGGTCTTGCCATAACCGCGATGCACCTCGATGCCCCAGGAGGTGAGCTTCTCGGCGACGATGCCGGAGGTGCGCACCTCTTCGAAACCGATTTCAGGATGCTGGTGCAGATCGTGGCGGATGGAGACGAGTTCGGGAACATAGGTCCCGATCCGGTCTATGACTTTCGGCGCGGGCGTTTTGACGGGATCGACGGCAATATTCACGGTATCTCCTCAGGGCAAAAAAGATCGTTCTCGCAATCTCTGTGATTGCGAAGTGCTAAGCTTCAGAACTGGAAATCTGAGGCCGGAGAGGCGTCAGAGCCTCAGGCCAGCCTCCTTCATCAAGGGCAGAATGCGCTCAGCGAAATATTCGAGATCTTCGCGGAAATCGTAGAAATTCAGCTGCACGCCATCGATGCCAGCCTTTTTCAAGCCGACAAGCTGCTCGACCACCTGCTCCGGCGAGCCGATGATTTCGATATTGCCGCCGAGATTGCGCCCCTGCTTGTGGCGCGCATCGCCGCGACCCCGCCAGGCATGGGCGTCGCTGTCGTAATTGTTGGTCGCAAAGGCACGGGTGCCGGGCTGCGGTTTTCCCGCCTCGATGGCGTCGGCATAGGCGATCGCTTGCCTCTCCGTATCGCGGCTGACGATGATCGGATTGATGAGCGTCTTCACCTGACGGCCATAGGCCTTGGCGCGGTTCTTGATGGTGGCGATATGATCGGGAAGCGTTTCCAGCGCGCTGTCGATATGCGCGCCGCCGGGCGAGGTAACGAAAACCAGATCGGAATGGCGGGCGGCGAAATCGATACCGGCCGGCGAGCCGGTCGCCGTCACCAGCGGCGGGCGGCCAAAGGCGGGCTTCGGCGTTATCCAGCCGTTGTTGATGGCCCAGGGGTTAAGCTTGCCCTCGTAGGAGAAGTTTTCGGTTTCTCCCCACAGGCGATGCAGCACATCGAACAACTCGTCCGCCATGTCGTAGCGCTTGTCATGGTCGATCCGCTGCCAGCCGAACATTTCATGCTCTATGGCGCGATGGCCGGTGACGATGTTGATGCCCCATCGTCCCCTGGCGATATGATCCAGCGTTGCGCCATATTTGGCGAGATGAAGCGGATGCAGGGGACCGTAAAGCACATGAATGGTGGAGATCAGAAGAATGCTCTTGGTGACCGCCGCCATGGCGCCCAGCGCAATGAAACTGTCGAGCGAGGATTCGCCGTCATAACCGCCCTTGGGCAGCCATTGCGTGCGGCTGAAGGCGATTTCGAAACCAAGCTCCTCCGCGCGCTTCACCAGTTCCGCATTGTAGTCGAAGGTCCAGCTATTGCTGGTTGGCAGGCTGGAGAAGTTGATGTCCTGCAGATTGAGGAACAGCCCCAGCATCAGTGGCTGCTTCACCGCGCGGCTGAGCGGGCTGTCTTCGAAATCAGTGGGGCTTTTCAGTTCGGGACCTTCAGGCAGTGAAACAGTCAGCGCCATGTCTTTTCTCCCTCGGAATGATTACCCTGCGGGGTGGTCGCTGCCAGCCGGGCGCGCAAATAGGCCTCCACGCTGCGGGGCTGACGACCGGTAATCCGTTCGATGTTGTCGTTGACGGGGGCCGCGAGGCCCTCGCGGATAAGTTGGCCGAATTCACCAATCGCCTTCTGTTCGAAAGCTCCGATATGCGGTGGAAAAACCGAAGCGGAATGATGCGATATCCCCACGGGGCGATGCAGGATACGGGCCGCGATGCGGGCGATTTCCAGTGCCGTCAAGGCTTCACCGCCGGTTAGCACCAAGGTGCCGGAAACAGACGTGCTCGCAGTCAAGGCGTGAACCGCCACATCGGCTATATCGTCGGCATCAATGAAGGAAACTGCCGCATCGCCGAAACGGGCGGGCACATCCTCCCCCTGGCGTAGTGCTGCGACGACGGGTTCCAGCGCCACCTGCATCCAGGCATTCGGCCGCAGCACCGTATGCGCAATGCCGCTCCCGGCTAGATGTTTTTCGACCTCGGCATGGGCGGCACCCGAGATGGAGCGTGCGGCATTGGCGATGGTCCAGTCGGAACCGGATATTTTCACGATCCGCGATACGCTGGCGGAGAGAGCGGCATCGATGACCGCTTTCTGGTCCGCCGCCAGCGTTTCACCGATTGGGGAAAGCAGGAACACCGTGTCTGTTGCGCGTGAGGCCTCTTTCAGGCTGGCCGGATCGGAGAAATTCCCCTCCGAAATATCCACCCTGTCGCCCCAAAGCTTGAGCGCGTCCTCACCCCGGCGGGTCAGCACCCTAACCTTCGCCTCTTTCTGCAAAAGGCGGCTGACGACGCGTTGGCCGAGCTTGCCGGTTGCACCCGTTACAAGAATGGTTGCTGTCATGACGCCCTCACTTCGCCGCAGCCTGTTGCAGTAAAGAAAGCGCGCGCGGATCGGCCCAGTCGTTCACATCGAAATCGTCAGGGATGAATTTCCATTCCAGCAGGAAATCCTTGAAGTGGCTGAGCGCATCCAGCTCCGCCGGATCGAGATCGAGCCTCAGGTTACGGTACACATCCGCCCCGTTGGCGGCGATAACCGCTTCCTCGCTGACACCGATCTCGCGGGCGATGAAACGCACCGCTTCCGCCGGATTGGCGTTCGCCCAGCCGGCAACCCGCTGTACCGTGGCCACGAGGTCGGCGACGAGATCGGGCCTTTCATCGGCAAAGGTGGCATCTACAGTCAAAGGACGTGGCGTGCCGTTATTGATGCGGATTTTCGGATCGGGGTGAAACCCGGTCGACACGACGACGTGCGCGCCAATGAGATTGGCGACGGTGACGCCCTCCGCTCCTTTGACAAAAAACGCATCGATCTTTCCGCGATGCAATGCCGCGATCTCCTCCCCATAGGGCAGCCGTCGGCGCAGGCCATGGAACCTGTCGTCAGCCGGTCCGAGCAGCACCGGCTCGGTTGCGGTGAGATCGACCAGCTCGACCTCCGCCACGGAAAGGCCGGAAACGGTCAGTGCCGACACGATGCCCTTGAGCGATGTGGCGCGCTGGAAGTCGATGGTTTCGTTCGGTCGTTTCGGCAGCCCGATGCGCCGGCCCTTCAGTTCGCCGCCCTTTGTTATACCACTGGCTGGCAGCGCTATGACCGCCTGAAACTCGTCGGTCCTGGTCAAACCGACAAGACGCGTCTGGCGTCCGCCGGATTTTGCCCAGATAGGCGGAATATTACCGCCCTGACGGAATGACCAGTCCAGACGGTGATCGAAATGGCTTTGGCGAATGGCCGGATCCGCCGCATCGCGAATGGAAGAAACAGTAATGCCGTGGCCGGCGAAACTCTCCTCGATCCAGCCAAGCTGCGCCGCGATGGAAAGCGGCGTTGGCGCCGGGCAGCGCGTGTACCAGACGGTTTCAGGGTGGGTTATCTGGCGAAGGGCCGCATCAGCCATGGCGTTCGTCCTCTCAATTGCGATCTCTACGACACGCTACACGCCATAAAATATTTTCTATAGATAAAGTGTACTATTTGAGAGGCCATTGAGGAAATTCGTTTCCATATCATCATGGCTTCGTACTTCCGGTAAAATATCCTTTCGGAAACGGCGTCATTCGCAAGCGATACTTCGGCGAAGAGCGGCACGCGATGTGAGCCTTTCCTTGGGAGCGTCGGCCATGGCTGGGAAGTTTTTCTTCTCCTGACAGCAAGGATTTTTAACTCGCGACCGGAACCCCGGCTGTTACGCTTCCCCGCAATTGTGTCGGAACCGCAAGCCGGCAATCCAACAGACCTGAAAGAAAAAGTGGCAGCATGAGCACGAACAAACGCCGGCTCAATCTCAATGTCGGCATCAATACCACCGGATACCTCGCCAATGCCTGGAAATACAGGAGCGGAGACCGGCACGATATCAACGATATCGGCTATTACCGGCGACTGACGGAACTGGCTCACAAAGGCCGGTTCGACGCCGTTTTCCTTTCGGATCACCCGGCATTGCTGACCGACCCGACAAGCCGGCCGTTTCACACCATCGATCCGCTCATCCTTTCCACATCGCTTGCCGCACAGGTGCCGGACATCGGATTCGTGGCGACGGTGTCCTCCACCTATAACTCGCCCTATAATTTTGCGAGACGAACGCAATCCATCGATATCGTCACGGGCGGTCGGTTGATCGTCAACATCGTCTCCTCCTTCAATCCGAACGTCGCCGCCAATTTCGGCAACGACCCGCTGCCGCCGCGCAATGAGCGATATGCCAAGGCCACGGAATTTCTCGATGTCGCGAAAAAGCTCTGGTCGAGCTGGGATCCGCGCCGCGAAGGCGAGATACCGGAAGACCGCTTCTGGGATGCGGCGACGGCCGAGACCATCGATCACGAGGGGCAATATTTTCATGTCAAAGGCCCGCTCAACGTCCCTCGTGGACCGCAGGGGCACCCCGTCATCGCCCAGGCGGGCGCTTCCGAGGGCGGCATCGATCTGGCGGCACGTCATGGCGAGATCATCTATTGCAACATATTGTCCCGTCCCGCCGGCCAGGCCTTTGGCAAAAAGGTCCGTGACCGCGCAGTGTCTTTCGGCCGCGATCCCTCCCGCATCCGCATCGTTCCCGGCCTCGTCGTCATTCTCGGCGAGACGCGCGAGGAAGCGCTGCGCAAACACGAACTCTACAGCGGAACCGGCTCGGAAGACGGTCTTCTGGCACGCTTCGCCAAGGAAAACGGTATCGATCCCCGCGATTTCGATCCCGATGCGAAACTGGATGGCGAGCGCTTCATTCCCGACCAGAACCGACAATGGGCTGTCGGCATGGGGCTTGGCCTTTCCGAACTGCTGACCCATGAAAAGCTCACCGCCCGCGAGGCCGTGCGGCGCTCGGAGGGGCATCACCGGCTGCTGCTCGGCACAGCAGAAGAGGTGGCGGACGGCATCATCGATCTCTGGCAGGACGGAACGGTTGACGGCTACACATTGCAGCCGCCCCGTGCCCCTGACGATATCGCCGAATTCGTCGAACAAGTCGTGCCGGTGCTGCAAGACCGCGGCGTTTATCCGCGCGAATACGAAGGCACGACCATACGCGAGAGATACGACCTGCCTCAACCGGACTGACGCTGTTCGCCTCGTTCGCCATTCCCACGCTCGGCGAAGGAATGGCGACGTTGTGAACGCACTATTGAGCTGTTGCCACTTTCAAAACCGGCCTTTCGCCGGAAAGCTGCGGCAGCACAGAGGCGAAATCCGTCACGATCTGGCGATAATCTTCCGGCTGGAATTCATAGGGAAGTTCGAGGCGGAATTCCGAGACAAACGGCAGAACGGGGTCGCGCGACAGCTTCTCCAGAATTTCATCCGTCGTCCCGACAATATCAGGCAGAAAAAGCGTGCGGCGCGCACCATGCGGCGTATGCGTGCGCTTGTCGCGCTCGGCCGCAAACTCCGCATAACGGCGGCGTGTCGCCGGGCTGGCACTGTCCGTCGGTAAAATCACGCGGCCAAGGGCGACGCGCGGCTGGCGCTCATGCGCCCATTCCTGCCGGAACCGGGCAACGAGGGCCGCCTGCGCCGTCAGAAAATCATCGGTATTTTCACCGCTGACGATATTGCCGGTCAGCAGATTGAATCCCGCCTTCCCCGCCCAGCGAGCGGAATTCTGCGATCCGCCGCCATACCACAGCCGGTCGGTCAACCCCTTGGCGAAGGGCCGAAGGCGCGGCACCTGCGCGCCCGCTGCATTGCCCGCCTCCGTTTCGCTGGACAGCGGTTCTGATCTCAAGGCCCTGGTGAGCTTCTCGGCGCGGGCATGGCTGTAATCCGCATCGGGCGCCGTATCGACATAATCCGAAATCAGATGGGCGAAGGGCGGCGCGCCGACAGAGACGCCGACATTCAACCGTCCGTGTGACAGCACATCCACGGTGGCGAGATCTTCCGCCAGCCTGAAAGGGTTTTCATAACCCAGTTGAATGACGGCGGTGCCGAGGCCAATCCGCTTGGTGCGCTGCGACGCCGCCGCGAGAAAGGTGGCGGCCGAGGACACACCGCGTTCCAGATGACGCTGGCGGACCCAGGCGCTATCATAACCCAGCGCCTCGCCGGCTTCGAAAAGCTGCAGAGTTTCCTCCAGCCCCTGCGCAGGATCATCATCGTGATAGTTGCCGGGAACCAGAAAAGCAAAATGCGAGATATGGGAAATAGGCATGGTGTGCATCCGGGAATGTTTGTTGAGGCATGATGAAGCTCAGACAGCGCAGGTGCGGCCATCATCCTGTACCGCGCATACCCAAGCAGAATGCACGATGACCGGCATCGCTGGCGCGGCATGGTCTTTTATAGTCCCGGCGATTTTTGAAAGATCGTTGCGCGATTCAGTAGTCTACTAAAATTATAGATTAATCCTCAAGGAGCGGTCGCTTTGTCCCCTCTCCATCCTTTTAAATACGCCGACGTATCGAGCGCCGCGCGAATGCCCTTGATTTTCCTCCACAACATGTAATACAGATTATCATACATGTTGACAAATAATGCATACATGTATGACATTGCAGCCACCACGAACGCTGCGATACCTGCATGAGGGAGGAATTATGATCATCACCGACGTCGAGGTCCGTGTTTTCCGCACGACGACCCGTCGGCACTCGGACAGTGCCGGTCACGCACATCCGGGTCCGGCGCATCAGGTGGAACAGGCCATGCTGACCATCCGCACGGAAGACGGGCAAGAAGGCCATTCCTTCACAGCGCCGGAAATCGTTCGCCCGCATGTCATCGAAAAATTCGTCAAGAAGGTGCTGATCGGCGAGGATCATCGCGACCGGGAACGCCTTTGGCAGGACCTTGCTCACTGGCAACGCGGCTCGGCGGCGCAGCTGACTGACCGCACGCTGGCGGTGGTGGACTGCGCGCTCTGGGACCTTGCCGGCCGCAGCCTCGGACAACCTGTATACAAGTTGATCGGCGGTTATCGCGACAAGGTGCTCGCCTATGGCTCGATCATGTGCGGGGACGAGCTGGAAGGCGGCCTAGCAACGCCTGAAGACTATGGCCGGTTTGCCGAAACGCTGGTGAAGCGCGGTTACAAGGGCATCAAGCTTCACACCTGGATGCCGCCCGTCAGCTGGGCGCCGGATGTGAAGATGGACCTCAAGGCCTGCGCGGCCGTGCGCGAAGCGGTCGGGCCCGATATCCGCCTGATGATCGACGCCTTTCACTGGTATTCCCGCATCGATGCGCTGGCATTGGGACGTGGCCTTGAAAAGCTCGGCTTCGACTGGATCGAAGAGCCGATGGATGAGCAGTCGCTCTCCTCCTACAAGTGGCTCGCCGACAATCTCGATATTCCCGTCGTCGGCCCGGAAAGTGCAGCTGGCAAGCACTGGCACCGCGCAGAATGGATCAAGGCCGGCGCCTGCGATATTCTTCGCACCGGCGTCAACGATGTCGGCGGCATCACGCCGGCGCTCAAGACCATGCACCTGGCCGAAGCCTTCGGTATGGAATGCGAGGTGCATGGCAATACGGCCATGAACCTGCATGTGGTCGCCGCCACCAAGAATTGCCGCTGGTACGAGCGTGGCCTCCTGCATCCCTTCCTCGAATATGATGACGGCCACGACTATCTGAAGTCTTTGTCCGACCCGATGGACCGCGATGGGTTCGTTCACGTTCCCGACCGGCCGGGCCTTGGCGAGGATATCGATTTCGATTTCATCGACAACAACCGGGTGAGATAAGGCTATGAAAACCGTGCTCGCCTTTGGAGACAGCCTCACCTGGGGCGCAGACCCGGCAACGGGTCTCCGCCACCGGCCTGAGCATCGCTGGCCGGAGGTGCTGGAGGCCGAGCTTTCCGGAATGGCGAAGGTTCATGCCGAAGGACTTGGCGGGCGCACCACCTGTTATGACGACCATGCCGGCCCGGCCTGCCGCAATGGCGCGCGAGCTCTTGAAGTCGCGCTTTCGTGCCACATGCCGCTTGATCTCGTCATCGTCATGCTGGGCACCAACGACATCAAGCCGGTGCATGGCGGTCGCGCGGAAGCCGCCGTTTCGGGCATGCGGCGGCTGGCGCAAATCGTCGAGACCTTCATCTACAAGCCGCGAGATGCAGTGCCTAAGCTTCTTATCGTCGCGCCACCGCCCTGCGTCGCAGGCCCCGCTGGAGAACCGGCGGGCGGCCGCGATATCGGACAATCACTACGGCTTGCGCCGCTCTATCACAAACTCGCCGCCGAACTTGGGCATCACTTCTTTGATGCCGGATCGGTCGCCAGCGCCTCGCCAGTGGATGGCGTGCATCTGGAAGCGCCGGCAACGGCCGCAATCGGCCGGGCGCTCGCCGCTCCGGTCAGAGACATTCTTGGCTGATCACACGAAGCCTGTGGAGGAACAGGCGCGCGGATCGAAACGTGGAAGGCCGTATGAACCGGCCGTATGGGAGGAAAAATGAGACATTTTCTTGCAACCGCAGCCCTCGGTGCACTGCTGATCGGCGCCGTGCCGCTCAGCGTCTTTGCAGAAACGCCGAAGGACCAGCTCATCGTCGCCACGACCATGAGCAATATCCTGACCCTTGATCCAGCCGCCATTACCGGCCGCGAGACGGTGCAGGTTCTGAATAATATCTACGACACGCTGGTCGTGCTTTCGCCCAAAGATCGCAGCGTCCAGCCCCGCCTTGCCGAACGTTGGGAAATCGGCGAGGACCGGAAATCGATCCGCTTCCACCTGCGCGCCGACGCCAAGTTCGCGTCCGGTAACGCCGTGACGGCCAAGGACGTGGCTTGGAGCCTGAAACGTCTGCTCGCCCGCAATCTGGCGCAATCGTCTTTCCTCAAAACGCGCGGTTTCAAGCTGGAGGATGCCGACAAGCTTTTCGTCGCCGAAAACGACCAGACCTTCGTGCTTAATATTCCGAAGCCTGATGATCCCAACCTGCTGCTGATGATCCTTGCACAGAATGGGCCCGGCTCGATCATCGACAGCCAGACGGCGCTTGCCAACGAAAAGGACGGCGATCTCGGTGGCGCGTGGCTGACGCTCAATTCGGCGGGCTCCGGCCCGTTCAAGCTGACCCAGTGGAAATCCAACGAATATATCATTCTCACCCGCAACGACGATTACTGGGGTGAAAAGGCCAAGATGAAGCGCGTCCTGATGCGCCATCTGCCGGAATCGCAATCGCAGCGGCTGATGCTGGAAAAGGGCGACATCGATGTCGCCTACTCCCTGCAGGCGCCGGACCTGAAGTCGCTCGAAGCCGACAAGACCATCGCCATCGAATCCACACCCGGCTCCGGTTTTTATTACCTCAGCGTTTCGATGAAGGACGAGCGCTTCGCGAACAAGAAAGTGCGCGAAGCCCTGCGTTACCTGATCGACTACGACGGTCTCGACAAGGCGGTCATGCCCTATTACGGCAAGCTGCATCAGCGCTCTCTCAGCACCGGTGTGATGGGCGCGCTGCCGGATCAGGGCTACAAGCTCGATATCGCAAAAGCCAAGGCGCTTCTGGCTGAAGCCGGTTATCCAAACGGTTTCAAGACGACGTTGCGCGTGCTCTCGGAAGACCCCTTCATGAAAGCGGCAACGGCAATCCAGAACACACTGGCCCAGGCCGGCATCCAGGCCGAACTTATCAGCGGTTCCGGCGACCAGATTTACGGCGCCATGCGCGAGCGCAACTTCGAACTGCTTCTCGGCCGCGGCGGCGGCGGTCAGCAGCCGCATCCGGACAACAACCTGCGCTCCATCGCCTATAATCCGAACAATGCGGACGACGCCAAGCTCACCAACTATCAGAGCTGGCGCACGAGCTTCTTCGATGAAAAGCTGAACAAGATGATCGAGGAAGCCCTTGTCGAGCGCGACGTGGCGAAACAGACGAAGCTCTACGAGGACCTTCAGGCCTATATGGACGAGATCGTCATGTCCATTCAGCCATTCTCCGAAGTTGTCGACACCGCCGCTTTCCGCAGCGACATCAAGGGTATGATCGTCAGCCCATGGCTCTCGCGCTTTGAAGAGGTGAGCAAGGAGCGGTGATCGGCTGCCATATCTGCGAGTAGGAGAAGGCGCGGCTAACCCCGCGCCTTTTTGCTGTAATGAAGCTCCATTCACCCAATGTGTTAGGCGAAGCCTCCGCACTCCGTAACGCCGGACGAGATCCGGGGTCTTGTGTGAGCAGCCTAAGCGCAGTTGGCGGCCCGCCATCCCGCCGTAGCCATCCAAAAAAATTGCCCGGCACTGAAGGCCGGGCAAGGAAGGAGGATTTTATTATTCGTGATGCCCCGGAGGAGGACGATCACGCTTTGGGAGGTGTCATGCGCCTTCATATTCCAGCGAGGCGCCGATCAGTTCGCGCGCATAAGGATGTGTCGCACCATTGCCGGCGATGGCCTCACGCGGCAGGATTTCGGTGATTTCGCCGCGCAGCATCACGGCGAAGCGATCGCACATGTGGTCGACCACTGCGAGATCGTGCGTCACCATGATATAGGTGAAGCCGCGCTCTTCGCGCAGGCGCTGCAACAGGTTGAGGATTTCGGCCTGCACCGAAACATCGAGTGCCGAGGTCGGCTCGTCGAGCAGAAGCAGCGACGGTTCAAGGATCAGCGCACGCGCAATCGCTACGCGCTGCCGCTGGCCGCCGGAAAGCTGATGCGGGAAGCGGTCCAGGAACGACACGGGCAGACCGACATCCGTAATTACCTTGCGCATGCGCTCTTCACGATCGCCCAGTTTATGGATGGCAAGCGATTCTCCGAGAACGGTGCGCACCGACTGGCGCGGATGCAGCGAACCATAGGGATCCTGAAACACCATCTGCAACGTGCGGCATCGCTCAATCAGCGGCATGTCGCGAACCGACTTTCCATTGATGAGGATTTCGCCGCTCCAGAAATCATTCAGCATCGACACGCAGCGCAACACTGTTGATTTGCCCGAACCGCTTTCACCGACCAGACCGAAACACTCGCCCGGCTCGACGCGAAAGGACACCGAAGGCAGCACTTTAAGCGCCGTGTGGCCGCTGCCGAAGGTGATGGAGAGATCGCGGGTTTCAACGGAAACGGCCATTATACTTTCTCCTCCAGCCATTCGGGGCGGCGATCCAGCACCGCAAGTGGCGCACGCGTGCCGCCAATCCGCGGCTGCGCCGCGAGCAGGCCGCGCGTGTAGGGGTGCTGCGCTTGATCGAGGTCGCGCGCGGCAAGCGTTTCCACCACCCGGCCGGCATACATGATGAGTACCCGGTCGCAGAAATTGCGCACGAGATTGAGGTCGTGGCTGATCATGATGAGACCGATGCCTCTATCCCGAACGAGGCCATCGAGAATATTCAGAACCTGCAGCCGTACCGTCACATCCAGCGCGGAGGTCGGCTCGTCGGCAATGACCAGATCAGGATCGGCAAGCAGCATCATCGCAATCATGACGCGCTGGCCCATGCCACCGGAAATCTCGTGCGGATATTGCTCGTAGACGCGCGCGGCGTCGCGGATTTTGACCGCATCGAGCATGGCGAGCGCCTTTTCGCGGGCTTCCGATTTCGACGCCTTGAAATGGCGCAGATAGGTCTCCGTCACCTGATCGCCGACACGGCGGATGGGATTGAGAGAGAATTTTGGATCCTGAAGGATCATCGACATGCGCCGTCCGCGAACCTTCAGCATCTCCTTCTCACTGAGCGACAGAAGATCGAGGCCATCAAAATCAAGCTTGTCGGCCGTTATCGTCGCCGATGGAAGGAGGCGCAGCAAGGCCCGGCCGACGGTGGACTTGCCCGAGCCGCTTTCGCCGACAATGCCGAGACGCTCCCGGCCAAGGGTGAAGGAGATGCCGCGCACGGCCTCGGTGGGCGAACCGCCATAACGGATGCGAAGATTCTCGACGTCGAGGATTGGTTTTTCCATGGCCCTATTTCCGGTTCATCTGCTTCGGATCGAGCGCATCCCGCAGGCCGTCACCCAGAAGGTTGAAGGCAAGGCTGACGGAAAGGATCGCAACGCCGGGGAAAGTGACGAGCCACCAGCTGTCGAGCATGTAACGGCGTCCGGTCGCGATCATCGCGCCCCATTCAGGCAGGGGCGGCTGCGCGCCAAGGCCGAGGAAGCCGAGGCCTGCGGCGGTCAGAATGACGGTCGCCATATTCAGCGTCAGACGGATCAGGACCGAAGGCAGGCACATGGGCATGATCGATTTTATGATGATACGCAGCGGCGAAGCACCCTGAAGCCTTGCGGCGGCAATGTAGTCCGCCTTGCGGAATGTCATCGCTTCGGCGCGTGCGAGCCGCGCGATCGGCGGCCATGAGGTGAGCGCGATCGCGATGATCGCATTGTTGAGGCTGGGTCCGAGCGCGGCCACGAAGGCGAGCGACAGGATGAGGCTCGGGAACGACAGGAAAATATCCGTGATGCGCATCATCACCGTATCGAACTTGCCGCCGAGATAACCGGAGGCCGTGCCGACCAGCAGACCGACCGGACCGACGATGATCGACACCAGCGAGATGATGGTGAGAGTGATGCGCGCGCCCCACAGAAGGCGACTGTAAATATCGCGTCCAAGCTCGTCCGTGCCGAAGAAATGGCCGTTACCGGGCGGCTGCAGCGTCTTGGCGAGATCCTGCACGTAAGGATCATGCGTCGCAAGCCAGGGCGCGAAAATCGCCGCGATGACGAGAAGCAGCAATATCACCAGGCCGAAGGCCGATGTCGGGCTTTTCAGCAGGAAGACAATGATGTTCTTCAGCGCGTTCAAAGGCACGGGAAGACGCAAGGAAGTTTCTGCACGAGCCGTCATCAGCGGGTCCTCGGATCGAAAAAGCGGTACATAATGTCGGACAGGAGATTGAGCCCGATGAAGATGACGCCGACGATAAGCACGCAGGTCATCACGGCATTCATGTCGCCGATGATAAGATTGCTGGTGAGATATTGGCCGAAGCCCGGCCAGGCGAAGACGGTCTCGATAAGGACAGCGCCTTCCAGCAGTGAGCCGTAAGCAAGGGCAATGATGGTGACGAGCTGCACACGAATATTGCCGAAGGCATGCAGCCACACCGTCTGGCGTTGCGACAGGCCTTTGACGCGCGCAGTCGTCACATATTCCTGGCCCAGCTGGTCGAGCATGAAGCTGCGCGTCATGCGGGTGATATAGGCCGACGATGAATAACCAAGCAGAGCGGCGGGCAGGATGAGGTGATTGATGGCCGACCAGAAGACTTCCATATCGCCCGCCAGCAGGCTGTCGATGAGCAAGAAGCCCGTTCGTTCCTCCACGAGACCGATATAGAACTGGTCCATGCGGCCACCGCCGCCGACAAGCCCGAGATGAGCGTAAAAAACGATCAGCGCAATCATACCGGTCCAGAAAATCGGCATGGAATGGCCGAACAGGCTGAGCACCCGCACCAAATGGTCCTGCCAGCGGTCTTTCTTGACGGCGGCATAAACCCCCATGGGAATTCCGAGGCCGGCACCGATCAGGATCGCGAAGGTCGCAAGCTCCATCGTCGCCGGCATGACGCGTATGATATCCTGGATGACAGGCTGGCCCGTGCGGATCGAGGTTCCGAAATCGCCGGTGAACACATCGCCGAGATAATAGATGAATTGTTGCCAGAGCGGACGGTCGAAACCGAGCGCATGGTAAACCTGCTCATAGGTTTCGCGGGTCGCGTCCTCGCCGACGATGGCCCGCACCGGATCAGCGGGCATCAGGCGGCCGATGAAAAAGGTCAGCAGCAGCAATCCGAGCAGCGTGACCGCAATACTTCCGATCTGGCCGGACAGGCCATACAGCGAAAGGCGTCTTTTTGGCATGGTTCCTCCCTTGCCAGAAGTCGATTGCACAAAATAACAAAGGCGCAATCCTGTCTGACAACTATTCGCAAGTTGTCACAGGTGTGGAGAGCTGTCAAGCATATGCCGATAAAATTGGTCCTGCGGCAGGCTTGGAAAATGACTGAAGCAGGCAACAACGCTGCCTTTCAAGACCGAGATTTCATCCGAAAACCAGCGGTTCTTTGCTTTGCCGGAGAAAGGAATCACACATATTGCCGCGATGACAAAAGCCTGTATTCTTCGCTTCGAACTGCCTGTGGAGATGCCGGTCCGGCACCGGCACATCTCCTGCTTCAAGGGGGAGGAAGACATGGCGGAAATGACACTTCTGGCATTTGCGATAGTTGCCTTTATCGGTATTGCCACACCTGGCCCGACGGTTTTGCTGGCGCTTGCGAATGGCTCGCGTTTCGGGGTTCGCCGCGCCTTTACAGGTATGGCCGGCGCGGTCCTCTCCGATTTCGTCCTGATCGGCGCGGTTGCACTGGGATTGGGAGCATTGCTCGCCGCCTCGGAGTTCTGGTTCGGCGTCGTCAAATGGGTCGGCGTTTGTTATCTTGCCTTCCTGGGCGCCATGCTTTTGCGCTCGAGAGGCTCGCTTGATGGCGCTCTTCAATCGGCAGACACTTCCGGGGCCACTTCCGCCCGCTCGATTTTCCTCAAAAGCTTCCTTGTAGCCGTGACCAACCCCAAGGGATATCTGTTCTTTTCGGCTTTCCTGCCGCAATTTATCGATCCGGCAGCACCGCAGATCCAGCAATATGCGGTGCTTGCGCTGGTTTTTGCCGGCATCGATTTCATCGTCATGTTCGGATATGCCCTGCTGGGCTCGCAGGCCGTCAGACTGTTGCGGAAGTCAGGGGCGTTATGGCTCGACCGCATTTGCGGCGGCGCACTTTTGACGCTTGCCGCCTCTCTGGCTTTCTACCGACGGGCGAGCGCTTAACCTGCTGAGAAAGCTGAAATTTCCGAGTTATTCGGCGGCTGTGCGGGAGCGCAAAAGCACCTTGTAGCGCTCAAGACTACCGCGCAGATGCGCCGCCATATATTGGCGGGCAGCATCGGCATCGCCTTCGATGATGGCGTCAACGATCTTCGCATGCTCCTCCTGGAGATGAAGATTGTAGTCCTTCGGACGGGAACCGGGCGCCGCCCCCTGTAATTCGCCACGCGGGATGATGCCGGAGCGGATGAGTTGAAGAAACTCGGGGAATCGCCTGTTCTGCGTCGCCTGTGCAATGGCCAGATGGAACTCGAAATCGGCATCCCGCGTCGGCAACCCGGCGGCGAGACAGTCGCCAACGCGCCGATGCGCATCGACAATCGACTCCACCTGCACGGCGGATCGGCGCGATGCCGCAAGCCCTGCGGATTCGACCTCGAAGACGGTGCGCAATTCCAGTAGTTCGATAACCGAGGAGATCCGTCCCACGGCGAGATCATTGAAAGGCACTTCCTTGGCCGGCTTCACCTCAATGGCAAAAACGCCCGCTCCCTTGCGGGCCTCTACGAGACCATCCGCGCGTAGAATGGCGATGGCCTCCCGCACCACGGTGCGGCTGACGGAATATTCGCGTGTCAGCGCGCTCTCACTCGGGAGACGGTCGCCGGGACGGAACACGCCTTCAGACAAATCTCGCCGCAATGCGGAGCTGATTTTCGCCGCGAGCGATATTCCCGGCTTCGTGCTGCTCTCAACGTCCATTCCGGCCCACCTGTTTTAAACTTGTCTGGCATGTTAGCAAACACCCGCCACATTGCAAGGGCCGCGCTCTCGCACCAACCTCGTTGCAAAGCGGCAATGTCGCAACTGCGGGATTTGCCCTCAGGCGGCCACCATGGCCGAACCGCTGGAAAAGCGGTTTCTGTACTCGCCCGGCGAGAGGCCGAGAATACGGTGAAACACACGACGGAAGGCAGCGGCATCCTCGTATCCCACCGACCAGGCGATCTGGTCTACCGAACGACGGGTGAATTCCAGCAGTTCCCGCGCCTTGCCGACACGAAGATGCTGGACATATTCGATAGGCTTCATACCGGTGGCGGCCTTGAAGCGGCGAAGGAAGGTTCGCTCCTCAAGCCCGGCATGTGCGGCCATATCGGAGACACTGGTCGCCCGCCCGGCGCGCGCCTGCAGCCAATGCTGCACCTTCAGGATCGGCTCGTCGCCATGCGTCAGCCGCGGCGCGAAACTGCTGTAATGTCGCTGCTCCCGACCGGAGGGGTCGATCAGAAGGAACTTACCGGTCTCGATCATCACCGAAGGCCCAAGCAGCCGGTCAACAATGCCCAGACCAAGATCGGTCCATGCCATCAGCCCACCCGCCGTGATGATATCGCCGTCTTCGATGACGATCTTGTCTATCTCCAGGCGGATATCGGGAAAGCGCTCGCGAAACCGTTCCGCAAACAGCCAGTGGGTAGTGGCCGGGCGGCCGGCCAAAAGACCTGTCGCAGCGACGATGAAGGAACCTCCGCAACTGGCGGCCAGCGTCGCGCCCTGCGCATGCCGGTCCAGCAGCCAGCGGGCATAGGGCCCGGCCTCGTCGATTTCGGCTGGCCCGGTCAGCCTGCCGGGTACGACGAAGATATTGGGATGCCCCGCCCTGCCCGGCTCGGTGTCATGACAACGGGAAAACTCACCGCCCTCACCCATGCTCCAGTGGCTGACCCGCAGTTTCGGCCCACCACGATCCTCTGAGAAGACCGACGCGATGGCAAAAAGATCGGTGATGCCGTGCACCATGGCGACCTGACAGTCCCGGTAGAGAACCAGACCGACTTCCAGCGCACTTCCCGCAACACCCGCCATGCCCCACATCCCCGTTTTGTCAGTTTCGGCTCGTTTTCTGTCAGAAGCGCCAATCCAGCCCCGGCTGTCTCCAGAGTATCTCTATTCCCACAGGACGCAAGCAAACCACCCGCAACAGGAGAGAGAGCCATGACAACGATAGTCACCAGAGACGGAACGCACATCTTCTACAAGGACTGGGGTTCGAAAGACGGCCAGCCCATCATCTTTTCCCACGGCTGGCCGCTCAGTGCCGATGCATGGGACGCGCAGATGGTATTCTTTGCCAATAACGGTTTCCGCACCATCGCCCATGATCGCCGCAGCCACGGCCGCTCCGACCAAGTCTGGCACAACAACACCATGGATCAATATGCTGACGATCTGGCCGAGCTGATCGAACAGCTCGATCTTCACGACATCATTCTCGTCGGCCATTCCACCGGCGGCGGCGAGGTAACGCGCTATATTGGCCGCCATGGTACGGCCCGCGTCGCCAGGATCGCCCTCATCGGCGCAGTACCGCCACTGATGCTGAAGACGGAAAGCAATGCCATCGGCCTGCCGATCGATGTTTTCGACGGCATCCGCAAGGGTACCTACGACAATCGTAGCCAGTTCTTCAGGGATCTGACCATTCCTTTCTACGGCTACAACCGTGAAGGTGCTGTGATTTCTGAAGGTATTCGCGACGAGTTCTGGCGGCAGGGCATGATGGGCGGCCTCAAGGGCCAGCTAGACAGCATCCGCGCCTTTTCGGAAAGCGATTTTCATCAGGACCTGAAGGCTTTCGACAAGCCAACGCTCGTACTGCACGGCGACGACGACCAGATCGTGCCGATCGGCGCTTCTGCGCTCTCCACGGTCAAGATCGTCAAACATGCGACCCTCAAGGTCTATGAGGGCGCCGACCATGGACTGACACAGACCCATCAGGACCGGTTCAACGCCGACCTTCTTGCTTTCATCAACGCCTGAAACCATCAGACAAAGGAAACACGTGACATGACACAGAATACGTTTCTCATCACCGGCGCGTCCGATGGCATTGGCGCTGTTTATGCCGAGCGCCTGGCAAAACGCGGCCACGATCTTATCCTCGTGGCGCGACGCGCCGAAAAGCTTAAGACGCTGGCCGAGCGGCTGGAAAAGGATCACCAGATCGCTGTCAAGGTTCTGGCAGCAGACCTTTCACGGGCGGAAGACCTCGAAAGGGTAGAGGCACGGCTGCGCGAGGACCGGCGGATCATCGGTCTCGTCAACAATGCCGGTATTGCCGGAGACGGCGCTATCACGGAACTGGACCCGGCCCATGTCGCGACGATGATCAATCTCAATATCCTTGCCGTCACCCGGCTTGCAGCGGCGATCGCACCGCGTCTTGCAGCAGATGGAAAGGGCACGATCATCAATATCACCTCGGTCACGGCCTTGATGCCGGCTGCATTTACCGCCGTTTATCCGGCGACCAAAGCCTTTGTGCTTGCCTTCACCGAGGCGCTGCACGCGCAGCTTTCCCCTTCCGGCGTTCGGGTTCAGGGTGTCCTGCCGGGCATCACCCGCACGGCCATCTGGGACGAGGAACGTCTCGACGCCATTCCCGCCGCCATGGTCATGGATGCCCACGAGATGGTGGATGCAGCCCTGGCCGGTCTTGATCTGGGCGAGACGCTGACCATTCCTTCCCTGCCGGATACGGCAGACCTTGAAAATTTCCTTGCGGCCCGCGCTGCATTGAGGCCCAATCTATCGCATGCACATGCCGCCAGCCGGTATGGTGCAACCCAAACTGAATAGAGGGAGACGCATCATGATCCTCGGACTGACCATTCCCCAATTCACGACATTGCACGTTGCCTTGAGCCTCATAGGCATCGTAACCGGATTGATCGCCCTGCCCGCTTATGCGGCAGGGCGATGGATGCCGCGCATGATGGCGCTGTTTCTCGTCACCACGCTCGCCACAACGCTCACCGGCTTCCTGTTTCCAATCGGCAACTTCACACCGGCACTCGGCGTTGGCATCATCTCGACCATCATTCTGGCGGTCGCGCTGGTCGCGCTTTACGGATACGGTCTCAATGGCAGGGCGCGAACTGTTTATTCGATCACCGCCACGATGGGCCTTTATCTGAATATGTTCGTGCTGATCGTTCAGTCCTTTCTCAAGGTCGAGGCACTGAACGCACTTGCTCCGAACGGCAACGAACCACCATTCCTTGTCGCTCAACTCGCCCTGCTTGTTGCGGCAATCTGTCTTGGCTGGAAAGCGACGCGCCGCAAGCTTTTAGCCTGAAGCCAGCCCCCGCCCACACTCACCTGCGGGCTTCCCGGAAAAGCACACTTGCTCGATCCCCTTCGGGCAAGCTTGTGATTTCGTCGCGAACACAGGAAATCGCCACCTCTGAAATTTTCTCTTCCGTCTGTTGCCGCCGAACAATATACATTATATGATAACGTATATTAATTTAGAACAACAGGAGAAACCGATGAGTGCCGTGAGGATCAACGAACGTCTGACGGTCGCAGGCCAGCCGGATATCTCCGACTTTTCATCGCTTTCCGATCAGGGCTACAAAAGCATCATCAATGCCCGGCCGGATGGCGAAGAGCCCGGCCAGCCGGGCAATGAACATGAAAAAAGCGCCGCCAATGCTGCGGGTCTTGCCTACAGTTTCATTCCGGTCAATGGCCCGACTATTACCGAAGCCGATATTCGTGCCTTTCAGCAGACGATGACCGAGGCAAAAGGCCCCGTATTTGCCCATTGCAAGGGTGGAGCGCGAGCGCTGACCCTCTATGTGCTTGGCGAAGCGCTGGACGGGCGCATGAAACAAAGCGAGATCGCGACTTTCGGCCAACAGCATGGTTTCGATCTTTCCGGCGCCGTCCGCTGGCTGGAGCGGCAGGCTGCGGCAAAGCCGCACGTCAAGGCTTTCTTCGATCCGAGCACATCGAGCGTGCAATATGTCGTTTCCGACCCCGCAACCCGGCGCTGCGCCATCATCGATCCGGTCTACGATTTCGACGAGAAATCGGGGGCGACCGGCACGGTGAATGCCGATGCCATTCTGGCCTATGTCAAGGAGCAAGGCCTGGCGGTGGAATGGGTTCTGGACACGCATCCGCATGCCGACCATTTTTCCGCCGCCCACTATCTCAGCCAAAGAACCGGCGCGAAAACGGCAATCGGCGCCAAGGTCACCGGTGTGCAGCGGCTGTGGCAGGAGAAATATAACTGGCCCGATCTTGAAACAGACGGCTCGCAATGGGACCGGCTGTTTGAAGCGGGAGACCGGTTCACCATCGGCTCGCTGGAAGCTCGCGTGCTGTTTTCACCCGGACATACGCTTGCCTCCGTAACCTACGTGGTGGGCGACGCCGCATTCGTGCATGACACTCTTTTCATGCCTGATTCCGGCACGGCGCGCGCCGATTTTCCAGGCGGCAGCGCCAGAGAGCTCTGGGCATCCATTCAGGACATCCTCGCCCTCCCCGACGAAACGCGGCTTTTCACCGGCCACGACTATCAACCCGGTGGCCGCGCGCCCAAATGGGAAAGCACTGTTGGAGAACAGAAACGCGGCAATCCGCATCTGGTTGGCATGACAGAGGAAGGCTTTATTCAACTGCGCGAGGCGCGGGATCGCACCTTGCCGATGCCGAAGCTCATTCTGCACGCCTTGCAGGTGAATATCCGTGGCGGCCGCCTGCCGGAGCCGGAGGCCAATGGCAAACGTTATCTGAAATTCCCGCTCGACGTGCTGGAGGGCAGCACATGGTAAAGGAAAACATGCGGAAACAGATACCTGATATCACCGAAATCCCGCTTGTCGAGATGGAGGAACGCGCAGTCGAGGTCGCCATACTCTTGAAGACGCTTGCCCATCCCGCGCGGCTGATGCTCGCCTGCACGCTGGCGCAGGGGGAGTTTTCCGTTGGCGAGCTGGAAGCCAAGCTGGATATCCGCCAGCCTACACTTTCCCAGCAGCTTGGGGTTTTGCGTGAGGCGGGCGTTGTTGAAACGCGGCGCGAGGCCAAACAGATCTTCTACCGGTTAACCGAGGAAAAAGCGGCGCAGCTGATCGAGGCTCTCTATACCATCTTCTGTGCGCCGGAGGAAAACCCGTGACAGCCTATTGGCCCTCTCTATTCGGCGGTATGCTGCTCGGCCTCGCGAGTATTCTTCTGTTTCTCTTTAACGGCCGCATCGCCGGTATCAGCGGCATCCTGGGCAATGTACTCGGCAAGGAACGGCGCTTGACGGATGTGGCTTTCGTCGCAGGTTTGCTCACAGGCCCCTATCTTTACGCCGCCGCATTCGACCGCTTTCCCGCGCTCACCATATCTGCACCCTGGCCGCTGATCGTCATTGCTGGGCTGCTGGTGGGGTTCGGTACGCGCATGGGATCCGGCTGCACATCCGGCCATGGCATCATGGGTCTTGCACGATTTTCCCGGCGCTCCATCACCGCCACTGCCATCTTCCTGATCACCGGTATCCTTGCCGCGACGATAACCGGAGCGCTGTCATGAAAAATCAGGTCATGGCGCGTTTCGTGGTGGCACTTGCGGCCGGGGCACTGTTCGGATTTGGCCTCTCCCTGTCCGGCATGATCGATCCTGCCCGCGTTTCAGGCTTTCTCGACGTGGCGAGCGGCCATTGGGATCCGAGCCTGATGTTCGTTCTCGGCGGTGCGGTTTTGGTCGCCGTGCCGGGCGTTCTGTTGTGCCGTTTCCTTGCCAAACCAGTTCTCAGTGCGGAATTTCACCTTGCCGCCAAAACTCGGGTCGACGCGCCGTTGGTTGTGGGCTCGGCTATTTTCGGCGCAGGCTGGGGGTTTGCCGGTTTCTGCCCCGGCCCGGCGATATCGGCGCTTGCTCTCGGCCTAATGCCGGTCATTCTCCTCGTTTGCGCCATGATCGCCGGCATGCTCGTTCACGACCGAATCTACGCCAAACGGTAGGCATTTCCGCCTTGCCTGGACATGCGCGAGAGCAGCAGGCTCTCGCGCATCGTCGCTGGATTACAGGTCGATCAGGCTTTTGCCCGTCATTTCCGCAGGCAGCGGCACATTCATCAATTGCAGCAGCGTGGGAGCGACATCGGCGAGGATACCGTCATGCAGCTTCGCGCCTTCAGGTCCACCGAACAGGATCACCGGCACCGGATTGGTGGTGTGCGCGGTGTGCGGGCCACCGGTTACCGGGTCGACCATGGTTTCACAATTACCGTGGTCGGCAATCACCAGCATGGCGCCGCCAACCTTTTCCAGAGCGGCAACGACTGCGGCGAGCCCCCGGTCCACGGCTTCGCAAGCCTTGATCGCGGCTTGCAGATCGCCGGTATGGCCCACCATGTCGGGATTGGCGTAATTGGTGACGATGAGATCGTAACCCTTGCCGATCGCCTCGACGAATTTCTCCGTCACCTCAGGCGCGCTCATTTCCGGCTGCAGATCGTAGGTCGCAACCTTCGGAGACTTCGGCATGAAGCGGTCTTCGCCCACTTCAGGTTCTTCCTTGCCACCATTCAGGAAGAAAGTGACATGCGGATATTTTTCCGTCTCGGCCAGACGGAACTGCCGCAGACCCTGCTTGGCAACCCAGGCACCCAAAGTATTTTCGATATCGCGCTTAGGGTAAGCCGTCGTCATGAAGGTCGCATGTTTGGTCGAATATTCCACCATGCCAAGCAGCGCCGAAAGCACTGGCTTTTCACGGACAAACCCGTCGAAATCATCCGCACCGATGGCAAGCAGGATTTCACGAGCGCGGTCGGCACGGAAATTCAGGCAGAAGAGACCGTCGCCGGATTTGAAGCCTTCGTAACCACCGATGACCGTTGGCAGGATGAATTCGTCCGTAACATCATTTTTGTAGCTTGCGGCAACCGCGCTCACCGCGTCCGGCGCATGTTCGCCCCGGCCGAGAACCATGGCGTCATAGGCCTTTTCAACACGCTCCCAGCGATTATCGCGGTCCATCGCATAATAACGGCCGATCACCGTGCCGATGCTGGCGCCTTGCGGCAGGCTTGCCGCAAATGCGGGGACGAAGCCCTCTGCGGACTGCGGCGCGACATCGCGACCATCGGTGATGGCGTGCACGACGACCTTCAAACCCAGATCGGTCAGCAGCTTCACCGCCGCCCGACCGTGGACGATGTGGCCGTGAACGCCGCCATCGGAAACGACGCACATCACATGCGCCACGCCGCCCGCAGCCTTCACCTTGGCGGCGAAATCGAGCATCGCAGCATTCCTGAAAAAGCTGCCGTCTTCGATAGCCAGATCGATCTGGCCAAGATCCATGGCGACGATGCGACCGGCGCCGATATTGGTGTGTCCAACTTCCGAATTGCCCATTTGCCCGGTGGGCAGACCGACATTCGGGCCGAAGGTGGTCAGCCGCGCATTCGGGCAGGTGGCGAAAAGCCTATCCATGGTGGGCGTGTTTGCCAGTACCGGCGCATTGCTGGACGTGTCCTCGCTCAGTCCCCAGCCATCGAGAATAGTCAGGACAACGGGTTTGGGAGTGCTCATGAAAGGACCTTCTTCTTCATTCGGTTGCCGACGAACAGCGAAGCGCTGGGCACCGGAGCGCCCCCGTCCGCCACTATGATCATGATGAGAAAACACGCTTCTCGTTCTTTCTCTTCTATACTCGAAGATCGCGAACGCAAGCCTATACCGACACCGAAACAGTTCCGTGAAGCTGAAGTGCTTCACGGAAGAAAATCCTTTTCGAACGAAGCTCAGCCGTCGATGAAGATCAGCGCCGGCTTTTCCAGCAGCGCCTTGATAGCCTGAATGAAGACGGCGGCATCCCAGCCGTCTACGACCCGGTGATCGAAGCTGGAGGAGAGGTTCATCATTTTGCGCGGCACGAAACCGCTGCCATCCCAGACCGGTCGCGTCACGATCTTGTTCACGCCGATGATCGCCACCTCCGGGTGATTGATGATGGGCGTCGAAACGATACCGCCAAGGGGGCCGAGCGAGCTGATGGTGATGGTGGACCCCGTCAACTCGTCCCGTTGCGCGGCGCCGGTGCGCGACGCCTCGGCCACGCGCATAACTTCAGCAGCACAATCCCAAAGGCCGAGCGCTTCCGTGTGGCGAACGACCGGGACCATCAGCCCCGTAGGTGTCTGCGTGGCTATGCCGATATGCACCGCTTCGTAGTGACTGACGACCCCTTTTTCGTCATCGAAGGTGGCATTCATGCCGGGATGATCGGCGACCGTTTTCACAAGTGCGCGCATCAGGAACGGCAGGATCGTCAGTTTCGGCTGTCCTGACCGGCGGTTGCCATTCATGGTCGTGCGCAAATCCTCCAGATCGGTCACGTCGATTTCCTCGACGTAGGTGATGTGGGGAATGCGGGAGACGGACAGCGTCATCTTCTCGGCGATCTTGCGCCTCAGCCCTGTCACCTTCACCTCTTCGACAGCGCTATCGCGGGAAGCTATCGGCGCAGCGGGCCGCTCAGATTGCGACCGTGCGGTCAGAAATGTATCGAGATCGGCGTGGGTGATATGCCCGTCCGGCCCTGTTCCCCTCACTTGTCCGAGATCGATATCGAGATCGTCGGCGCGCTGGCGAACGGCTGGCGACGCCAGAGGTTTATGGTGTTCCACCTCAGAGGAAGGCGGCGCATCCTGTATTTCGCGGGCGGGCTGGATTTCAGCCGCTGGCGGCTCTTCCGTCATGTCGGATGGCGCTTCCGGCTCGGTCACATCCGCGGGGGCAGCAGCAACAGCGGAGGCATTGGTTTCGATGCGCACCAGCGGTGCCTTAACCGCCACCGTATCACCCACCTCCGCTGCCAACCATGTGACGACGCCCGCAACCGGCGAGGGGATTTCAACCGTCGCCTTGTCGGTCATCACAGCGGCCAGCACCATATCCTCGTGCACGGGATCGCCGGGTTTGACGTTCCATTCCACCAGTTCGGCTTCCGCCACACCTTCGCCGACATCAGGCATAGTGATAACAAATTCCGCCATCTTCAGGCCTCCATGACTTCGACGAGGGCGCGCCCGACGCGGGCCGGCCCCGGAAAATAATCCCACTCCTGCGCGTGGGGATAAGGCGTATCCCAACCAGCCACACGGACGACGGGTGCTTCCAGATGATAGAAGCAGTGTTCCTGTACCAGCGAAACGACCTCCGCACCGAAGCCTGACGTGAGCGTTGCCTCATGCACCATGACGCAGCGACCGGTCTTGGCAACGGACTTTACAATGGTGTCCAGATCGAGTGGCAAAAGGCTGCGCAGATCGATGATCTCGGCATCCACGCCCGTTTCTTCCGCTGCGGCGAGCGCAACATGCACCATGGTGCCGTAAGCGATGACAGTGACATCCTGCCCGGCGCGGCGGATTTCGGCCTTGCCGATCGGAATGGTGTAATGTCCTTCCGGCACCTCGCCCATCTCGTGCTTCGACCATGGCGTTACCGGCCGGTCGTGATGGCCGTCGAAGGGGCCGTTATAAAGCCGCTTCGGCTCCAGAAACATCACCGGATCCGGGTCTTCGATCGAGGCGATCAGCAACCCCTTGGCGTCGTAAGGATTGGAGGGAACCACCACCTTTAGCCCGCAGACATGGGTAAAAAGCGCCTCCGGGCTCTGACTATGCGTCTGCCCGCCAAAAATGCCGCCGCCGGTCGGCATGCGCAGGACTATGGGGCAGGTGAAATCGCCATTGGAGCGATAACGAATGCGCGCCGCTTCCTGGGTGATCTGGTCATAGGCCGGGTACATGTAATCCGCGAACTGGATTTCGACGCAGGGGCGCAGGCCATAAGCGGCCATGCCGATGGCCGTGCCGACAATACCGGATTCGCTGATCGGCGCGTCGAAACAGCGTGTCTTGCCATATTTGCCCTGCAAGCCCTGCGTCGCACGAAACACGCCGCCGAAATAGCCAACATCCTCGCCGAATACCACCACATCGTCGCTGCGCTCCATGGACACATCCATGGCGCTGCGGACGGCTTCGATCATCGTCATTCTTGTCATGTCTCACCACCCTGCCTTCTGGCGCTGGCGGGCGAGATGCGGCGGCATCTCGGCGTAAACGCCCTCGAAAATATCCTTCTTTGGCGGCTTGCGGCCCTCATGCAGCGTACCGTGGCTTTCCGCCTCACGCTGCGCCTCAAGCACCTCGTCGGCAATTTCCGCTTCCGCCTGCCGGTGCCGCTCCTCCGACCAGACGCCGCGCAGGATGAGATGTTTCTTCAACCGCAGAACCGGGTCACCCAGTGGCCATGCCTCGGACTCGGTCTTGGGGCGATAAGCGCTCGGATCGTCGGAAGTGGAATGCGCGCCGACACGGTAGGTCACATATTCGATCAGCGTCGGTCCGAGATTGCGCCGCGCCCGCTCCACCGCCCAGCGAGCCACGGCATAAACGGCGAGATAATCGTTGCCGTCGACCCGGAGCGCCGGAATGCCGAAGCCCAGGCCTCTGGCCGCAAAGGTGCCGGAACCGCCGCGCGCGATACCCTGAAAGGTGGAAATGGCCCATTGGTTGTTGACGATATTGAGGATGACCGGCGCCTTGTAGGTGGAGGCGAAGACCAGCGCCGAGTGGAAATCCGATTCCGCCGTTGAGCCGTCACCGATCCATGCTGCCGCGATCTTCGTATCGCCCTTGATGGCAGATGCCATCGCCCAGCCGACCGCCTGCACATATTGCGTGGCAAGATTGCCCGACACGGTGAAGAAGCCATGCTCCTTCGAGGAGTAAAGAACCGGCAATTGCCGCCCATGCAGCGGGTCCAGTTCGTTGGAATAGATCTGGTTCATCATGGTGACGAGCGGGTAATCGTCGGCGATCAACAGACCGGCCTGCCGGTAGGTCGGGAAATTCATGTCGCCTTTGGAGAGCGCCTTGCGGAAGGCGCAACTGACCGCTTCCTCGCCCAGATGTTGCATGTAAAAGGAGGTCTTGCCCTGCCGCTGTGCCATCAGCATGCGGGCATCGAAAGCCCGCAGCCGCATCATGTTCTTCAGGCCGACGAGCAAATCCTCATCCGAAAGCAGCCCGGCCCACGGGCCGACAGCCTCACCTTGATGATTGAGGACGCGGATGATGGAATAGGCCAGATCGCGCATGTCTTCAGGTGCTGCGTCCACCTCCGGGCGTGGCACGGAGCCGGCCTTGGGTATCTTCACATTGGAGAAATCCGGCTGGTCGCCTGGCCGCACCGCTGGTTCGGGAACATGCAGGCTGAGATGCGTGGTTTCGGTAATATCCATTCTACTCCTCCCATCGCCATCTCCTCCAGACGACGAAACAATTTTCAGAGGTTTCGCGCGATGACCATGCGCTGGACATCGCTGGTTCCCTCGTAAATCTGGCAGATGCGTACATCGCGATAGATCCGCTCCACCGGATAATCCGCCATGTAGCCGTAACCGCCGTGAATCTGGATGGCGTCCGAGCAGACACGCTCCGCCATTTCCGAGGCAAAGAGCTTTGCCATCGAGGCCTCCGAAAGGCAGGGCTCGCCCGCTTCCTTCAGCGCCGCCGCATGCAGCACCAGTTGCCGCGCCGCCGTTATGCGCGTTGCCATATCCGCAAGCCTAAACGCAACGGCCTGATGCTCGATGATGGCTTGCCCGAAGGCCTTGCGCTCGCGGGCATAATCCCGCGCCGCCTCGAAAGCCGCCTGCGCCATGCCAACCGCCTGTGCGGCAATGCCGATACGACCGCCTTCCAGATTGGCGAGCGCGATGCGATACCCCTGCCCCTCTTCACCGAGCCGCAATTCGGCTGGGACCGCCATATCGGTAAAGGCAATCTGGCAGGTATCCGAAGAATGCAGACCGAGTTTTTCCTCGATCCTGATTACCTCGTAACCGGGCGTATCTGTCGGCACGATGAAGGCCGTGATACCTTTTTTGCCAGCAGCAGGATCGGTGACGGCGAAGACGATGACGACATCGCCATTCTTGCCCGACGTGATGAACTGTTTTGCGCCGTCGATGATATAGCGGTCGCCATCGCGCCGCGCTTTTGTCTTCAGATTGGAGGCGTCGGAACCGGCCTGCGGTTCGGTCAGCGCAAAACCGCCGATCCATTCGCCGGAGGCGAGCTTGGGGAGGAAACGCTGCTTCTGCTCTGCCGTGCCGAATTTCAGGATCGGCACGCAGCCAACCGAATTGTGGACGCTCATGATGGTGGAACAGGCGCCGTCACCGGCAGCGATTTCCTCCAGCGCCAGGGCGTAAGCGACAGCACCGGTTTCCGACCCGCCATAATCCTCCGAGACCAGCATGCCGAGAAAGCCGAGCTCACCCATTTCTTTCAGCTCGTCTTTCGGGAACCGGCTTTCCCGGTCGCGCGCGGCAGCACCGGGGGCAAGCCGCTCGCGGGCGAAATCGCGGGCCATGTCCCTGATCTGTTGCTGGGCTTCGTTCAGGATCATCTCCGCCTCCCTTCAGTGCCGCTCGACCGCAAGCGCAGTCGCCTCGCCGCCGCCGATGCAGACGGCGGCAACGCCGCGTTTCAGTCCGTGACGCTGCAAAGCGGCCAGCAACGTGACGACGATGCGTGCACCGGAAGCCCCGATGGGATGGCCGAGCGCGCAGGCGCCGCCATGCACATTCACCTTCTCATGTGGCAGATCGAGATCACGCATGGCCGCCATCACCACAACCGCGAAAGCCTCGTTGATTTCGAACAGATCGACATCCTTTGCCGACCAGCCGGTTTTTTCGAACAGCTTTGTCATCGCGCCGTTGGGGGCCGTCGGATATCTGGCGGGTGCATCCGCATGGGATGCCTGACCGATAATGGTCGCCAGCGGTGAAAGGCCTCGTCTTTCCGCTTCGGAACGGCGCGTGAGAACGAGAGCGGCTGCACCATCCGAGATAGAACTGGAATTCGCCGCCGTCACCGTTCCGCCGTCGCGAAAGGCGGGCTTCAGCTGCGGTATCTTTTCCGGCTTTGCCTTCCCCGGCAACTCGTCCACGCCATCATCGCCAACAGGCGCGATTTCCGCTTCGAACGCACCTTCCTCTACGGCGCGTCGTGCCCGTTCCAGTGAGGCGAGCGCAAAATCATCCTGCATCGCACGAGTGAATTGATACTCTTGCGCGCAATCTTCAGCAAAAGTCCCCATCAGCCTGCCCTTGTCATAGGCGTCTTCGAGACCGTCGAGAAACATGTGGTCGGTGAGCTTTCCGTGGCCGAGACGATAGCCGTTGCGGGCGCGGTCCAGCAGATAGGGGGCGTTGCTCATGCTTTCCATGCCACCGGCAAGCACGATGGAAGAGCTTCCCGCCGCAAGCTGGTCATGTGCCAGCATGATCGCTTTCATGCCCGAGCCACACATCTTGTTGATTGTTGTTGCGCCAACCGAGTTGGGAATGGCGGCGGCAATCGCTGCCTGTCTGGCAGGAGCCTGTCCCTGCCCGGCTGAGAGCACGCAGCCCATCAGCACATCGTCGATGTCAGCGGAAGAAATTGCAGCCCGTTCGACGGCCGCGCGGATCGCCGCCGCCCCGAGATCGGAAGCCGCCACCGATTTGAATTCGCCCTGGAACCCACCCATAGCAGTACGGGCGGCCCCGACGATAACGACAGGGTCATGCACAGCCAAATTCACCTCCCTTGGTCATCCTCCCACCGAGAGAACGACCGTCATCGCTATCTCCTCCAGACCGCGACTGACGTGAACGCTATCACTATCTCGAATTCATTTCAAAGCTATTTTGATTGACAGTTTTTTGATTGGCGATATCTTTGATCCAACAATTAGTCATATCATAGAGCAAATGATCCATGATTGAGCTCGACAGTTTCGACCAGAAGATTCTCCATGTGCTTGGCGATGACGGGCGTGTGAGCTGGCGCGATCTGGCGGCCCGGATCGGGCTTTCCTTCACGCCGACACTGCGCCGCGTGCGCAAGCTGGAAGAAGAAGGCATCATTCGCGGTTATACCGCCGTGTTCGATGAGAACCGGCTGCTCGGCAATATGGGCGTCTTCATTTCCGTCACGCTGGAACGGCAGATCAAGGAAGCGCTGACGACGTTCGAGCACCATGTCGCCTCCATTCCGGAAGTGGTGGGCGGCTACCAGACGAGCGGCAGTTCCGACTATCTCATTCATGCAATGGTGCGGGATCTACCGCATTATCAGCAGCTTCTGGATTTCCTGACCACGGTTCCCGGTGTGTCGCGCATCCAGTCCAATTTCGCCATCAAGACATTCGTGCGCCGTTCCGCCGCCTTCACCGGAGGTGACGCGCCATAAATGAGAGTTGCCAGCACGGAGGAGGTGCTGGCCGCTGACGAGAGGGACGGAGATAAAAGGCCGTCCGGAGGAGGAGACGCGATGAGTTTGAACCTCGCCGCCATTTTCGATGCCGATCTCGGCCCGGAAATCGCAGCATTGCGCGACAGCGCAAGAGCATTCGCAGACGATGAAATAGCGCCGCTCGCCGCAGAAATCGATCGCAACGATCAGTTTCCGCGCCAGCTCTGGCCGCGGATGGGTGAACTCGGTCTGCACGGTATTACCGTTTCGGAGGAATTCGGCGGTGCTGACATGGGCTATCTCGCTCATTGCGTGGCGATGGAGGAGATAAGCCGCGCTTCCGCGTCCATCGGCCTGTCCTATGGCGCACATTCCAACCTCTGCATCAACCAGATTCATCGCTGGGGAACGGAAGAGCAGAAGCGGCGATATCTGCCGAAGCTGGTGTCGGGCGAGCATGTCGGTTCGCTCGCCATGAGCGAGACGGAAGCCGGCTCGGATGTCGTCTCGATGCGGCTGAAGGCGGAACGTAAGGGCGACGTCTATGTGCTGAACGGCACAAAGATGTGGATCACCAACGGTCACGAGGCAGACACGCTGGTTGTATACGCCAAGACGGACATGTCCGCCGGTGCGCGTGGCATCACGGCCTTTCTGATCGAAAAAGGCTTCAAGGGTTTTCGCCCCGCACAAAAACTCGACAAGCTTGGCATGCGCGGCTCACCCACCTCCGAACTGGTGTTTACGGATTGCGAGGTCCCGGAGGAAAACCTCCTCGGGCGCTTGAACGACGGCGTGACGGTGCTGATGAGCGGGCTTGATTACGAGCGCGCGGTGCTGGCTGCCGGCCCTGTTGGCATCATGCAGGCGGCTATCGATCTGGTGCTACCCTATGCGCGCGAGCGCAAGCAATTCGGCAAGCCGATCGGCGAATTCCAGCTGGTGCAGGGAAAGCTTGCCGATATCTATTCGGCCATGAACGCCTCCCGCGCCTATGTCTATGCCGTGGCGCGCGCCTGCGACAATGGCCGCATCACAAGGCAGGATGCGGCAGGTGCGATCCTGTTTGCCGCCGAGCGGGCGACGCGAGTTGCACTGGATGCAATCCAGCTTCTCGGCGGTTCCGGCTATGTCAATGAAAGCCCGGCGGGTCGCTTGCTTCGGGACGCCAAGCTTTATGAAATCGGCGCGGGCACCAGCGAAATCCGCCGGATGCTGATCGGCCGCGAACTGGTCAAAGGCAACGGGTGAGGAATGCGATGAAGCTTACATCCAGTCTGAACCGCGATCCCACCTTTTCCGCCAACGTCACCTTCATGTCGGGCCTGGTGGATGACCTGCGGCAGCATGTCGAAAAAATCTCCAAGGGCGGCGGCGACAAGGCGCGCGAACGGCATCTGTCACGCGGCAAATTGCTTGCGCGCGACCGGATAGAGGCACTGCTCGATCCCGGCAGTCCGTTTCTCGAATTCTCGCAATTCGCAGCATACGAGGTCTACGACGAACCCGTTCCGGCCGCCGGCATCGTCACCGGCATCGGTCGGGTCGCAGGCCGTGAATGCGTCATCGTGGCCAATGACGCGACGGTGAAAGGCGGCACCTATTATCCGCTGACGGTCAAGAAACATCTGCGCGCGCAGGAGATCGCTGCCGAAAACCACCTGCCCTGCATTTATCTGGTCGATTCCGGCGGTGCGAACCTTCCCAATCAGGACGAGGTTTTTCCCGACCGCGATCATTTCGGCCGCATCTTTTACAATCAGGCCAATATGTCGGCGGCAGGCATCGCCCAGATCGCCGTGGTGATGGGAAGCTGTACGGCTGGCGGGGCCTATGTGCCTGCTATGAGCGACCAGTCCGTGATCGTCAAAAATCAGGGCACGATCTTCCTCGGCGGCCCGCCGCTGGTGAAGGCCGCAACGGGCGAAGTGGTGAGTGCGGAAGAACTGGGTGGCGCGGATGTGCATTCGCGGCAATCCGGCGTGACTGATCACTATGCCCACGATGACCGCCACGCGCTTTCGCTGACCCGAAGGATCGTCTCCACCCTCAATCGCCGCAAACGCGTGGAGCTGGATATTCGCGAACCCGCAGAACCGCTTTATCCATCGGAGGAGCTTTACGGCATCGTGCCCACCGATACGCGCAAGCCTTTCGAGGTGCGCGAGATCATCGCGCGTCTGGTGGATGGTTCCGAATTCGACGAGTTCAAGGCGCTTTACGGCACGACGCTGGTCTGTGGTTTCGCCCATATCCACGGTTATCCCGTCGGCATCGTCGCCAATAACGGCATTCTGTTTTCGGAATCGGCGCTGAAGGGCACGCATTTCATTGAACTCTGCTGCCAGCGCGGCATTCCCCTGGTTTTCCTGCAGAACATCACCGGCTTCATGGTCGGCAAGGCCTATGAGGCTGATGGTATCGCGAAGGATGGCGCCAAGCTCGTTACGGCCGTTGCATCGGCTAAAGTGCCGAAATTCACCGTCATTATCGGCGGCTCCTTCGGTGCGGGCAATTACGGCATGTGCGGGCGCGCCTATTCGCCGCGCTTCTTGTGGATGTGGCCGAATGCGCGCATTTCCGTCATGGGCGGCGAGCAGGCGGCATCCGTTCTGGCGCAAATCCGGCGCGACGGCATCGAGGCGGATGGCCGCCACTGGTCCAAGGAGGGCGAGGAGGCGTTCAAACAGCCGATCCGGGAAAAATACGAGCGGGAAGGTCACCCCTATTATGCCAGTGCAAGGCTGTGGGACGATGGCATCATCGACCCGAAGGACACCCGCCTCGTGCTCGGCCTTGGCCTGTCGGCCGCGCTGAACGCGCCGATTGAACCCACCCGTTTCGGCATATTCAGGATGTGAGGCGACGATGTTCTCAAAAATACTGATCGCCAACCGCGGCGAAATCGCCTGCCGGATCATCCGCACCGCCCGCAAGATGGGCATCCGCACCGTCGCGGTCTATTCGGATGCCGACCGCGACGCCATGCATGTGGCGCTGGCCGACGAGGCCATTGCGATCGGTCCTGCACCTGCCCGCTCGTCGTATCTCGATGCTGAAAAGATCATCGCCGCCGCACAGGCAAGCGGCGCGCAAGCCATTCATCCCGGTTACGGTTTTCTCTCGGAGAATGCCGGTTTCGCCGAAGCCTGCGCCTCTGCCGGCATCATTTTCATCGGCCCGACACCCGATGCCATCCGCGCCATGGGCGGAAAAAGCGAGGCGAAGGCGCTTATGGCGAAGGCGGGCGTTCCCGTGGTGCCCGGCTATCACGGCGAGGATCAGGCCGACGAAAAGCTTGCCGGCGAGGCAGAAGCCATCGGCTATCCGGTTTTACTCAAGGCTTCAGCTGGCGGCGGTGGCAAGGGCATGCGCGTTGTCCGTGAAAAGCGTGAATTTGCGGCAGAACTCGCCGGCGCAAAACGCGAAGCGCTCGCCGCCTTCGGCAATGACCGTATGCTGATCGAGAAATATCTGGAACGGCCGCGACATGTGGAGGTGCAGGTCTTTGCCGATGGCCATGGCAATTGTCTTTCGCTTTTCGAGCGCGATTGCTCGATCCAGCGCCGGCACCAGAAAGTCATAGAGGAGGCCCCTGCCCCCGGCCTGCCCGATACGCTCAGGCAACGCATGTACGACGCGGCGGTCGCCGCCGCCCGCGCCATCGACTATCGCGGGGCTGGAACGGTGGAGTTCCTGCTCGACCCGTCCGGCGCGTTCTATTTCATGGAAATGAACACGAGGCTTCAGGTCGAGCATCCGGTCACGGAATATATTACCGGGCTCGATCTGGTAGAATGGCAGATCCGTGTTGCGAATGGAGAGGCGCTGCCGGACGACTGGGGCAATCTGCGCATCAACGGCCATGCCATCGAGGCACGGATTTACGCCGAAGACCCGACGCATGATTTTCTGCCGTCAATCGGCACGGTCAGCCACCTCGCCTTTCCGGAAGAAGGACCTCACCTTAGGATAGATAGCGGCATACGCACCGGCGACGCCATCAGCGTGCACTATGATCCGATGATCGCCAAGCTGATCGTCTGGGATTACGACCGTCTGTCTGCCGTGCGGCGTCTGCGTCTTGCACTCGAAAAACTGGCGATTTGCGGCGTCACCAGCAATGCCGCCTTTTTAACACGGCTTGCAGGGCTGGATGCTTTCGCCGCCGCCGAACTCGATACCGGCTTCATAGCCCGCAACGAAGCGGCGCTCTTTGCCCCCGGAGCCACGGGCGAGAACGAAATAGCTTTGGCCACGCTCGGCCTGCTTCTCTCACGCCGGAACGGGGCCAAGCCGCAGGCCGATCCTTATAGCCCTTGGAACAATACGAACTCTTTCCGCCTCAATGCGCCAGCGCGGGAAACCCTGCGTTTCGTCCTGGATCAACAGCCGGTCGATGTCGCCGTTAAACATGAGCCAGATGGTTTTTCACTGGAGATCGGCACGCGGGCAATCCGCGCTCATGGCAGCATCTCACAAGACGGCGCACTGCGGGCGACCGTCGATGGCAGGCAAAGGCAGTGCCGTTTCTTTGCCAGCGATAACGGCCACGCGCTTTTTCTGGATGGCGAGCACTATCGCATCAGCCAGCCCGACCCGGTCGATGTAGCGGATACCTCCACCCATACCGGCGGTCTGGAAGCCCCGATGCCCGGCGTCATCCGCGCCATTCTAAGCAAGCAGGGCGCAGCGGTTGAGGCCGGTGACGCGCTTGTGGTGATGGAGGCGATGAAAATGGAGCACACTATCCGTGCGCCAGCAAAAGGCACCGTCACCGCCATCAACTGCGCCGAAGGTAATATGGTCGAAGCCGGCGCCATGCTGGTGGATTTCGAACCGGAGGGCGCATGAGATGGCCTTGCCCAAAACCGTCAAGATCGTCGAGGTCGGCGCACGTGATGGCCTGCAAAACGAAACTGCTGAGGTTCCCACCGCCATCAAGATCAGGTTGATCGAGCGGCTGGCTGCGGCCGGATTGGCAGCGGTGGAGGCGGGAGCCTTCGTTTCGCCAAAAAAAGTTCCGCAAATGGCAGGGTCGAAGGAGGTGCTTCTAGGCCTCAAACGACACCCCAATACCGCCTATCCGGCGCTCGTTCCAAATATCAAGGGTTTCGAGGCCGCCGTTGAAGCCGGTGTGACGGAGATAGCCGTTTTCGTGTCCGCATCCGAAGGCTTCAGCCAGCACAATATCGCCTGTTCGCGCGCCGAAAGCCTCGAGCGCCTGCGCGATGTTTCGGAGGCAGCTGCCAGCCGTAACATCCGCATGCGCGGCTATGTCTCCTGCATCGCCGGTTGCCCCTATGACGGCGCGGTCGCACCCGAAGATGTGGCGGCGATGGCCGAAGCGCTTGTCGCCATGGGATGCTACGAAATCTCGCTCGGCGATACGATTGGTGTCGGCACGGCCGGGCAAATCCGCAAGCTCATCCAACATGTATCGACCCGCATCCCGCGCGAAAAACTCGCCATGCATTTCCACGACACCTATGGGCAGGGCGTCGCCAATGTGCTGGCTTCGCTTGAGGAAGGTATTTGTGTGTTCGACAGTTCCGTGGCCGGGCTCGGCGGTTGCCCCTTTGCGCCGGGCGCAAGCGGCAATGTCGCCACCGAAGACGTTGTTTATCTCCTGCACGGGCTTGGCATCAAAACCGGCATCGACCTGATGACGGTGGCGAGAACGGGAGACTGGATAAGTCGCCATCTCGGCAGGGCGAATGCGGCACGCGCAGGTAAAGCACTGCTTGCCGTAAAGATGGAGGATAATGCACATGGTGGGTGAGCTGTTGAGCGAGAAGCGCAAGGACGTTCTGTGGCTGACGCTTAACCGGCCGGACGTCCACAACGCCATGAACGCCGCGATGACGGACGCCTTGACGCATGCGATCCGGACGGCCTCCAGCGACGGCGACCTGCGTGCCGTTGTGATAACGGCGGCGGGCGACCGTAGCTTCTGCTCAGGGGCCGATCTGAAGGAAAGCGCTGGTGGCATGTTCCTCTCGCGAGACGGAACGAACCCCATCGCCAATGTGATGCGCGCTATCGAGACCTGCAACAAAATCGTCATCGCCCGCGTCAATGGCCGGGTGCTGGCGGGTGGGCTAGGCCTTATCGCGGCCTGCGATCTCGCTTATGCCGCCGATCATGCTGAGTTCGGCCTGCCGGAAGTTCGCGTCGGGCTTTTCCCGGCCATGGTGGCGGCGAAACTTCTGGCCAAAATACCGCTGAGCCGCCTCCACGAAATGGCCTATCTGGGGCAACCGGTCACCGCCGCAGAGGCCGAAGGCATCGGCCTCATCAACCGCACGGCGCCACGTGCCGAACTCGATGGCGTGATCGAGGGAGTAATCGCCCGCTTGCGGCAGAACGCGCCGGGCGCAGTCGCCGCCGGAAAGGCAGCGCTGCTGAGGATGCGCGACATGCCGGCCAGTGAACGGCTCGCCTTTGCCGAAAGCGTCATCGCGAAGATCAGCAGCAGCGAGGAGGCGCGCGAAGGCAGAGACGCCTTCGCTGGAAAACGCCCGCCGATCTGGGCTGGCGGGTCCTGAACCACCGCTCAAGGTCTTAATCGATATAATGCCCAAAGTCGCGTTGACCCCGTTCGGCAAATCGAGTTCTATCCACCACCTTTCGCCGGAGGGCGATCGGGGAGCCGGAGGAGAACCTATGCGCCTTGTAAAAACCGTCGCCGAGTTGCGCGGTCTGACCGCCAAGTTTCGTCGCGATGGCAAGACCGTCGGCTTCGTGCCGACCATGGGTTTTTTGCATATCGGCCATCTGACGCTGGTTGCCAGGGCGAAAGCGGAGAACGACGTGACGGTGGTCTCGATCTTCGTCAATCCGCTGCAATTTGGAGCCAATGAGGATCTTGCCCGTTACCCCCGCGATCTCGCCCGCGATAGCGCGCTGCTGGAAGAGGCAGGTGTCGACATTCTTTTCGCACCCGAGGTTACGGAGATGTATCCGCGCCCGATGCAGACCGTGGTGGATGTGCCGGAACTGGGAAGCCAGTTGGAAGGTGCGGTACGGCCGGGGCATTTTGCCGGGGTTACGACTGTTGTCACTAAGCTTTTTAATCTCGTGCAGCCGGGTGCCGCCTATTTCGGTGAAAAGGACTACCAGCAGGTAACGCTGATCCGGCGCATGGTGGACGATCTCGCCCAGCCAGTCCGCGTCGTTCCCGTCGCCACCGTACGTGAGGCGGATGGGCTCGCCTGCTCCTCGCGCAATGTCTACCTGAGCCTTGAAGAGCGTGCCGCCGCCGTAATTGTGCCGCGCGCGCTTGATGAGGCCGAGCGGCTGTACGATGAGGGCTGCGACGACCCGGCCACTTTAGAAGCGGCGATAGAAAAATTCATCGCCAAGGAGAAGCTGGCGTTGCCCGAAGTCGTGGCGGTGCGCGATCCCGACACGCTGGCCCCCGTGGTTTCGCTGCAGGCGGGGCCTGTGCTGGTGGCACTGTTCGTGCGGGTCGGCAACACCCGCCTTCTCGACAACCGCGTCATCGGACGTGATAAAACCGGCAAACAGGAGGCTGCACGATGAGCACGCACGCGAAACAGAAGCGGCTGACGACAGCCTCCATCAAGCAAATGAAAGGCGGTGCGCGCATCGTCTGCCTCACCGCCTATACGACGCCGATTGCCCGCCTGCTCGATCCGCATTGCGACCTGCTGCTGGTTGGCGATTCAGTCGGCATGGTACTTTATGGCATGGACACGACGGTCGGCGTCACCCTGGATATGATGATCGCCCACGGCCGCGCCGTCATGCGTGGTGTGGAACACGCCTGCGTCATCGTCGATCTCCCCTTCGGGACCTATCAGGAATCAAAGGAACAGGCGTTCCGCAACGCCGTGCGGCTGATGCAGGAAACCGGCTGTGATGGCGTGAAGCTGGAAGGCGGTGAGGAAATGGCCGAAACCATCGCCTTTCTCGTGGCGCGCGGCATTCCGGTGTTCGGCCATGTCGGGCTGATGCCGCAGCTGGTCCACACCGCCGGAGGTTTTCGCTCTCTTGGGCATTCAGATGCGGAAACGCAGAAAATCTGGCGCGATGCGATTGCGGTCGATCAGGCCGGTGCTTTCGCCATTGTCGTGGAAGGTACCGTCGAGCCGCTTGCGCGCGAATTGACCGAAAAACTCTCCGTCCCGACTGTCGGCATCGGCGCATCACCGGCCTGCGATGGGCAGGTGCTGGTTTCCGACGACATGCTCGGTCTCTTCACCGATTTCAAACCGAAATTCGTCAAACGTTTCGCCGATCTGGGTGCGACCGTTTCACAGGCAGCGGCAGGTTATGCCGAAGAGGTGCGCTCCGGTGCGTTTCCGGGGCCGGAGCATACGTTTCAGGTCCGCAGGCAATCGCCTTCCGGGGAGTGAGGGAACGGCGCAGAGGAGTTGGTGAGGTGGTGACGGACACCTTCACCTTCGTCACGCTCGGGCTTGTCCCGAGCATCTGCTACCTATCTATTTTGTGAAATGTCGGCAGATCCTCGGCACAAGGCCGAGGATGACGTCGCGTTTGCGGCAAGGTTTGTAAGTAGGCTCGGCTTCTCCGCCTGTCCCCTCAAACCCCAACCCCTAAACAATCCCGCCGCTGCCGCCGACCGAAGCCGGGCGTTCCGCCGCAACCCGTTTGCGATAACCACTCGCCCGGTAGGTGGCAACAGGATCGATCGCGCCGCCCGCCAACTGCCTTGCTTTAGCGAGAACCGGCTCGACATCGGTGCGATAGGCCCGTTTCAGCGTATCGGAGGCCATCAACGCATCGTTGTCTTGCTGGTAGCCATCCAAAGCCGCGCGATCCACCAGCAGCGCCTGCGCATAGGCGCGGCGGATTTCGTTGGCACTGGAAATCAGGCTTTCGATTGGGTCGGTCACATTGTGCGACTGGTCGATCATATGGGCGGGATGGAAGCCCTTCACGCCACGATGTTCGGCATCTACCAGCTCGTTGAAGACGAGGAACAGGCGGTAAGGCTCGATGGAGCCGGCATCCAGATCGTCATCGCCATATTTCGAATCGTTGAAGTGGAAGCCACCGAGCTTGCCGAACTGGATGAGCCGGGAGACGATCATCTCGATATTGGTGTTCGGCGCATGGTGACCGAGATCAACGAGGCAGAACGCCTTTTCACCGAGCGTATTGGCGATGAGGTAGTTGGTGCCCCAATCCTGCACGACGGTGGAATAGAAAGCAGGCTCGAACATCTTGTGTTCGGAAAAGATGCGCCAGTCATCCGGCAGCGCCTTGTAGATATCGGCCATGGCCGCGAGATAGCGCTCGAAACTTCTGGTGAAATTGCTCTGGCCGGGGAAGTTGGAACCATCGCCCACCCACACCGTCAGCGCCTTGGAACCAATGGCTTTACCGATCTCGATACATTCGATGTTGTGCTCCACGGCTTGGCCCCGCGTTGCGGCATCGGTGTGGCTGAGCGAACCGTATTTGTAGGAATGGCTCTGATCCGGTGCATCCGAGAAGGTATTGGAATTCATGGCGTCGAAGCCGAGACCTAGCGTGTCGGCATGGTCCTTCAAACGCTTCGGGTCCTGCTTGTCCCACGGAATATGCAGGGAGACATTCGGGGTCGCCCGTGTCAGCTGGTTGATGACGGCGCAATCATCCAGCTTGTCAAAAATGCCGCGGGGCTCACCTTCGCCCGGAAAGCGGGCGAAACGGGTGCCGCCGGTGCCGACACCCCAGGATGGAACAGCGACGAAGAATTCCGCGACCTTGGCGGTGACAGCATCGATATCGATGTTGCGGCGCGCAAGCTGGTTGCCCAGCGCATCGTAGTCGTCCTTCAGCGCGGCGGCGCGCTTGTCGTTTTCGGCCGCGATCACATCGGCGGCGATTTTGGTGTCGGTCATCTCTTCCTCCCCGGAATCGGTCCAGTGCATGCTCGATCATCGCCCCCTCCGTCATTCCGGCATTCAGCCGGGATGACGGAGGTGAGACGTGCCGAAATTCCTACCGCGTAAAGCTCTGCGCATTGCCGGCATCGACATTGATGATATTGCCGGTTGATTTGGCCGACGCGTCGGACGCCAGGAAGTAGATCGCTTCGGCGATGTCTTCCGGGAACACATTGAGCTTCAGCATAGAACGCTTGCGGTAATGTTCCTCCAGATCGGTCACCTCGATCTTCGACGAGGCCGCGCGCTGCTCGCGCCACTCGCCGTTCCAGATCTTCGAACCGCGCAGAACGGCATCGGGATTGACGGTGTTGACGCGAATGCCGGCTTCCGCCCCTTCCAGAGCAAGGCAACGGGCAAGATGGATTTCAGCCGCCTTGGCCGTGCAATAGGCAGAAGCATTGGGCGAAGAGGCAAGACCGTTTTTAGAGGCGACGAACACCACGTTACCGCCGAGATTTTGACGCCTGAGTAGCCGGAATGCTTCCCGCGACACGAGGAAATAACCCGTCGCGAGAATATCGATATTCTTGTTCCACATGGCAAGCGTCGTGTCTTCCACCGGTGCAGACGAGGCGATGCCGGCATTGGAGACGAGAATATCCACGCCGCCAAATTCCACGCTCGCTTCCGCAAAGGCGGAAATGACCGCGTCTTCCTGCGTCACATCCAGCTTGACGCTGCGCACCGCATCAGCACTGTAGCGCTTCGCGAAATCGCCCTTGGCCGCCTCCAGCGCCGCCTCGTCAATATCGGCGAGAACAACGCAGGCGCCCTCCGCTGCCAGCCTTTCCGCCGTCGCCCGGCCGATGCCGCCGGCGCCACCGGTGACAAAGGCCACGCGTCCGGCAAGGCTTTTCGGCTTCGGCATGCGCTGCAGCTTTGCCTCTTCCAGCAGCCAATATTCGATATCGAAGGCTTCCTGTTCGGGTAGGCCCTGATATTCGGACACGGTGGAAGCGCCGCGCATGACGTTGATGGCGTTGACGTAAAATTCACCGGCGATACGGGCGGTCGCCTTGTCCTTGGCGAAGGACAGCATGCCGACACCGGGGATCAGGAAAATCACCGGGTTCGGGTCGCGTATATCAGGCGAATTATCATGGCGGCACGCCTCATAATATCTGACGTAGTCGGCGCGGTAGGCCTCAAGCGCCTTGTCGAGACCGGCTGTCAGCGCATCCACATCGGGATTTGCCGTATCGAGATCGAGGATCAGCGGGCGGATTTTCGTGCGCAGGAAATGATCCGGGCAGGAGGTGCCGAGATTTCCGAGCGGCTTCAGATCCTTCGAATTGACGAACTCCAGAACCGCGTCCTGATCATCGAAATGGCCGAGCTTGCGCTCCTCGCGGCCGATCCGACCACGGATTTCCGGCATCAACCGCGCAGCAATCGCGCGGCGTTCGGCAAGTGGCAGGCTCCTGGCAACGGCACCGCCGAAAATCGTCCTGCCTTCGGTCTTTGCCGCAAACCATTCGATCGCCTTGTTGATGATGGCGAGCGTCAGCTCGTAACATGTCTTGGCGTCGTTATCCCAGGTAAACAGACCGTGGCTTTCCAGCACAACGCCCTTGGCCTCGGGGTTGGCTTTTACGAAAGCCTCGAGATCGAGACCTAGCTGGAAACCGGGACGGCGCCAGGGAAGCCAGCCGATGTCATCGCCAAAGATCTGCTGCGTCAGTTCTTTCGAATTTTTGGAGGCGGCAATCGCGATGATCGCATCCGGATGCATATGATCGACATGATCAAAAGGCACGAAGCCGTGCAGCGGCGTATCGATGGAGGCGGCGCGTGGGTTGAGGTTGAAAGTGCAATGCGGCAGGAAGCCGACCATGCGGTCCTCATCCTCGACACCCTTGTAAATGCCCTTTAGCGCTTCCAGCTTGTCGAGATAAAGCGTCGCAAAGCCATCGAGCTTGATGGTCCCGACATCGCCGCCGGACCCTTTAACCCACATGACGCGGACTTTCTCGCCCGTCAGCGGATCGGTTTCGAGCACCTTCGCGGATGTGTTTCCGCCGCCGTAATTGGTGATGCGCTTGTCGGCGCCAAGCAGATTGGAGCGATAAAGCAGCTTGCCAGGCTCATCGAGCGTTTTGGCATAGGCATCGTCCCAACGGCTTTCGAGAAGGCGGGATTTTCCCGTCATGTCTTCCTCCCAAGTCAAGTCTGCATTCGCGGGTGCCGATATCGGCCCGCCTCCGTTGACGGCAGATATCGCGCATACAAAAGCATAATGTCAATCAAAAACGATCATAAATTTTCATGTTGCAGCGCGATATTGATTAATTTGATCGTTCTTGATTGACAACGTAAAGAGATTGCGAATAATCACAATCAGGAGGACCACATGCACGAACGCGAACGCCATCGCATCATCTTGAGCGCCACACAGGAAAAAGCTGTCGTGACGGTGCAGGATATTGCCGAACTGACGGATGCGTCGGAAGCAACGATCCGCCGGGATATCGCGTCCCTGCATGTTCAGGGAAAGTTGCGACGCGTGCGTGGCGGTGCCGAAGCGGTGCATCCACCGCAGTTGGGTAATCTGGCCGCGCGACCGTTCCGCGTGTCCGAATCGGTCAACATCGACAAGAAACGCGCAATTGCGCGCAAGGCGGTTGATCTCTGTAATGACGGTGATGCGATCATCCTGAATGGTGGGACGACCACATTCCAGATGGTGCACTACATGGCGGCGCGCCGGCTGCAGGTGATGACCAATTCCTTCGCGATTGCGGAGCATCTGGTCAAACATTCCAAATGCAATGTCAGCGTGCCGGGTGGCGCGATCTATCGCGATCAAAGCCTCATCCTGTCGCCCTTCGAAAACGATGCCATCCGCAATTTTTACGCAAGACGAATTTTTCTCGGCGCGCAGGGCATCGGCGCACTCGGCATCATGGAATCGGACGCGCTGGTGATCCAGAGCGAGCAGAAGCTGATGCGGCAGGCGGAAGAGCTGATCGTGATGGTCGATTCCTCGAAATTCAAAAAACGATCCAGCCTGATTTTATGCCCACTCGAAAACGTCTCGACCATCATCACCGATGACGGGATTTCGGATGAGGCGGCGCGGATGGTTGAAAACGCCGGCGTCGAATTGCTGATCGCCGGCGCAGCGGGGGATGGCAAGATAGCCAACCCGCCTGATGAGGAGGATTCCTCTTCGGTCGCTTGAGGAAGCACCGAAGAGAGGAACAGGTTCAAAAACGGGAGGAAAAGGAACATGAAACTTACACGCAGAACATTGACGAGCGTCCTGGCACTTAGCGCGGCGCTTTCCGTCGCGGGTCTTGGCGGCGTTGCCCAGGCAGCCGATGTGAAGATCGCGCTGGTGGTCAAATCACTTGGCAACGGCTTTTTCGAAGCCGCCAACAAGGGCGCGCAGGAGGCTGCAAAAGACCTCGGTGGCGTCGAGATCATCTATACGGGCCCGACCAGCACCACCGCGGAAGGCCAGATCGAGGTCATCAATTCGCTGATCGCGCAGGGCGTGGATGCCATCGCCATTTCCGCCAATGACCCGGACGCCGTAGTTCCGGCGCTGAAAAAGGCGGCGCAGCGCGGCATCAAGGTCATCTCCTGGGATTCCGGCGTGGCACCTGAAGGCCGCATTCTGCAGCTCAACCCCTCGTCCAACGCGCTGATCGGCAAGATGTGCCTGCAGCTTGCCGCATCGCACCTGGAAGGCGGCAAGGGCGATTTCGCCATCCTTTCTGCCACCACCACCTCCACGAACCAGAATATCTGGATCGATGAGATGAAGAAGCAGTTGAAGGACTTCCCCGGCCTCAACCTCGTTACCACCGTTTATGGTGACGACCTTGCCGACAAGAGCTACCGCGAAGCACAGGGCCTGCTTTCCTCCCATCCTGATGTAAAGGTCATCGTCGCACCGACGACGGTTGGCGTTCTTGCGGCCTCTCAGGCCGTGAAGGATGCGGGCAAGATCGGCAAGGTCTTTGTGACGGGCCTTGGCCTGCCCTCGGAGATGGCTGGCGCCATCAAATCAGGCGCAACCAAGGAATTCGCCATCTGGAACCCGATCGACCTCGGTTATTCCGCCACCCAGATTGCCTACCGCCTTGTGAAGGGTGAAGCAGACGGCAAGCCGGGCTCGGAAATCGAAGCCGGCCGCATGGGCAAGATCAAGGTTGGCGAAAATAGCGAAGCGGCCATGGCCGATCCCTTCATTTATGACGCCAAAAACATCGATCAGTTCTCGAAGATTTTCTGATCTGAATAATTTCCGGCAGTGCGAAGGCTACCCCCCTTTGTCCTGCCGGACATCTCCCCTCAAGGGGGGAGATCGATATGCCGCACCCGCTCGTTCCATAGGCAGGGTGTATCCGCTTGCCGATCTCCCCCCCTTGTGGGGGAGATGCCCGGCAGGGCAGAGGGGGGTGCCTCTCGCCGCTTCACTCAAAACCAACCGGTAAGACGGAATGATGCGTGCTGAAACCAAAATCTTAGACGTTACCGAGACTTCCAGCGCGACGCCCATTCTGGAAATGCGCGGCATCAGCCAGATATTCCCCGGCGTGAAGGCGCTGGATGGCGTCGATATCGCGCTTTATCCCGGCAAGGTCACGGCGCTGATCGGCGAGAACGGTGCTGGAAAATCCACGCTCGTCAAAATTCTCACCGGAATCTACCGCCCGAATGAAGGGGAAATCCTTCTCGATGGCCGGCCTGTCACCTTTCACGGCGCACAGGATGCCATCGATGCCGGCGTGACCGCCATTCATCAGGAAACCGTGCTGTTCGACGAGCTTTCCGTGGGCGAAAACATCTTCCTCGGTCATGCGCCCAAAGGCCGTTTCGGCCTCATTGACTGGAAGACCATCAATGCGCGCGCCGGGGTCCTGCTTGAACAGCTCGAAAGCACCATCGATCCGTCCATTCGGCTGAAGGACCTTTCCATCGCGCAGCGCCACCTCGTGGCAATCGCCAGAGCGCTTTCCGTCGAGGCACGTATCGTCATCATGGACGAACCGACAGCCGCCCTTTCCCGCAAGGAAATCGATGATCTGTTCCGCATCGTTGAAAACCTGAAGCGGCAGGGCAAGGCCATCCTGTTCATCAGCCACAAGTTCGATGAAGTATATGAAATCGCTGAAAATTACGCCGTATTCCGGGACGGAAAGATGGTCGGCGCGGGTAATCTCGCCGCCACCACGCAGGACGAGATCGTGCGCCTGATGGTTGGCCGCGACGTCACGAACGCCTTTCCGAAACAGGAGGTCACACTCGGCCCGACGGTTCTTTCGGTGCAAAATTATTCACACCAGACGGAATTTCGCGATATTTCTCTCGATCTGCGCAAAGGCGAAATTCTTGGCCTTTATGGGCTGATCGGCGCCGGGCGGTCGGAACTGTGCCAGTCGCTTTTCGGCATCACGCGCCCAGCCTCAGGACAGATTACCCTCAACGGCGAACCGCTCGTCATCCGTTCGCCGGAGGATGCGATCCGCGCCGGGATCGTTTATGTGCCGGAAGAGCGTGGACGGCATGGGCTGGCGCTGGACATGCCGATCTACCAGAACATGTCGCTCCCCTCTCTTGCCCGCACCTCTCGCAAGGGCTTTCTCGCCGCCGCAAACGAATTTGCTCTGGCGCGCAAATATGCCTCACGCCTCGACCTGCGCGCCGCCGCCCTGTCCGTGCCCGTCGGCACGCTTTCCGGCGGCAACCAGCAGAAGGTGGTGATCGGCAAATGGCTCGCCACGCAGCCGAAAGTCATTATTCTCGATGAACCCACCAAGGGCATCGATATCGGCTCCAAGGCCGCCGTGCACGGCTTCATCAGCGAGCTGGCGGCCGAAGGTCTCTCCATCATCATGATTTCATCTGAACTTCCCGAAATTCTCGGCATGTCCGACCGCGCCATCGTCATGCGCGAAGGCCTGATGGCAGGTCAGTTCGAACGCGCCGATTTTTCTCCGGAAAAGCTGGTGCGCGCCGCCACCGGCAACGCCTGAGAGGGGCAAAACCATGCAACGTTTTCTCAAAAATCGCGAATGGCTGCTGGCGGGCATCATCGTCATCATGATCGCAGGCTTTGCGCTGCGAGCGCCCGGTTTCGGTAAGCCGGCCAATCTCGTCAATATCTTCAACGATACCTCCATCCTCATCATCCTGGCGCTTGGCCAGATGGCGGTCATTCTCACCAAATCCATCGATCTTTCGGTTGCCGCCAACCTCGCCTTCACCGGCATGGCAGTGGCGATGACCAATGCCGCCTTCCCGGGAATTCCACTGCCGCTTCTCATCGCCATGGCGGTCGGCATCGGCGCGTTTCTGGGATCGATCAACGGCATTCTCGTCTGGTGGCTCGGCATTCCGCCCATCGTCGTCACGCTCGGCACGCTCACCATCTATCGCGGCATGGCCTTCGTGCTGTCGGGCGGCGGCTGGGTGAATGCGCACCAGCTTTCGCCGACCTTCCTCAACGTGCCGCGCACCATGATCCTCGGCATGCCGGTTCTGTCCTGGGTCGCCATCCTCATCATCGCCGGTGCCTGGCTGGTGCTCAGCCGGACTTCTTTCGGCCGCTCCGCCTACGCTTCCGGCGGTAATCCGGGCGCTGCGGTCTATGCCGGCATCGATGTCGGCCGCACGCGCTTTCTGGCTTTCGTTCTGTCGGGTGCACTGGCAGGACTTGCCAGCTATCTCTGGGTGTCGCGTTATGCCGTTGCCTATGTGGATATCGCCGCCGGTTTCGAACTCGATAGCGTGGCGGCAAATGTGATTGGCGGCATCTCCATTGCCGGCGGCATTGGCTCGGTGGCAGGCGCTGTGCTCGGCGCACTGTTTCTCGGCGTCATCAAGAACGCCCTGCCCGTCATCGGCATTTCTCCCTTCGCGCAAATGGCGATTTCCGGCGTGGTTATCGTGCTCGCCGTCGTCTTCAACGCCCGCGCCGAAGCTCGAAAAGGGCGCTTCATCCTGCGCGACCGGGCGGCAAGCGATCAGGCCAAGGAGGCCGCAGCATGAGTACGAATTCTCAACCGGCGCAGAAGCCGCGCATCATTCCAGACAAGCTTGGCACGCCGTTGCGCCGTCTCCTGGCAAGCTGGGAAGTGCTGCTGCTCGGCGTCGCGATCCTCATCTTCATCGCCAATTCGTTTGCCTCGCCCTATTTTCTCAATGCCTGGAACCTGTCCGACGCGACGTTCAACTTCACCGAAAAGGCGATCATCGCCTTTGCGATGGCGCTTCTGATCATCGCTGGCGAGATTGATCTCTCAGTCGCCGCCATCATCGCTCTCGCCTCCACCGCAATGGGTGCGGCGGTGCAGATGGGTGTCGGCACGCCGGGGCTCGTCGCCATCGGCATCGGAACCGGGCTACTCTGCGGGGCGTTCAACGGCTTTCTCGTCGCTGGCCTCAAACTGCCATCCATCGTCGTCACCATCGGTACGATGAGCCTGTTTCGCGGTATTTCCTATATGGTGCTGGGTGATCAGGCCTATGGCAAATATCCGGCGGATTTCGCCTATTTCGGTCAGGGTTACGTGTACTCGGTCATCTCCTTCGAATTCGTACTGTTCCTCGCCATGGCCGTCATCTTCGCCATTCTGCTGCACGCCACCAATTTCGGCCGGCAGGTCTACGTGATCGGCAACAATCCGTTTGCCGCCCGTTTTTCCGGTATTCCCGTCGAGCGGGTCAAATTCATCCTCTTCCTTTTGACCGGCCTGATGAGCGGCATCGCCGCCGTCTGCCTCACCTCGCGGCTCGGTTCCACCCGTCCCTCGATTGCTCAAGGCTGGGAGCTTGAAGTCGTGACCATGGTGGTGCTCGGCGGCGTGTCCATTCTCGGCGGCTCCGGCACCATTGCAGGTGTCGTCATCGCTGCCTTCGTCATGGGCCTCGTCACCTTCGGCCTCGGTCTTCTGAACGTGCCTGGCATCGTCATGTCGATCTTCGTCGGCCTGCTTTTGATCATCACCATCGCCATACCCATCGTTGTGCGCCGCCTTCGCGCCATCAGAGGCTAAGCCATGCCGGAATTAGAAAAACACGCTTTCAAGATGAAACTCTTCGCCGGCAAGCAAGCCGAATATAGACGGCGCCATGACGAGATATGGCCGGAACTGGTTGCTCTACTGCATGAAGCGGGTGTGAGCGACTATTCAATCCACCTCGACCCGAAAACCGACATCCTGTTCGGCGTGCTGACCCGCCCGAAGAACCACGGCATGGCAGCATTGCCCGAGCATCCCGTGATGAAGAAATGGTGGGCGCATATGGCTGACATCATGGAAAGCAACCCCGATAATTCGCCTGTCGCGACTGACCTTGTGACGGTGTTCCACCTGCCATGAATGACATGACAAAGCCACGCCGCGTCGCGGTCATCGATATAGGCAAGACCAATGCCAAGGTCGTTGTCATCGACACCCGAAACGGCGAAGAGATAACCGGTGACAGACGTTCCAACCCTGTCCTTCGTGACGGCATTTATCCGCATTACGATGTGGAGATGCTCTGGAGCTTCATTCTCGCCTCTCTGCGGCGGTTCGCGGAAGAGCCGGGTTTCGACGCGATTTCCATCACGACCCATGGCGCGTCTGCCGCACTTCTTGACGAAAACGGCGATCTTGCCATGCCTGTGCTGGATTACGAGCACAGCTACCCCGCAAGCGTTGCGGAAGCCTATCTCCGCATCAGGCCGGATTTTGCTGAAACCGGCTCGCCCTCGCTTCCAGCCGGATTGAACCTTGGCGCACAAATCCATTTCCAGAAAACCGCCTTTCCGCAGGAATTCGCTGGGGTGCGCAGCATCGTCACCTACGCGCAATATTGGGCGGGGCGGCTGACCGGCGTTCAGGCCACCGAGACGACCTCGCTCGGTTGCCATACGGATTTGTGGAATCCGCGGCTGAAGGCGTTTTCATCGCTGGTCGAGCGCTTGGGCATTGCGCACTTGATGGCACCGGTGCGCTCCGCCTTCGATGTACTCGGGCCAGTCCGCGAATCGGTGGCGCTGGAAACCGGGCTTTCGGCGGATATATCGGTCTATTGCGGCATCCACGATTCCAACGCCTCGCTACTGCCGCATCTGCTGCGGCGGCAGGGTGATTTTTCGGTCGTCTCCACCGGCACCTGGGTGGTGAATTTCGCCATCGGCGGTACGGCGGAGACGCTGGATCCCGCCCGTGATACGCTTTTGAATGTCGATGCCCTCGGGCGTCCCGTTCCCTCCTCCCGCTTCATGGGCGGCAGGGAATATGAAACGCTGACGCAACAATTCGGGCCTGCTCCGGACGAAGAAACCAAAGCCGCTCTCGGCGGCGTGCTCACAAGAGGCATGATGCTGTTGCCCAGCGTCGTCAGCGGTTCCGGCCCCTTCCCCGGCAAAACAGCGCGCTGGATTGCCGACGACAATGCCACGGTTGCTGAACGGCACGCGGCAGCGGCGCTTTATCTCGCCCTGATGACGGAGTTCAGTCTATCGCTCATCGGGCAGAAAGGCCCGATACTGGTCGAAGGGCCATTCGCCAGCAATGCGCTTTATCTCAAGGCGCTGGCAGGTGTTGCCGAAACTGAGGTCATCGCCGTCAGCGGTTCCACAGGCACCAGTGCCGGGGCAGCACTCCTCACCGGTATCAAACCACTTGCCGGCCGCGAGCGTCATTTCGCTCCCGATGCCATTGCAGGGCTTCCCGCCTATCGCAGCGAATGGCAGGCCCGTCTGGCTTGACGCAAGACGACAAAATGCGGCCGGGTATCCAGCCGCATTCCGTTTTGCAAAAGGATCAAGCCTTGATGAAGGCCAAGAGATCGGCGTTGAGCACGTCTGCATTGATGGTCAGCATGCCGTGCGAGAAGCCGGGATAGGTCTTCAGCGTACCGTTTTTCAGGAGCTTCACCGATTTCAGCGCAGAGTCCGCAATCGGCACGATCTGGTCATCTTCACCGTGCAGCACGAGTGTGGGCACGCTGATGGCCTTCAGGTCTTCGGTCTGGTCGGTTTCCGAGAATGCCTTGATGCCATCGTAATGCGCCTTGGCACTGCCCATCATACCCTGCCGCCACCAGTTCTGGATCACGCCTTCCTGAACGGTCGCTCCATTGCGGTTGAAGCCGTAGAACGGGCCGGAGGGCACATCGCGGAAGAACTGCGCGCGGTTTGCGGCAAGTGCTGAACGGAAGCCATCAAAAACCTCCATCGGAAGGCCCTCGGGGTTGGCCTCGGTCTTGAGCATCAGCGGCGGCACGGCGGAAACCAGAACGGCCTTCGCGACGCGGCCTGCGGGTTCACCGTGTCTGGCAACATAACGCGCCACTTCGCCACCGCCGGTGGAATGGCCGATATGCACGGCATTTTTCAGGTCCAGCGTTTCTGCAACGGCAAAGGCGTCTGCGGCATAATGGTCCATATCGTGACCTTCGGAAACCTGCGCGGAGCGACCGTGACCACGGCGATCATGGGCGACGACACGATACCCTTTCGAGAGGAAAAACAGCATCTGTCCATCCCAGTCGTCGGAGCTGAGTGGCCAGCCGTGGTGAAACACGATGGGCTGAGCATCCTTCGGGCCCCAGTCCTTGTAGAAGATGTCCGTTCCATCTGTCGTCTTAACAAAGCCCATGATCGTTTCTCCTTCGGTTGCGTTGGCATCTTCCGGTGCGATCTATGTTGTGCGCCGGTTTGATGGAGGGATGATGACGCAGGAAAATATCCGCAACAATTGCAACAATAATTCTGAATGAATTGCTGATCTGGCAATAATGGCCGTGCCGCCCGTTGTCTTACGCCCGGGTACCGGCGCTAAACGGCACCGCGACCGAAAAGTTGCGACAGAAGACGCAAACGGATTGAAATAACCAACCGGATAAGTTGCGGTTTAAATTGTAATCAACGGCGCACGGGCGCGGTCGCGACTGCACACCGCCGGAAACGAAACTCGCTAAGTTATTCGAACTCTCAATCCACGTCGGGATCGTATTCCCTCGGGCTGTCGTCCTTGGAAAACAACACGCAAGGGCCGCGTGAACCGCGCGGATCATAGGCGTATCCCTTGGCGGTCAGTGCCTGCATGATGTCGCGAACACCTTCGAGGCCATAAAGGTGATCGTGCAGCTCGACGAATATCCGCTCCACGCCAGCAAGCTCGGCATTGCCGAGCAGATCGCGTTCCGCGCCCTCGATATCCATCACGAGCGCCGTGATGCCCCGGCTGGCGACAAACGCATCGATATTCTCGGACGAGATTTCGATGCGCCTTTCATAAGGACCCTGATTTTCGTCCATGGACGACATCCAGAGATCCTTGCGGACATAGAAGGGATAGGTACGCGGCTGGTCGGCCGTGAGAAGTCCTTGGGAAAACACGACATTGCCACGGCAATTTGCCTTGATCACCCGTTCCGCCAGTGCCGCTGTGGACGGATTGGCCTCGAATGCCCAAACGGAAACATCCTGAATACCGGCAATGATCGAGGTTATGATGCCGATGCCGGACCCCAGTTCCAATACGCGATCGCCGGGCTTGATGGCTTTCAGGACGCTGCGGGCCTCTTTCGCCTCATAGCTGCCGTCGGTCAGCGCCTGCCATATGACGGGCGATACCTCATCGGAAGAAAGAGGCAGGGCTACGCCATGCACATCCAGAATTTCCATATTTCCCAAGCCCTTTCTCAAAACCCGGTCTCGTCAACAGAACGATCCCGCATAGACCGCGAATGCTCTACAGTATCGGTGCGACAAACGGTGTTGGTTTTCGCCGTCAACGATGTATCCCACTGAAATTTAACATGGCTTGCCCTGTTCGAAAGCAAACCCGTTCAAACAGAACTCCAGGCCACAAGCTCCTTGGCCGGCAACGGCCTGCTGATCAGATAGCCCTGTACCAGATCGCATCCCAGACGTTTGACCAGCTCATATTGCTCCTCCGTCTCGATGCCTTCGGCGATGGTGGTCATTCTAAGGCTGCGCCCGACGCCGACCACGAATTCGACGATCGCCAGCGCGTCGCGGTCGCTGGTGATATCGCGCAGGAATGACCGGTCGATCTTGATCTTGTCGAACGGCACGCCGCGCAAATTCGCAAGCGAGGAGTAACCGGTGCCGAAATCGTCCATGGCGATCTGGATGCCGACGGCCTTCAGCCGCGTTAGCGTGTTGATCGTCTGGTCGCTCTTGTTCAGCAGGATCGATTCGGTGATCTCAAGCTCGAGCCGGCTCGGCTCCAGCCCGCTTTTATCAAGGGCACCCATCACGTTCTGAATGAGGTTGGTACTGTGGAACTGAACCGGCGAGAGATTGACCGCCACCTTCATGTCCTCATCCCATCGCATCGCCTCGCGGCAGGCAGTCTCCATCACCCATTTTCCGAGCGAATGGATAAGGCCGGTTCGTTCCGCAACGGGAATGAACACGCTGGGCGGAACATCGCCGCGCACTGGATGTTTCCAGCGCAAAAGTGCCTCGAAGCCACAAAGCTTGCGGGTCTGCGTCGCCACCTGCGGCTGGTAATAGACCTCCATCTCGTCGTTCTGCAGCGCAGTCTGCAGATCAGCCTCGAAGGATTTCTTTTCGGTCAGCTGCTTTTGCATGCGGACTTTGAAAACACTCGCCCGGCCAGGGCCGATGGCCTTGGCTTCATAAAGCGCCAGATCCGCGCGCTTGAACAATTCATCCGCATCGACGGTACCATGCGATATGGCGATGCCGATGCAGGTGCCGATTTTCACCTCCTGCTCGCCGAGCTGGTAGGTCCGGCTGATCTGCTCGATAAGCTTGGAGGCGAGACGGCGCGCCGTGTCCTCATTGAGATCATCTGACACGACAGCGAATTCATCGCCGCCAAGGCGGCAAACCATGTCGTAATCACCGCCGATCCCCGAAAGGCGCTGTGCCACGGCCTGAAGCAAGGCGTCGCCCGAATCGTGGCCAAGCGTGTCGTTGACGTCCTTGAACCCATCGAGATCAAGCAGAAGAATGGCCGTCGTTCCATTGCCGCCGAAAGAGCGGCGCAACCGCTCGATAAGTTCCTGCCGGAACAGCGAGCGGTTCGGAAGGCCCGTCAGCGCATCATGATAGGCATCATGCTCCAGCCGGACATTCTTGGCCTGCAATTCAAGCGTGGCGGCGCGCAGGTCGTCCGTCAGCCCGCGCATGCTTTTCTGCGCGCGGTTCAACAGATCGTTCTGGCGAAGCAGCAATATCACCAGCGCGATGCCGCACAGGATCAATCCGCCCGCAAGCGCGGTGTAGACGATATGCAGCTTGCGCACGTCCTCATGGGCCGTATCGATCAGATTGACGTCATAGGCGACCGACGACGAAGCCAGCGTCGTCATCGGCGCATCGAGCGAGCTCATCTCGGAGAGCAGATCCGGAACATCCCTTGGCTCCAAGGTGTTCATCTGCTGTTCCAGGCGGGCCAGAACCGCGTCAAGGCGGGTTACGAGATCCCGCCATTGCTGTTTTTCATTGATGAAAGCGCCGAGGTTACCCTGCTTCAAGAGCTCCAGGCGGCTTAGCATGATGTCCATGCGCAGCTGCAATTCGTCCCGGTCTATGACACCGGGACTGAGCGCAAAAACGGCCAATTTGTTCTGAAGGCGGAGATACTCCGCCACGGTCTGACTGACCGCCCACGAATCGTTATAGCGGGCAAATTTCTGCAGAGCGGTCTGACGCTCGGCAATGACGAAAGCGATATAGCCCGTTGCCAGGACGAAGCAACAGATGATCACCGCCACAAGTTTTCGCAAACGGCACCTTTATTCCACTATCAATTTGGCAACTTGCCATGCGGACCGCGAATAATAGGTCTGCTTCTGCAATTCCGGGTCGCTATCATAGGGATAGATGACAAACAGCGGACCCTTTTCGCGAACTGTCATGTAGTTGCCATCCAGCTTGATCGCGAGGATAACGTTAAATTTCTTAAAATCCTCAACCGGTATGGTGCTCACATAATCGTTGAGTGCAACTGCCGTTACGCTGGTGCCTTTTGCACCGACGAGATCCATCAACTTTGCCAGTGACACGCCGTCAAAACGAACGCGGCCATCGTGCCAGGGCGTCGTGGTCTCCACCGTCACCATGCCCAATCCCTCCAGCATGTCGCGATCGAATACCGCAGCGCCATCGGCATTGGTGTTGGTGATGTTTCCGGAGATGGTCAATATCGGCTTGCCTTGCGGCTTGGCGATCGTCCCGGCCTCGGCACAGGAAAGCCACATGAGCGACAGAAACGCACTGAGAAGTACCCGGGCGAAACTCATACTCTTTCTCCATCTAGCGTTCAGGTCGAGGGGTTTTCGCCAACCTCTGAGGGTCAAGGGAACCGACGCTCGCAATATATATCAGGAATGAGTGTTATATCCTTAGTGAGATTTTATCCGTATTTTCTCTAGGTTTTGAGTAAACCGTTTGGATAATTTTTCCGTCTTATTGTACTTTTTTACACTTCACGCCCTGTTATGACGCAAGCAACACTACAAGTTACGTCTTCGTATCAATCCGTCTGGTGCGACAAAGGCCAAATTGCGGCATATGCGTGATTGCTTAACAACAGCAACACATGATTCGCGCGTATCGGACAAGACCAATGCGCGTTCGGCATCCGCCTGCCTGTCAGGCAGGAAAGCCGAGAGACAAGTTTCGCATCACAGAAAAATCATGGCGATTGCCAGAGCGAACGGTTGAAACATACCGTACGCAACTTAATATAAGAGCTGTCATTTCCGTTTCCGGCATTTTCAGCTTCCTCTTGCCGGAAATGCCCAGACGCCCGTTCCGCGCAGCGCAAGCGGCGATACCGGATATAGTCCGGTCAGGAAAATTCTGTTCACGTCTCCGGGCTGGACGGCACCCTGCCGTATCGGCCGCATCATGAAGGTAGTCCCTATGCACACCTATCCCGACATCAAACTTCTCATTGATGGCGAATGGCGAGACGCCGTTTCCGGCAAGACGATCGCCGTATCCGACCCTGCGACCGACGAAATCATCGGCGCGATCGCTCATGCCGAAAAGGCGGACCTCGATCTGGCACTTGCCGCCGCCGAGCGTGGCTTCAAGGTCTGGCGCGACACCTCGCCCTTCGAGCGTTCCAAGATCATGCGCAGGGCAGCCGATATCCTGCGCGAGCGCAAGGACAAGATCGCCTATATAATGACCCGCGAGCAGGGCAAGCCGCTGTCGCAATCGGCAACCGAAATCATGGGCGCCGCCGATACCATCGACTGGTTCGCCGAAGAAGCACGTCGCACCTACGGCCAGGTCATCCCGGCGCGCGCAACCGGCGTTTCCCAGCTTGCCATCAAGCTGCCGGTTGGTCCCGTCGCGGCGTTTACGCCATGGAACTTCCCGATCAACCAGATCGTCCGCAAGCTTTCGGCTGCCCTTGCCACGGGCTGCTCCATCATCGTCAAGGCCCCGGAAGAAACACCGGCATCGCCGGCGGAACTGATCCGAGCGTTTGTGGATGCGGGCGTGCCGGCGGGTGTCATCGGTCTCGTTTACGGCGTGCCATCCGAGATTTCGGAATATCTGATCCCGCATCCGGTCATCCGCAAGATTTCCTTCACCGGCTCCACGCCGATCGGCAAACATCTGGCAGCGCTTGCCGGCAAGCACATGAAGCGCGCCACGATGGAACTCGGCGGTCATGCGCCAGTGATGATCTTTGACGATGCCGATATCGAAAAAGCGATCGAGGTGACCTCGCTTGCCAAGTTCCGCAATGCCGGTCAGGTCTGCGTCGCTCCCACCCGCTTCCTCGTGCAGGACGGTGTGGCGGATCGCTTCCTTGAAGGTTTCGTGGAAGCCACGAAGGCGATCAAGGTCGGCAACGGCCTGGAAGAAGGTGTCGTCATGGGGCCGCTCGCCAATGAGCGCCGCATCCCAGCGCTGGAAGGCCTGATCAACGACGCCGTTTCCCATGGCGCGGAACTGAAGACCGGTGGCCGCCGCATCGGCAACAAGGGCAACTTCTTCGAGCCCACGGTGCTCGCCAACGTGCCAGTGACAGCCAAGATCATGAACGACGAGCCCTTCGGTCCCGTCGCCATCATCAACCGCTTCTCGACGTTCGATGATGCCATCAACGAAGCGAACCGCCTGCCTTTTGGCCTCGCATCCTACGCCTTTACCAGCTCGGTCAAGACAGCGCATGCGCTCGGCCACCAGGTCGAGGCGGGCATGCTGACCATCAACCACAACGGCCTTGCGCTTCCCGAAGTCCCCTTCGGCGGCGTCAAGGATTCCGGTTATGGCACGGAGGGCGGTTCGGAGGCGGTTCAGGCCTATCTGGAGACGAAATTCGTCAGCCAGATGAGCTGAAGCTTTGGATGCAAGCTCAGGGCGGATGACAATATCCGCCCTGAACCTGAATTTGGCGAACCCGGAATCTCCACGCATCGTCACTCCGGACTAGATCCGGGGTCCAGCGCGGTCAAGTCACTGATCGCAAAAGACTATTCGCCGCGCAGGCGCCCAGTGGCCGGATGCCGGATGCCGGATGCCGGATGCCGGATGCCGGATGCCGGATGCCGGATCAAGCCCGGAATGACGGAGTGAAAGGCCTTCGTCAATCTGTGAAGAAGCAAGATCTGCTATGTCTTTTCTTCGGTAGTAGCGCCTTCCCTTGCCTCCGTCCTCATCATGTCCTAAAAGAACAAAAAGTGAACTTTGAGAGGCCCTATGAGCGAGACAGCGGCACCCGCGTTGAAGGAAATCTTCAACCACGAAAAACTGCGACACATCGCCGATCAGACCAAAGCCGTTCATGCGCCTTTCGATGTTCCCGCCTTCATGGCGCTTGCCACGACAAATCTCGAAGCGCTGGGCATCATGCAGCGCATGCGGCAGGTGGCGACCAGCCTGCACGCCACGCTTCCCGGCGACTTTGCCCGCAACATCGAAATTCTGACAGCCGCAGCACCCGGGATAGGCAACGGTTTCGCGTCCATTTCGCTGCCAGAATATGTGGCGCTTTACGGTCTCGACGATTTCGATCTTTCCATGCAGGCGCTGCAATATTTCACCCGTTTCGGCTCCTCGGAATTTGCCATCCGCCATTTCCTGCAAAGGGATCTGGCCCGAACACTTGCCGTGATGGAAACATGGTCGCGACATGACAACGAACATGTGCGAAGGCTGGCGAGCGAAGGCTGCCGGCCGCGCCTGCCTTGGTCGTTTCAGCTCAAAGCCCTGATCGATGATCCCTCACCGGTCACCGCGATCCTCGATGCCATGAAAGCTGACGAGGCGCTTTACGTGCGCAAATCCGTCGCCAATCATCTGAACGACATCACCAAGGACAATGCCGCTTTCGTGCTGGCGCTCATCGACACATGGCCGAAGGAAAACCCGCATACACGCTGGATCGTGCGGCAGGCCTTGCGCACTCTGGTCAAGAAAGGCGACGCTGCCGCACTCGCCCATTTGGGCGCCCATAAGGAGGCTCAGATCGCACTTTCGGCGTTTCAGGTTTCTCCTGAAAAGGTCGCTCTTGGTAATCCAGTGCGGATTTCAGCTTCTTTCACCTCGACGGCAGAAAGCCCGCAGAAACTGGTGATCGATTATGCCGTGCATTACGTGAAAAAGAGCGGTGACGCCTCCGCGAAAGTCTTCAAGTGGAAAGAAATCGAGTTGCAGCCGGGCGAAACGTGCGCGCTCTCGATAAGCCGCGCCATGCGCGATTTCACCACCCGCAAGCACTATGCGGGTGTTCACAAGGTTGACCTGATGGTCAATGGCAGGCTGGCGGCCGAGGCCTTTTTCGAACTGCTGATATGAGGCTGGCGAGAGCGTCCCTCAAGCCGCCGGGAAAATCTTCGCACGGCGGATGATGACGGAACCGCGATCGCCTGCCGCGACATCATTTTCCGGCGGCACGTCGAATTCCAGGAGATCGCCGCCATCTGTGCTGGCAATCACCCGCCGCTCGCCTGCCCTGTCGAGAACCCGCGAAACCGAGGCTGGAATGCCCTCGTGCAGATCTTCCCATTCCAGGTCGGAGGGACGGGCATAGATCTCAACGGCGCCATCCGCCTGACCGTAGGAGAAGGGCAGTTCGTTGTCACCGACATAGACCTTGCCGCCGCGCGCCACGCCGGACACACGGTTGGCATCGCCGAGAAAGCGCATGACGAAGGCGCTGTTCGGCTGGCGGCACACTTCCTTCGGCGTGCCCTGTTGCACGATCTCGCCCTGATTGAGGATGACGACGCGGTCAGCGAGATCCAGTGCCTCTTCCTGATCATGTGTCACGAAAATCGTGGTAATGCCCAGCGCGCCGTGAATTTCACGCAGCCAGCGGCGCAGGTCGCGGCGCACATTGGCATCCAGCGCGCCGAAGGGCTCATCCAGTAGAAGCACTTTGGGATCGACCGAAAGCGCACGGGCCAGCGCCACACGCTGCCGCTGCCCACCGGAAATCTGCGCCGGGAACCGGTCGCCCAGACCGTCAAGCTTGACCAGGTTCAACAGTTCCCCGACCCGCGCATCGATCGCCGCTTTGTCGCGCTTCACCTTCGACACCTTCATGCCGAACGCGATGTTTTCATGCAGCGTCATATGCGGAAAAAGTGCGTAGTGCTGGAACACGAAACCGACGCCGCGATCGCGCACCGGAATATTGGTGGCGTCTTCGTCTCCAAAAAAGATGCGGCCGCCATCGCTATATTCGAGACCGGCGACCATGCGCAAAATCGTGGTTTTGCCTGAACCCGAGGGGCCGAGCAGCGCCAGAAGCTCGCCACTTTCAATATCGAGCGAAACATCGCGCACCGCGCGGAATGTATCGAAGGTCTTCACCACATTTTCGAGGCGGATTTTCATGGGTATCAGGTCTCCGTGGCGATGGCGGCACCGCCGTTGGTCTTCTTGGCCCCGCGCCCCGCACCGCGCCCTTCCAGCGCCACCTTGGCGATGATGGTGATGACGGCGAGCAGAGCGAGGATGGAGGCCGACGCAAAGGCGCCGGCCGTCTGGTAATCATGGTAGAGCAGCTCGATATGCAGCGGCAGCGTGTTGGTCTGGCCGCGAATATTACCTGACACGACCGACACCGCGCCAAATTCACCCATGACGCGGGCGTTGCACAGAACGACGCCGTAGAGCAGCGCCCATTTGATATTCGGTAGCGTCACCGAAAAGAAGGTGCGCCAGCCGGATGCGCCAAGCGAGGTGGCCGCCTCCTCCAGATCGCGGCCCTGCGCCTGCATCAATGGGATCAGCTCGCGCGCCACGAAGGGTGCCGTGACGAACATCGACGCGATGACGATGCCGGGTAGTGCAAAGAGTATCTTGATATTATGCGCATCGAGGAACGGCCCAAACAGCCCCTGCAGCCCATAAACGAAGAGATAGGCGACACCGGCGACGATCGGCGAGATGGAGAAGGGTATCTCGATCAGCACCAGCAGGAAGCGCCGGCCGGGAAAATCGAATTTGGTGATCGCCCATGCGGCCGCGACGCCGAAGGCCGTGTTGATCGGCACCGCAATCAGCGCCGTCAGCACCGTCAGCATGATGGCGTGGCGGGTATCGGGGTGGGTGATGGTGGCTGAGTAAACCTTCCAGCCCTGCGAAAAAGCCTCGACACCGATGATGGTCAGAGGAGCGACAACCAGGAACGCGCCGATGACGAGCACAAAAGCAATCAGGCTGCGGCGAACCCAGGGTGCATCACCAACGCGTGGCGGCTTGCGGCGGGAAGAAAACGCGCTCATGTCTCAGCTCCTCACCGTATAACGAAGCGCACGCGCCTGGAGGTAATTGGTCACCGCCAGCATCACGAAGGCCGCGATGAGCAGCACCGAGGCGATGGCGGCGGCGGCCTGATAATCATATTCCTCAAGCCGGATGAAGATCAGCAGTGCGGTGATTTCCGTCGAGAACGGCTGGTTGCCGGCAATAAAGATGATTGCCCCAAACTCGCCGAGGCTGCGTGCGAAGGACAGCGAAAGACCAGCCAGCAGAGCGGGTGTCAAAAGCGGCAGGATGACCTTGCGGAAGATTTCGAGATCGGAACCGCCGAGCGATTGCGCCGCCTCCTCCAATGCCGGATCGAGGTCTTCGAGCACCGGCTGCACGGTGCGCACGATGAAGGGTAGACTGGTAAAGGCCATCGCCACCATGATGCCGAGCGGCGTATAGGCAACCTTGATGCCGAATTGCGCAAGCACCGAGCCGAACCAGCCGTTACCCGCAAACAGCGTCGTCAGCGCAATGCCGGCAACGGCGGTGGGAAGCGCAAAAGGCAGATCGACAATGGCATCGACAAGGCGCCAGCCGGGGAAACGGTAACGCGTCAGCACCCAGGCGAGCGCCAGTCCGAAAACGACGTTGAACAAGGTCGCGGCGAGAGCGCAGAGCACCGTGACGCGATAGCTCGCAACAGCGCGCGGCGAAGAGATAATGGCCCAATATTCGGCTGGCCCGAGGCTCGCCGCCTTGAACACCAGCGCCGAGAGCGGCAGAAGCACGATGATGGCGACGTAAGTGAGGGTAACGCCGAGGGACAATTTAAGCCCCGGCAGAACATTCCGCTTCAAACCCCGCCCCCATTTCATCATAAAGCGACCCGGCAGTTTCCCGCCGGGTCTTTTACCTGTTGCATATCGTCGTGATTAACGGCTGCCGTAGAGCGTATCAAGCGTCGCGCCGGACGCAAAATGCTCTTTCTGGATTTTATTCCAGCCGCCGAAGACGTCATTGACGTTGACGAGGCGAATGGCCGGGAACTTGTCCTTGAACTCGCCGACAACCTTTTCGTTGTGAACGCGATGGCCGAATTCGGCAGCAATGCGCTGGCCCTCTTCGGTGTAGAGGAAATCGAGGTAGCTCTTCGCCAGATCGCGCGAGCCGCGCTTGTCGACCACCTTGTCCACCACAGCGACCGGGAATTCGGCGAGCAGGCTGACGGAAGGCACCACGCCCTCAACCTTGTCGGCGCCATATTGCTTGGCAATGCCGCGGGTCTCAGCTTCGAAGGTGATCAGCACGTCGCCGATTTCACGTTCCACAAAGGTGGTGGTGGCGGCGCGGCCTCCGGTGTCGAAAACAGGGGTGTTGTCGAAGATTTTCTTGACGAATTCCTGAACCTTCTTCTCGTCGCCGTTGAACTTCTCCTTGGCATAGGCCGTGGCGGCGAGATAGGTGTAACGGGCGTTACCCGAGGTCTTCGGATTGGGGAAAACCACCTTCACGTCGTCACGGGCAAGATCGTCCCAGTCTTTGATGTGCTTGGGATTACCGGCACGCACGAGAAAGGACGGGAAAGAATAGAACGGCGAGGCGTCGTTCGCAAAATCCTTCTGCCAGTCGGCGGAAACGAAACCCTGCTTCACCAGAAAATCGACATCCGTTACCTGGTTGAAGGTGACGACATCGGCTTCCAGACCCTCAACGATGGCACGCGCCTGCTTGGAGGTGCCGGCGTGCGACTGATCAACCGTGATACCCGGATGCAGCTTGATGAAAGCCTCGTTCTCGGCTGCGAAAACCTCACGGGCAACATCGTAGGAGGCGTTGAGAATGGTGGTCGGAGACTGCGCCTGCGCCGCACCTGCAAAAAGAGCGGCAATGGCAGTGCCGATGATGAGAAGACGTTTCATGAATACCCCCGGAAAATCGAATGGTCGTCAACATAACGGGGGGCGACAACGCCTGCGAGCAACAGCCGTGCGTTAAGCAGAAGCGTATTAGAAATTTCACCCAAGCAACATCAATTCGAAAGGTGATGATTTCATATATGTCCGCAAGCCGGATTTCTTTTGCGTTGCGCAATCTAAAGGCGGTGCTCGGGAAAGAGATTACCGGAATGTTTGGTAAAATATGGCAGAAGGTCTTCTTCACGCACCTCTTCCAGCTGTGCCGGTCGCCAGCGCGGATTGCGGTCCTTGTCGACCAGGGCCGCACGCACGCCCTCATAAAAATCATGACCCCGCAATATCTCCGTGCCGGCGGCAAATTCCCGTTCGAGGCATTCGATGAGGCTGGCGCTTTCCCGCCCCAGGCGCAGCAGCTTCAGGGTTAGTTTGAGACTGGTAGGGGAGCGTTTTTTGAGAATTTCCAGAGTCTCGCGCGAAAACGTATCGTCACGCTCCGAAAGTGCTGCGAAAATCTCCTCGACCGTGTCGAAACGGAATGCCGCGTCGATGATCTCACGGTGTGCCGACAGGACCCCCTCACCAGCTTCGACGGCATAAGTTCCGATTACCGCCTCGACACCATCAGGATCGAGCGCTTGTGATAGATTCTGCACCAAATCTGTAAGGCGCGCAGAAGGGACGAAATAATCGGCAAAACCGGCATAGATCGCATCGGCAGCAGTGACCGCATTGCCTGTCAGCCCCAGCCAGGTGCCACATTCGCCCGGCGCTCTGGGCAAAAGCCAGGAACCGCCGACGTCAGGGAAATAGCCGATACCGGTTTCCGGCATGGCAAGCTTCGTCCGCTCGGTGACGATGCGGTGGCTGGCATGGGCGGAAATGCCGACGCCGCCACCCATGACGATGCCGTCCATCAACGCGACATAAGGTTTACCAAAGCGGGCAATGTGATAATTCAGCGGAAACTCTTCGCGCCAGAAATCCAGCACCTGCGGATCGCCCGCTTTGCCGAGATCGTGAATGATCCGAACGTCACCCCCCGCACAGAGCCCCCTGTCGCCTTCTCCTGTCAGCACCACGCAGGAAACGTCAGGATCATCCTCGAAACGGTGAAGCGCCTGAAGCATGGCACGAACCATCGGCAGCGTCAGGCTGTTGATGGCTTTCGGACGGTTCAGGTGGATGATACCGGCCCCTACCCGTCTCTCGATGACGACCTGCGTCTCCGCTTCCGTTGCAACTTCCAAGGTCGCCTCCTCCGCTACCGTTCACCAGCCCATCTTGGAGGTCCGGGCGCGATCACGCAACGTTGATCTTGTCCTTCAGGAACGTCTTTCGCTCAAACCGCTTTCACCCGCGTAAAATGCCTGAAATCCGCTTTCGCAATGCAGCATGTTTGCTTGACGCCCGGAAAATCATGGCATGTAATGGAGTTTGAAATGCCGGCATTGATTCCTGTCGAGCGTGTGCCGGACCAAGCGGAATGTCGCCTTGTCAAAGGCGTTGTCAACAGCAACGGGAGACGAGCATGCAGGTTTCGGAACAAGAGTGGATCAGCAAACGGGCCTATACACTTTGGGAAAAGGAAGGCCATCCTCATGGCCGTGACGCGGACCATTGGGAACAGGCAAAGCATGAATTTTCGCTGCTGAAGACGTCGGAGGCGACAAAGCCTGCCCAGCGCAAGAAAGCAGTGCCGAAGACCGCTGCTGCGGAGCCGGAGGCAGAAGCCCCCGCAAAACCCAAGGCCCGTGCACGCAAGGCAGCAACCGCGAAATAAAAGTACTCTCGTGATAATATGAACCGGCAAATGAAAAGCCCGACGAAATCTCGCCGGGCTTTGTCTGTTTATCGCGGATCGCAACCGGGATCACCGACCCGGCAACCGCCCTGAAAGTTTTCCGAGGCGGGCGCGCGGCGTGGATCATCCCACTGGCGGCGCTCCGGACGACGCTGGCCTTCGTCCTGATTCGGCTGGCGATCGCGATTGCGGTCGCGATTTTCTTCCTCGAACCGCGGGCGGTCACCATCTCGACGCGGCCTGTCCTGATTTCCATCGCCCCGGTTTCTGTCACCCTGGTTCCAGTCGCCGTAACGGCGCTCCCAGCGGCCATCATTCGGTCCACCGCCCTGACGCGGATCGCGCCATTCATCCCGGCGGCCATCACGCCATTCGTCGCGCGGACGCGGGCGTTCCCAGTCACCGCGCGGCGGCGGAGGCGCAGCATTCCAGTAACCGCCTGATGGCGGCGGACGACGCCAGCGGTCACGCTCGCGGTAGAAGTCACGGTCACGATAATAACGGTCCCAATAACGACCGGCTTCGAAGGTGATCACGGGAACGCCGAGATCGCGGTAATAACGCGGCTCAACGTAGACCCGGTTCTGCCTGAACGTCGTCTGGATGTAACGACCGGCGACCCAACCACGACCGCTGACGAAAGAGACGTCGCACCACGGCGTATCGGACAGGCAGCCATGAACCGTCAATGGTGCGCCGACCGGGATCACGACCACGGCCGGATAGGCTGTGCTCGGACCGGAGCGCATATTCACATTCGCGGTGGCAAAGCCGCGAGTCGCAGCTTCGGCAAGGGCCGGCGCGGCGAGCATGGCCACCAGCGCAATTGCGCCAAACAGTTTTTTCTTCACTTACTTCTCCTCAAGCAAAAGCCCGCTTTGCCCTTGTCGGCGTCCATCGATTTCGATGGACGAGCATGCGTTCCACATACTGCCATGGCTGGAAAATACGCCGTGTTCCATGAACGCAGCATGAAACAAATCGCAGCCCGTTTCAGTTCCACCTGCGGCAATGAAGCACCCGGGAATTTGCCGACGGAATGTGCCGCCGGTCTTGACTTCGGGGATCAATCATCCGACTTCAATGCAACAGCAATATGGAGCAGAACCATGAGCGAAACCGCACAGACGACCGTCGACCAGAGCGAAGTGGATCGCTTCTCCGCGATGGCTGCGGAATGGTGGAGCCCGACGGGCAAGTTCCGGCCGCTGCACAAATTCAACCCGGTGCGGCTTGAATATATCCGCAACCGCATCTGCGATAATTTCGGCCGCGACCCGAAGGCGCACCGCCCGCTTGAAGGGCTGCGTGTGCTAGATATCGGCTGCGGCGGCGGCCTGCTTTCCGAACCCGTGGCGCGCATGGGCGCGGACGTGGTGGGCGCCGACCCTTCAGAAAAGAATATCGGCATCGCCTCCACCCACGCCCGTGAAAGCGGTGTCAGCGTCGACTACCGCGCCGTGACCGCCGAACAGTTGCTGGAGGCGGGCGAAACCTTCGACGTCGTCCTCAACATGGAAGTTGTCGAGCATGTGGCCAATGTCGATCTCTTCGTCACCACCTGCGCGAAAATGGTGCGTCCCGGCGGGCTGATGTTCGCCGCCACCATCAACCGCACGCTGAAAGCCCGCGCGCTCGCGATCTTCGCCGCCGAAAACGTATTGCGCTGGCTGCCGCGCGGCACCCACCAATATGAGAAGCTGGTTCGCCCGGATGAGCTTGAACGACCGCTGGTGGCCAGCGGCATGGATATCGTCCACCGTACCGGCGTCTTCTACAACGTATTGCAGGACCGCTGGAACCTCTCGCCGGACATGGAAGTCAACTACATGATGCTGGCGAAAAGACCCGCGTGAAGCCAGCGTACCCAACTCTCCGGTCATGAACGACGGATGACGTCACCCTGAGTGGTGGACGTCATCAGAATCGCAAGCAAACTCAATTCACATCATCGGGCAGCACTGGCAACGGTGCAATCTCGATGCCCTCGTCAATCAGGGCCTTCGCGTCCTGGGCAGACGCGTGGCCGATGATGCCGCGTTCGTCGGCCTCGCCATAGTGGATCTTGCGGGCTTCTTCAGGAAATTTATCGCCGACATCTTCCGCATTCGCGCGGATATTTGCGACCGCCTCGCGGATTTTTGCGATAGCCTCTTTTCTGGCCGTGTCCATGGCGAGCGACTGGCGTTCGTCTTTTTTGCGGGCGGTGGAGACCGAAGGCGCCATCAGAAGTTTGGAAACCTGCGGGGAATTGCACATCGGGCAGGACAGGAAGCCGCGCTGCAACTGATTGTCGAAATCGTCGCTCCCGGAAAACCAGCCTTCGAACTCATGGCCCTTTTCACAGGCCAGCGCATAACGGATCACGCCGCCTCACCTCCAGCAGGAATAACCGTGTCCAGTCCGAACTCGCGGGCATTGCGCAGATTGGGGATTTTCCCGCGCGCGGCAGCCACGAGAGACGTGTCGATCTCTGCGAAAATGATCTCTTCCCCGGCGCCACCGGCCATTGCCAGCACCTTGCCCCAGGGATCGATGATGATGGAATGGCCGAACGTGACCCGCCCGTCCTCATGCAGGCCGGCCTGTGCGGCGGCAATGACGAAAGCGCCGTTTTCAATGGCGCGGGCACGCAGCAGAATTTCCCAGTGGGCTTCCCCTGTCTGGCGGGTAAAGGCGGCCGGAACCGTCAGAACCTCGGCGCCGGCGAGTGCCTCCGCCCGGAAAAGCTGCGGGAAGCGCACATCGTAGCAGATCGCAAAGCCGAATTTCCCCAGCGGCAGTTCGGCAACGCGAGCGACAGCGCCGGGTTCGTAAGCCGCACTTTCGCGCCAGCTTTCGCCATTGTCGAGATCGACATCGAACATATGGATCTTGTCATAGCTGCAGATACGCGAACCGTCAGGCGCAAACAGAAAACCGCGATTGGCAATCTTGCCATCCGGGCGGGCAATCGCTGTCGAGCCGACATGGACATGGATGCCGAGTTCGCGTGCCAGCCGCGCGGCGGTCGCAACGATGATATCGCCATCGTCGTCACGCAGCTGGGCGCGAAGCGCCTGCCTGTCCTTCTGGAGAGCGCCGGTCATTTCCGGCGTCTGAACATAGACAGCGCCCGCAGCCGCAGCAACACGTACCAGGCGCTCCATATCGGCGGCGTTTTTCACCGTATCGACACCCGAGCGCATCTGAATGGCGGCAGCCTTGAAAATCATCACGTCCTCCGTATCGAAAATCGAGCCGATTAAGCGGCCAGCATAACGTCTAGTTTGCCAGCACGCTCCAGTGCATGCAGATCGTCGCAACCGCCGATATGCTGGCCGTTGATGAAGATTTGCGGGAAGGTCGTTCCGCCGGATTTCTCGATCATTTCCTGCCGGTATTCCGGCGTCGTCGTCGCGTTATATTCGGCGTAATCGACGCCCTTGCTGTCCAGCAACGCCTTGGCGCGCGCGCAATAACCACAAAAATCCCGTGTATAGATCGTTACCGGTGCCATGTATTTCGAAGCCTCGCAAACGTGTGCTGAAACGCACGATATCCTCGTTTCATTCAGGCTTCATATAGGGCCGGAAATGGCCATTGCAAAGGTCAAAACGGTCACATCCGTGGCACCCGCCTTCCGCAAGACGCGACTTGCCGCGCCCACCGTTGCACCAGTGGTATAAACATCATCCACCAGCACCACTCGCTTGCCATAAACATCGGTTTTTCGGCCGGGCGCTATTGCAAAAGCACCCCGCACATTGTCCTGCCGGGCAAGCGCGGAAAGCCCCACCTGCCGCTCGGTCGGCTTCACGCGCAACAGCGTGCCGGCAAACAGCGGTTTGCCGGTGGCCTTGGCCAGATGCCGTGCGAGCTCAGCGGACTGGTTGAAACGGCGACGCCAGAAGCGGTGGCGATGCAGCGGAACCGGCACGATACAGTCGCAGCTATCAACCGTTCCGTCGCTTGCCCGCAGCATCCACAGCGCCATGAAACGCACAAGATCGGTCCGGTCCTGATATTTCAGCCGGTGTACGAGTTTACGCGCGGTTCCCTCATGGCTGGCAACAGCACGCAGACGGTCGAAAGGCGGTGGATCGGCGATGGCTTGTGCGCTTACAACACCCGCGCCGTGATCCCGGGCGAAGGGAATGCCCAGAACCTCACAAAAAGGTCGATCGATAAAGGCCACATCCCGCCAGCAATCCGCACACAGGGCACCCTCGCCGCCGGTCATGCGGGAACACCCTGCGCAAGTGGGCGGATAGACCATGCGGAAGTGGGCGGATAGACCATGCGGAAGGCCGAGTGCAACACGCTGCGTGCCGCCACCGACACCGTCGCGGACCTCGACAGCAATCCCGAAAACAGATCTTCACCAGCGCCCATGAGGTTGACTTTAGCGCCGAACGGGTGCCTTTGCGAGAGAGATATGTTTCGGCCTCTGACCGGAAAAACAATGCCCGAAGCGGCATGACAGCAACGATGCGGCCCGCCAATCCCAAAGGCGCTACAGGCCGAGCAGGCACGACGATGGATATTCTCTTTGACCAGGCCCTGATCGAACAAAATCGCCGCCGGGCGTGGAACCGGCGTGACGACAAGGCCCTGTTTCTTCTCGACATGGCCGCCGACGAGTTTGCCGACAGGCTCGCCATCGTCGAGCGCCGTTTCGAGACCGCAATCGAACTGCACGGCGGGACGGGCATCACCGCCCGGCGCTTGACCGAGACGGGCAAGGTGGATGCTATCCGTCGTATCGAGACGGATACCTCCTTTGCGACGGATGGGAATCTGCCGCAGGTGGCCTCCATGGAGCATCTGCCGCTCGAAGAAGCCTCCGCCAATCTCATTGTTTCCCCGCTTGCCCTCCACCTCACCAACGACACCCCCGGTGCGTTGATCCAGATAAGGCGGGCGTTAAAGCCGGACGGACTGTTTCTCGGAGCCATTCCCGGCAGCGGCACATTGCAGGAACTGCGCGATGTGCTGTTGACTGCAGAAGCCGAGTTGACCGGCGGCGCCAGCCCGCGCGTCATTCCCTTTGCCGATGTGCGCGATGTTGGCGCACTGTTGCAGCGTGCCGGTTTTGCGCTTCCCGTCACCGACGCGGAAACTTATACGGTGCGTTACGACTCGATTTTTCCGCTGATGCGCGATCTGCGCGCCATGGGCATGGCCAATCCGCTGGCAAGCCGCAGCAGAAAACCGCTCAACCGCGCTTTTTTCCTGCGGGCAGCGGAGCTTTACGCCGAACGTTATTCCGATCCGGACGGGCGGATCAGAGCCACGTTTTCCATCATCTATGTCTCAGGCTGGGCACCGCACGAGAGCCAGCAGAAACCGCTGAAACCTGGTTCCGCCAAAATGCGCCTTGCCGATGCCTTGAAGACGACCGAAGTCAAGCTTTCCTGATAGGCGTAGCGCAGGCCTCAGATGTTGGCAAAAGTATCGGCGAGGAACTGGAATACAGCATTGATGGTGCTGCAGATGGTGGTTCCGCCACCGATGATGGCGGCGGAAATAACGCCGACGATCAGGCCGTATTCGACTGCGGTCGCGCCGTTTTCGTCTTTAAAGAAACGAATAAAACAATGCAGCACGGGATATTCTCCATCCGCCATCCGGTGCTTACGCTAACCGGCATTATATATTGCTAAAATCGAATTTATACTATGCCACGGGCATGAGTAATCCGTTACCGATGATGGTAAACGATCAGCAACCGCTCTCGCTGCTATAGCCCGTCACGACACAGGGCATCTCGGGCATCGGCTGGGTTATGCTGCGGCGGATGGAATACGTCTTGCCAGCATCGGTCTTCTTGATGGAGCCGGTGCTTATCATGTCGTAATTGTCGGAGAACTGCGCGACGCGCGTTGATGATTTTCCGGCAAGCATGGGGGTGACGATCAAGGAAAGAGCAATCACAGCCGTCCCGAAAAGCAGCGCGACATTAAGAACGCCGGTGCGACGGGATTTATTGGAGTAAGACTGACGACCTTCCACCGTCTTCCAGAAATCCTCGTTCATAGCCAACCTCATACGCGCAGTTTACCGCTTCTTTAGCTTAACAATCTGCCAGAGGGTGCTGAACGATCTGTTAACACAGCCTCGTTTTGGCACGGTAAAGCGGAGTTACGGGATGTTTTCAACAGGCTGCGCGAGGGGATCGAACCCGCCAGGAAGTTCGCTTTAAAGCAAATCCTGAAGGAAGGGGATGAGCGGCTCGTCGGCCGGCGGCATCGGATAATCACGCAGAGCCTGCGGCTTTACCCATTTAATTGCCTGTCCTTCGCGCCCATGGGCCATGCCTTCATAACGACGGCACACGTAAAGCGGCATCAGCAGGTGAAAAGTCTCGTAGGTATGGCTGGCGAACGTCAGCGGCGCGAGGCAGGCTATCTTGGTCTTGATACCCAACTCCTCGTCCAACTCGCGGACGAGGGTCTCCTCCGGTGTTTCGCCTTGTTCCACCTTGCCGCCTGGAAATTCCCACAGGCCGGCAAGCGACTTGCCCTCAGGTCGTTGCGCCAGAAGAATACGGCCGTCCTGATCGAGAAGGGCGCAGGCGGCAACCAGCAGGATTTTTTTGCCGGCTTCGCTCATTCTTCACCAGCCTTGCGCCAGTAGCGATAGGAATAGGCCTCGGTGAAGCCGAATTTTTCATAAAGTGCAATCGCGGGCGCATTTGTGGAGACGACCTGCAACCAGGCGCTTTTGGCGCCGCTGATGCGGGCCCAGCGCAGTGCTGACGCCAGCAGCTGCGTGCCGAGGCCCTTTTTCCGCTGCGACTTCTCGACATCGAGGGAAAGAATGCCGGCAAGATCGTTATCCTGCACGCAGATAACGGTGGCAAGTGCGCTGCCCCCTGCTTCTTCGTTGATGAACAGGCCAAGGGTCGGCTTGATCGAACTGAGGATTTCAGCGATCGCCGGGCGCAGGGTCGGGTCGCCATCGCTGACCTTGATGCTCGCCTCGACAAAACGGCCAATATCGTGGCTCGGCAGGCTGACCAGCGTTTCCGGCAGTTCCATGCCAGCGAGATCGGCCGTCATGACCTTGACCTCCTCAACCATGGACCAGCCGTCCTTTACCAGAAAATCCTTGAGCTGCGGCGGCATCAGCGTCGTTTCGCGCACCACCAGCGGACGGCCGAAATCCTCGAAGCGCTTGCGCGCCTTTTCCAGCCGCACCGCGCAGTTTCCATAATCGGAAGGATCGAGCGGCACCACGCAATTGATGCGTTTTGATGGATGCGACCCCGTCAGGCGGATTTGCCAGCTACCGTCATAAATCACCGACGAGGCCGGCCAAGCCCGAAAGCTGACTGCTTCCAGACGGCGAACCAGCGGCAGATTGACGATTTTATTGTCCTGCATTCTCTTCGGCTCCAACGGTCAGCTCCGGTAGTCGCCGTTGATCGCAACATATTCCTTGGTCAGGTCGCACGTCCATACGGTGGCCTTGCCCTCACCGAGACCGATGTCAACCTTCACCGGAATGTCTTCCAGCCGCATCACGGCGGTGGTCTCCGCTTCCGAATAATCCGGATCGCGTTCGCCATTGACGGCAACGCGCACGCCGCCGAACCAGATGGCAAGGCGATCACGGTCGGCCATTTCACCGGATTTGCCCACAGCCATCACGACGCGACCCCAATTAGCATCTTCGCCGGCAACCGCAGTCTTCACCAGCGGTGAATTGGCAATCGAAAGGGCGATCTTCTTGGCAGCGACATCGTTTTCCGCGCCGGTAACGGTGACTTCGACCATCTTGCGTGCGCCTTCGCCATCGCGAACCACCTGCAGGGCCAGATCTTTCAGGAGATCGTTCAAGGCGGCGCGGAAGGAGGAAAGCCGCTCGTCATCGGCGCGCGTCACCTTGACCTGACCGTCCTCAGCCGCCGCACCTGTCGCAAACAACATCAGCGTATCGGAGGTGGAGGTGTCGCTGTCAACAGTCACGGAATTGAAGGTCGAGCCGACACCGGCGGAAAGCAGTGATTGCAGCGCGGCCGGATCAATATCTGCATCCGTCACCACGAAGGAAAGCATCGTCGCCATATCGGGAGCGATCATGCCGGCACCCTTGGCGATACCGTTGATGGTGACCACGACACCGCCGATTTCGGCCGTGCGGGTCGCGACCTTGGGATAAGTGTCGGTCGTCATGATTGCCTTGGCGGCTTCCTGCCAGAAATCGGCTTCAGCCATGCCCTGCATGTCGCCCAGAACCCCGGCGAACTTGGTGGCATCGAGCGGTTCGCCGATTACGCCGGTCGATGCCAGAAACACTTCATTTTCAGAGCAGCCGACTGCAGCGGCTGCGGATTTCGCCGTCAATTCGGTCGCGGCCTTGCCTTTGACGCCGGTAAAGGCGTTTGCGTTACCGGAATTGACCACCACGGCGCGCGCCACGCCACCGCCGAGATTGGCGCGGCAGAAATCAACGGGGGCCGAGGGGCATTTCGATTTTGTGAAAACGCCGGCCACGCTTGCCGGCTTGTCGAACACCATCAACAGAACGTCGGTCCGGTTCTTGTACTTGATGCCGGCGGCAGCCGTCGCCATGCGAACACCACGCAGCGCGGGCATGTCGGGATAGGATTTCGGAGCGAGCGGGGAAACGGCAACGGACATGGGAAAGCGCCTGAGATTCTGGAAACGGGGAAGGTTTGAAAGTGCCTGAGATGAAGCGGGGCGGCCTGTGGCCGCCCCGTAACATGGTTTTATTACTGCTGCGGCTGTGCCTGCTGTTCCTTCGTGGCTTCGTCGTAGCCCTTCTTCAGCGTCTCATCCATGATTTCGATCTTCTGGTCAGCCTTTGCCTTCTCGATGAGGGCAACGTACTTGTCACGCATGACAAGCTGACGAACCTGCGGCTCGACCTGCTCGAAAGCCGGCGGCGGTGCGATGCGCTTGTCTTCCAGCTTGATGACGTGGAAGCCGAACTGCGTCTTGACAGGCGTCTTGGTGTAGGCGCCCTTTTCGAGACCGAAAGCGGCCTCTTCGAATTCCGGAACCATGCGGCCCTTGCCGAACCAGCCGAGATCGCCGCCATCATCCTTGTTGGAGTCGGTCGACTTTTCCTTGGCAAGTGCTGCGAAATCCTTGCCCGCATCAAGCTGCTTGATGACGTCCTTGGCTTCGTCTTCGCTTGCAACCAGAATATGGGCTGCCTTGATTTCTTCTTCCTTCGGCAAGGCTGCTACTTCCTTGTCGTAGCGCGCCTTCACCTCTTCATTGGTGACAGCGTCAACCACATGCTTGCGGAAATAGGCGTTGTGCAGCTCACGGTCCTGAATGAACTCCATGCGCTTCTTGAAGTCTTCGGTCTTTTCCAGACCTTCGGCGCTGGCATTCTTCACGAGAAGCTTGACGTCGATCGCGCCGGAAAGGGCTGCGACCTTCTTCTGCTCGTCGGGAAGCTGTGCGAGCTGCGGATCGAGATTGCCCATGGCAAGGTCGAGTTCGGACTGGTGGATTTCCAGATCGCCAACCTTGGCGACAACCTTGTCTTCCTGTGCAAAGGCAGGAAACTGGAGGCCGAGCGTGGCCACAATCACCGCAGCCGCAATTTTATTATAGCGCAACATTTTGAACCTTTCGGGGACAATGCCGGCTCCAGACATGGTTTCCGGCTCTGAAAAAACTTCCAAACACCGGATTGTGGCCATTCTGTAACGGGCAGAACCGTTGACATCATTTGCCCCCCCTCTTATCTGTCACGCAACCTCGCGTCCAGATACGTTGAAGGGCGAAGTCCGTCATTTGTTGCCGAAATCGGCGTGATGGAAAAAACCGCCTGCGAAAACGGAATTTCAGAAAGGGCCAGTAAGATGGTCAGCCTCGGCGGAATAGCCCGCAAATTGTTCGGTTCGGCAAATGAACGCCGCGTCCGCTCCTATAAAAGCAAGATCGCAGCCATCAATGCGCTGGAGGAAGCCACCAAGGCTCTTTCCGACGACGCGCTGGCGGCAAAGACGGCGGAGTTCCGCCAGCAGCTTGCGGACGGCAAATCGCTGGACGATCTGCTGATCCCGGCTTTTGCCGTCGCCCGCGAGGCGTCGCGCCGTGTTCTGCACATGCGACCCTTTGATGTGCAGCTGACCGGTGCCATGATCCTGCACCAGGGCGCCATCGCCGAAATGAAGACCGGTGAAGGCAAGACGCTGGTGGCGACCCTTGCGGTCTACCTCAATGCGCTGGCCGGCAAGGGCGTGCATGTCGTTACCGTCAACGACTACCTCGCCCAGCGCGACGCGGCCACGATGAGCAAGCTCTACCGTTTCCTCGGTCTGACGACCGGTGTGATCGTGCACGGGCTTGATGACGACCAGCGCCGCGAGGCCTATGGCTGCGACATCACCTACGCCACGAATAACGAGCTTGGCTTCGATTATCTGCGCGACAACATGAAATATGATCGCGCCCAGATGGTGCAGCGCGGCCACAACTACGCAATCGTCGACGAAGTGGACAGCATTCTGGTCGATGAGGCGCGCACGCCGCTTATCATCTCCGGCCCGCTGGACGACCGCTCCGATCTCTATAACACCATCGACACCTTCATTCCGCTTCTGTCGCCGGAAGATTACGAAATCGATGAGAAGCAGCGTTCGGCCAACTTCTCCGAAGACGGCACCGAGAAGCTCGAAAACCTGCTGCGGCAGGCGGGCCTGCTCAAGGGCGAATCGCTTTACGACATCGAAAACGTCGCCATAGTTCACCACATCAACAATGCGCTGAAGGCCCACAAGCTCTTCACCCGCGACAAGGACTACATCGTCCGCAACGACGAGATCGTCATCATCGACGAATTCACCGGCCGCATGATGCCGGGCCGCCGTTATTCCGAAGGCCAGCACCAGGCGCTGGAAGCCAAGGAAAAGGTGCAGATCCAGCCGGAAAACCAGACGCTGTCTTCCGTCACCTTCCAGAACTACTTCCGCATGTATGCAAAGCTTGCCGGCATGACCGGTACGGCGTCGACGGAAGCGGAAGAGTTCGGCAACATCTACGGTCTCGACGTCATCGAGGTGCCGACCAACCTGCCGATCCAGCGTATCGACGAGGACGACGAGGTTTATCGTACCGGCGAAGAGAAGTTCCTTGCCATCATCGCCGAGATCAAGGCGGCGCATGATCGTGGTCAGCCGGTTCTCGTCGGCACGACCTCCATCGAGAAATCCGAGCTTCTGGCCCACATGCTGCGCCAGTCCGGCTTTACCGATTTCCAGGTTCTGAACGCCCGTTACCACGAGCAGGAGGCCTATATCGTTTCGCAGGCCGGTGTTCCCGGTGCGGTCACCATCGCCACCAACATGGCCGGTCGTGGTACGGACATCCAGCTCGGCGGCAACGTCGAGATGCGTCTGGAGCGCGAGCTGGAAGGCATGGAGCCGGGTCCGGAGCGTGATGCGAAGGAAGCGGCCATCCGCGCCGAGATCAAGGTTCTCAAGGAAAAGGCGCTTGCCGCCGGCGGTCTCTACGTCATCGCGACCGAGCGCCACGAAAGCCGCCGTATCGACAACCAGCTGCGTGGCCGTTCCGGCCGTCAGGGCGACCCCGGCCGCTCCAAGTTCTATCTGTCGCTTCAGGACGACCTGATGCGCATCTTCGGTTCCGAGCGCATGGACAGCATGCTGCAGAAGCTCGGCCTGAAGGACGGCGAGGCCATCGTCCATCCGTGGATCAACAAGGCGCTGGAACGTGCCCAGAAGAAGGTCGAAGCCCGTAACTTCGAGACCCGCAAGAACCTGCTGAAATATGACGACGTGCTGAACGATCAGCGCAAGGTCATCTTCGAGCAGCGCCTTGAGCTGATGGAATCCGACAATATCGGTGAAACCGCAGCCGACATGCGCCACGAAGTGATCGAAGCGCTCGTCACCAAGCATATTCCTGAAAATGCCTATGCCGAACAGTGGGATATCGCCGGTCTCAAGGCCGGTATCGCCCAGTTCCTGAACCTCGACCTGCCGGTGGAGGAATGGGCGAAGGAAGAAGGCATCGCCGAGGACGACATTCTTCAGCGCGTTACCGAGGCCGCGGACAAATACGCCGCTGAACGTGCGGAACGTTTCGGCCCGGAGATCATGACCTATGTCGAGCGCTCGGTCGTGCTTCAGACAATCGACCATCTGTGGCGCGAACACATCGTCAACCTCGATCACCTTCGTTCCGTCGTCGGTTTCCGCGGTTACGCCCAGCGCGATCCATTGCAGGAATACAAGGCGGAAGCCTTCGAGCTGTTCCAGTCGCTGCTTACCAACCTGCGTGAAGCCGTCACCGCCCAGCTGATGCGCGTGGAACTGGTGCAGCAGGAACCGCAGCAGCCGGAGCTGCCGGAAATGACCGCGCATCACCTCGACCCCGTCACCGGGGAAGACGAGATGGCGCAGGGCGTGCCGGTCGCTTTCGTACCGGCCGAGGAGCGCGACCCGAACAACCCCGCCACCTGGGGCCGTATCGGCCGCAACGAAATGTGCCCCTGCGGCTCGGGCAAGAAGTACAAGCACTGCCACGGCGTTTACGAACAGGCGTAAAAGGCCAGGGCTTTATGCCAGCAATCGATCGCCCGTAACCTGCGTTACGGGCGATTTTGTTTGGGCAGGATCATTGCTGCTGGTCGGGGTGTTGACTGGTATCGGCACTTTCCCTATGGGAGCCGGATCATCTTGCGGAAACTGCTTTCATGGCCCCTCGCGATCTTGCCGCCTATATTTTTCTCGCGATTACGTGGGGCGTGTCTTTCCTGCTGCTTCTACATGTCGTCGCAGCCTTCGGCTGGATTGGCGCAGTCACGCTTCGCTCGCTCATAACCGCTGTAGCACTCTTTCTCATTGCGCGTGCGGCACGCCGGAAGCTGGCATTCTCCGCAAGCTGGCGCGCTTTCGCAATCGTCGGCGCAACGACGGTCGCCGGGCAACTGATCGGCCTGTCCTACGCGACGCCTCAGATCGGCACTGCGATGGCAGCCATATTGGTGGCGACCATCCCGCTTTTTTCAATGCTGATCTCGCAGATTTGGGGTCTGGAACGCCTGACGCGGCAGGGTATTGCCGGTCTCGTCATCGGCTTTGCCGGCATCGTCCTGCTCGTTGGTTTTCCCGCTGTTCCTGTCACATCCGGCTTTGTCATTGGCTGTGCTGCCGCTGTCGCCGCCTGCATCTGTGCCGCCTATGGCAGCAATTTTGCGAGCCTGCACCTCAAGGGGGTTGGATCCTGGGAAATAACCATCGGTTCCTTCCTGACAGGCGGCCTGATGACCTTGCCGCTTCTTTTCGCTGTGCCCTTGCCCGGAACGCCCGATCTCGTCGATTACGGTTATCTTCTGATACAGGCGGTCGTCATGAGCGGCCTGACCTACATCACCTATTTCAAGCTGGTCTCCTCGATCGGCGCAACGAAGGCGATCAGCGTGGAATTTGCCGTCACCGTCGTGGCGGTGCTTGTTGGCGCCCTGGTGCTCGACGAACCCCTGTCGCTTCCCCAGCTGTTCGGTGCCGGTATCATCATTCTGGGCTGCGCACTGGTGCTTGACCTCATGCCCAAGAAAAAGGCCCCGCCCACCCCGTCGGGTGCATGAAGGGTTTATTAGCGTTTTCCACCAATAGTCGTGTTGATCGTTACGGATCAGGCGGGATCGCGTTCGTCACGCGAGGGGAAAATGCAACCGGGCAAATCAGACTATGAGCATTATTGGGACCCGTTGCGGGCACTCCTCATGCTGCTCGGCATACCCTATCACGCCTCCCTGCTCTACAGCTATGCTTTGCCCTGGGACATCAAGGATTTCGAGACCAGCCCAGTCCTGACCGCGCTTGGGGCAGCGCTCGTCACCTTCCGCATGCCTTCGTTTTTTCTGGTGGCCGGCTATTTTTCCACCATGGTCATCGGCAGGAAGGGCAAGATGCCATGGCTCAGACAGCGCTTCCTTCGCCTTGGCGTCCCTTTCATCGTGGCCGTGCTCCTGCTTGGGCCATCGCAGCTTTTCCTGCTGAAACTGGCAGGTATCGCCAAAGGTGATATTCCCGCCGACCGGCTGCTCGCGAACCTGCCGGATTTGCTGTTTCCGGGTGAGCAATGGATCATGCATCTATGGTTCCTACCCGCCCTTATCGCGTATTCGGGTCTGCTTGCCGGCCTGCTATTTCTGGCGGGGCGCCCGCCCCTCGCCTATGCAAGAGACTGGTTCGGCAGGATGCGGGGTCAATATCCAGCCGCGTTTTTCGCAGCGCTCTGCGCCTTCCCTGTTTTATGGGAGCTGACGGTTTACGGTTCGGGCCTGCTTGCTGGCAAAAATGGGAACAGCCTTCTCGTTCTCTATGAACGGGCCTCCGACCCTTACGCGCGTTACGTACCGTTCTTCCTTATCGGGGCTTTGCTTCATCGCGACCGGGCTCTTTTTCACCGCTTCCGCCAGACGGGCATCCTCACGGGCGTCATCGCGTTTGCCGGGATCGCGACAGCGGTTACGCTGCGGTTGGAATATCCTTTTTCGAACTCGGCCCTGCTGATACTCGTCTCCACAATCGCCGCCGTGGCGGCAAGCCGCCTGCTGATCGATATCGCCTGCCGCTTTTTCGACCGGCCAAGCCGGCTTGCCAGGAGAATGACCGACGCTTCCTTCACCATCTACCTGGTTCACCACCCGCTGATTTATGCCTTCGGCACCCTCTTCATCCTGATCTCGCTGCCGCCGATCCTGGAATTCGCCATCATCGTCGTCGCCACCACGATAACGGCCTATCTGCTGCATCAGGCGATACGCCGTAGTCCGCTTGCCCTTTTTCTCTTCAACGGGATCCGCAAACCGAGGCAGGTGGCCAATATCGGCACACAGGTGCCTGTCTCCCAAACCCTTCGTTAATGATAAGGTGCTTATAATCCAGTTGCCTACTCAACTGGAAATGATGGCGTGTGGATTATGGCTATCCTCAACACGGCGGAAAAAGCCTTACCCGCAGGCCTGCGCGCTAAACTGGCGCCGCTGGGGGCAAAAATCGCCGTCGTCGTTTCCGGCAGAGACGATGTCTCCCGGGCCCAGCGCATGGCGCTCGTCGCCTTTGCGGTGCGCATCATCAGCGCCGGTATCGCTTTCATCTCCCAGATCATCCTTGCCCGCCTGATGGGCGAATTCGAATATGGCCTGTTCGCCTTTGTCTGGGTTCTGGTCATCCTGTTCGGCAACCTCTCCTGTCTCGGCTTTCACACCACCGTCATCCGCTTTTTGCCCGGCTACCGCCTGGAGGATGCCCATGACAAGATCATGGGTCTAACCTCGACAGCGCGTCTCTTCGCCATGCTTTCGGCCAGCGCGCTTGCATTTTTCGGTTTCGTCTTCCTGTATTTCTTCGGCGAGCGCATCTCCGCCTATTACCTCATTCCGGTTTCGCTGGCGCTTTTCACCCTGCCGATGGTGGCGCTTGGCGATGTGCTGAACGGGACAGCTCGTGCCAACGGCTGGGCGGTTTCAGCCCTCAGCCCCACCTATATCATCCGCCCGGTGCTGATCCTGCTGTTCATGCTGGTGGCGATCCTTCTCGGCGCGGAAAAAACCGCGACGACAGCGATGCTTGCGGCCCTTTTGGCCACCTATGTCACCACGCTTTTCCACTTCGTGTTCATGAACCGCCGGCTCAACCGGCATTTCCGCAGCGTTGCCCGCAGGGTGCATTTCCGTCCGTGGATACGGTTTGCCTTTCCGATGTTCCTGATCGACGGCATCGGTTTTTTGATGACCAACTCAGATGTGGTAATCGTCGGTCTATATCTGCCGCCGGATCAGGTCGGCATCTATTTTGCCGCGGCAAAAACCATCGTGCTGATGCAATTCGTATTTTTTTCCGTGCAGGCGGCTGCGGCCCCACGTCTGGCCGCGCTCATTGCTGCCAATGACAGGCAGGGGCTGGCCGGGTTCGCCAGCCAGGCGGCGCGCTGGGCCTTCTGGCCATCGCTTGCCGTTGGCTGTCTCGTGCTTCTGGCAGGGCCGTTTCTGCTGTCCCTGTTCGGTCCCGGCTTCGTACAGGGTTACAAGCTGATGTTCTTCCTCTTTGCCGGCTTCCTCGCAAAAGCACTGATCGGCCCGGGAGAAACGCTGCTGAATATGGCCGGCAAACAAAAATTGTGCGTAGCTCTTTATATTATTATCTTCGGTTGTAACATTATACTCAACATGGTGTTGATTCCGGTCTATGGTCTGACAGGCGCTGCGGCAGCTGTCGCGATAGCAATGTGTATAGAAGCTGTGCTATTGCATATTGCCATTCGCCGCACACTCGGGATCGTCCTTTTTGCCTTCAACGATCCCCGGGCGGGTCAAGACACTGGGAAGGCGGTGTAACGATAAGCATGTCCAGCGACCCAAAGAATCCGGATTTTCAGGACCCGCGCATCGCTGCGCTGATGGCGTCTACGGAGCGTGACCGCCCCGTGGCCGACAGCAGCCGGCGCGTGGGACGCGACGGCCGCGAATTCTGCATCTATCCTGGCCGGCTCGGTTACGACATGCAGGAAGAACTCGACTTCCTGTCCAACCGCGTCATGGAGGCAAATGTCTTCTTCACAGGGCGGCTTCTTGCACCCGCCATGCCGCGTATCGATGACAAGTCCGTGCGCTTCGCCCTTATTCGCGACGAGAACGGCGCTAGAAGCCGCATGCGCTTTCTGATGCCCTTCACCGTGGAAAAGCCAGGTTTTTCCATCGGTCCCTCCATCATCCGTGGCTGGGCCAACCCCTTCGGCCCTCTCGGCACGCCGCTGGTCGATACCGAAGGTGCCGCAGAAACGCTCGACAATCTTTTCGATGCCCTTTCCGACCGGGAAATGCGCCTGCCGAATGTTCTGGTACTGCCGGATGTACGGCTTGAAGGGCCTTTTGCCCGGATGTTCAAGGCCATAGCAATCAGCCGCAACCTGCCGGTGACGACGACTGGTAACTATCAGCGGCCGATGCTGGAGAGCCTTCTGGACGGCGAAGCCTATCTGCGCAATTCACTTGCGCCACATCATTTGCGGGAAATGCGCAGGCAGTGGCGACAGCTCGAAAAACTCGGGGCCCTTTCCTACACCGTTACCCGGCAACCGAAGGACATACGCTACCGCATGGAGGAATTCCTGGCGCTGGAAGCGAGTGGCTGGAAAGGCCGCAAACGCAGCGCGCTGGTGAATGACCGCTATCGCGCCGCCTTCGCCCGCGAGGCAATCACCAATCTGGCCGAAGCGGATGCGGTGCGCATTCACACCATCGATCTCAATGGCAGCGCCATCGCCTCCATGATCGTCTTCATGACGGCTGGCGAGGCCTATACGTGGAAGACCGCCTTTGACGAATCCTATTCGCGGTTTTCACCCGGCAAACTTTTGGTGCAGAAACTGACCGACTGGCAGCTGGACGACGCCAATATTCTGCGCAGCGACAGCTGCGCAGTGCCCGATCATCCGATCATGAGCCGCTTCTGGCAGGAACGGCAGGAAATGGGCACTCTGGTCGTCGGGCTTGCGCAGAACAGCGACCGTGACGTGCGACAGGTTTCCACGCAGGTGGACATGTATCGCAACACCCGCAACCTCGCCCGCAGCCTGCGCCAGAAAATCCTCTCCTTCGGGCGCAAGAACAGTTAATCCCGAAGGATGCCGCAGCATCCTTCGGTTTGGTATCTGACTATCCACAGGGCTGACGCTGCGTCAGCGCGAGGCCGTCCGGATCATCTTGCACAATTGGGTCAGTGCGGCGTCATATCCGCCGCCGAGAATATCGACACAACGACGGGCAAGCTTGATCTGCTCGTTTCGCGACATGTCGTTATAGGCCTGTATGGCATTGCGCATGCCACCGGGCGATACCGGCCCCGTGTTGCCGGGGTTTCCAGGATTGCCCGGATTACCGGGGTTCCCCGGATTGCCTGGCGAGCTGGAGCCGCCGATGCCAAGCCCGACACCAAGGCCAAGACCGCTCGATCCGCCCACATTCGCACCAACATTGGCATTGATGCCGCTGGAGCCGCCAACCGAAGCATTGGCGCCCGCACTGACACCGCTCGAGCCGCCGACGGATGCGTTGACATCCGCATTAACCCCGCTGCTGCCACCGACCGACGCGTTGACATCCGCGCCCAGTCCGCCACTGCTCCTGCCGCCGACATCAGCGCTGGCATTGACGCCATTGCTGCCACCCACGGAAGCATCGACACCGAGCCCACCGCTGCCATTGCCGCCCACACTGGCATTCACCCCGTTCTCACCGCCAATCCCGATATCCAGCGCGTGGGCGTTGACCGGTAAAATCAGACAGGCAGACAGTAACAAATTGCGAGAAAGCGCCCTCATAATTTCCTCCTATGAGTTCTGGCTTCTCCCGCCCCGCGTGGAAACTCCACGCAAACATCATAATTCAATTAGCAATTGTGTATATTCTAATTTATTAGTGGTATCTAATATTGCTTTAACGCCACAACCGTCGGTGTACCGATACGGGACGGACAAACGCGACTCTCCTTTCATTCCCCGCCCGGTAAAAGCTCTGAAATGAAGGCTGCAAACGCACGTCATTAGACAGGAAAAATCAGCTTTGGGGTTGCACGCATGCCATTGGCCGTGATAGACGCCGTGGCATTACCACCGTTGCCCCAATGGCGGAATTGGTAGACGCGCCGCACTCAAAATGCGGTTCCGCAAGGAGTGCTGGTTCGATCCCGGCTTGGGGTACCATTTCCAAAATCGCATTGATTTTCTTCGTTTTATTCCGGTCTTTCAAAAAGACCGGTCGATTGCTTCGCGGCCATCGAGACACTCACGAAACTTTGCTCATTCGCCCCTCGAATATTACCGGGCTTTCATTTGCCAGATGCAAAGGACTGGATTAGACGAATCCGGGAATACACCGTTGAACCGGCGACTTAATTTCGCCATCACGCCCGCCTTTTTGAAAGCCCGTTCGGGATATCTGCTTCTTCGTGAAGTTTGGGGAAAACATCATGGCCACTGCAACAACCGCCGACAACAGCCGCACGCTCGCCGCTCTTGGCGTAACGGCGGGAATGATCTTTACTGTCGGCTCCGCCCTCGGTTTCCAGCATATTGGCGGTTATACGCCCTGCGCATTGTGCCTTTTGCAGCGCGATCCCTATTACTACGCCATTCCGTTGGGTATTCTGGCCATAGCGACCAGCATCTTCAAGCTGCCGGTTCAGATCACGCGGCTGCTTCTCGCCCTCATTGGCGTGGCGATGCTGATCGGCGCCGGGCTTGGTGTTTATCACGCTGGTGTGGAATGGGGTTTCTGGGCAGGGCCTATCACCTGCGCCACGGGTGCGCCATCCATCACCACCAATGCCGGTGACCTGCTTGGCAATCTGAATGCCATCAAGGCACCCTCCTGCAACGACGCTGCACTTCGGGTGCTCGGCCTTTCGTTTGCCGGTTGGAATGTCATTGCAAGCGTTGCGCTTGCGGCCGTTGCCTTTTTTGGCGCGAGCCGGAAAAGCCGTTAAACGGAAAAGCCGCGTTGCAGTCCTCAGGATCAAGGCTGCAGCTCGGTATCCCAGTAAAGATAGTCCATCCAGCTTTCGTGCAGGTAGTTGGGCGGGAACAGCCGCCCGTTATTGTGCAAGTCCTGAACCGTCGGCTGGAAGGGCTTCTGCGCCGGGAACATGCCCGCCTGCTTGGGAAGCTTGCTGCCTTTTCTAAGATTGCAGGGAGAGCAGGCCGCCACGACATTGTGCCACGTGGTTTCGCCGCCATGGGCGCGGGGAATCACGTGATCGAAGGTCAGGTCGTCCCGCGTGCCACAATATTGGCATTCGAACTTGTCCCGAAGGAACACGTTGAAGCGCGTGAAGGCGGGGTTGCGGGTGGGCTGGACATAGGTCTTGAGGCTGACGACGCTCGGCAACCGCATGGAAAAGCTGGGTGACGACACCGCGTGATCATATTCTGCAATGATGTTCACACGGTCTAGAAAGACGGCCTTGATCGCGTCCTGCCAGGACCATAACGACAAGGGATAATAACTCAGTGGCCTGTAGTCTGCGTTCAGAACGAGCGCCGGCAGGGCCTGTGGTGAAACTGCAATCGTCAAGGGCTTCTCCTGATCGATTCGGCATCTGCACTTGTATATTAGGTCCGTTGTTACAGGATTGTGAAGCCCATAAATGCAGCGGAGAAGAGCTTAATTTTTCAGCTCTAAAAACGTCTTTTTTGCGTTCCGGACAATCGTGCGGCGAGATAGTCGTCTGGCCACTATCTGGTGATGCGCCCAGCGGTACCGAAGCGATTCGCCTGCCGACGAAGGCTATATTCGTTCTCACCCTCAATGCGGGATCAGTGATATAGTCAACGCGACGAACGATTGGGAAAGCAGAATGCGTATCTGTCGTTCTGTTGAGGGAAGGAAACGGCCATGATCTTGCGCAGGCACCAAACGGCAGCGTTATGGAAGGGCCTGGCGGCTGGCGCCTTTGGCGTGCTGATGGGCCTGCCCGCTTCCGCTTCTGCCCAGCAATATCAGAATTTCGAAGTCACGCCGAATGGCCGTGGCGGTGCGCAGGGAACGATCGGCGGGCGCAATTTCGAGGTCTACCGCAATTACGACCGGCCGCCGGCAAGTCGCAGCAACTCAACCGATACGCGGCGTGAGTACCGAAACGCTGTGCCACAGCAGACATGTATCATAGATGCCGAGGGCCGCACCCGCTGCAAGTAAGCGCCATCGCACCGGTTTCCCCGCTGTTCTATCTCGCTTTAATAAAATTGGATTTCGCTAAAAAGCAATCTATCGACTTAAACGGCCCGCAACGAAGGGTCGCTATGTTGCCATGCACAAGAGACAACAATCGGGCAGAGGCAGAGACATGGCGAAGAGACAAATCCGTCTGGCAAAGACTTTGGCAGTTGCCGTCAGTGTGGCGGCAAGCATCGCGACAATGGCATCGGCCGCCCCGCTTGCGGGCCTGGCGCAGAACCCGACCGCATCGCGTCCCGGCCTGTTCATGACGACAAGCCGCCCGACAATTGCACCCATCGCCTTCGCAAAATTTTGCGACGACGCCGCCGACCAATGTGTCCGGATTGGCGATCGCGACACGGTCGAACTGACCAAGCAGAAGCGCACGGAACTCCAGCGCATCAACGCCGAGATCAACACATCGATAATCTACACAAGCGAAGCGGACGGACAGGACGAATGGAATCTGAACCCCGCAAGCGGTGACTGTGACGACTACGCGGTGACCAAGCGGCAACGCCTTCTGCGCGCCGGCTGGCCCTCGGGCGCCCTGCGCATTGCCACCGCCCGCACCCCTACCGGCATAGGCCACGCCGTTCTGGTCGTCAGCACCAGCCAGGGCGATCTGGTGCTGGACAACCGCACCAACGTCGTCAAACCTTGGAAAGCGGTTGACCTGAAATGGATCAAGATCCAGTCACACGAAAACCCGCGTGTCTGGCTGAAACTCTAGGTCTATCTCGCACAGGATAGTCATCTTCGAACAGGAAGGGGGCGCTCCGTTCCTCTTCAATCGCCGCGGCGCGCCTTGCGAAAATCGACACCGGCTTTCGCAATTCCCTGCCCCGGATAGCTTTGTCCGACGGGGCTTTGGCTGATGCTGTAGCCGTTGCATGGACCCAGGTTTTACGGGCTCTGTGGCGTTGGCTTTCAACACTCTTGACCTCGTGCAAGAGAGACAGTATCGGCATCTATGCCTAAAGTGCTCAACTGGATTCGCGGTCGTAAACAGCCAGCCCCCCGCGACGACCGGAGGCGGCGCAGAATAGACCTCGGCGACAAATCTCCGTCTTTTCCGATCTATGCCATTGGCGACGTCCATGGCAGCCTCGATCTGCTTTTGCAGGCGGAACAGAAAATCCTTGCCGATCTCGCAAGCAATCCATCCCCCGCTCTGGTTATTCTTCTGGGCGACTATGTCGATCGTGGCCGGGATTCCTGCGGTGTTCTCCAGCATCTGCTGCAACCACCGCCGGCGCCCCTGCGCCGCATCTCGCTTTGCGGCAATCACGAACAGCTCTTCAGCGATTTCCTCGAAAATCCGCAAGACAACATGCACTGGCTGGATTTCGGCGGCCGCCAGACGCTTCTGTCCTACGGGGTCGATATCAGCTACTTCATGAACAACGGCCGTCTGCGGCTTCAGCCGTTCAGGGATGCGCTGATTGGCGCGATCCCGCAGGCCCATCGGCAACTTCTAGTCAGCCTGCCTATCTGCGTCCGCATGGGACCCTATTTTTTCGTTCATGCTGGCCTCAAACCCGGGGTGCCGCTTGAGGCGCAGACCGATGAGGACATGTTGTGGATCAGGGAACCCTTCCTGTCGGAAGGGGCGGGACTGGACCTTCTCATCATCCACGGCCATACGCCGGCGCCGGAGCCACAGACAGGTCCGCAACGGATCGGCATCGACACCGGCGCGTTTACGACGGGCAGGCTTACCATTTTAAAGCTCACGGATGCGGGGCCGCGACTTATTGCCTGATGGCTTGCCATCGTTGGATCAGGTTGCACCAGCCAGACGCATCACAATCGCGATTTATTTGCCCTTCAGAATATTGCCGAGCACCGTCATTTGCCGGCGGTTCCATTCGACAGCGTCAAGGAACGCATTGTTTCCCAATTCCTGCCGCTGCTCCCGACTGGAAGAGAGCCTCATAATGGCATTGGCAAAGGCCTGATGATCTCCATCTTCAACGACAATCACGCCACCACGATATCCTTCTGAAAGCCCCCTCACACCCGTCTGGGTGCTGATCGTTGGGACACCCGCAGCCAGAGCGTCAAGCAGTTTTATATTGATGCCCGTGCCAAGCGTGATGGGATTGATGGAAAGTGGCGCGCGCGTGAACGCATCCTTCAAGTTCTCCACCCGGCCAAGCTTGAGAACCCCCTCCATGTCCTCGACCTTTCCACATATGCTGCCTGCCAGCACCAGGCGAATGTCCGGACGGGCCGCCCTGACCAAAGGCAGGACATTGTGAAGGAAACTATTGAGAGAAATGACGTTCGCGTCGTTGCCTGAACCGAGAAACAGAAAATCAGCGGAAGTGAAGTCTTCCACTCTCTGGCCGAGATCCAGAATATGGCTCACCGTTTCAACCACCGGCGGCTCTCCTGCCAGCCGCTGCTTGAACGAACGTTCCTCTTCTTCCTGTATGGCGACAACGACATCGGCGCGGCGGAATGCCTTGCATTCCACGTCCGGCGGAACCGAGAACCAGTACCCAAATCTGTTGGCCGTGTTCACGAACGCCTTGTGACGATCGGCGAAGGAATCGTGCGTGTCGAGAATGCGAAGCACATCATCCGGCAGCCCAAGAAAAGCTCTCGAATGAAAGGCATATTCGACGATAACGGCGTTAATCCCGAGTCGACGCTGAAGATCCAGGACCTGCCTGCCTATTTCCGGATAATAGAACTCGTCGAGGTAATTGTAGAAACCGCTGTCGCGGCCAAGGAGCCGTTGAATTTTCCGACGGGTTCGAAATGCGGTCAACCCAATCTCGAACCTGAAGTCGTCGATGAGCCGTGCTGCAAACCCGCATCTTTCCCTGGACACGACGTGCATATGTCCGGCCCCAAACTCGACCTCATGGGCCGCGGGATCGAAATCAGCTATCATCGGAGTATCGACATAGACGAAATGCACTTCATGTCCGAGGCTACGCACGGCGCGTGTCAGCTGGAGAATCCTGTTCCGCGCACCCTCGTTGGCGGGAACGGCAGGGAATACGGAAACAAAAGCGACTTTCATGAAAATGACTCAAGGCTGCTTGGCGAAGGTTTCGAACACCTGAAAATTCCTTTTGGAAAGGTCCAGAATTTCAGGCAGCTTCTTCCCGACTTTTTCGCGAATCTCATCGGCCTGATCCACAAAATTGATCAAGGCATTCTTGATGCCATCATCCGTATGGAACTTGGCGGGCGAAAGCAGCTCAGCCGCGGAGAGACCGAAATGCTGGTACAACCCTTCGAACTTGCCTTGATACGCAATGCATATCACAGGAACGCCCTTGCCCAGCGCAGCGATCGCAAGATGCATGCGTCCGCTGACGAGGCCATCAAGTTTACCGGCAACGCCTTTTAAAACCGGGGCTGGCCATCTGCCATCCAGATATCGAACCCTGTCTGTCTGTGAAGATGGAGCAAGCTCGGTAATGGCCTTGAGGCAGGCTTGATCGCCCACGTCTTTCCGGTAGTCATGCGGAATGACCAGCCAGCAGACCGGTCTTGCATCGGCAACGAACTCCAGTGCTTCGGCCCCGCGCCTGATGATCGCCGCGATCTGCGCGCTATCCGCATTCTTGAACAGCATGGGATGCAGATTGAAGCCCATGACCCTGTATCCCTCGGCGCGCTTTCGCGCGATCCACGAGATCGTATCTTCATCGGGTTCCGATGGGACAAGGCTAAATGCAGAATCGGAAACCAGTGCCGCCTTGGCCGTGGCAAAGGCGTTCAGACGCTCGAGGGAAACAACGTCACGCACATTGAGCGACACCCCCGGATGAAGGGAGCTGTAGAACTTCGCCAAAGCGGGGTGCGGCGTTTCATTAAAACTGAAACCGAGGATAACGTTTTTGATCCCGGCAGCGGCAGCCAGATCAGCGCTTGCCAGAAGTTTTGCGCTGACCAGCGGATGATAATAGCCATCCATCACGTCGGCACCCACAACGACGATGCAATCGTACTTCCGCACCGAAAATTGCTGGGCAAGGGCCTGGATGAAGTCAGGCTTTCCAAAGATATCGACGGTAACAAAGCCTCTCTGCAAAGCAGAGTCGCCAAAATTCGTTCCGTCGACGAGGATGTCTATCTCGACATCGGGATTGCTCGCACGGGCATTCTGCACGGTCGCCGTGATCATCGCGTCATCGCCGGCGGAACCGAACAGGGTGATGGGATCACCAGCCACGATCAAAAGCCGGTTCAGCCGATCTCCGACATTGATAGGCTTGATACTGTGCTTCAGCTCTTGCAGATCATTGAAGAGTTGCTGGACCGCATTATCCAGATTGCGCCGCTCGTTATATTGCACCAGCTTCCGACGCAGTGGTGCAGGGAGTATTTTTTTCACGAGCTTGCGCATTTTCTTTCCTTTCGAGAACCGATTTTGCTCATGATGAGGGCGATGGCGGACCGGGCCTCGCTTCTCGCGGTCAGAGCCAAAAGCAACAGATATGCGACGCCAAACATACCACCGAGCAGGATGCCGGATACGAGGTCGCCCGCACCCAGCATTTTAACTTCAGGTCGCATCCACTGAACGAGCAGGAAGCAGAGACCGCTGGAACCGAAGCTTGGCAAAAGCAGGAGGAAAATTCTCCACAGCTTGATGCCGAGTTCCCGGGCGACAAAATAAAATGTGAAAGGCGTCGAAGTGAGCTGCCCGAAGACAAACACGATGACGATTTCCCGGATGTTTTCCGTCGGGACAAGCAATATCAACAGGATGGTAGAGATTGCCTTGACCGTCCCGGCAATCAGCACCTTATCCGGCCTGCCGCGTGCGGACAGAAACGGGCCGTTTTGAAACTGGACGCATTGCAATGCACCCAGCAGCAGCAGCGGCCGCGCAACCGCGTCGGCACCCTGCCATTGCGCGCCGAACAGGACGTTGCAGATCTCTGGCGCCAACGCAGCCGAGAGCACGAAGATCGGTGTCGAAAAGATCGACGATATGGTGATGGATTGCTTGTACAGTTCCGCCATGCGCTCCCGCTCGTGCGATATGCGGGACAGCACCGTCAACGAAACATCATATAGCGCCGCCTGAAGCAGCTGCATGAGAAGCTGATAGAGCCTGCTGCCGACGGTGTAGAGCCCAAAGAGGGCAACCCCGTAACGCCCCAGGATCATCACGTCGATCAGCCGCGTGGCTCCGAAATCCACGATGCGCAAACCGAGAGCCGACGAGCCGAAGCGAAGCAATTCGAAAAAAGTGTCGGGCTTGAGCGTGGTGCCCGGAAGCCAGTGCGGTTTGCGCCAGAGCCAGATCAGCGTCACAATGGTTGCAACATAAGTCTGAACGACGAGGCTCCAGACGCCCAGGCCCATGATGGCGAAAGCAATCGCAACGCCACCGCCGATAATATTCGAAATGAAGGTTCTTATTGCCAGCGGCTTGAACGCGAGCGCACGCCGATAATTGACTTCCTGAAAAAGCGAGGCGGTATTCAGCGGCAGCAATATACAGATTGCCACGATGATCGGTGCCAGCCCTTCCACCTCGAACCAGCTTTCCAGTCTGGGCGACAGCAGACAAACAACGATGACAAACACCGTTGCCAGCGCAACGGACACATAAAATGGCAGATTGACGTCGCTTGGCTCCAGATTTCGTTTCTGCACGATCGCATCTGCGAAACCGAACTCCGACAGCATCTGGATGAGCATCAGAACCAGGCCCGCCGTGGCGACCATGCCGTAGTCGGTGGGGCTGAGGAACCGGGCAAGAACGATGAAAAGAATGGAGGTAAAAAGCTTTCCACCCCAGTTCTGGACGATGGACCAGAAAACGCCTGTTATCGCGGCGCTGCCTATCGAACTTTGCTCCGCCATCAACCTGCCGCCTGCAAAGCCGGTCGTGACAGCCCGACCACCGCAGCGGCCAGAAAACGATCGAAGTCCAGCTTGGGGAAACGGACTTTGCCGATATTGCTTTCTACCATGTGCTCTTTCCTTGGAAGAAACGCTTGCAACGGACCCGGTCCGTTGCCGGTCTAAGATGCGCGTAAGGTTCGGCTTTCCCTGCTTTTCGCCAGCACGTCCTCGTAGAGCTTCACATAGTTCTCACCCACCCGGCGCGAGGTGGATTCCTCGACGATATTTCCGAAATCGGCCTCCGTCGGCAATTGCTCGCGCGAAAGCGTCAACACCCGGCGAATGCGTGCGGCAAGGTCCGTGGCGTTGCCCGGTTCGAACAGCCAGTCGTGGTTGGTCTCGCCGATCAGTTCCGGAATGCCGCCCGAGGCAGCGCCGATGACCGGAACCCCCATCGCGTAAGCCTCGTAGATGGTGCGCGGCGAAGGTTCAGCCCAGAAGGAGGGAACGATGAGCACATCGATCTCTTCGAAGAATTCCTTCGGCTTTGCCCAGCCGACGAACTCGATCGGCAGGTCGCCGGCCTGGGCCTTGAAGCGTTCGATGGAATCGTCCATCGCGTGGCCGGCAACAAGACAGCGCCAGTTGCCGTGGCCGATTTCCCTGAAGGCATCGACCATGTTGCCGACACCCTTTTCCGTGTTGATGCGGCCGATATAGCCGAAGGTCATCGGCTTGCCGGTTCGGTCGATCTGCCTGCGTGCGACCGGGTCGCCCTCCGGAACCGTGCAGGAATAAAAGATCACACGGCGCATGCTTTCCGGCAGGTGATGGAAAAGCCCGTGATCGACATGGGTTTTAAGGATTTCCGTGCCAACGCTTGCCACCGCGCCGATGTAGCGCTGCGTGAATTTCTTGGTGAAATTCACCACCTGACAGCCGAGATGGATGTGTTCGCAGGGCTTGCCGCCCTTGAACATGGCGGCGTTACCGCACAGAAGATCATATTCGCAGATCGTGTGGACGATCGGAATGTTGCGTTTATGCGCCGCCCGCCACACCAGCGTCGTCACATCCAGCAGCGAGTGCGTATTGAGAACATCCGGCTTGAAATCGTCAAGAACGGCTTCGAACTGCTTCTCGACGTTGAAATTCCATTGCTGCTTGATCTTCTGCATACGCCTTTGCTGCGGCGTATATTGTGGCCAGTCCTCGAGCCAGAAATCGTTATTGTGGAACATGCGGTAGACGCTGACGCCATTGCGCACCGTTTTGGGTTCGGCCTGCCGCTCTATGCAGGCGGCACCGACCTCATGTCCCATGGAGACGAGTTCCTCGGCAAGATGTTCGACCGAGCGTTCGCACCCGCCAACGATATGCGGCGGATAAAGGCTGCTGAGATGGAGAATTCGCATACGGATACGCTCTATTTCCTTATCGAAAATTTATGACTTCCGCTTGGCCTCGCCCATGTTGCCGGATACTCCGGGACCAATGAGACATGTGCAAAAAACACAAAAGGCAGAGCAGATTTAACGCTTGAAAATATGAATAACCAAAAATCCACTTTCAAAAAGCACGGGAACTGACGGCATTTCAAGTGCTTTTTTTTCGCGGCGCGACAAAAGTCATGCCGTGTTGCGAAAAGAACCTGTCCCGTGTTAGCTTCATTCTCATATGGAAAAACGTACGGGCGGAAGCGGTGAATTCTGTTTCGTCCGCATATAATATCATTAATTTATATATTTATTTCATTTCAGAAACATGGATTTGATGGCGAATGAAGATGCCAAAAACTTCCAGGACAATCTGACATATTGAGAGGCGCCGCCGATATGATCGCGGCTGCTTTTTATAATCTCGCCGGAATGACCAGGAGACGCAGATGAACGGAAAACAGCCGATCACCATGGGCCACCTGACACGGCGCGGCCTGCTTTCAGCTGCACCTTTCGCACTGGTTGCCGCCACGGGTGTGCGCCCCGCTTTCGCGCAGACTCAATCCGTTTTTTCGGCCAGCACGGAAGTCTTTTTGGACAGTGTGGGCGTGTGTGGCCATTTCGCCCGGACAAACGGCATTTATCCGGAAAGCTTCGAGCGCATCCTGCCTGAACTGGAAGCGCTTGGTGTGGGCCACCTGCGTGACGAGGGACTGATTACCGCAAGGGACAGCCGCAACAGCCCGGCTTTCCAGCGCCTGCGCAGGATTGTGGCGGCCAACGTTCGCCTCACGATCATCTGTTACGACAATCTCAACCCCTACGTCTCAACGCCACTGAACAGGATTGCCGATTTCTACAACTGGTGCGACGGCGGCATCGAAGTTTTCGAAGGCAGCAATGAACCGACGCTGACGAAAGACCCGGCCAATGCGCCGCGCATTTCGGCAGAGCATCAGGCTGCACTTTTTGCAACGATCCGCTCAACTCCGGCCGTGAGCAACGTACCGCTTGTCGCGCCAAGCTATATCCAGGCGAATACGGCGCTGGCGCTAAACCTGCAGAACGTGTGCGACTTCGGCAATATTCACCCCTACGCCGGAATGGAACATCCCGAAACGACTGGGCCGGGGGCGCTCTCCAAATCTGTCGCGGCCTCGGCGCATATAGCAGCCGGCCGGCCGGTGATCGCCACGGAGATTGGGTACCACACCTCACTGCAACCGAAGACCTTCCATTTTCCCGTCACCGAAGGCATCAAGGCGCGCTACATGCCGCGCACGCTCCTGTGGTCCTTCATCAGCGGCATCCGCCGGGCTTACATCTATGAAATGGTCTCCAGCTTTGCCGAAGACGAGACAAATCCGGAATCGTCCTTTGGCCTGCTGCGCCACGATCTGAGCCGGACCCCTGCGTACGGGGCCGTTCGTGCCCTTCTTGCGCTTTGCAAGGCAAGTCGACAAACAGAGCCAGCGGAACGCAGCCTCGCTTTCCTCAACGATGATTCCGAAAGGTTTTCCCTGCGCCTGACAAGACCAGACGGCGCGCTGCTCGCCCCGGTGTGGCTTGGCATACGCGGCTGGCAATGGCCGGCGCGGATCGAAAATCCGCCAACCGAACGTGCAACGGCCTTTTCGGTAACCGGCCCGCATAGCCAAGTCATCGCGCACCGGTTCGGCGATGACGGTTCCGTAAGCCAGCGGGTGATCGCAAAGGAAGGTGGGCAATACCGGCTTTCCGTCAGCGACCAGCTTACGGTGCTGGAGGTTTTCTGAACGCGTGCGGGCGAAAGCCGACAAATTTTATATATCGTGTCAGCCTATTGCATGATAGCCTTCTGAAATAGAGGACTTTTGCTCGCTGCTACGAGCGCACAATATTACTGTATAAATTTTTTCTTTTTATAGATGATGACGATGCAAAAAATTGAAAAAGCGCCTGTTTCCGGGGCGCAGCGTCTCGATATTCTTCAAATGATGCGTGCGCTGGCGGCAATCATGATTGTTGCGCTGCACGCGCAGGTGAACTGGGAGTTCTCGCTCGTCAACCTCCATCTCCTGAGGCTGGGTGCGGGCGTCGATCTGTTTTTCGTCATTTCCGGCTTTGTCATCGTTTATGCCTCCCGGCCGTATTTCGCAGCGGAGGGAGGGCGCTCGGCCTTTCTTGTGCGCCGGCTTCTCCGCATCCTTCCTCTTTACTGGTTCGTGTTGACCATGCGGCTCGCCATGGCCGCGGTCGCCGTTCTTCTCAGCGCCAAGGCCTTCCCGTCCTTGCAGGCCGTCCTAACCTCCTACCTCTTCATTCCCTATGACAGCATGGGTTATGGTGACGCTTATCCGTTTCCAATCATCGATCTGGGCTGGACGCTGAATTACGAGATGTTTTTTTATGTCGTATTCGCGGTTTTCATCTTCCTGCCGCTGGAACGCGCCGTGCTGACAACAGCGGCTGTGCTGCTCGCCGCAGTGCTCATCGGCTCCAACTTCAGTCTCGCCTTGCCGTTTAGTTTCTGGTTTCAGCCCATCATTCTGGAGTTCGTGGCGGGAATGTTGCTCGCCGTGCTTTTCCTGCGCGGCGTGCGCCTACCGCCCTTGCTGGGGATTGCGGTGGCCCTTTGCGGCGTGGCGATTTGGACGCTTATCGATCTGAAAAGGTTCGAATTCCAATGCAATCCGGGCTGTTATTCCTATACCCGGCTGCTCGTTTTTGGCGGTGGCGCGATTTTCCTGATGGCCGCGGCAACCCTGACCAGGGGCATCTCCCTGCCCCGTTTTGCGCAGCCGCTGGCGAAACTGGGCGATTCCTCCTACGCGCTTTACCTTCTGCACCCATTCATCTTTCGGGCATTCCTAGTTGCTTCCGGCGGCATCACCTGGCCGCAGGAGTGGAAAAATGTCGTCTATCTCATCGTCGTCGCCAGCACCATCGCCATCGCCCACGCATTTCACGTCCTTGTCGAAACGCCCGCAAATATCTGGCTTCGAGACCGGCTGATAACACCCCGGCGAAAAGTCGCCGTGTCCTGACGCCCAGAGAAAAGTCCTCGTTTCTGCTGTTAAGTATACCCCGAAGTTCCGTTCACAAGTTTATTTTAGCACTTGATCGTTAGCTAGGGCTGTGCGATTTAAAAAGAAAATTTTAGATGTTGGATAACCATATTCAGCATTTCAGCTTACTTAAAATCGTATTTTTTAAAAATTTGGAGAGTTGTGATGTCCCGCCTTCGTATTGGCTCGACGCTCACTGGTGCGGTATTGATCACCAGCCTCGGTCTTTTTTCCGCAGTCGCCAACGCCCAGAACGTGGAATCAGCGCCGCCAGCTGCCGGGCAGCAGACGCCGCCGGTACAGACTGCGACAACTGGCGCACCCGTAAAGGCCGCCGACGAAACCAACGCCGCATTTCTGGCTCGCGTTAACAGCTCCAATCCGGACACGGTTTCCCTTGCTGCCGCGGAACTGTTCAAGCAGTCTCCGACGCAGGCAACGGTCAAGGATCTGGCCGGCATCGCTTCCAGCACCGATGCGGCAAACGCCGAAATCACTGGAAAGGTGACGAACGGCTTTCCGATCATTGCCGTTTCCACCAGCGCGGCGCAGTTCTCCGAACAGCTTTCTGGCCTGATCCTGAGCGACTCCAGCCAGTTGCCCACCATCGTCGCACTGGCCCAGAAGGTCGGCAACAAGGACTTCTCCGAAGTTGTCGGCGAAGGTCTGGCGCTCGCCTATTCTACGGCGATGCAGAGGGGCAACACGATACTTGCCGCCGCAATCCAGTTGCAGACCAAGGGTGTCGGCGTGCCCTCCGATCTTCTGATCGCCTTTAGCGAAAATGTTCAGGGAACGGCGGCCGGTCCGGCAGCGCCTGCGGCAGCTGCAGCTGCTGCCTCACCGATTGGTGGCGCCGGCTCTTCACCTGCAAGCGGCAACAGCATTGGCGGCTCGGGAGCGGCGGGCTCACCAGCCGGTACGGCACAGGCCGGCGGCGGAGCCGCACCGGTTGGCGGTGGCGGCAGCGGTGGCAGCACCGGCAGCGGCGGAACCACCACAACCAACAACTTCTTTGCCGCGCCCCTTTCAACCGGCAGCACCAGCACGCCAGTCAGCACAAGTCCCGTTTGAACCCGGTTTTGCCGCCCGTCCTGCGGGAATGGCGGCCGCCTGTCCTACCATGCAACCGAGACTTGGCGGGTGCCACGCCCGCCAAAAAGAGCGAGGCTGACAGTTGTTGCAAAGGCACGATCCCTTGACTATGGCCGATATCGACAAAAGCGGATTTACAGCCGACTTTATCGATATAGACGCCGTTCTTGCCACGGTCCGCCGACAGTGGCGCGTCGTCCTCGCGGCAGTCGCCATTGCCGGGACAATCGGTCTCGCTTATGCCGCGACGGCCGTTCCGATCTATTCAGCTTCGGCTACCCTTTTGATCGACCGCAACAACAGCCAGGTCGTCGAGCAGCTTTCGACGATCGGCGGCGTCGTGGAGGACGAGGCTTCCATTCTCAGCCAGGTCGAGGTCCTGCAATCGGAAACCATCGGGATTGCCGTCGTCGACAGTTTGAACCTGACGGAAAATCAGGAATTCAGGGCAAACCGTGCCTCGCTTCTGAGTTCGATATTCGGCACGATCCGTTCGCTCGTCAACGTTTCGCAATGGTTCTCACCGGCAAAAGAGACCGTCATCGACGACGGCACGCTGAAGCGGGCGCTGTCGGACCGGCTACTGGACGGTCTCAGCGTCAAGCGTATCGGCCGTACCTACGCGCTGGAACTGACCTACAACTCGACATCACCGGTTCTCGCCGCCCAGATCGTCAACGCGGTGGCGTCGGCTTATCTGGTGGACAAGCTGAACTCCAAATACGAGGCGACGAAGCGGGCCAGCGACTGGCTGTCCGACCGTATTGCCGAGTTGCGTCAGCGGGCACTCGACACCGACCTTGCCGTACAGAAATTTCGCGCCGAACACGGCTTGATCGAGACCGGCAATAACGGCCTGCTTTCCGATCAGCAACTGGCCGAGTCCAACAGCGCGCTTATTCTGGCGCAGTCGGAAACGGCCAGGTCGCGCGCGCGGGTACAACGCATCGAACATATCCTTGCCACGGATGATGTCGACGCCGTCGTCACCGACATTCTCGAGAGCTCGGTTGCAAACGATCTGCGCAAGAAATATCTCGAATCCTCGAAGATCGAAACGGAAATCACCCGCAGGCTTGGCAGCAACCATGTTCAGGCGGTGCGTCTGCGCAACGAAATGCAGGAATACCGCCGGCTGATGTTCCAGGAAATCAGCCGTATTGCGCAAAGTTACAAGAGCGATCTGGAGGTTTCAGAAGCAAGAGAGAAATCACTTGCGGAGAGCGTTGCCAAGGCTACCAGCGTCAGCAACTCGGCCAGCCAGACCCAGGTTCAGCTTCGCGAATTGCAGCGTGAAGCGGAAACTTACAAGAACATGTATCAGACCTTCCTGCAGCGTTATCAGGAAGCGATGCAGCAGCAATCCTTCCCCGTAACGGAAGCACGCGTGATTTCGAGGGCAGTTCCGCCCAACATTCCAAGCAAACCGAACAAACCGCTACTTTTGGCGCTGTTCATGATCATGGGCGCCGCGGCCGGCGGTGGCATCGCCATGTTTCGCGAGTTCCGCGACCGTTTCTTCCGCACCGGAGAACAGGTTCGCGACGTTCTCGGGCTGGAATTTCTGGGCAACACCCCGCTCGTCCAGAACAAGCCGGGCACGGATGTGTTGCCAAAGGGACAGGAGGGGCCGCCTACCGCCACACGCCCGTCCAGCGTTGCCCGCTACACTGTCGATCACCCGCTATCATCCTTCGCCGAAACGCTGCGCAGCACACGGCTTGCGATAGATCTCGGCATTCCCCCGAAAACCGGCGCGCGGGTGGTGGGCGTCGTATCGGCGTTGCCGAGCGAGGGCAAATCGACGATCTCCATCAATCTGGCTCAGCTTCTGGCCGGACAGGGAGCAAGGGTTCTTCTGCTGGATGCGGATATTCGCAACCCGGGCGCCACGCGCGCTTTGGGGCGTCATGCTGCAGAAGGCCTGCTCGAAGTGCTGCTGGAAGGCCGCAATATGCGCGATGTGCTGCTGCACGACGAAAAGACGCGGCTCGCTTTCCTGCCAACGGTCGTCAAGCAGCGCGTACCGCACTCCTCCGAGCTGCTGACATCGGCGCAAATGTACAAATTGCTGGCCGAAGCGAGCGGTCTCTTCGACTACATCATCGTCGACCTGCCGCCTCTCGGGCCGGTGGTGGATGCCCGCGCGATGGCCGGCCGGATCGACGGTTTCGTCTTCGTCACAGAATGGGGCAAAACCGCCCGCAGGGCGGTACGCAATACGATTGAAAACGAAGTCCAGATCCGCAAGAAGTGTCTCGGTGTCATCCTCAACAAGGTGGACACGGAAAAGCTGAAGCTTTACCGAGCTTACGGTTCAAGCGAATATTATCACGCGCGCTACACGCGATATTACCATGATTAGGCGGGACGGAATGGCGGGCCTGCGTAAATTCTTCGCGGTCGTGCCGGTTCTCATCCTTTCCGTGTTTGTTTTATCCGTCGCCGCACAGGCGTTTTCCGAAACCCGGCGGTTTTCCGATGTCGTCGCCTTGGCAAGAATTGCCGACGACAAAAGCGGCCTGGCGCACGATCTTCTGGCGAAGACGGTCGATGGGCTGCACCCCGTCGTTGCGGAGAAAATCTGCCGTTCGGATATCGTCAAGGCCGGGTTACGGCTCGTTCTCGCAGATCTCGATGCAAATGGCCAAGATGCGACGTCGGAGGCCGGTGTGGCGCGTCTCGGCTTTGCCGAAAGCTATATTCGTCACGCGCTCTCCTGTTTGCCTGCAAATGGCGATGTGTGGCTGCGTCTTGCCATGGTTCGTTCGCTGCGTAACGCCTCGCCAATGGAAATCGCCGTTCTGATGAATTTTTCCCAACTTTACGGGCCTGCAGACGCCAACCTGATACGCGGGCGCTTCGTGATGTGGCAGCAATTTCCAAAAGACACACTGCCTCAGGCCGATGCGGCCCGCAATGCGGACACGGCAGTCGTCTGCGGTAAGGAGGGGGAAATCCTGCGATGGACCCTGCGGAAGATCTGTCCGCAGCAGCCGCAGGCCGGCATGAAACGCACCGTGCCGCTTCCGTGAAATAGCGGCCCGCCTCGTCCTTCTACCTTAGACATCGTCGCAGCAACAGTTATTGCAAAGCCGAAAGCCAATGTCGTCCATCGAAGCCCAATCAGAACCGCTATCCTCATCGCCACCGCGACCGGTTGCGTTTCCAGACTATTTTCGGACGGCCGCCATAGTCATCTTCTGGGCTATCTTCCTGCTTGCGCTTCTCAATCGCGGCGCAACTGAAATCGAGAGCCGTATCGTCGTCACCGTTGCAATTTATTTGTTGCTCGTGCCCGCCATCCTGTTGTTCGGGCCGCCCCGGGCTGGTTCAAGCTTGGCACTTGTGGCGACCTGCCTTTTGCTGGGGGCACTCATCATCCAGCTGTGGCTGCAATCATCTGTGCCGGGTATTGCTCCACCCAATCCCGCCTGGTCGACCGCCGCCATGTTCATGCAGTTCGCGCCCGACGCCACGGTTTCGCTCACCCCGGCGGATGATCGGCTCGGCCTGTTAAGCGCCGCCCTGCCCTTCGGCGCCTTCATGGCCGGCCTCGTCATTTTCGATACCGACGAGCGCGCGGCAAAAGCGCTGCGATGGTTCGCAATTGCCGGCGGATGGCTGGCACTGTTGTCAATCGTGCAGTTTCTGCTTTTTCCAGAAACACTCGGCTTCATTCAGAAGCGCTTCTATCTCGGCAGCCTGACCGGCCTTTTCGTCAACCGTAATACCGCCGCCACCTTCTTCGGTCTCATTCTCCTGACCCTCGTCGTGATGCTGCACAAACGGCTGACGGCTCCAGACTGGGGAATGGTCAGGGCGCTGGTGGCAAATCGCCTGACCGTTCCAGTCGGCCAGAAACGCCTCATCCGCAAGGCCGCCTTCATCGGCGTGCTCACTGCCTTTTGCTTCATCGCCCTGATGCTGACCGGATCGCGCGCCGGCATCGCATCAAGCTTTGCGGCACTGAGTTTCCTCATTCTTCTGACCGTCTTCAACTCACCCATCAAAACAGGCCGCAACGCGGCTGCCCTGCGGCGCAAGCGGCGCGGCACGAAGCGCCGCGCGGCGATCGTGCTCGCCATTACGCTTGGCCTGTTCCTGCTCTTCGCTAATCGCGTGGCGCTTCGCATGGAAACGCGATTGGAAGACGACATGCGCTTCTGCTACATGCCGGGCATCGCGCGTGCCATTTCTGACAGCTGGCCTTGGGGAACCGGCCTTGCAAGTTTTACGGAAACCTACGCGCCCTATCATGCGGCGCAATGCGGGGTGGACGCCATCGTCACCCACGCCCACAATGTCTATGCCGAGGGACTGCTGACGCTCGGCCTCGCATTTCCATTTTATGCGGCTTTTTTTGTGCTCGTCCAACTCGCCATTTTTATTCGCGGGGCGCGCAAACGCAAAAACTACCGGTACGCCTCCCATCTCGGCCTCGCCGGGCTGCTGCTCGTCGCATTGCATTCGACACTTGATTTTTCCCTGCAGATCCCCGGCTTCGCAATGGCTTACGCCGTATTCCTTGCGCCCGTCGTCACGCTTTGTCTCAACCCACCAGGTGTTGGACGGGACCGTTCGCGGCGGCGCGAACCATCTCCAACCGATCCCGCAATGCCGGCCTAGATCAGTCCGGATGGACAGCAGCCTTCATTTCGCTGATGCGAAATAGTTGTAACGATTATAAAACCACACAAAGACGCGAGAATTTGGGCATGCGGATATTGCAAATAACGTCGCTGTTTTCTCCGGACCGGGTCGGCGGCGCGGAGATATTCGTGGAAGACCTCGCGCGCGGGCTGGCGGAGAAGGGCCACACGGTAGCGGTGGCGGCGATCTCCCGCAAACAACAGGCCGTGGAGCTGCGCGACGATTTCGCCGTTTACCGCCTCGGACATACCACGCCGTTTTTTATCGGGGACTGGGAACAGCAACCCGGATGGAAGCGAAAATACTACAAGATCGCCGTGCAGCTGGATCCGGGTCTCGTGCGCCGGCTTGCCCGCGTCATCGATGATTTCCGGCCTGATGTCGTCAACACCCATTCGCTGTCGGAGCTGACACCGCTGGTCTGGCCGATGATCCGCAAGCGCGGCATTCCGCTCGTACATTCCCTGCACGATTTCACCAGCATGTGCACCAACGGCTCCCTGTTTCATGACGGTCACATCTGCGACGGCACCAGCAAAAAATGCCGCGCCTTCTCTTACCTGCACTGGCGTTGCCAATGCGCCGTCGACGCTGTCGCCGGTGTCGGCCACGATATTGTCGAGCGCCATGTGCAGGCCGGCTTTTTCACCCATGTACCGGAAAGCCGCCGCACGGTCATCTGGAATGCCATCGCGCCGCCAGCTTCACAGACACAGCGCATTCCACGCGCGCCTGGGGACCCGCTTGTTTTCGGCTATCTGGGCCGCATCGAGGCGCCCAAGGGTGCAGATCTCCTGATCGAGTCGCTGCCGCTCCTGCCGCCGAAGGGCTGGCGACTGGTCATGGCGGGTCGCGCGCCGGGCGGCATCGAAGCCTACGAGCAAAAAACCGCCAACCTTCCGGTCGAATTTCCCGGCTACGTGGACGCCGATAGTTTCTTCGCCGGTATAGATTGTCTGATCGTTCCACCACTCTGGCCAGAGGCTTTCGGGCGCACGGTCGCTGAAGCTATTCTACGCGGTGTGCCGGTTCTCGGCGCCAATCTCGCCGGTGTCGCCGAACAGATCGGTCGGGACCGGCCGGAACGCCTTTTCGCGCCGGGCAACGCCGCCGAGCTTGCCGCCCGCATGACTGACGCGATGCGCAACCCCGCCATTCTCGCGGAAACACCGGAAACCAAAGCGCGCATTTCGCAGGGCGTCGCGCCCGAACGGGTAATCGGGGCATACGAAACGCTTTATTCGGAGCTGCGCAGCGGCATCAGGGCATGAGCCGCAAGATTTCACCCGGGGACATGACTCCTAGACGTCAGGTCTGTTCATGGAAAACCTGCGCATAGCTTTCCGCCGCCTTCTGCCATGAATACAGCTTGCGGTTTTCATAACCCGCCTGGCGAAGATCGCTTGCCAGATGCGGCTCCCGAAAAAGCCGCTCAAGTGCCGCGACAAGGCTGTCAGAGTCCGCGGGATCGAAGGTGAGTGCGCCCTTTCCGGCGATCTCCGGCGTTGCGGAACGGTTGGAGCAGACGACCGGACACCCCAGTTGCTGCGCCTCCAGCACCGGCAGGCAGAACCCTTCATATGTGGAAGGCACGCAAAGGCAGGCGGCGTGGCGGTAAAGGTCTGCCAGTTGATGGTCGTCTATGCCGGAAAGCCGGATCAGTCGCGCCTTCAGCTCCGGATCATCTAGTACGCTGCCGATTTCCTCGGCATCGTCGCGGCCAACATGCACGACGTGCAAATCCGGCCTAACTTTGCCAATCACGGCAAAAGCCTTGCCCAGAAGCGAAAAGTTCTTATTCGACGTCGCGTTTCCGACCGCCAGTATGTAGGGCGCGGCAACTGGCGGCGGGCCGTTTAAACTCGCTAGATCGACATTCAGGGTGCTGTCAGAATGGATAGTCAGGCTTTTCCCGGCAGCCGATGGATAAAACTGCGCCAGATCCTTACGCGTCGCTTCCGATACGCAGGTGATCCGGTTCGAACCAGCCATCATCAGTCGAAAGATCAAATCCGTCGTCAACGTCGCCCGCCAGCCGATCTGTTCGGGAATGGTCCTGAAATAAAGATCGTGAACCAGGGTGACGCGCCGTTTGCCGCCGCTGGGACTTCCGAAGGGATCGGCGTTGAACAGCACATCGATGCCGAGCTTGCGGCAAAGTGCCGGTAGCGTCATGGCCTGACGCAGCACATCAAACACCATGATACGCGGCCGCGGCGTCTCAATCAGCTGAAGGCGGCTTTCGCGCAGGTTTTCGGGCAGCTGTGCCCGCGTCCAGGGAGAGCGCAGGATGTAGTCGTCCCGCGTCTGATCCAGCAGCCGCTCCAGCAGGCTGAAGGTCACGCGGCCGACGCCGGAAGGTTTGCCGCCATACTGGCTCGGCATGTTTACGAGAATACGCATCCTGACCCTTCCGCTTGCCTGCACTTTCTGTCCGAATTGATCGCCAAGAGGCCCCTCACACTGCTTCCGACAGCAAAGCGGAAACAGACCGGCAGGTCTCCTCCAGCGAAAAACGCCGGCTCACATCCTCGCGGCCCTGCTGCGCCAGCCTTTCCGCCAGAGCTGGCTGCGACAGGATGCAGCCTAGTGCTGCCGCAAGCGCCGATGCGTCGCCCGGCGGCACCAGAAGACCCGTTTCGCCGTCCCTAATGATTTCGGTAACCCCACCACCGCGTGTAGCGACAACTGGCCGCCCGCACATCATGGCCTCCACCACCACCCGCCCGAACGGTTCGGCGACAACAGAGGTGTGGGCAACGGCATCCATCGATGCCATCAGCTCTGGTACATCCGACCGGAAACCGAGGAAGCGGACACGACCATCCAGACCGAGACGGGATGCCTGCTCGCGGATGCGCGTCTCATAGGCGTCCTGCCCGAATAGCGCTCCGCCAACGATGACGGCCTGAACGCCATCCATCGCCGCGATCGCGTCCAGAAAGACGTGCTGCCCCTTCCATTCGCTCAGCCGGCCGAACAATCCGACAAGCGGTTCAGGACCAAGGCCCAATTCCGTACGCAACCGCGCAGCTCTGCCGGGATCGTGGGCCACAGCCTTTGCGGGGTCGAAGCCGTTATAAACGATGCGGACCTTTTCTGCCTGCCCGCCAGCTTCAACGAAAGCCCGGCCGGTTTCCTGCGAATTGACGGCCACCAGCCTTGCGAAAAGGCGCGCGAATGCCAGCGAGGCATGGCGATTGGCGGAGCTGAATGCGGGATCGGTGACTATATCGTGCAAAACCCAGACAAGTGGGCGGCGGCTGAGTTTCGCGGCAAGCGCGCAAACGAACAGCGCCTTCTGCGAATTGGCGCAGATTACGTCGTAATGTCTCGCCTGCTGGCTCAATTGCCAAGCGACGGCGACAACATCGGCCGCGCCACGCAGCATTGCGCCAAACGGTGAATCACGGCGGATCGACAGCATTTTTTCGCCAGCGGATAACATGACCGGAGGCCTCCCGGCCGCTGCCAGATCATCAGCAGCACCACCGCCACTGAGAAAACAAGCTCGCCAGGAATGCGGTCCGGCCTTGACGAGGTCCGTCAGAAAAAGCTCGGCGCCACCCTTCTCTCCTGTGTGACTGACAAATAGAGCGGATGTCATGACATCACCTGTGAAGTACCAGAGCACCCAAGTTGCCATTGCCCTAAATTGCGGGCATGAATGGACAGCCCGTGAAAATGACGAGTGCACTTGCCAACGGCAGGGATATTTTCACCGGCAATTTCAGTATAAGAACAACAATGCTTGATTGTGGTTAGAAAAAATAACATTCAAACCTTTATGCGGATAAGAATCCGATATACGTAAATTAAAAGAAAAATATTCTATCTATATATTTTAAAAGAGATCGAAGAAAAATTCGTGACGTATAATTTTACTGCTTTTCGCCGTCCCGTTTCCTGCGTTTTGTCCCCCGGCCTTTCGGCGGAGTTATCCTAGGGCCAGACGAGGAGAACGAACGATGACACCGCTCAAACGCAACATATGCATATATATGACCGGAACGGAAGAGGTGCCGGCATGATCGGCGTATCGCTCGGCATCACCTCCCGAAACATCCCCACCATGGTCCCTTCCCTGAACGCGCTCTCACCCTTGCGCGCGCGTTTGACTGCGGGTCAGAATGCCACGATCTTCGTGAATGGTGACAGCACCGCCTATGCCGATGCCGGACCATTCCAGCAGTTCGCCATGATGCTTGGCGATCTGCACGACACAAGGGTTGTGCTGCACCGCTGGGCAGAATGGCAGACAAACGCCCCCACCGGGCCAAAGGCCTATGCGGATTCGGTTACGCTGCGCGCAGGCATGGGGCCAACGCTCACGGTCTATCTTGCGGCACTGCCCGGCGGCATGGCCGGTTACATGCTCGCGGACCAGCGCGCGGCGGCGTTGAAGATTCCGCGTCCCGACCTGTGCATCACGCATCATGGGCATAATATGCAGAGTTTCGAGACGCCGGGTGGTATCCTAAGCTCCGGACGAGCCGCCCTGCTCGGACCGCTTGGCATGATCGAATGGCAATGGCCGGGTGCCCCCCAACTCATCACCACCCAGAACCCCTGGCGCGATAGCACCGGTTACGACAAGGTCTATAATGCGATCCTTGACCTTGCCCGAGCGCACCCGGGCCTCACGCTGGTGGATACACACGCGTCATTTGTAGCGAGAGGCAAGGACCATGCGCTTTACCGCGACAACGTCCATCCGAACGATGCCGGATCTCAGCTCATCGCCCGAACCTTGTTCAGTTGTTATCTGGGATCGGCGCCCGATAACGTCTTTCAGACACCTTGTTGGCCAAAACTTCCCGCCGCCAATCTTATCGTCAACGGCGATTTCACCGATTGGACGGGGTCCGCTCCATCGGGTTGGAGCCTGGCGGCGTCGGGTTCCGCCATAAAAGCCGCAGAAGTCACCTTTTCTCCGGCTTTCGCTCACAGCCTCGGTTTGCGTGCGAATGGCAACCAGTCGGCCGCACTGGTTCGTTATTTTCGCAATGCGGAGGCCGCCGCGATGATCGGCAAAACCGTTTCATTTGCAGTGCTTTATAAAAATACCGAGGGACAGCGTGCGCCCTATGTCACACTGGTTTCAAAAAGCGGCGGCGCAGTCCGGACGATCAGTTGCTCCGCGCTTCAATTTGGTGGTGCGAACGCCCTCGACAATAGCGGCTGGATGTGGGCGACAGCCAACGACATCGCGATCGATCCTGATATCAGCCCCAGCGGATATGGTTTCTATGTGAGGATCATGCCGGCATTCGGCATGAGCGCGCCGGTTTCCAACGAACCGCTTTACATACAGCGGGTGATCGCCGTTGAGGGCGCTCTGCCAAAAGGCAATCTGAGCGACTGAAAACCATAGAAAATTGTCTTGCGCGGCAACGTCATCAAGACCACTATTCATCGTCATCACCCTGTCGCCTCATGGTGATGACGTCCTCTCCCACAGGGCCGCACCAAGGTCCGCCAGTGAAGGATACAGGCCGGGAATGACCAGAAGCACAAATATGGCGGCATCGCATCAATCGCCGTTGCCGGGTTTCGTTTTGGCGATGCCTCTTTATCCTTCAAAAACCATACAGGTGCCCGGTCTCTTTCTGGCGATCTTCGTTTTTTCCATTGGCTTTTTCATTCAATGCAATGTGCTGACCAGCAATCTGGGCCTGCGCTTCCTCAACATCACCGACATGCTTGTCCTGATGACGCTACCCGTTATTGCCCTGCTTTACATTCGCTGTCTGACGCCCTCGATCATCCTGCTTTATCTCGTTCCGCTAACCATTTTTTTTGCACTTTCGGCTGTCTTTGCCGACGAACGTGGCGAAGGTGAATTTTACACCACCGCGATGGCATATTTTTACGCGGTCTATTTTCTGTTTTTTGCCTATATGCTGTTTAAGGAGAACCTTCTCGAGCTGTTCTGCTGGGGCATCTTCGCCGGCTTCATCGCGGTGACGATCCTGCTTTTTCTGGACATCGTCATTCACGACCAGCTCGCCTCCCTTGGCCTCTCTTTCATGTTCGATGAAACCGCCGTGCTGGCAGCTGCGGCAAAAGGCGAATTGAGCCCGTTGCTTTTGCGTGTCGAAAAAGCGGGTGGCATCTGGCCGGTGGGCAACACAGCCGGACCTGCCTTTGCGTTGGCGGGTGCGGCAGTCGCCTATCTTGCCGAAAGGCAAAAACGTCCCGCGCTGTTTGCCGTATTTCTGCTGGTCTATCTGGCGAGCTTCACACTTACTCTCAACCGGTCCGGAGTATTTGCCGTTCTTGCGATCGGGGTCTATTTCTACATCAGAAATTTTTCCATCAAAATGCTGCTCAGCACCTATTTTGGTTTTGCCTTGTCCGCCCTTGTCATCGCGGCGGTTTTGCCATTGGGTGCTTTCGATTTTGCGGAACAGATATTTTCAAAACGGTTTCTCGAGGACAGCAACAGCAGCAACAATGCGCAGGAGCGCTGGGATACGCTCACTGGCGGCTTTCAGGTGATGCTCCATCATCCTTTCGGCATCGGTTTTACCGCTCGATATGAAGAACTGTCGCGAATATCGAGAATCGGAACACCGCATAGTGGCTTTCTCGCCACGGCCTATGCGTCCGGCATAGGATTTGGCCTTCTCAGCGCCTTTGCGCTTGTTTACGCGATCCTCCGGAAACGAAAAGTCGGTTTCTTCGCCTATTCGGCGATCGCAATCGTTATCGTCTATCAATTTGAAGAGCTGAATTTCAATCCCGTTTTCATGGCCTATATGGGGCTCGTACTCGCCTATACTTTCATTGATCTGGATTTCAGGTTCTTTCTGAAAAATACGATGATGCGGATGGCTGGAATGGCAGAAGAGGACGCTTTGGCGACGGCACGACCGGCGTAAATTGCGGCGAGGTTCTCTCGCTCCAAACCGCACATCCTTGCTGGCAAAATTTGTTCCGTTTTCAAGTGGGCGCTTTAGGTCACTTCGATGATTTCAATCTCTTTGCCGCCCAGGCTGACAACATCACCGGCAGATTTTCCCATCAACACTCCTGCGACCGGGGAGACATAAGACATCGATCCATTGGCCGGATCGGCTTCATCCTCGCCTACGATCCGGAACCGTTGCGTCCTCCCGTCATCACGGCTGAATGTTACCACGCTGCCGAAGGCAACGGTGCCATCAGCAGGCGGGCTCGGCATCAGCTGGGCGGTGCGAACGCGCTCCGCGAAATACCGAATGTCCCGCAGAGGATTGGCTGAAAGCCGACGTCTTTCATTGACGTCTTCGACGGCATTGGCCGTTTCGCAGGCTTCGCGCGCCAATTGCAGCTGCTGCTCCAGCGCTTTCAGCCCAGCCTCCGTCACCAGATTGGGATGAGGCGAAATCACCCGGTCCGGCAGAACCGTTTCGGCTGCGGTTTCGGCACTATCTTCCTTGGTAAAGGCTACACTCAACTCTCGCACTCCATCCCCGTGAGATGCCACTTTGAGCATCTCCCTTGCCGTCCAATCCTGCCACCGCCCATCGCAATGCTGCAATAGCGTGCACCACGGAAACCGCCCATGTACCCCTCATTTCTGGCTCTAACAGGAGGCTTTTCGCCCTGTTAGGGTATTGCCCAAGAGGAGTGAGAAAGCCAACGCTAACGGACAGGAGACGGTCAATGGCCCGGACAGTATTGAATGCGCTTGGAGACACACTCTACTACAGCGACAATTCCACCGGATTTTTTTCCGCCACGGGTTCCGGACCGCTGCTGACAGGCACTGGCCTCAATGATTCCATGTGGGGCGACAGTTCCGTCAATGTGACAATGGCGGGCGGCACGGGCGACGATATTTATTACCTCTATTCCAGTATCAACCGTGCCGTCGAAAATGCCGGGGAGGGTATCGACACCATCGACACCTGGATGAGTTATACCTTGCCCGACAATTTCGAAAACCTGCGGGTAACCGGAGATGGTCGTTATGCCTTCGGAAATGAGCTGGACAACATCATAACCGGCGGATCGGGCAGCCAGACCATTGATGGCGGGGGCGGTAACGACGTGCTGATCGGCGGTGGCGGTGCGGATACATTCGTTTTTACGAGCGGCAACGGCACCGATCTCATCATGGATTTCAGCGCCAACGACACGATCCGGCTTAACGGTTACGGCATCACATCCTTCGAGCAGCTCGTCAGCAATGCCACCCAACAGGGCGATAATCTCTGGCTGAACTTCGCCAACGGCGAGGCCGTCGTTCTTGCCGGAACGACCATCGACGATCTTCAGGCCGACCAGTTCGAGCTCAGCCTCGACCGATCATCCCTCACCCAGACCTTTGCCGACGAATTCGATGCACTTTCACTTCGCAGCGGCGATCAGGGGACTTGGGATGCCAAATATTGGTGGGCACCGGAAAAGGGAAGCTCGCTGACGACGAATGGCGAGGCGCAATGGTACATCAACCCCGCTTATGCCGGCACATCAGAGGTCAATCCCTTCAGCATCAACAACGGTGTCCTGACCATCACCGCTGCGGAAACCCCGCAATCGATCGCCAACGAGGTTGAGGGCTATGATTATACCTCGGGTATGCTGAACACCTATTCGTCGTTCAGCCAGACCTATGGTTATTTCGAAATGCGCGCCGACATGCCGACCGACCGGGGCGCTTGGCCGGCCTTCTGGCTTTTGCCTGAGGACGGCTCCTGGCCACCGGAACTCGATGTCGTGGAGATGCGTGGGCAAAACCCCAATACGTTGATCATGTCCACCCACTCCAATGCAACGGGAGAACAGACATCAGTCATAAACAATGTCAGCGTGCCAAGCACGGAAGGTTTCCACACATATGGCGTTTTGTGGGATGCGGAGCATATTACCTGGTATTTCGACGACGTCGCCGTGGCGCAGACGGATACGCCTGATGACATGCACGACCCCATGTATATGGTCGTCAATCTTGCTGTCGGCGGCATGGCAGGAACGCCGTCGGCGGTTGATTTCAGCGACGGTTCGCAAATGATGATCGATTACATCAAAGCCTATTCGCTTTCCGACTGGGCCGCGTAACGAAAAACGCCGGCAGTTGCGTTCAGAACTGCCGGCGCTTCAGACCTCAGCCTGTCGGCTGGGCCTTGTTCAGTTCAGTCATTCAGCCGCGATCTGCATCCGCTCAGTGTAGAGCGACATGAGATGACGCGCCGTTTCAAGACTCGCGGGCTGTTCGGCACGGTAGCGGCGGCCGATTTCCATCATCAGCACGGTATCCGGCAGGAAGGTCAGCTCCGAGAAGATGCCCTGCCAGTCGATATCTCCCCAGCCGAGCGGCATATGCAGATCGCCGATGCCGAGAGCGGTATTTTCCTGGTCGAAATACGGTTGATAAAAGCCCTGCGGCCGGCCGAAGGAATCGTGGACATGCAAATGGCCGGCAACCGGCGCCATGGCACGAAGCTGTTCGCGAAAATCGAGCCCGCGAAAGGTGGATTCGAGATAGGCGTGGCTGAAGTCGATCAGCGCAACGACGTTATCATGGCCGATGGCCTTAACTGTCTGGGCCACCTCGGCAGGCGTCTGGCGATATTGGCCGGGTTCGGTGGAGAAGATATTCTCAAGCGCGACCCGCACGCCATAGGGCTTGCAGAATTCCGCCAGCTCGAAAAGCGCCTCCCGCTCACGGGCATCGGCATCGGCCCGCTCGGCGATCTGGTCGGCACGCAGGGCACCACCGTGTTGAACGAGGATGCCCGCGCCGATGCGATCGCACAGGACGGCCAGCGCCTTGGCTGCATCTATCTGGTAGCGGCACGTTACCGGGTCCATGAAATTGGACGAAACAAGACCGTGCACCGTGTAGCGGAAGTCGAATTCTTTGGCGAGCGCCACGAACCGTTGAGCGCGCTCCTCGATGATGCGACCGCCTGCGATCAGATCAAGGCTCGTTGCGGCGATTTCAACGGTGTCGCAGCCAATTTCGGCAAGCGCACGAAGATCGCTTTCGAGTGTGGCCAGTTCACCGTCGTCCGAGCTGGCGTTGAAGCCGGTTCCAATAAGATTGCTCATGTCATCATCTCCAGGGGTAAGGAAGGTCATGCGAGTTCAGGCTGCCGTACGGCGCGGCGCGCCGTATCGAACAGGTCCGGGCGGTCGATATTGACGTAGTCTACCCCGGCCAATGCGATCTCATTATGAAGGTTGGCATCATCGCCGCCATAATAAATCATGATTTCCAGACCCGCCTTGCGGCATGCCGCGACAAGGCCGGGCTTGCGCATCTGCGCAGGTGTGATCTCGATGATCGAGGCATGGTGAACAGCCGCAGCCAGCGAAGGCGACTTGGCGATATCGAGCGTCATCATCTTGCGGAATTCCGGCGCGGCGGCGGCCAGGCCCCGGCGCATTTCTTCGGAGAAAGAGAAAAAGAAGGTGTCGCGCACCATGCCGAGGCTCCGTACCAGTGCCGCCACCTTGACGGGATCGCAATATTTCAGCTCGACATAGACGCCGCAGCGGCCGCGCAAATGGCTGAGATAGGCATCGAGCCGCGGTACAGCCGCACCCTTGAAGTTTTCGCCGAACCAGCTGCCGGCGTCCAGTGCATCGATCTCCCTCGACATTATGTGGCCGATGGGACCCGTGCCATTGGTGGTACGATCCAGCGTTTCGTCGTGAAAGACATAAAGCACGCCGTCCGCGCTCTCGCGCACGTCGAGCTCGATGTAATCCGCTCCCTGCTGCAAGGCGAGGTCGGCGGCGGCGAAGGTGTTTTCGGGCGCAAAATGGTTGGCACCGCGATGGGAGACGATTTTAGGCATGGAAATTCCTGTCAGTTTACGGCTTCCGGTTCACGCGCCGGAATAGTCGAATGGTGGGAGAGATCGGCATGCAGCCCGGCGATGCGGTTGCCAGCGGCGTCGAACACGAGCGTCAGCGCCGATTTGCAGCTGATCCCGACACGATCTCCCGGCGCGTGGCGTATCGTCTCGCCATATTCCAGCGCGTGGATCATGCCTGCAGGCGTATCGATCGTGTAGAATACCTCGCGCCCCATGGGCTCGACGGTGGTAACCTGCCCCTCAAGCCGCGCCTCGGACGATGTGACGAGGGCGATATCTTCCGGGCGCAGGCCAAAGGTGACTTCGCCGTCACAGCGGGCATTGAGGTCGAGCAGGGCATCGCCAATCTGCAACTGCCCGCCTTGCGCCCATCCTTTCAAGAGATTCATTGGCGGCGTGCCGATGAAACCGGCCACGAACAGATTGTCGGGCCGGCGATAAAGATCATCGGGCGTGCCGATCTGGGCAATGGCGCCGTTGTTCATGCAAATGATCCTGTCCGCCATGGTGATCGCCTCGATCTGGTCATGGGTGACGATCAGCGTGGTGATCTTCAGGCGCTTCTGCAGGCTTTTCAGCTCGGCGCGCATGGTGATGCGCAGGGTCGCATCGAGATTGGAAAGCGGCTCGTCCAGAAGCAGGATGTTCGGTTCCTTGACCAGCGCGCGGGCAAGCGCCACACGCTGCTGCTGGCCGCCGGAAAGCTGCGAGGGCCGTCGGTCGAGCAACGCGCTGATCTGCACGAGGCTTGCTGCCTCCTCCACCCGCCGCGCTGCTTCTTCACGCGGAACATTCTTGAAACGCAGCGGAAAGGCGATGTTCTGCCGCACCGTCAGGTTGGGATAAAGTGCATAGGACTGGAAGACGATGCCGACATTGCGGTCGCGCGCATCGATGCGATTGACGTTGTGGCCGTCGAAAGAAATCTGACCCGCGGTCGGCGCGTAGAGCCCGGCGAGCAGGAAAAGCGTGGTCGACTTTCCGCATCCGGACGGCCCGAGAACGGCGACGAATTCGCCGTCTTCGATGGAGAGGGTCATCGGTTGCAGAACGCGGGTGTCGCCCCAGCTTTTGGTGACATTGTCGAGGGTGATCCTGGCCATGGCGATTATCCTTTGATCCCGCCGAAACTCATCTGGGTGATGTATTTCTGCGTGAAGATGTAAATGATCAGCACAGGCAACAGATAGATGATGCCTACGGCAGCGATCATGCCGTAATTCACGCCGGCGCTGTCCTGTGCCACGAAGAAGAGATAGAGGCTCATCGTCATCTGGCTTTTTTCGATGAGCAGGGTCTGGACGAAAACATATTCTTCCCAGCCACGCAGAAAGGTGAAGGTGGCAACCGCGATCAGCCCGCTTCTTACCTGCGGCAGAACCACCATGCGAAAGGCTTGGAAGCGGCTCGCGCCATCGGTGACGGCACTCATTTCGATGTCCCAGGGAACGTTGTCGAAAAAGCCCTTGAGAACAAAAATTGCAAACGGCAGCTCAAGCGCACTCATGACCAGCACGACGCCGAAGAGATTGTTGAGCAGGCCCATGTAATGCAACTGCACGAAGATCGCGACGGTGAGCGCGAGCGCCGGAAAGGCATGCAGCAGCAAAAGCCCGCGCAGCACATTTTCACGCCCGGCGAAGGTGAAGCGCGACAGCGCATAGGCGGCCGGCGTGGCGACCAGCGCGACGATCAGCGTCTGGGAAGCGGCAAACAGCAGTGAACTGCGCATGGCGGTCCAGATGGATGGCATCAGCGCCATGCGCGTGGTGCCGGTTTTCTCGATATCGCGGCTCCAGAGGAAACTGTAGTTGTCGATAGTCAGATGCGGCAGCACCAGCACGAAGACGAGCGCCGCAACCACGGCACCAAATGCCAGCCATAGCAGCGCGGGATTGCGCAGGCGCTCGGAAAGAAGCGCAACTGCTATCGCCCCGCCATAGGCAAAAGCGGCGATTGCGCCGCTGCGCCACAGCACAAGTCGGCTGAGATTGTCGTCGGAAGTCGTGAGCGACTTCACCAGCAGCCACAGGTAGGGCAGGAGAACCGGAACCGAAACCACCGTCAGGAACACAAGAATGACGGGAACGAAACCGGCGCGATGGGCAAGGCTGCGCCTTTCAAGACGCGTCCAGTCCGGCTTCAGATCAAGCGCACGCCTGCTGTGGGCAGGCGAGTGGGTGTGGGCGAGCGTCATCACAGCACCTCGATTTTGGCGGGAGCAAAAGTCGAGCGCATATTGCTGATGCGCCATTGAATGAGGGTGATGGCAACGCCTATCGCCATCAGGCCAAGCGCAAGTGCAGCACCATAGGCATAGGCGCCGTTTTCGAAGGCGCGCCGGTAGATATAAAGCGGATAGGTCGTGGAATCGTAGACAGGCCCACCGCCGGTGATGAGCAGGATATATTCATAGGTCGTCATCAGTGAGAGCGCCTGATAGAGCGTGATGAAACGGATCGGTGACGAGAGCGCGGGTGCGACGACATGGCGAAGCACACCCCATTCGCTGGCGCCATCGACGCGCGCCGCATTGGCCAGATGCGACGGTATGGAGCGGATGGCCGATGTGAGGATGACCATGGCGAAAGACGCGCCGACGACACCGTTCGCCACCACCACCAGAAACAGCGGAAAGTCGTTGCGCAGGTTGAGAGCGGGTGCGCCGAGCGCGCCAAGAAACTGGTTGAGCAGGCCGGAAGACGTCGGATCGGCGATCCATATCCACAGCACGCCGTAAAGCACGGCGGGGCTCATGCGCGGCAGCAGCCAGAGGCCGCGAAAGAAGTTGCCTAGCCGGTCCGGTATCGCCGTGGTCGTAACGGCCAGAAGCGCGCCAAGCCCGATATTGAAGATGAACAGCGTTGCGCCGACATAGATCAGCGTCGTCAGCAACACCATCGGCAGGCGCACGTCGCGCTGAAACATGCGCTGGAAATTCTCGACCGTGAATTTGCCCACCCTCAGGTTTGCGCCCATATCGGTAAAGGCGATCACCAGATTGACGACGATCGGGGCAAGAAAGAACACGCCAAGCAAGGCGAGAGCCGGAGCCAGATAAAAGATCGGCCGGGCCGGGCGGCGCGCCCGAAGCTGAAATTGAGACATTACGATATACCGGTGGGAACGCGGAAAAGCCGCCCGGCAGAACCGGGCGGCATGGTTTCGGGCAAACTCAGTTGCTTGCGGCGTCGCGGATTTCGATCTCCGCGCCAAATTGCAGCTCAAGCTCGTCGGCGATGAAATCGACCGCCTGCGCGGCCGTCATCTTGCCGGTCTCAACCGCTTGCAGACCGCTGAACAGCACCTTGTTGTAGCTGCCGAACTTGGTGTGGTTGGGCACGAACTGCGCGTATTTCATCATCGGCGAAGCAGCGGAGAGTACCCAGTTATCGCGGTATTTCGGCATGGCCGTCTGGGCGTTGCTGATGGCCGTATGATAGGATGTCACGGCGTGTTCGTTGTTGAAATAGGGCAATGTCGCAAGCGCCACGAGATCGGCGGCGATATCGGCATTGGCACTCTTCGGATTGAGGGTGTAGAGCAGCGGGTGCGACAGGTTGGCCGGCTTGCCGCCTTTTTCGGCTGCCGGAGCGGAAATCCAGCCGATCTTGTTGAAGTATCCCTTGCCATCTGTCGGCCAGGTCGCGCCGTTCTTGTCACCCACCTGCCAGGCAACCGCCCAGACACCCTGATGGAAGATGAAGGCCTTTTCCTGCTTGAAGGCCGTCTGGATCGCCTCCCAGCTCATGGCGGTATTGTCGACGGGCGTCACGCCTTCCTTGGCATTGCGCTCATACCAGCCGAGCGCCTTGGCCATTTCGGCCTTGGGGAACATCAGCTTGCCGGTCTTTTCGTCCATGAACTTCACGCCATAGGACTGGAACACCATCAGATAGTCGATACCGACATTCGGGCGGTGCAGCATGCCGTATTGTGCGGCCTTGCCGTCTACCACTTCCTTCGACAGGGCCGTCAGATCGTCGAGCGTGAATTCGCCGGCGTCGACCTTGGCCGGAAGGCCTTCGATGAAGGCTTCGTCCTTGCCGATCTTGCGCAGCATGTCCTTGTTGTAGAAGAACATGCGGATTTCCGCGTCCTGCGGAATGCCGTAAATCTTTCCGTCCGTCGCCTTGGCCGAATTCCACAGAACCGGCAGGATATCGCCATAGACCCAGGGAGCAGCGGCGATCTTGTCTTCCATCGGCATGGCATAGCCGTCCTGCGCGAACTGGCCGATCCATTCATGCGGCAGGATGTAGATATCCGGCCCCTGCCCCACCGAAAACGCCTTCAGCGTGTCGAGCGCGAAGGAGTCCCAGCCCTGCACGGCGCTGTTGTTGATTTCGATGACGACGCGTTTGTCGACGCCTGCTGCCTTGAACTGTGCGTTCATGATGCCGGCGGCGGCTTCGATGTTGGTGACGCGGCCCGGCGCATTCTTGTCGGCGAGCGTCCAGAGCTTGATGTTGATGTCTTCGGCAAAGGCGACAGCCGGCAAAAGCGCGCCGAGGGCAACCGTGGCCATCAGGGTGAGAGACTTGAACATGTGATCCATTCCCGTTGAAACTGATTATTTAATTAAGTTGCTTAATTAACAGCTTCATGACATTTCCCTAGGTAAAGCGCGGGAGAGTGAAACTTTGACTGAGAGACGGCAGGGCGGGCTGGCAGGCATTGGCGCAACACAGGGCGCGCTTCTGGGATATATCAGGCGCAAGGGTTCGGCCTCGCGGGTCGAGCTTGCCGACTATTGCAGCATAACGCCGGCTGCCGTGAGCATGATGACGCGAAATCTGCTTGAGCGCGGTATCATCGAGGAAGGTGCACGCCGGCAGGAAGGCCGTGGCGCACCCCATATCGACCTCACGCTCAAAAAAACCGTCGGTTACGCCCTTGGTGCGCACGCCAACCGTTATTCGGTGATGTTAACGCTGTTGAATTTTGGCGGAGAGATCGTTGGAGAATTGCAGATGCGCGGCTCCTACGACGCGTTTTCCGATGTCCAACGGGCGCTTCAGGACGGATCCGAAGAACTACTGACGAAAAATGCGATCAACAGGAGCCAACTGATCGGCGCGGCCATTGCCATGCCGACCCGCTTTCGCAAGGAAGCCATGTCGCTCGATCTTGCCGAAGAGGTTATTTCCTGGGCCGGGTCTGACCTTTCCGCCATGCTGCGCGAGGCGCTGCGTTGTCCGGTGATCATAGAAAATGATGCCAATGCCGCAGCCATGGGTGAACTGACGCTTGGCAATGCGGACGGACACGAAAATTTCGCTTATCTCTATCTCTCCGAGGGGATCGGCGGCGGCATCATTATCAAAAATGAGCTTTATCGCGGTTATCTCGGCAATGCCGGCGAGATAGGCGCCTTGCGCGGCCGCAGCACTTCGCGACCCTCCTTCGAAGACCTGGCGGCATGGTGCGTGGAGCATGTGGGAGAAAAACCCTCGGGGCGCGCACCCGATATCTGGACGGATTACCTCTTGCGCAACTCCGCCGTGTTTGAGGCGTGGCTGGAACGGGCGGGACCGGAGGTTGCGCGCCTCGCCTTCGCTGTGAGCGCCGTTCTGGCGCCCACGGCAATCTTTGTCGGCGGCACCTTACCAAGGATCGTACGACAGCGGCTGGCGGAATGGCTGGATTACGAACGCTCGGACCCGTTCGACGGCGCAAAGGTGATACAGCCGAAAATCCAGCTGCCGGATGTGGTTGCGACAGACCCCGTGGCCTTCGGTGCGGCGGCGATGATCCTGCACGGCGTCGGAGAAGTGCGTTAAAGGCCGGAGCGCATGTCCGGGGGAGGCCTCAGCCGAGATTGGTCACCATGAAATAGATCAGCCAGCAATGCCCGATCACCAGCACGGCCCAGGCCCATTTAGCAAGCCTGATATCGACATCGATGACGGTATTGCTGATTTCCGCCACGCGAAAAGCCTCTTCCTCAACCCGGTTCTCCGGCGGGCGAGATTTCAGCGCCTTCCTAGAAACCGGCTCGCCCACGACATAAAGCCTGTCGTTCGCAACTGATGGACGCGGGCCGTCGTTGGCGCTCCCGTCAAGGGAAAGCACGTCGTCACCCGAGGCGCAACTCACCGCTAATAGCTGTGATGACACCCGCCTGTTACGCATGTTACCTCCATTGGGCATCACAAATCTTCCACACAATAAAAATAAAAAAAATTCACCTGCTGCTCCCGACAAAGCCTTGGCTTTACCGGGCAAATTTGCGATGCGCGCAATACGCGCCGCGCCAGTTGAACCCCTTCTCGCCCCACGCTTTTGCGCTCCCCCGGAAACGCATCGGCATCAGCCCTGCCATTAACGTGCCGGGCTTCCCGGCAAATCGTGCCTTCCCGCGTAAGGCCTTACCTCCCGCTGGATCAGGAAGACGGATTTCTCCACCGGCAGCGGTTCGGCTGTCCGGTAGCGATGAGACCGCTTGGAATATTCAAACCGGATCAGCCTGTCTTCGAACTTCACCGCCAGAACGCGATAGCCGTTGACGACCTCGTTCAGTATTTCCAGCTCTTCTCCCCACAGCCAGCCACCGTAAGAAGTGCCTTCGTTGGAGCGCAGCACGATCTCGAAAAAATGCCCGCCGGCCGCAAATGGCATGCGGAAAATAATATCGAGATTGTCTTCATCTTCGTCGTCGCATGCCGACAGTCTGGCATGGGCAACCTTCGCATGGGCCAGCGCCGAAACCGGATAGAACGGGCGCCCTTTGAACCACATGAACTCACACACCGCATAACCGACGTCGTCGGCACGCTGGTAAGGTTCAGTACGCGGCTCGAACGCCATGTAGCTTCCGTTAAACGCTATCAATTTCGAAAATTCCCGATGCCTGCCAGATGCATGATTGCTGTTTTCCGCCCGTCGCCCGCGCCTCTATTCACGACAATAGGCAAGCGGCGTCACACCAGCGTCAAATGGAACGCCAATGATGACTTTCAATTTCCCGGACACATTGTTAGATGGTGATTCATGAGGGAACGAAATTGGCTGGGAACGCTGAACTGATACCGATCCGGCTTTTTGGCACCCCGCGCTGCGATGCGGTGCGGCAAGCGTTTTTCCCGTCCAAGGGCTTTGCCCTCACTGCCGCCCTGATCCTTGCTCCCAACCAGTCCCTTTCCCGCCAGCAGGCCGCATCGCTGTTGTGGGAAAACGTCGAGCAAAAAAGGGCACTGGGCAATTTGCGGCAGCTGATCCTGCGCCTCCAGAAGCTGTCGAGCGATGACGATGCCATCCTTCTGACAGAAGGGAACGACCTGAAGGCCGGAAAGCTGGCGCAGCGGACCGACCTTGCGATCTTTCTTGCCGGCGCGAGAGCAGAAGATCCGATGCAGCGGCTGCAAGCCCTGCTCGAATTCGGCGGCGATCTGCTGGAGGGGCTGGAGGCTGGGCAGGACCACCTTTATCTCTGGCTGCTGTCTGAGCGACGCCGTCTCAAGGACCTGTTCTTTTCAAGCTATACACCGCTTCTGGAGGAGTTGACGCGGTTCGGCCGCGCCAGTTCGAACAACATCGCATCGCTTGCCGAATGCGCGCTGAAGATCGAGCCGGAGCGCGAGGAAACCTACCGCGCCGCCATGGCGGCCTATGCGCGGGTGGGAAACACCAGCGCCTGCGAGGGAATTTTCCAGCTTCTGATGGAACAGCTCCGCCAGGAGGACCGACCTCCGGAGGCCGAGACAGTGGCGCTTCGACGGCGGATACAAAGTCTGGCCTCGACGATAGTATCCCCCGCCGAACCGGATGAGGGTAGCCGCCGAAAACCGATGGCAAAACCACGCGTCGCCTTCAGCCGTCCGGTGCGGGTGGACGGGCTTGCGGTATCGCCGGTGATGAGTGCCTTTGTCGAGGATGTCGCCAATAGTCTCGTTCGATACCGGACCTTCACCGTTCTTTCGACGCACAGCACCTTTGTAGCGACACACGACCGGACCGACGACAGTTATGCAATGTTGCGGGCGGATTACCGCATCGTCTCCACGGTTTTCGACGATGCCCGCATGTCGGTAGCGCTGATCGAGGAAGCGACCGGAGAAATCGTCTGGTCGCTGGAGGTTGTGCTGACCGCGCGGCATATTCACGCCGCTTTTCGACTGCTGTCCAAACAGGTGGCCGCGGGGCTTGCCCGCGAGATCGAGCGGCTTCAGGTGGAACCAGACCGCAACCACAGCGGCGAGGCCTACCGGCAATTGCTGGAGGGCCAGCAGCTTCTGCGCGGCAAGTGCGACCTGCCGCTTCTTCGAAGAGCACGCTCGATGTTCCGCAAGGCGGTCGATCTGGATAACAGCATGGCGGTTGCCCGCGCCCGCGTGGCGCAGAGCCTGCAGCTGGAATGGCTGATGCTGGGCGGCAACGACCCCCACCTGCTGCACCGCGCCAAGGCGGAGGCAGACGCCTCAGTCGAAATCGATCCCGCTCTTGGCGTCGGCCACTGGATGTGCGCCGTCGTGGCGCTCTACCAGCGGGATTTCGACATATCCGCCGAAAGGTTCTTCGAAGCGGAGGCGCTTGCGCCCAACTCCGCCGACCTTTTGCTCCAGCATGCCGATGCGCTCGCGCATTTCGGCGATGCCGAAACCGCATGGGAAAAGTTTCAGCAAGCCATCGACCTCAATCCGCTCGCACCCGACATCTACTGGTGGGCGGGCGCCAGCATCGCGTTCAAGCGTGAGGATTACGGCACGGCAGTAGAACTGTGCGCGCGCATGGAAAATGACGAGCCGGCATTGCGCGTCTTGACCGCGAGCCACGCGCTCCACGGTGATTTGGACGCTGCCAGGGAAACCGGCAGCAGGCTTCAGGAAAACTATCCGGGTATGACGGCGAGGGAAATCAGCAGCCTGTCCCCAGACCGAGACCCGGTAGCGAATGAAAAATTCTATAACGCACTTCGATTAGCTGGGATCAAATAGGAGTTATTATGTCCTCGCACTTCTTTATTGTCGGAAAAAAGGGTTTCGGCGTTCTCTTCATTCGCACGGCGCCGCTCAGGGTTGCGTCCGTCTCGCATGAGACGATTGCCGCCTATGAAGCCAGCCATCCCGGTGTGGACGGTTACGCGCGCGTTGCTGCGGCGGCAAAATCCATGCTCGTTCGTCAGGACGGCCAGCCCGAAAACGAGCTGGATCAGGTACAGATCCAGGGCATCGAAGCCCTCGTCGCCGGCGGCGCTGTCGTTTCCGAGGCCGATTTCGCCTTTGTCGGCGAAGTGATCGACGCCGGCTGGGATTTCAACCGCATGGTGCAGGCACCGATCGAATCGGCCCTGAAGGCTGTTGGTCCGGCGGGTTCCGTCACCGGCGAGCTGTTCGACGCCATCCTTGCCGACGACACCAACGCGGCGCCTTGATTGCGGCCCCGCAGCCTTGACCGCTGACGGCGCACATATACCAGCGACAGCGGCTTTAGGGCATCCGGACGCTTCGTTCTTTGATCCCGAACTGCTTCGGCGGTTCGGGATTACCCGCGTCGGAGACGTGACCGGTCTCGATATTATCGGCATACCCGTCTGGTTCGCGACGCGGCCCAATTCACGCGGACTGTCTGTCTCCCAGGGCAAGGGGCTTGTCGCGGAGCAGGCACGGCTTTCCGCGATCATGGAAGCGATCGAAGGTGCCGTCGCCGAAGACACCCGCAAACATATCACCACTTTCGGCTCCATTCGTGAGATGCGGGACAAGGGCGCCCCTCTCGTTCCTTTCGAAACAATCGGCCGGGTCGACCCGGACACTCTTGATCTGCGAAACCAACGCGCCTGGGTGAAGGGAACATCCATACGCCAGCAGCTGGAGGTTTTTGCCCCCTATGAACTGGTGGGCATGGATTTTCGCACGGATTTCCCCTGGGACCGGCAGGCCTTTCTCATGAGTTCGCAAGGTCTTGCGGCGGGTTTCGACCATGACCACGCGGTTCTGCACGCCCTGCTCGAACTCATCGAAAACGACGCCTGCTTTCTCGTCGATACCTTCGAAACCCGCAATATCGCGCCGGAACCGGTCGTGTTGCCGATGGGTGTCGACGCATCCTTCGATGCTCTTGCTCAACACCTTTCACATATCGGACTGCCGCCCCGCTTCTTTGATCTCACCAATACGCTCGGCGTGCCTGTAGTCATGGCAAGCCTGCCACGGTCAATCCACGCGCAGGACGGACTTGCCACCCGCAGCGCTGCCGGCGCAGCGTGCCGGTTTGGCACCTATGACGCGGCAATTGCCGCGCTGCTGGAGGCGATCCAGTCGCGACTGACTGACATCAGCGGCGCAAGGGACGATCTCTCTCCTTTGCGCTACCAGCGGGATATGTTTGCGGCGGGACCGGCGGCATCCGAGGTGCGGCCGATGGACCGGATCCCGGCCAGTCTCGATTTTGCGATTAGCGATCCGGCTCTACCCCCGTGGCGTCAGCTTGCAGAGCATCTTTTTGCCGCCGGGATCGACGACATCTATGTCTTTGCGCTGGAAACGGGCGTATCCGGTCTGCATGTCGTCCGGGTTCTGGCAAGCGGCCTCACCCCTGCCGGTGGTGGCCTTCAACGTATATCGCAGCGGACGCTCGACCGGTTCCTGAACCTCGGAGGCCTTTGATGAAGCCGGTGGTTTTTGCGGGCCCGTCCATCCACGGCATCACACCCGCGCAGATTTCCGGCCTCGATCTTCGTGGCCCGGCTGCCTGCGGCGATATTTTCGACGCGGTAAAGCAGGGTGCCCGGACAATCGGGCTGATCGACGGCCTCTACGGTGACTGCGCCGCCGTGTGGCACAAGGAAATCCTGTTTGCACTGACAGGCGGCGTCACTGTTCTTGGTGCCGCCAGCATGGGCGCGCTAAGAGCGGCGGAATGCGCGGCCTTCGGCATGATCGGCATCGGCGAAATCTTTGAAGCCTATCGGGACGGGCTGCGTTTTTCCGACGCCGATGTGGCAGTCAGCCACGCGCCCGGCGAACTCGACTACCGCCCGCTGACAATCGCGCTTGTCGATGCCGAAGCGACGCTCGAAGCGTGTCGCGCCGCTATCGCCCCAGAGGAACACGACGCCTTGCTGAACGCCGCCCGCAAGCTGCATTTTAACCGCAGGACATGGCGTGCAATGGCAACTGAGGCAAACCTCAACCTCGAGACCGCAAATTTTCTGGCCGGAAACGCGGTTTCCGCCAAACGCAACGATGCGGCCCGGCTTTTAGGCCTGCTTGGCAGCGGAGAATTGCCATCCCCGCCGCCGCAATCGTGGAAATTACAGAACACGGTATTTTTCCAGCAATTGGCCACGCGGAAGACGGCGGGAGAAAAAGCGTCTTGACCGCTGCCCCGCACCCATCTCTGCTGCCCGATTGCGGAGGGCTGATCCGGACAATCGCGCTTGCCTTGCCCGCCGCGTTTTTTGCGGGTGACAGGGCTGACGGGGGCGTATCTCCTCTCATCCCGATCGGAAACCTGCTTTCGGCTCTGCCTTCCGACGTCACGGCCCTTGTTCTTATCGATGGCCCCTGTCTCGCCTCCGCTGAAAGCTGGCTCAGCAGGCTGGCAGCCACCTGCACCGCAGAACTGTTGCCGCTCGATGCAACCAGCAGCGTTTCGCACCCGTGGATACAGGACGTGTTCCACGTTCGGACTGCTGATGGGATCGCAACCGAACTGCTTTGTGCATCGGAAAGCGCCATCACTGGCGAGCTCGCCAATCGTCTCGGGCTTGCCGCCAACGCTTCGCATGTCACTTTGCCGGGCGGTAACCAGCTAGTCGGGCCGGACTTTCGATTGGTGGGCCATTCCAGCCTGCAGGACGACAGGGGTATGGCAAACAATGCGGCAACCGAACGGCCGCAACAATGGCGGCGGGTTCAGGCAATCGACTACAGAACCGTGCGCAGTTTCGGATATCGGCCGGAAGACCTCGGCAATGCCTCGGCCTCAATCGCTCTTACCTTGGCAAACACGTCGCCTCCGGCGATCACCTTCGGAAAAATCCACCAATGCGGTTTCCACGTCGACCAGTTCGTTTCGGTCACAGGTCTAAGACGCGATGGCCACCCGCTATTGCTGGTTGCGGATCCGGTGGCCCATGAATGCAACGCCCGTAATGCGATGGATTTGAAACGAAAACTGGATGCCTCCGTTCTATTGCTGGCACAGCAGGGCTTCGCAATCCTGCGAAATCCCATTCCGGTTTTACCCGCCATCGACACCAAAAAATGCCTGCCTCGGCTTTATAACAACGTGCTTGTCGAAAATATCGTGCGCTCCGACCAAGAGAAGCCATTCGTCTGGGTTCCCCATTTCGGTGATGCGGAAACGCTCGACGGTTTCGACCGAGAGAACAGGAAAATTTGGGAAAGACTGGGCTTTCAAGCCATCGGCGTGGCAGGCTGGAGCCATTTTGCCAGCCGAAACGGGGCATTGCGATGTGCAACAAAGGTGATAAACCGTCAACCAGCACAGCATACCGACGGAAAACAGCCTTACTTTATCAGTAACACCTCACAATACCCGTGGAAATTGTGTTGAATGTCTACCTTCAACAATATTAATTGATAAATATCCAATTTAAGAACCTCACAACTGGAGGAGTTCATGATGCAGGCCAAACTACCCAGCCCGATCGATGTGCATGTGGGTACACAAATCCGAATGCGCCGCAAGTCGCTCGGCATGAGTCAAAGCGCGCTGGCGGGCCGGTTGGGCATTACCTTCCAGCAGGTCCAGAAATACGAAAAGGGTGCCAATCGCGTCGGCGCGTCCCGTTTGCAAGCCATTGCATCGGTTCTCGGCGTCGATGTCAGCTCTTTGTTCGCCAATGCGACGCCGGATGTCGGAAACGCCAATCCCGCCCTTGGCACGATCAATGCCATGCAGTCTTTCGTTGCGTCGAATGAAGGATTTTCGCTCAATCAGGCCTTTGCCCGAATCAAGAGCGCAACCGTGCGCAAGAGCATCGTTGCCCTCGTGACATCGCTTGCGGCTACCGAAGCGGCGGAAAATAACGGCGCGCCGGAAAACAAGAGCGACGATTGACGCAGGTGTGACGCTCGCGTGACGCTCGATGTGGTCGAAAATGAACAACGCGGGATCAACGCGTTTTCATACTGTCGACTGTCGAGAGGGAATCATGGTGGCGTCTACCGCAGCAATACTTGAAGAGGACAATGCAGACGAGATTCTGGCGCTCGGGCGGATGGTTTCCTATCTTTGCCAGCGCTCCAAATCTCTGGAACTGGGGATGTCGACCTATTTCCTAGAAATGGCATTGCTGTCGCTGGCCCAGGACATCAATCAGCATGGCTCGCTACCGGCCGGCGCAGAAATGAACGGCAGCAGTTTCGCACACGCCGAACTCCATTAAAACACCGCTTTTTAACGACCGCGTCTGCAATTGCGCAGAGCCGCAGACATTTTTCGTCTGCGGTTCCGGCTGGGCTGAAACACACCGGACGCATATATTTTTTAGTCAACTCCAAGAACTTTTGTTCCCAGCATTTGTCGAGGCCCGGTTTTTACCGGGCCTCGATTTGTAGTGGAAGTAAAGACGACAGAATTCTGTCGTCAGGCAACGACCGCGCCCGGACCGGCCACAGCACCTGATGGCACCTTGCCCAGAATAATCATGCCGAGGACCTCGTCCTTCGTCACATCTTCCGTGCGGGCATGGCCGACCACCTTGCCGTTTTTCATGACGAACACCCGGTCGGCGAGATCGAAGACGTCATGGATATCGTGGCTGATTAGGAAGATGCCGATGCCCTGCCGTTTCAGTTCCTTGACGAGATCGCCGACCTGTGCCGTTTCCTGCGGCCCGAGTGCTGCCGTCGGTTCGTCCATGATGAGGATGCGGGCATCGAACAGAATGGCGCGGGCGATTGCCACGGACTGCCGCTGGCCACCGGAAAGCGCCTTCACCGGCTCCTTGAACCGCCGGAAATTGGGGTTGAGACGCCCCATGACCTCGCGGGCCGAAGCTTCCATGGCGACATCATCCAATGTTCCCCATTTCGTCTTCAGCTCGCGGCCGAGATAAAGATTGGCCGCCGCATCGACATTATCCGCCACCGCCAGCGTCTGGTAGATGGTTTCGATGCCGTATTTCTTGGCGTCGCGGGGATTGCGGATATCCGCATCCTCGCCGTTGATGAGGATTTCGCCCCCATCCCGCCGGTATGCACCGGACAATATCTTGATGAGCGTCGATTTGCCGGCGCCGTTGTGGCCAAGAAGGGCCACCACCTCACCTGGGAAAAGATCGACAGAGGCGTTTTCCACCGCATGGATACCACCGAAGGAAATGGAAATATTGCGCATTTCCACGAGGGGCGTGACTTGTTCCGTCATTGGGGTTCTCCTCGGTTCTTACTTGGCGCGGGCGCGGTAGATGGTGTCGAGCCAGACGGCGACGACCAGAACCACACCGACGACGATGCGCTGAAAGGGCGTATCGATGCCCACAAGCACCATGCCGGATTGCAGCGATTGCATGACGAGCGCGCCGAGCATCGCGCCCGCTATGGTGCCGACGCCGCCGGCGAGCGACGTGCCGCCGATGACCGCCGCCGCGATCGTATAAAGTTCATCCAATTCACCCTGAGCATTGGTGGCCGCGTTGAGGCGGGCAGTCGAGATTGCCGCCGCGATGGCGCAGAGAACGCCCATCAGCGTGAAAATCTTCACCGTGACCCAGCGGGTCTTGATGCCGGCGAGCTCCGCCGCTTCCGGGTTGCCGCCGATGGCGAAAACATAACGCCCGAAGCGAAGCCTCGTCGCGATGAAGGTCATGACAGCACCGACGGCAAGCGCCATCAGCACCGGAATGGCAATGCCGTGCGGAATGAACAGGCCACCATCCGGCCAGGTAATGCCATTGGCATCGGCATAGTTGCGGGCAATGTTGACCGGCCAGGGATAGCTGTTGACGACAGCTACGAAACCGACGACGACGACGCAGCCAAGTGCCACCAGGAAATATTCCGCCCAGACGGGCCGCAGCGGAAAACCGAAACGGCGACGCTGGTGGCGGGAATTCAGGATTGCCGCAACAATGGCGACGCAGGCGACAATGGCTGCGATCCAGCTCCATGTCGCGCCGATCGAGCCGCTGGTGCCGCCACCCATCAGGCGGAAGGTGGAATCCATCGGCGCCACGGTGCGGCCGCTGGTGACGAACCATGTGCCACCGCGCCAGACCAGCAGACCACCAAGCGTGACGATGAAGGACGGCACGTTCAGGAAGGCGATGATCGAGCCCTGCAGCATGCCGATCGCTCCACCGACGAGAATGCCGACCAGAAGCGTGACGATCCATGTCGCCCAATGTTCAAAGCCGAGGAGCTGCGGCAGGATTTCCGCTTGCATGACACCCATGATCATGCCGGAAAAACCGAGGATCGACCCGACCGACAGATCGATGTTGCGGGTAACGATGACAAGCACCATGCCTGTCGCCATCACCGCGACCGAAGCGGTCTGGACGGAGAGGTTCCAGAGGTTTCTCGGCGTCAGGAACAGCCCGCCCGAAAGAATATGGAAACCGATCCAGATCAGAAGAAGCGCGCCGACCATGCCGAGCAGCCGGGTATCAAGCTCCGTGGCACTGATGAAACGCGAAATCGAGCCCGTCTTTTCCGTCTTGGGGGACGCTGTGGAATTGGATTGTGTCATGTCGGCCATGGACTGCCGGTCCTCCTTACATCTGAAAGGCGCCGCGCCACGTATCAGTGGCGCGGCGCCCAAACATCAACCTAGCGGTCTCAGTTGCAGGCCTTGACGGATCCGGCCTTTACACCCTGGCAGGCCGTTTCCTTCTTGATCCAGCCGGCGTCGATGACGACGTTCAGATTGTCCTTGGTAATGGCGATGGGCTTGAGGAAGACTGACTGCATCGTCACTTTTTTCGGACCGCCATCAAAAGCGGCAACGCCCTTGATTTCCGTCATCTTCTTGCCGCCCGCAAGTTCCAGCGCGATGCCGGCAGCTTCCTTGCCGAGTTCGCGGCTATCCTTCCAGACAGATACCGTCTGCGTGCCGAGCGCTACGCGGTTGAGCGCGGCGAAGTCCGCATCCTGACCGGATACAGGAACAGAACCTGCGAGGCCCTGCGCGGCAAGAGCGGCAATTGCGCCACCGGCCGTTCCGTCGTTCGAGGCGACGACCGCATCGACCTTGTTGTTATTCTTGGTCAGGAACTGCTCCATGTTCTTCTGGGCATTTTCCGGCTTCCAGCCATCGGTATAGGCTTCGCCGACATTCTTGATCTTGCCCGCGTCGACAGCGGCCTTCAGAACTTCCTGCTGTCCGGCAAAAAGAAAGTCCGCATTCGGATCGGAAGACGAACCCTTGATGAAGACGTAGTTGCCTTCCGGCTTGACCTTGAAGACTTCGGCGGCCTGAAGGCGACCGACTTCCTTGTTGTCGAAAGTGATGTAGAAGGCGTTCTTGTTTTCGATCAGGCGGTCGTAACCCACCACCGGAATACCTTCAGCGACGGCCTTTTCAACGGCCGGGCCAATCGCGTCGCTGTCCTGCGCAAGAATGATCAACGCATTGGCGCCCTGGGAAATCAGCGATTCCACGTCAGTCAGCTGTTTTGCGGCGGACGACTGCGCATCGGCGGAAATATACTTCGCACCGGCCTTGTCGAGAGCTGCCTTGATTGCCGCCTCATCCGTCTTCCAGCGCTCTTCCTGGAAATTGGACCAGGAAACGCCAACGACGAGATCAGCAGCAATGGCTGCGGTGTGCAGGGAAACGAGTACAGCTGTACCCGCCAAAAGCTTGGCAAACGAATTCATGATGTCCTCCCGGTAAGGGCGAAGCCTGCACCTCCATGCAGGGAAAACGCCCGGAAAAAGCTGTCGGGCTCTGTGATTTCACAATTTTCTCGACAGTCGAGAAAATTAATGTCAGAGATTTCCCATGCTGTCAACAACGGCTGCGGGCAGCATCCGGGTGCCTTGATCTTGCTCGTGGCGTGCGCCATCAGAGGGGATAAGCACGACAGGAAAAAGCCGTTCAGGGAGCATACCCCAGCCCATGTCCGCCATTGCAAGCACGGAACTGGTGCGCCAGAAAAACAGCCTGTCGGTGATGGCAGCGCTGCGCCTTCATGGCAGCCTCTCCCATACGGACATGTCCTCCTTCACCGGGCTTGCCTCCGCCACCGTTTCCGCAATCACCATGGAACTCGAGCGGGCCGGCCTCATCCTGCGCAAAGAGCAGCTAGCCGCCGCAGGGCGTGGGCGGCCGCGCATCCTCTTTGGGCCTGATGGTGCTTTCTGCCACGTCGCCATCGTCATCATTTCGTCCGACAGCGTGCAATATTCGTTGGTCGACTATGCCGGCAAGCTGGTGGACCGCTTCACCGAGCAGAGGATCACGGCTGAAAAAGGGTCATTCGGCGGCTCGATCCTCTCCGGCCTTGCACGGCTTGCGGACCGTTCGCGCATCGACCGGCACGACATTCTTCAGGTGTCGATCAGCAGCAAGGGGCTTGTGGACGCGGCAGCGGCGGTGCTCGTCTGGTCACCGGTGCTCGGCACCGAAAAGATAGATTTCCAGCAGCTCATTTCTCAGGACGGCCGCATCCGCGTGACGCTGAACAACGAAACGCTGCTGGCCGCAAAAGCCATCTGGATACAGGAGCAGGCAAAGGACGGCCCGAAACCGGAGGCACTTGTCACCTTGTCGCTCGGCCACAGCATTGGCCTCGGCATTGCCCGCGCCGCGGGTGGCGGGATAGAGGTTAGCGCCCCCAATTTCGGACATATGCTGCATCTGGCCGATGGCGCCCTCTGCCGCTGCGGCACCAGAGGCTGTATCGAGGCCTATTCAGGGTTTTATGCAATCCTGCGTTCGGCATTCGAGGCCCCGCCGCAGGCGGAACCGGCAAAATTCGTGCCGATTGCCGAAGTGGACAAGATCGCCGCTTCCGCCCGCGCCGGCGGGCGCATGGCGCGGCTTGCCTTCCGCACAGCCGGGCTTGCACTCGGCAACGGCCTTTCACGTCTGTTCAGCCTGCACGGCCATATGCCGGTCTTCATCACTGGCCCCGGCACACGCTACTTCGATCTTCTGGAAATCGGCCTTCACGATGGCCTTGCGCAATCGCAGTCGGTACGCTTCGGCGGAATGCCAAAAATCGGCATCGCGCCCAACGAACCGGAACTGGTGTTCGAAGGGCATATGGAACACGCTCTGTCCGCCGCCGACGACTATATATTGAGCGCCGATGGCCCTGAAAGAGCGGCAAGGAACTCGGGGAACTGACGGGACAACTCGTAAAAGCTCAGGCCTGCTCCGTCACGGCTTCGCCCTTTTCCTTGACACCAGTCAGCGTGGAAACGAATTCATCCAGAGCGGCAGCCTCGTCCCTGCTCAACCGCAGGCCCTGTTTAGTGCGCCGCCAGAGAATATCCTCGGCTGCAAAGGCCCATTCGTGTTCCACCAGCCAGCGCACTTCGCATTCGTAAAGTGTGCCGCCGAAATGCCGGCCGAGGCCGGAAACATCGGTGGCGACACCGAGCAGTTCCGCAGCCTTCGTGCCGTAGTTTCTGATGAGCCGCTCGGCATGGCGTCCATCAAGGAATGGGTAACGGGAGACAAGCGCCCTCACCTGGGCGTCATATCTCTCCGCCCCGAAGTCACCGCCCGGCAGATACGATCCCGCCGTCCAGGGATTGCCCTTTTCTCCGATGGCTGCGCCGATCTTTTCCAGAGCATGTTCCGCCAGCCGCCGGTAGGTGGTCAGCTTGCCTCCGAAGATATTGAGCAGCGGCGCTTCGCCCTCTGCCTCTTCAACCTTCAGCACATAGTCGCGTGTGGCTTCCTGCGCCTTTGAAGCGCCATCATCGAAAAGCGGGCGCACGCCGGAATAGGTCCAGACGATATCATCCGGCTTCACCGGCTCGCTGAAGTATTCGCTGGCGGCATTGCAGAGATAGGAAATCTCCTCCTCGGAGATGCGCACCTTGGCCGGATCGCCCTTGTAGTCGCGGTCCGTGGTGCCGATCAGCGTAAAATCTTGCTCATAGGGAATGGCGAAGATGATGCGGTTGTCCGGGTTCTGGAAGAAATAGGCGCGCGGATCGGAAAACTTCCTGCGCACGATAATGTGGCTGCCCTGCACGAGACGAACATTGTGCACATCGTTGCGCCCGAACACGCCGGACAGCACGTTATCCACCCATGGGCCAGCGGCATTCACCAGCATGCGCGCTCTGTGCGTGGCTGAACGGCCGGTCTTTTCGTCCAGCGTCTCGATAAGCCACACGCCGCCTTCGCGCCGTGCGGAAACGACCCGCGTGCGGTTCATGATCGTCGCACCGCGATCCGCCGCGTCACGCGCATTCAGAACCACGAAACGGGCATCGTCCACCCAGCCGTCGGAATATTCGAAAGCCTTGGCAAAGACCGGCTTCAGAGGTTTGCCTGCCGGGTCTTGCCGAAGATCGACCGTGCGCGTCGGCGGCAAAAGCTTGCGGCCGCCGAGGTTGTCATAAAGAAAGAGGCCAAGCCGGACCATCCATGCCGGACGCACGCCGCCTTTCTGGAGCGGCAGGACGAAGCGCATGGGCCAGATGACGTGCGGGGCCATGGCCCACAGAATTTCACGCTCCATCAAGGCTTCGCGCACCAGACGAAACTCATAATGTTCGAGATAACGCAGGCCGCCATGGATGAGCTTGGTGGCTGCCGAAGACGTACCGGAGGCAAAATCGCCCTTTTCCGCAAGCGCCACGGAATAGCCCCTACCCACGGCATCGCGGGCAATGCCGCAACCATTCACGCCACCGCCGATGACAAAAAGATCGAATATGTTTTCGCCGGACATAGAGCCTCCCAAGACAGCGCCGGGGACCATTTCCCCCTACGTTGAAAGATTATCGTCATAAAAACGAAAACAAAACGAATGTCAAAAGAAAATAAACGAAACCCATGTTTCTAGCACAAGCGAACGGCAACTGCCGCCGGTGAATCACTTCGCCAGCGTGTTTCGGGATGTCGGTACGGGGTCTGTGTTTCAGACGTGTGTCGGAGTGACCTGCTCAAGCTCGTAAAGCACGCCGCCCATATCCTTTGGATGCAGGAAGAGAACGGGATTGCCATGCGCGCCGATCTTCGGCTCGCCATCACCTAAAATGCGGATGCCTTTTTGGACGAGATCGTCTCGCACGGCCAGAATATCCGGCACCTCAAAGCACAGATGATGCGTGCCGCCACCCGGATTTCTTTCGAGGAAGGCGGTAATCGGGGAGTTCTCTCCAAGCGGATGAAGAAGTTCGATCTTGGTATTGTCAGCCTGAACGAAAACCACTGTCACGCCGTGTTCGGGCAGGGATTGCGGCTCGGAAACTTGAGCGCCAAGCGCCCTGTATCGCGAAACCGCGGCATTAAGATCGGGCACGGCAAGGGCGACGTGGTTCAATCTTCCGAACATGGCCGTACTCCTCTCACGCGTTGCGCCGGATGCCTTCCAGCAGATCGAGAACCTTGTTGGCCGCATCCATGACATTGGTGCCGGGTCCGAAAATTGCCGAAACGCCGTGGTCGAGCAGGAACTGGTAATCCTGGCGCGGGATGACGCCGCCGACGACGACGATGATGTCCTGGGCACCCTTCTGCTTGAGCGCCTCCACAAGCTGCGGCGCGAGCGTCTTGTGGCCTGCGGCAAGCGACGACATGCCGACCACATGCACCTTGTTCTGAACCGCAAGATCGGCTGCCTCGGCAGGCGTCTGGAACAGCGGCCCGGCCAGCACATCGAAACCGATATCACCAAAGGCCGACGCGATAACCTTCGCGCCGCGATCATGCCCGTCCTGCCCGAGCTTTGCGACCATGATGCGCGGTTTGACGCCGAGCCGTTCTGCCACGCCGGAAAGCCGCGTAGCGAGCGTGGCAAGCTCCGGCTCGTCCTTGTAGGCCTCGCCGTAAATATCCTCCACCACTTCCGGCACGGCAACGTAATCGCCGAAGACGGCACGCAGCGCATCGGAAATCTCGCCGACGGTGGCGCGGGCGCGGGCGGCGACGACTGCCGCCTCGAGAATATTACCCTTGCCGCTGCGGGCAATCTCAGACAATGCCGCCAGCGCCTTCGAGACGTCCCCGCCGTCGCGGCGACGTTTGGTGTCCTCAAGGCGGCGGATTTGCGCGGCGCGTACGGCGGCGTTGTCGATATCGAGAACGTCGATATCCTCCTCGGTTTCCAGACGGTAGCGGTTGACGCCGACGATGACTTCCTCGCCCTTGTCCACGGCCGCCTGCCGACGCGTGGCCGCTTCCTCGATCAATCTTTTGGGCAGGCCTTCGGCCACCGCTTTGGTCATGCCACCAAGCGCCTCCACCTCCTCAATCAGCGCCCAGGCTTTTTGCGCCAGTTCATCCGTCAGGCTTTCGACGTAGTAGGAACCGGCCAGCGGATCGACGACCTTGGTGACGCCGGTTTCATGCTGGAGAATAAGCTGGGTGTTGCGGGCGATACGGGCGGAAAATTCTGTCGGCAGGGCAATGGCTTCATCAAAGGAATTGGTGTGCAGCGATTGTGTGCCGCCCAGCACGGCGGACATGGCCTCGAAAGCGGTACGGACAATGTTATTGTAAGGGTCCTGTTCCTGAAGAGACACACCGGATGTCTGGCAATGGGTGCGCAGCATGAGCGACGACGCCTTTTGCGGCTTGAACTCTTCCATGATGCGCGACCAGAGGAAGCGGGCGGCGCGCAGCTTTGCGGCCTCCATGAAGAAATTCATGCCGATGGCAAAAAAGAACGACAGGCGGCCGGCGAAATCATCGACATTCAGTCCCTTGGCAAGGGCGGCCCGCACATATTCCCGCCCATCCGCCAGCGTGAAGGCAAGCTCCTGCACCAGCGTGGCACCTGCCTCCTGCATGTGATAGCCGGATATCGAAATGGAGTTGAATTTCGGCATCTCCTTCGCCGTATATTCAATGATATCAGCAATGATACGCATCGAAGGCTCGGGCGGGTAGATATAGGTGTTGCGGACCATGAACTCCTTGAGAATGTCGTTCTGGATGGTGCCGGAAAGTGCGGCACGCGAGACACCCTGCTCTTCCCCCGCAACGATGAAATTGGCGAGCACCGGAATGACGGCCCCGTTCATGGTCATGGAGACGGAGACCTTTTCGAGCGGTATGCCATCGAACAGGATTTTCATGTCCTCGACGCTGTCGATCGCTACGCCCGCCTTACCGACATCGCCTTCAACGCGCGAGTGGTCGCTGTCATATCCGCGATGAGTGGCAAGATCGAAGGCGACCGAAACACCCTGCTGGCCGGCGGCGAGCGCCTTGCGGTAAAAGGCGTTGGAAGCTTCGGCAGTCGAAAACCCGGCATATTGGCGGATCGTCCATGGCCGCCCGGCATACATGGTGGCGCGCGGGCCGCGCGTGAAGGGTGCAAAGCCCGGCAGGCCATCGAGATGTGAAGCCTTTTTCAGGTCATCGGCCGTGTAAAGCGGTTTGACGTCAATGCCTTCGGGCGTATGCCAGACGAGTGCATCCGGTGAACGCTTCAGCTCTTTTTCGGCAAGCTGCAGCCAATCCCGCACCGTTTTTTCACCCGACATGCATATCTCCCCTTCTGCATTTCATTTTCAGTACTGTGACTGGTGATCGTGACCGAAATCCAGCCTACCCCGTAACCCGCTCCGCCCCTCATCCGTTCCTCAAAAACGGTATCAAGCCCTATTCAAATTCGAGGATGACCTCATCCACGGCGAGGCTATCGCCCGGCTTTGCCGACACTTTGGCGACCCGGCCGCGTTTTTCCGCACGCAGGATGTTCTCCATCTTCATTGCCTCCACCGTCGCCAGCGCCTGACCGGCTTCCACCTCGTCCCCCTCGCCAACCGAGATCCCGGTGATGACGCCCGGCATCGGGCAGAGCAACAGTTTCGACGTATCGGGCGGCAGCTTTTCCGGCATCAGCAGCGCCAGTTCCGCCACGCGCGGGCTGCGCACATGGGCGAGAACATCCATGCCGCGCCAGCGCAGGCGAACCGCCGCACCGGCAAGATCGACCTTGGCGGCGATCACCTCGCCCGCCACCGTGAACAGGCCAAGGCTGCGGCCGGGAAGCCAGCCGGTAGCGACTGTCAGCGCAGCACCATCCTCAAAACGGATTGCCATGCCTTCAGCACCGGTCTCCACGCTGACGCTTCGACGGGATCGACCAAGCGAAACCACCCAGTCCTGACCGACAATGCGACGATGATTGCCAATGGTACCGGAAATTTCGACCGCACGGTTTTGAAGCCGCTGGTGGATAACGGTGGCGATGGCTGCGAGCTTGCGCGCGGAGGCCTCATCGGGTTCGACCCCGGAAAAGCCCTCCGGAAATTCCTCGGCGATAAAACCCGTCGTCAAACGGCCGGCCCGAAAACGCTCGTGCTGCATGACAGCCGAGAGGAACGGCAGATTGTGGCCGATGCCCTCCACTTCGAAACGATCCAGCGCCTGCCCCATGGCATCGATGGCGGTTTCACGATCCTTTGCCCAGCTACAAAGCTTGGCGATCATCGGATCGTAATACATCGAGATTTCACCGCCTTCGAAGACGCCGGTATCGTTGCGGATCACGGTGCCGTTTTCCTGCTCGCCCTCTTGCGGCGGGCGATACCGTGTCAACCGGCCGATGGAGGGCAAGAAATTACGATACGGGTCTTCGGCATAAAGCCGGCTTTCGATTGCCCAGCCGTTCAACTTTATATCGGTCTGCCCGAAGGACAGCTTTTCGCCTGATGCCACGCGGATCATCTGCTCGACAAGATCAATGCCTGTGACGAGTTCCGTTACCGGATGTTCCACCTGCAGGCGCGTATTCATTTCCAAAAAGTAGAAATTGCGCTCGCCATCGACGATGAATTCCACCGTTCCGGCCGAATGGTAACCGACTGCTCTCGACAGAGCCACGGCCTGCTCGCCCATGGCCTTGCGCGTTGCCTCATCAAGAAAGGGCGATGGCGCTTCCTCGATGACCTTCTGGTTGCGGCGCTGGATCGAGCACTCTCGCTCGCCAAGGTAAAGGATATTGCCGTGTTGATCGCCCAGCACCTGAATTTCGATATGGCGCGGCTGGGTGACGAATTTCTCGATGAAGATGCGATCGTCCCCAAAGGAAGATTTCGCCTCGTTTTTTGACGACTGGAAACCCTCGCGCGCCTCCGCATCGTTAAAGGCGATGCGCATGCCCTTTCCGCCGCCGCCGGCCGAGGCCTTGATCATCACGGGATAACCGATCTCGGAGGCGATCCTCACCGCCTCATCTGCATCCCCAATCAGCCCCATATGGCCGGGCACGGTGGAAACACCGGCTTCCGCCGCTAGCTTCTTGGAGGTGATCTTGTCGCCCATGGCCTGGATAGCGCCGACCGGCGGGCCGATGAAGATCACACCCGCCTTCTCCAGCGCCTCGGCAAAGGCAGCGTTCTCCGACAGGAAGCCATAGCCGGGATGCACCGCATCAGCCCCGGTCTTCTCGATCGCAGCAAGGATTTTATCGATGACGATATAGGACTGCGACGAGGGCGCCGGACCGATATGAACGGCCTCATCCGCCATCTTCACATGCAAAGCATTGGCATCAGCATCCGAATAGACGGCAACCGTCGCAATGCCCATCTTCTTCGCCGTCTTGATGACCCGGCAGGCGATCTCGCCGCGATTGGCGATGAGAATTTTCTTGATCATTTGCCATCGCCTTCCAAAGTATGATTCTCAATCAGCGTCAGATACGCAGCGGGAACAGCATCGGTCAGCCAGACACCATTGTCGGCTTGAAAAAAGCTGTGGCCAGCGGCAAACATCCGACTGGCATCAACCATTAGGATGGCGGGTTTTCCGTGCCGCTGGCCGACCGCATGTGCCGTCACGCTGTCTGCCGAAAGGTGAACCTGCTGCCGGCTGCCCGGTCGCAATCCTTCCTGCAGGATAGCATCTAGGAAACGTGTCGCAGTACCATGGAAAAGCTGCGGCGGTGGTTCTAAAGGAGCGCTACCAAGATCGACCTTTACTGAATGCCCCTGCGCGGCCCGGATGCGGTGCCCATCTTCCGAAAGGGTGAAACGCATCTTGTCGCTTTCGGTAACGACCGCACGCAGACCGGCCTCGTCGAGCAGCGTGCCACTCGCATTTGCTTTTGCCAATAGATCTCCGACATCCGCCCAACCCTGAGCATCCAAGGTAAGCCCGATGCTTTCGGGCGCATGTCGCAGAACATAGCTCAGGAATTTGCTGGTGGCCGTCGACATTGAATTTCATTCCCTATTGGCGGATGACAGCACACTCAAATCTCGAAAAAGTTCTCGAAGGATTCCGGGAAATTCTGCCGGGCGACGCGCTCGTCGATGACAAGCATCGCCTGGTAGGAAAGCGGATCGAAATTCTTTTCCGCCGGCAAGACCTCGCGGCCGAACAGCAGGCTGAGGCGGGCCGCGTCGAGATTACCGCGCTCGAACGGCTCGGGACCAAAATGGTGCCAGAGCGAGTGCAGGAAGGCCGCATCGATGCGGTGTTCCTTGGAATCGTCCCGCGCCCTTCGAGGTATCATCTTGATGGGCGTTACCCCTTTTGGATTGGCGCGGCGGATGGTGAACTGGATGCCCGTGCTCGGCATGCCGGAGGGAAATCCCTTGTGTTTGGTCATTTCGGGCAGGTTCGCCATCTTTTGTCCTTCCAGAAGCATTTCCATTAAAGCAGGTCCGCTTTTACGTCCGGATATGCGTAAATTCAAATAATTAGAGCGCTTTCATGGTCCTATTAAAACCAGAAGCGCTCTAGTCTTTTCGTTATGCCTTGCCGATTTTGTCCTGCGTCTTCTGCTCGAAGTCGGAGGCATCGTGGCGTTCGTGCAATTGTTCGGACGGATCGCCCGAAGTTTTGTTGACGATCACGCCGCGCTTGACCGCAGGTCGTTCGCCGATTTCAAGCGTCCAGCGCATAAGGTTCTTATAACCGGCCGCTTCAAGGAAAGCACCGGCATCGCCATAAGCCTGGCCGAGCGCGATCTTGCCATACCAGGGCCAGACGGCCATGTCGGCAATCGTATATTCCGAGCCCGCCAGATAACGGTTGTCGGCCAGATGACGGTCAAGCACGTCAAGCTGGCGTTTAACCTCCATGGCGTAACGGTCGATAGCATATTTGATCTTGATCGGGGCGTAGGCGTAGAAATGGCCGAAACCGCCGCCGAGGAAGGGGGCGGAACCCATCTGCCAGAACAGCCAGTTCAGCGCCTGCGTGCGGGCATTGCCCTCTTTCGGCAGGAAAGCGCCGAATTTTTCCGCGAGATAGACGAGGATCGAGCCGCTCTCGAAAACCCGGGTCGGCTCGGGCGTCGAATGATCCATCAGCGCCGGGATCTTGGAGTTCGGATTGACGCCGACAAAACCGGAGCCGAACTGGTCGCCTTCGCCGATCTTGATCAGCCAGGCATCATATTCGGCGCCCTTGTGGCCAGCGGCCAGCAATTCTTCCAGCATGATCGAGACCTTCTGGCCATTCGGCGTTGCCAGCGAATAAAGCTGCAACGGATGTTTGCCGACCGGCAATTCCTTGTCATGGGTGGGACCGGCGATCGGGCGATTGATATTGGCGAACTGGCCGCCATTACCCTTGTCCCAGGTCCAGACCTTGGGCACTTCATATCCGGCGGGAAAATTATCTGCGGAGGAGTTCTCGGCCATAAAAATCAGTCCTTGTGCGTTTCGGGAGGGCACCGAAGGTCGGGCGCCTGAACATCATTATAGTAAGGTGGCCAAAGTATTTTTCCAGCCCCAGGGCAGGTCAGAGCGGAATGGTATCGTGCTTTTTCCAGCGGGTTTCGACGTTCTTGCCCCGCAGCGAGGCAAAAGCACGAGCGATGCGGCGGCGCGAGGAATGCGGCATGATGACCTCATCGATGAAACCACGCTCTGCCGCCACGAAGGGATTGGCGAAACGCTCCTCATATTCCCTTGTGCGCGCGGCGATCTTGTCCGGATCGGAAAGCTCCGAGCGATAGAGGATTTCCGCTGCCCCTTTTGCGCCCATGACAGCGATTTCCGCAGTCGGCCAGGCATAGTTCACATCAGCGCCGATATGTTTGGATGCCATCACGTCATAAGCGCCGCCATAGGCCTTGCGGGTAATCAGCGTCACCATCGGAACCGTCGCCTCGGAATAGGCAAACAGCAGTTTCGCGCCGTGCTTGATGACGCCGCCATATTCCTGCGCCGTTCCGGGCAGGAAACCGGGCACATCCACCAGTGTCAGCAGGGGAATGTTGAAGGCATCGCAGAAGCGCACGAAGCGGGCGGCCTTGCGTGAGCTGTCAATATCTAGACACCCGGCCAGCACCATCGGCTGGTTTGCGACGACGCCTACCGTCTGGCCTTCCAGACGCATGAAACCGGTGATGATGTTTCTGGCAAACGCCTCCTGCAACTCGAAGAAATCGCCCTCGTCTGCGAGCGCATGGATCAGTTCCTTCATATCGTATGGCTTGTTCGAACTGTCGGGGATCAGCGTATCGAGGCGCGCTTCCAGCCGTGCGGGATCGTCATGAAAAGGCCGGACTGGCGGTTTTGCCCGATTATTCAGCGGCAGGAAATCGAAAAGCAGGCGCACATGCTCAAGTGTCTCGATGTCGTTTTCATAGGCGCCATCGGCAACGGAGGATTTTTTGGTGTGTGTGGAGGCGCCACCCAGCTCTTCCGCCGTGACGATCTCGTTGGTTACGGTCTTCACCACATCCGGCCCGGTTACGAACATGTAGGAGGTATCGCGCACCATGAAGATGAAGTCGGTCATGGCAGGCGAATAAACGGCACCACCGGCACACGGCCCCATGATGACAGAGATTTGAGGCACGACACCGGAGGCGATGACGTTGCGCTTGAAAACGTCGGCATAACCGCCGAGCGAAGCAACACCTTCCTGAATGCGCGCGCCGCCACTGTCGTTGAGGCCAATCACGGGCGCGCCGTTGCGCACGGCCATATCCATGATCTTGCAGATTTTCTGGGCATGGGTTTCCGACAGCGAACCGCCGAGCACGGTAAAATCCTGGCTGAAAACATAGACCTGCCGGCCGTTGATGGTGCCCCAGCCGGTAACGACGCCATCGCCCGCCACCTTTTGTTCGGCCATGCCGAAATCCACCGCCCGGTGGGTAACGTACATGTCGTACTCTTCGAAGGAACCTTCATCCAGCAACACATCGATGCGCTCGCGCGCCGTCAGCTTGCCCTTGGCATGCTGCGCCTCAATGCGCTTGACGCCGCCGCCGAGCCGCGCTTCGTCGCGGCGCGTCTGCAATTGCTCCAGAATGCTGGGCATGTTTCCTCCATGCGTTTCCTCAAAATCAATAGCTTAGAAAACATTCGCCTAGAAGCCTTGATCGTGCGCGTATGCGTGGCATAAATATTTACAATATTTACTTTTGCAAAGTTGCAACATGGCTATGGAAAAGCTCTTCATCGGCCGCAAGGTCCGCGGCCTTCGCGAAAACGCCCGCGCCACGCAGGCGCAGTTTGCCGAACGGCTCGGCATTTCGGCCAGTTATCTGAACCAAATCGAAAACAATCAGCGACCCGTTTCCGCCAGCGTTCTGGTGACGCTGGTGGAAAAATTCCAGCTCGACGTAACGGAGCTGGCAACCGGCGAAAACGACCGGCTGGTTTCCGCTGTGCGCGAGGCCCTGAAAGACCCGCTGTTCCTGAATTACGAGCCCGGGCTGCAGGAGCTGAAGCTGATTGCGCAGAACGCACCGGGTTTTGCCCATGCGCTTTTGCGCGCCCACCAGGCCTACCGGCAAAACAGCGAGCAGCTGGTGCAGCTGGATGACAGGCTGGGGCGGGGAACCGCGCAGGTGGAGAGAACACCTTACGAAGAGGTCCGCGATTTCTTTCACTTCGTCGACAATTACGTTGCCGAGATCGATCTTCTGGCGGAAGAACTTGCATACGAACTGGAGATAGAGGGCGGCGAGACCTACGGCATTCTCGCGGCCCATCTACGCAGCCGCTTCGGTGTCCATATCACCAGAACGGAGGCGGCGGGCGGATTGATCCGGCATTTCGATCCGGCCGGCAAAACGCTGGCGCTCAGTTCCTACATGGCAGCACCGACCCGCTGTTTTCAGCTTGCGCTTCAGATCGCCCAGCTTCATGCGGGAGCAACCGTGGACAGAGTGCTAGCCGGCGCCGGTTTCCGTAGCGCCGAAGCCGCGGAAATCTGTCGCATCGGACTTCACAACTATTTCGCCGCCGCGCTGATCCTGCCATATAGGCAATTTCACCGGGCCGCGCAGGAATTGCGCCACGATCTGGAACTTCTGGCCGTGCGCTTCGGCGCGAGCCTTGAACAGGTGGCCCACAGGCTCAGCACTTTGCAACGCCCTGGTCAGAAAGGCGTACCGATCTTTTTCGCCAAGATCGACCGGGCTGGCAACATCACCAAACGCCACAGCGCCACAAGGCTGCAATTTGCCCGTTTCGGCGCGGCCTGTCCGCTCTGGAACATTCATCAGGCCTTCGAAAGCTCCGACAGGATAGTACGCCAGCTGGCGGAAACACCTGACGGCGTGCGCTATCTTTCCATCGCCACACAGATCGAAAAAGCCGGCGCCGGTTTCAACACGGACAGGCCACGCTATGCCATCGCGCTCGGCTGCGAAATTTCCCATGCGCAGAATTTCGTCTATGCCGATACACTCGATCTCGCCAATACCGCCTCCTTCAAGCCCATCGGCGTTTCCTGCCGGGTCTGCGAAAGGGTCGATTGCGTGCAGCGCGCCGTACCGCCGCTAAAACGCAAACTACATGTCGATCATCTCTCACGCGGGGCCTTGCCCTACCGGATCGCAGACTTCTAGCGCCGCGCGGCCATATCAGGGTAGCGGCACCATCGCGCGCCGCATGATATTCGCATAGTAGCCCCAGAACAGCCGGGCGGCGACGGAGCGCCAGGGCGTCCAGAGTTCCGCCCGCGCCGCCAGCCATTTCGCATCCGGCCGTGCCTCGAGCGAAAGCGCGTGGCCCACCGCAGCCCGCAGCGCCACATCGCCAACCGGAAAAATATCGGGGTGGCCGCCGCAGAACATCAGATAGACTTCCGCCGTCCACGGACCAATGCCGCGAAGCGCCACCAGCTCCGAAAGGGCCACATCTGCTTCCTTGCGACTGACGGCATCAAGATCGATGCAGCCATCCGCAACCGCCTGCGCTAACCCTTCCAGCGTTGTTGCCTTGGCCCGGGAAAGGCCGAAAGTGGCGCGCAATTCTTCCGGCACCGCCAGATAGTTTTCCGCCGTCACCGCCCCGCCCGTGCCGGCAAGGATACGGACCCATATGGCGTTGGCGCTGGCGCGCGACACCATCTGCGACACGACGATATGGGCAAGGCCCGCAAAGCCGGGCTCGTGAATACGCAACTCCAGCGGACCGGCTTTTTCGATAATAAGGCTAAGAGCCGGATCGAGGCGGGCAAGATGCGCCAGACCTTCGCTGATATCGTCGAGGCCCCTGATGATTTTCATGTCTACACAGCCCATATTCACGTTGGCCCGGCACCGGGTGGCGAGGCGCTTCAAAACATGGCAGAAGAAATCATGCCTTCGCCCGTCCGTCAAAAACCGGTTTATCGTTTTGCGCCCAGCCCCAATGGCGCCCTGCATCTGGGCCATGCGCTTTCCGCTTTTCTGAACCACGACATGGTGCGGGAAAACAGTGGCCATTTTCTGCTGCGCATCGAAGATATCGACCAGACGCGCTGCACTCCGGAGCTGGAGCAGGCGATCTATGATGATCTTGGCTGGCTGGGACTGGAATGGGAAAAGCCGGTGCGGCGGCAATCGGAGCACTTCGATGAGTATCGCACAGCACTCGACAGGCTGGTCGAGGCCGACCTCGCCTATCCCGCCTTCTTAAGCCGGGGTGAGACGAAAGCCATTGTCAGGGCCTTTGAGGCAGAGGGAAGGCTCTGGCCGCGCGATCCCGACGGCGCGCCGCTTTACCCGGCAATAGATCGGCAAAGGCCGCAGGCGGAACGGGCCGAACTTCTGGCATCGGGCAGGCAACACGCCTGGCGGCTCGACATGGAAAAGGCGGTCCGCACCTTGCACAGCAAGCTGTTCTGGCGCGAGAGCGGCGACGGGCAGACCGGGGAAATCGAAGCTTTGCCGGCGCTGTGGGGCGATGTGGTGCTGTCGCGCTCCGACGCCCCCTCGAGCTATCATCTCTCCGTGGTGTTGGATGACGCGCTGCAAGGCATCACCCATGTGGTGCGCGGCATGGATCTGTTTAACGCAACCGCCATTCACCGGCTGCTGCAACAATTGCTGGACCTGCCGCCACCCGCCTATCACCACCACCGACTGATTTTGGGTGCTGATGGGCGCAAGCTCTCGAAAAGCGAAGGCAGCACCGGCCTTGCAGCGCTTCGGGCGGAAGGAAAAACGCCGTCAGATATCCGCCGGCTTGTCGGGCTCCTCTAGCACCTGCTCGCGGCGCGCACTGTTGCCGGCGATATTGCGGCGGATGATCTGCCGGACCTTGTATTTCATCAGAGCGGCATTCACTTCCGCGCCCAGCATGAAGATGACACCCACCATGTAAAGAAACACCAGAACCACCATCACCGAGGCCAGACCGGCGTAGGTGGCGGCATAATTGGCGAAGGTGGAGAGGTAATAGGCAAAGATCGCCGCGCCGATGACCCAGAAGATCATTGTCAGCAGAATGCCGGGCCAGACATCCCAGATGCGGCGTTTGCCGGCCGGAAGCCACAGATGCGCCGCCACCAGCCCGACCGTCAGCACGACGATGGTGCCGTAAAGTCCGAGGCTGGAAACCGTGTTCAGCGCATCCGTCAGCCAGGGAAACCGCTGCTCGGCAAAGGACGTTGCGACCGGCACCGCAACAAGCACGATGCTGATGCCGGTAAAGACCACCACTGCGATCAACACATACAGCAGACTGAGAAGACGGGTGATGTACCACCAGCGCGTTTCCGTGACGCGATAGGCGCGGTTGAGCGAGATTCGGAGCGCCTCGACGCCGTTGGAGGCAAAATATGCGGCCGCCAGCACCGAAATCGTCAGCAGTCCGCCGCGCGGAATGGTCAGGACCTGCTGCACCTGCGCGGCAAGCGGACCTGCGATCGCTTCCGGCCAGGTGTCAAAAATCAGATGCACCGCCGTCTCGGAAAACTGGTCAGCCCCCAGAAAACCGGCCAAAGCCGTGCCGAAAATCAGGAACGGGAACAGCGCCAGCAGGATGGAAAGCGCCATGTGGCTCGCCATCGCCCAGCCGTCATCCTCGGCAAAATGAGAATAGGCATCGAAGGCAACCTTGCCTGCCAGGCGCACTGCGGCAACCATGTCGCCTCCATTCATCGGCATTTCATTTGTAACTTCGCCCCGAATATGGGAAGTCAGCTCTACTTTGTACAGCGCACAAGCCCGCCTTTCGGTTCCCGCAGGCATACAGATTTTGCGCAATACAATTTTCACAGGCCGGACCATCGGGCCAGCGCAACATTCGGCTTTCCGGAGCGGCATAGATGCCTGAAAAACCCGTCATCATAATTACCGGATGTTCCTCGGGCATCGGAGCCCATTGTGCCGGCGCGCTTCACCGCGACGGCTGGAGGGTGTTTGCCACCGTGCGTCGCATCGTCGATATGGCCGCGCTCGAAAATCAGGGCATAGAAACCCTGATCATGGACTATACCAAGCCCGAAACCATCGCGGCTCTCGTGGATACGGTTGCGGCCAGAACCGGAGGCCGCATCGATGCGCTGTTCAACAACGGCGCCTATGGACAGCCGGGTGCTGTGGAGGATCTGCCGGTGGAAGCACTGCGGCAGCAATTCGAAACCAACGTCTTCGGCTGGCACGATCTGACGCGGCGGGTCATTCCCTTCATGCGCCAGCGCGGTTCAGGGCGCATCGTGCATTGCTCCTCCATTCTCGGCCTCGTTCCCTATCGTTATCGCGGCGCCTATACCGCATCGAAATTCGCCATCGAGGGCCTTGGCGTCACGCTGCGCATGGAACTTCAGGACAGCGGCATCCATGTGAGCATGATCGAACCGGGGCCGATCACGTCGAAATTCACCACGACGGCGCTTGCCCACGTCAGGGACAAGATCGATCTGGAAAACTCGGCCCATGCTGTGGAATACAAGCGTCAGCTGGCGAGGATGGATGGGTCCGGCCCGGTCAACCGCCACAAGCTTGGCCCCGATGCCGTTTACGCCGTGCTGAAACACGCCCTGACCGCCGCAAAGCCAAAACCGCATTATCCCGTCACCGTTCCCGCCAAACAGGGGCTGTTGCTGAAACGGCTCTTGCCTGCCGGACTGTTCTATCGTCTGCTGCGCAGATTCGATTGAGGAGGAGTACCCCCTAAATGTCCGGCTTCACCACTGTTCTGGCCCTTATCGTCATGGGCCTCGTTGTCATCGTGCTGATACGAGGCCTTTTCAACATGCTGAAGGGCCAAGACGCCAACCGTTCCAACAAGTTGATGCAGCTTCGCCTTCTGTTGCAGGCCATCGCCATCGTGCTCATCATGCTGACCCTTTGGCTCACCGGCGGCGGACGCTGACATGGTGAAACTGAACAAGATCTACACCCGCACCGGCGACAAGGGCACGACGGCGCTGGTGTCCGGTCCCCGCCGCCTGAAGCACGATCTTCGCGTCGAGGCCTATGGCACGGTGGACGAAACGAATTCGGCGATCGGCGTGGCGCGGCTGCATACCGCCAATACTGATATTGCCAGCATGGAAAAGCTGGATGCCATGCTGTTCCGCATCCAGAACGACATGTTCGACCTCGGCGCGGATCTCGCGACCCCGGAAACCGGCGAGCCGCCGGCCTACGAACCGCTGCGCATTGTCGAGAGCCAGGTCACGCGGCTGGAAAACGAAATCGACGACCTCAACTCCGCAATTGACCCCCTGACCTCCTTCGTGCTGCCGGGCGGCAATGCGGCGGCGGCCAATCTGCATCTGGCGCGCACGATCTGCCGACGCGCGGAACGGCTCATGGTGGAGCTCTCGGTTGCTGAAAACGAGATCGTCAGCCCGGAAGCGCTGAAATATGTCAATCGCCTGTCCGACTTCCTGTTCGTTGCCGCCCGTTTTGCCAATGACATGGGCAAGGCTGACATATTGTGGATTCCCGGCAAGAACCGCTAAAGCCTATCTCTCGCACAAACGAAGGGCGTTCGATGTTCATACCGCTGCACGATGCGAATTCCCTCAAACATATCCGGCTGCAATATGTCACGATCGGCCTGATCGTGGTCAACGTGCTGGTATGGCTATTTACCGGCGTGCTTGCCAGTGACGTCCAGGCCAATGCCGCAGCGCTCGGCCTCGGTTTCATCCCGGCTGTGGTGTTCGACTACGCTTACCTGGAGCCGGCCTTACAGGTGGTGCCGGATAACCTGACCGTCGTCACCTATGCGTTCCTGCATCTGGATTTCTGGCACATGGCAGGCAACATGCTGTTTCTGTGGGTCTTCGGCGACAACGTTGAGGACGCGCTCGGCCACTTCCGTTTCCTTATCTTTTACATCGCCTGCGCCATAGCCGGCGCGCTGTTGCACGGCTTTGTCGCACCCATGTCGGAAGGGCCGCTTATCGGTGCATCAGGCGCTGTTTCCGGCGTCGTCGCGGCCTATTTTCTCCTGCATCCCAAGGTGCGCGTCTGGGTTCTGGTGTTCATGCGCATTCCGTTGCCCTTGCCTGCATTCATTCCGCTGGCGTTATGGATCGGACAGCAATTTCTGATGCTGGCACTTGGCCTTGAGGAAAATGTTTCCTGGGGGGCACATGTGGGCGGCATATTGGCCGGGGCTGTGATGGTAATTTTCATGCGCCGGCCGGACGTTCCCCTGTTCGACCGCACGATTGTTCCGCCAAGGGCGGCGCAGTTCAAGAATCCGTCGCAAACGGCGGGGTTGTCGCAAATCGAACGGGGCTATGACGGGAGCAGATGAGCCGTTGACGAAGAGATAAATTATTTACGTTAACGTCAACGTAAGGTATGCCTTGCGTGCATGTGATAATGAACATTGCTCCGTTGTATTTGCGGGAAAAATGCTTATCCATGTCGCCAACCTGTTTTTGGAGGTCCGCGCGGTCTTGTCGCCTCGCGGACAGGAGTTTGAGGAAAACCGCCGATGAAGATCCTTGTCCCTGTCAAACGAGTTGTTGATTACAACGTCAAGATCCGCGTGAAGTCGGATGGTTCGGGCGTTGAACTCGCGAATGTGAAGATGTCGATGAACCCGTTCGACGAAATCTCGGTGGAAGAGGCTCTGCGGCTGAAAGAAGCCGGCAAGGCTGAAGAAGTCGTGGTCGTGTCGATCGGGCCTGCCAAGGCGGAAGAGACGCTGCGCACGGCGCTCGCCATGGGTGCCGACCGCGCCATCCTGATCGAGACCGACGAGACGGTCGAACCGCTAGCCGTCGCCAAGCTTTTGAAGGGCGTGGCGGAAGCCGAGCAGCCCGGCCTCGTCATCGTCGGCAAGCAGGCGATCGACGACGACAGTAACCAGACCGGTCAGATGCTGGCCGCCCTTCTCGGCTGGGGCCAGGGCACCTTCGCCTCCAAGGTCGTACCGTCTGATGGCAAGGTCGCTGTGACGCGTGAAGTCGATGGCGGCCTGCAGACGGTCGAACTGAAACTTCCCGCTGTCGTGACCACCGATCTTCGTCTGAACGAGCCGCGTTATGCCTCGCTGCCGAACATCATGAAGGCAAAGAAGAAGCCGCTCGACAAGAAGACCCCGGCCGATTTCGGCGTCGATGTCACGCCGCGTCTGAAGGTGTTGAAGACCGAGGAGCCCGCAGGCCGCAAGGCCGGCATCAGGGTCGGCTCGGTGGCTGAGCTGGTCGAAAAGCTCAAAGCCGACGGCGTCCTCTAAGGTTTCGGAAAAGGGAGATTACAACATGGCCATTCTTCTTCTGGCAGAACACGACAACGCAACCCTTTCCGACCTGACGGCGAAGACGCTGACGGCGGCAACGCAGATTGGCGGCGACGTCCACGTGCTCGTTGCCGGCTCCGGTGCGAAGGGTGCCGCCGACGCGGCGGCGAAACTGTCCGGCGTTGCCAAGGTACTGCTTGCCGACGACGCATCCTATGCCAACGCGCTCGCCGAGCCGCTGGCGGCGCTGATCGTCTCGCTGAGCCCTTCCTATGACGTCATCATCGCACCGGCGACCGCTTCGGCCAAGAATGTCGCCCCGCGCGTCGCAGCCCTTCTCGATGTGGCCCAGGTCTCTGAAATCATCGAGGTCGTCAGCCCGGATACTTTCAAACGTCCGATCTATGCCGGCAACGCCATCCAGACGGTGCAGGCAAGCGACGCCAAGAAGGTCATTACCGTGCGCCCCACCGCGTTTGCGGCAGCCGCTGAAGGCGGTTCGGCACCGGTGGAAACCATCGGCGCTGCCGAGAACCCCGGCGTTTCTGTCTTTGTGTCCGACGCGCTCGCCTCTTCCGATCGTCCGGAACTGACCTCTGCGAAGATCATCATCTCGGGCGGTCGCGCACTCGGCTCCTCGGAAAAGTTCCGCGAAGTGATCCTGCCGGTTGCCGACAAGCTCGGTGCAGCCGTCGGCGCATCGCGCGCAGCCGTCGATGCGGGTTATGCACCGAACGACTGGCAGGTCGGTCAGACCGGCAAGGTCGTGGCACCGCAGCTTTACATCGCTGCCGGCATTTCGGGCGCCATCCAGCATCTGGCCGGCATGAAGGACTCGAAGGTCATCGTAGCCATCAACAAGGACGAGGAAGCGCCGATCTTCCAGGTTGCCGATTACGGCCTCGTCGCAGACCTGTTCGAGGCTCTGCCGGAACTCCAGAAGGCTCTGTGATTTTAAGCCTTTAGCCAAAGGCGGCGCGTTTTTTGAACGCGCCGCCTTCTCTTTTTCGGCGATATGCGTAACATCGCCGCAAATGACGCAGATGAAATCCCATGAGGAGACCAGCATATGACCGCCCCCTTTAAAAACATCGGTATCATCGGAGCCGGTCAAATGGGTTGCGGCATCGCGCATGTTTCCGCCTTGGCCGGTTACAAGGTGCACATTTACGATCTTTCCAAGGACGGCATCGAAGCCGGCCTTGCAACGATCAACGGCAATCTTGCCCGTCAGGTCACCAACGGCAAGCTCTCCGACGACGCCCGCAAAGATGCGCTCGCGCTCATCAGCGGTTCGACTGACGTCAACGATCTGGCGCCCATGGATCTGGTCATTGAGGCTGCTACCGAAAACGAGGAAATCAAACGCAAGATCTATGCGCAGATCTGCCCGGTACTGAAGCCCGAAGCGCTTTTGGCCACCAACACGTCTTCGCTCTCCATCACTCGCCTTGCGTCCGCGACCGATCGCCCCGAACAGTTCATGGGCATCCACTTCATGAACCCGGTGCCTGTGATGAAGCTGGTGGAGCTGGTGCGCGGTATCGCCACCAACGAAAAGACCTTCGATGCGGCGAAGGACTATGTGCGGACGCTGGAAAAGGCGATCACCGTCGCCGAGGATTTCCCCGCCTTCATCGTCAACCGCATCCTGCTGCCGATGATCAACGAGGCGATCTACACGCTCTATGAGGGCGTCGGTTCGGTGGAAGCAATCGACACCGCCATGCGGCTCGGCGCCAACCATCCGATGGGACCGTTGCAGCTTGCCGACTTCATCGGTCTCGACACCTGTTTGTCGATCATGCAGGTGCTGCATGACGGGCTGGCCGACAGCAAATACCGCCCCTGCCCGCTGCTGGTGAAATATGTCGAGGCCGGCTGGCTCGGCCGCAAATCTGGTCGCGGTTTTTACGATTACCGTGGCGAGACACCTGTTCCGACGCGCTAAGGCGCAAGAGATATTCCTCGGATATCATTCGAGGTGACGGGAGGAAAATCCCTCCCGCACTGGACAATTATTTAGCCTTCACTGCCGATACCAACGCCTTGGCATCTTCGCTGTCCCAGGCTGCCGGACCGTTCATGGCGGCAATCAGGCAGCCTTTTTCGTCCAGAAGAAGCGTGGCGGGAAGGCCGAAAGCCAGCCCTTCCTTTTTCAGAACATTGAAGACGCCCATGGAGCTGTCGCGGTAAAGTTTCAGCGCGTCGATCTTGTATTCGTCAATGAAGGCTTTCGGTTTTTCGTCCGCGCCGGTGTCGATATTGACCGCAACAACCTCAAAGCCATCGCTGCCCTTTTCCTTCTCCAGTGCGTTTAGCGCAGGCATTTCCTCCCGGCATGGCACGCACCAGGTGGCCCACAGATTGAGGAGAACCGCCTTGCCCTTGAGATCGGCAAGCGACATGTCCGACCCTTGCGGACCCTTGAAAGACAGCGGGATGACGCGCGGCGTATCCGTGGCCGACATGGCCGCCACCTGGCCCTTCAGAAGGGGTTTCAGCGAGGCGATGCGGTTTGCCGCACCTTCACATAAACCGGCCTCGGCAACCGCTGCCCCTTGAACCGGGCTCTCAGACCCAATATGCCTGAACCAGACCGCACCCGCGCCGAACACGACACCGGCAACGGCAGCAATTGCAACCAATCTGGCGGAAGGAAGCCTGAACGGCCTTTTTTCTGTCATCGAATACTCCAGGGCACGCAGAACATGGCTGACGGCACAGATCAGAAATCCTCCAACCAGATGTGGGGCGGACGTTTCGCTTCCGGGCCATCAGCCATCATGGAAGAGATAAATGCCTCCATCGGCTTCGACAAGAAGCTTTATGCCCAGGACATCCGCGGCTCTATAGCGCATGCCACCATGCTGGCGGAAAAAGGCATTATTTCGCAGGAAGATAAAGACAAGATCGTTCACGGCCTGAACACGATCCTGTCAGAAATCGAGGCCGGCAGCTTCGAATTCTCGCGCAAGCTCGAAGACATTCACATGAACATCGAGGCGCGACTTGCCACCCTCATCGGCACGGCGGCAGGGCGGCTGCACACCGCCCGCTCGCGCAACGACCAGGTGGCGCTTGATTTCCGCCTCTGGGTCAAGGAAGAGCTGCAGAAGACGGAAGGCATGCTGACCGCGCTCATCTCCGCCTTCCTCGGCCGCGCCGAGGAAAATGCCGATACGGTCATGCCCGGCTTCACCCATCTGCAGACGGCCCAGCCCGTCACCTTCGGCCATCATTGCATGGCCTATGTGGAAATGTTCGGCCGTGACCGCGCCCGCGTGCGTCACGCGATCGAACATCTGGATGAAAGCCCGATCGGTGCAGCAGCGCTGGCCGGCACCGGTTATCCTATCGACCGCCACATGACGGCAAAGGCGCTCGGCTTCCGCGAGCCGACCCGCAACTCCATCGACACCGTTTCCGACCGCGATTTCGCACTGGAGTTCCTGTCGATCGCCTCAATCTGCGCCACGCACCTGTCGCGCCTCGCCGAAGAAATCGTCATCTGGTCGACGCCGCAATTCGGCTTTATCCGCCTGTCCGATGCCTTTTCCACCGGCTCGTCGATCATGCCGCAGAAGAAGAACCCCGACGCCGCCGAACTGGTGCGCGCCAAGACCGGCCGCATCAACGGCTCGCTGGTGGCGCTTCTGACTGTGATGAAGGGCCTGCCACTCGCCTATTCCAAGGACATGCAGGAAGACAAGGAACAGGTTTTCGATGCCGCCGAAAGCCTGGAACTGGCCATCGCCGCCATGACCGGCATGATCCGCGACCTTGAGGTGCGCAAGGACCGCATGCGTGCGGCCGCCGGTTCGGGCTATTCCACCGCCACCGATCTTGCTGACTGGCTGGTGCGCGAGGCAGGCCTGCCCTTCCGCGACGCCCACCATGTGACCGGAAATGCGGTGGCACTGGCGGAAAAGAAAGGCTGCGATCTGGCCGATCTTTCGCTGGAAGACCTGCAGGCGATCCATCCGGCCATTACAAGCGGCGTTTTCGACGTCCTTTCAGTCGAGGCATCGGTTGCCAGCCGCACCAGCTTCGGCGGCACGGCTCCTTCCGAGGTCAAGAAGCAGATCGCCTGGTGGCGTGGACGCAACTAACGCATCGGACCGAAAAGTGTGAAGCGGTTTTCGGAAAATCCGATGCGCAGACAAATTAAAATGGGCGGCGGAAACGATTCCATTTTTCTCCGCCGCCCTCATAAATCTGCGTTACGCTGCGATCACAAGAAACAGGGTGCACAAGCGCCCTGTTTTTCGTTATCAGAGAAGCACATATTTCCTTTGGACAGGCTCATGCTTTCAAAAACCGCGCGCAATCTCATCGTTCCCATCAGCATGACGCTCGCCGTCAGTCTTGCTCTCAGTGCCTGCGGGCGAAAAGGCGATATCGATCCGCCGAGCACGCCGGTCGAAATGCGCAACAAGCGCAATGCCGACGGAACCGAGACGAAGCCGGCAACGGCGGAGCGGCCGTTCATCCTCGACAAGCTTCTCTGACGGGAAAATGCCTGTGAACCATTTTGGCTATATCGACGGCGTGCTTCACGCCGAAAACGTGCCCGTGCCTGAGATCGCCAAGGCGGTCGGCACGCCGTTCTATGTCTATTCGACCGCGACGCTGGAGCGCCACTACAAGGTGTTCTCAGGCGCTTTCGCCGATGTGGACGCCATGGTCTGTTACGCCATGAAGGCCAATTCCAACCAGGCCGTTCTGAAGACGCTGGCAAAGCTTGGCGCGGGTATCGACGTGGTATCCGGCGGCGAATTGCGCCGCGCGCTTGGCGCCGGTGTACCGGCAAACCGCATCATGTTCTCCGGCGTCGGCAAGACGGTGGCGGAAATGGATTACGCGCTGGAAGCCGGCATCTACTGCTTCAACATCGAATCCGAGCCGGAGCTTGAGGTCCTCAACCTGCGCGCCGTCAAAGCCGGAAAAAGGGCGCATGTGTCCTTCCGCATCAATCCGGATGTGGATGCGCGCACTCATGCCAAGATTTCCACCGGCAAAAAAGAGAACAAGTTCGGCATTTCCTATGAGCGGGCGCGTGCGGTCTATGCCCATGCCGCCACGCTGCCCGGCATCGAAGTCACCGGCATCGACATGCATATCGGCAGCCAGATCACAGAATTGCAGCCCTTCGAGGATGCGTTCCGTTTGCTGCGCGAACTGGTGGAATCCCTGCGCACGGACGGGCACACGATCAGCCACGTCGATATCGGCGGCGGTCTCGGCATTCCCTACCGCGAGGACAATAATCCGCCGCCGCTGCCGGATGCCTATGCGCATATCGTCAAGAACGAGCTGAAGAGCCTCAACTGCAAGATCATCACCGAACCGGGACGCCTGATCGTCGGCAATGCCGGCATTCTGGTGACGGAAGTGATCTATGTGAAGGATGGCGGCGAAAAGAACTTCGTGATTGTCGATGGCGCGATGAACGACCTCATCCGCCCGACGCTTTACGAGGCCTATCACGGCATCCGCCCGGTCGTGCAGCCCGCGGTAGACGCCCCTCGCATCAAGGCCGATATCGTTGGCCCCGTCTGCGAAACGGGTGACTATCTGGCGCTGGACCGCGAGATGGCCGCACCGCAGCCGGGTGATCTGATTGCCGTCAGCTCCGCCGGTGCTTACGGCGCCGTGCAGGCAGGCACCTATAATTCGCGCCTGCTGGTGCCGGAAGTGCTGGTAAAGGGTGACAAGTTCCACGTCATCCGCCCGCGCGGAACCTATGAGGAGCTGATCGCTCTCGATTCAGTACCCGCCTGGCTCGATTGATCCGCCATATATCCGGCTTGGTCGATCACAATTGAGCGAAGCTGCCTAAAAAATGGGGGTGAGCATCCGCTTGCCCTCGTCTTCGCCACAAAGAATGTTATCCTTGCTTCTCATAATACAAGCAGCTCGCCGTTCCGGGAATGGCGTTTGACGTGGCCAGAACCGGGAGAACGGATTGATGACCACAGCCGGAGAGGACAGGACAGGCAGGAAGCGCCCAACCGGCGCATTCGCGCAGCGGCCGGATCTTGCCCGCCGGGTTGCGGCTAAACGCTTCTTCTCAAAAATCGTGTTGTTTTCGGAAAGAGTAGCACCGAAGACGCTGTGGCCGCTTTCCATCGCCGCCGCGTTTCTGGCGCTCGCATGGTTCGGACTTTACCGTCAGATGCCTGATTTCGTGCGGCTGGGCATCGTTTTCTTGCTGGTTTTCGGTTTCATCAGCACCATCCTGCCAATCGTCCGGCTGAAATGGCCGACAGACAACGACGCGTCCCGCCTTCTGGAAGAACGCAATGGTCTCGCTCACCAGCCAGTCGGCGTGCAGGAAGACGAACCGGCGTTGGACACCCCCATTTCCCGCGCCTTGTGGAAAGAACACCAGATCCGTATGGCGGAACGCATCGCCGCGCTGAATGCCGGCCTGCCGAAACCCGATATCGCCCGTTACGACCGCTCGGCACTACGCGCCATTCCCGCCCTTTTTCTGGTTGTCGCCTTCGGTTTTTCCTATTCCAATGGTGCAGGCACGATTGCAGATGCCTTCCGTAGCCGACCGGCAGCCGGTCCGCTCAATCCCGATATCCGTCTCGACGCCTGGGTCACGCCGCCCGCCTATACCGGCCGCGCCCCGATTTTTCTGACAGGGCGCGATGCGACAGGCCACGACGCGGTGTCCGTGCCACAATCCTCCAAACTGACGATCCGTATGACCGGTGGCGATGGCGGCGAGGAAGTGACCTTCGAGCCTGAGACCGCCGGCGCCCTGCAGAAGCTTGCCCCCGAAGCGGCACGCGCCGACAGCGCAAGTGGCGATGTGGCGGCACAGACAGAAAAACGCGCGCCGGATCAACCTGTTACGCCGCGCACCTTTGCGATGGATGTGACCGAAAGCGGCATGATCACCGCCAATGGCGAACAATGGGTGTTCAACGTCATTCCTGACCAGCCACCGACCATCGGCTTCGACAACATGCCGCGCCGCGCCGTCAATGGTGCGCTGGAGGTGGGTTTCACCGCCAAGGACGACTATGGCATCAAGGAAGCCCACGCCATCATCGAGCCGCTTGGCGTTGCGGAGGGTGCAACAGCACTTTACCCGCCGCCGGAATTCAAGCTCGACCTGCCGCGGCAGAACAACCGCGAGATCAAGGGGCTGACCAGCCGCAACCTGACCGAACATCCCATGGCAGGTAAGCGCGTGCGCATCACGCTGGTGGCAACAGACGGTGCCGGCCAGACCGGCCGCAGCCCCGCGCATGAAATGGTGCTGCCGGGCCGCAATTTCTCTGAACCGCTGGCGGCTTCGGTTGCGGAACAGCGGCAGATATTCTCGCTCGACACGCGCCAGATGCCAAAGGCGATCGCCTATAACGAGGCGGTTGGTCTGCGTCCGGAAGAAACCATTCCCAACACCACGCACTATCTCCTGCTGCAATCGGCGCAGACCCGCATGCGGCTCGCCTATAATGAGGAGATGCTGAAGAACACCGCCGATTATCTCTGGGAGATCGCGCTCGGCATCGAGGATGGTGATCTTTCGCAGGCGGAAAAACGCCTGCGTGATGCGCAGACAGCGCTTTCCGAGGCGCTTCAGCGCAATGCCTCCGATGAGGAAATCGCCAAGCTGATGCAGGAACTGCGTGAGGCGATGCAGCAGTTCATGAGCGAGCTTGCACAGCGCATGCAGAATGCGCCGCAAGCCAACATGAACCAGCAGGCACAAAACGTGTTGCGGCAGCGCGATCTGGAAAACATGATGAACCAGATCGAAAACCTCGCGCGCTCCGGCAACCGTGACGCAGCACAGGAAATGCTCTCGCAGCTGCAACGCATGATGAACAACCTGCAGGCGGGACGGCCGCAACGTCAGGGCCAGCAGGGGCAGCAGCAAAGCAGCAAGATGCGCCAGCAGATCGACAAGCTGGGTGAAATTCTGCAACAGCAGCAGAAGCTGATGGACGAGACCTTCAAGCTCGATCAGGCGCTGCGTGACCGCATGCAGCGCGGCGACCCGCAGGATGGCGGCGAAGGTCAGGACCCGCAGACGGGTGAAAACGGTGAATCACCGCAACAGGGCCAGCAGGGCCAGCAGGGCGAGAACGGCCAGCAAGGCGGACAGCCGAGCGAGCAGATGACGGCCGAACAATTGCGCGAGGCGCTGAAAAATCTGAGGGCGCAGCAGGACGCGCTCGGCAAGCAGCTGGGCGAATTGCAGCAGGGCCTTCGTGATCTCGGCATGGAGCCGGGCGAAAACTTCGGCAAGGCGCAGCAGGAAATGGAAGGCGCCGGCGAAGCACTCGGCAAAAGCCAGGGCGAACAGGCGGTCGAGGGTCAGGGCAATGCGCTGAACGCGCTGCGACAGGGCGCGCAGGATATGATGGGCCAGATCATGCAGGCCATGCGCCAGCAGGGACAGCAGCCCGGACAAGGGCAGGAAGGCATGGCGGGCCAAGGCGGACAGAACGGCCGCGATCCACTCGGCCGTCCGCGCAGCACAACCGGCCCCGATTTCGGCGACCAGGTGAAGGTGCCTGATGAGATCGACGTGCAGCGCGCCCGCGAAATTCTCGAGGCTATCCGCGAAAAGCTAGGCAACAACCCGCCGGGTGAAATCGAGCGGCGTTATCTGGAGCGGTTGCTGGATATACGGTGAGGATGGAGGCCGCCATTCCTAGCGATCGGGCCTGTTTAACCTCGCGCATTTTTGAGGAAAGGCCAGCTTATCAAACACTCAACGTCATCCTCGGCCTTGTCCCGAGCATGACGGCGGAGAGAGTTGACAACTCCGCAACAAAAAAGGCGGCCCAAAGGGCCGCCCTTTCTCAAATCTCTGTAGCCTTATCGCTCAGGCCGCAAGCGCCCGCGCAACGGCCTTGCGGATATCCGGAAGCGCAAAAGGTTTTGAAACCACGTCCACGATCTTTTCTGCCAGATCATCAGCACGTTCGCGCTGTTCGGCATAACCCGTCATCAACAGGATGCGCATGGCCGGGAAGCGTTCGGCGGCGCGGTGCGCCAGCTCGATGCCATCCATGACCGGCATGCGGATATCCGAAAGAAGGAGATCGAAATTGGTTTCCTGAAGCTTCTCCAGCCCCTGCTCGCCGTCTGCCGCCTCGTGGGTCTCGTGACCGTCGAGACGCAGCGCACGGGCAACGAAAGCCCGCAATGCATCCTCATCTTCGGTAATCAGAATCTTCGCCATTAATCATTGCTCCTGGGCATCATTTCCAGCCGTGAGCAACATCGCAGGCTCCTCTTTTCAAGAGGTAAACACCCAGGGTTTCGCTGGGTGAATGGTTAATGAGGCGTCTCCGGCATGTCCCATCCCGGCACGGCAGAAATCGTCAGGCGTCGCCCGTGACGACGCCTACGAAGGGTAGTTCGCGGAAGGCGTAAGCCACATCCATGCCGTAACCGACAACGAAATAATCGGGACATTCGAAACCGACATAGTCGGCCTCCAGATCTTCCTTGCGCTTGACCTTCTTGTCGAGCAGCACGGCGATGGTGACGTGACGGGCGCCGCGTTCGTAAAGCAGTTCCTTGGCGAAACGCAGCGTGCGGCCGGATTCGAGAATATCGTCGATCAGAAGAACATCGCGGTCCTTCACGTCGCTGTCGATATCCTTGACGATCTTCACCCCTTGCGAAACGGTGCCGGCACCGTAGCTCGAAAGCGTGATGAATTCGACTTCGGGGGCAAGGCCGCTGTCATGCAGCGCGCGGATGAGATCGGCCGCGAAAATGAACGATCCCTTGAGCACGGCGATGACCAGCAAATCCTTGGTCGGGCCGCTCGCTATATGCTTGGCCATGTCGCGATTGCGCTCGGCAATCTGCTCGGCGGTGTAAAGCGGCTCAATGTTTTTTCCACGGACAACGGGCATTCTTTCTCCTGTGCTGCGCCTTGCCGATTTTACCTTTCAGTAAAAATACGAAGACCACGCGTTAGCACAGTCAACGTTCGGAAGCACCCGCTTCGACGAAGGAAAGCTTGATCTCAGGCGTTTTTCCACCGGGATGGCGCAACTTTGCCGAAAATCCGTGGCTGAAACCGGGCTGCATCTGCCTGACCGGCGGTTCGATGACCATGCTGGCGACCAGTTGCCCCTTGGCAACAAAGAGGTCGGCGCGAAGTGCCGGCACCTCTTCCAGAGCGGTACCGTTGTTCTCCACAATACCGTTGATGAGCAGGACATCCATGCCGCCAGCCTCCTGCGGCGTGATGGTGACATGGGAAATGGCAAGCGGGTTTGCGGCCGCAACGACCGGCTTTTCCGGCACGACCACCGACAGGCCGCCTGAGCAGATGAAAACAAAAATGACGAGCGCCGCAACCAGCGCCGAATAGGCATCCACAGACAGGCGCGACAATTTGCGGTCCACCCAGCCGATGAACGCGTAACCAAGAGCACTGGCGGTGACGGGCGGTTTTTCCATCTGCCGGCGCATCGCGCCGCGATTATCGTTTCCGGGCTGACGGACACGGTTTTCCTTGATGGTGACAAATTCCGCGTCTACCACATCGGGGCCGGTGTGGGTTGCCCGCGCCGTCCGGCGCACTGGCGCTTCCGGCATCAGGAGGTCGAAATCGAATGCCGCTTGCCGGCGAGATGAACGGAACATAGCCATAGAATTCCTTGGGTGAGGTTTTCCGGCCCGCAAAACTGGGCATTGCAACGAATCCTGCCAAGTTTTAAATTTAATTGGTTAATGCTTCGCAAAAACGGCTCGCATAGGCCATCGGAACCGGGTTAAACGGCGCATCCGGGCCTCACGCGCCAGCGGTTTGCGAACCACCACGAAACGAAGAGACTGGAAGTCCGTTGATCCATTTCGAAAATGTCGGGTTGCGTTACGGCATGGGCCCCGAAATCCTGAGGGACATGACCTTCGACATTCCCAAGGGTTCGTTCCAGTTTCTGACCGGCCCTTCCGGTGCCGGCAAAACCACGTTCCTGCGCCTGCTGCTGATGTCGCTGCAGCCCACACGCGGCAATATCCGCATGTTCAACCGCGATGTGTCGCGCATTCCGCGCAGCGAGTTACCCATGCTGCGCCGCCGCGTCGGCATCGTCTTTCAGGATTTCCGGCTGCTCGATCATCTGACGACCTATGAGAATGTCGCCCTGCCGCTGCGTGTGCGCGGCAAGGAAGAAAGCGCCTACCGCAACGACGTCATCGAGCTTCTGAAATGGGTCGGGCTTGGCGAGCGCATCAATGTGCTTCCGGCCATCCTCTCCGGTGGAGAAAAGCAACGCGCCGCCATTGCCCGTGCATTGATGGACCAGCCGGAAATCTTGCTGGCCGACGAGCCGACCGGCAACGTCGACCCGCCGATGGCCAAGCGCCTTCTCAACCTCTTTCTGGAGCTCAACCGGCTGGGTACCGCTGTGGTCATCGCCACCCATGATTTCGGCCTGATGGACCAGATCGACGCACGCCGGATGATCCTCACCGAAGGGCGGCTCGACATCTATGAATGAGATCAACCGCAAACAGTTAAGACCAGAGGCGACCGCACCGAAGCGGCCGCCGATGCGTATCCGCCCGATGGCACCCATTCTGCCGCCCTCTAACATTCAGGGCAATGCGCTGATGGTGGTGATCGCCATCATGGCCTTTCTCGCCTGCCTGACGCTTGGTGCCGTTTCCATGGTGCGTGCCACCGCCGCCACCTGGCAGAGCCAGATTTCCCGCGAAATCACCATTCAGATCAAACCCGAGGACGGGCTGGACATGAATGCAGCGCTCACCAAGGCACGTTCTCTGGCGCTCACCTTCGTCGGCACGCGGGATGGCACGATCCTCGATGATGCCGCCACCGCGCGTCTTCTGGAGCCGTGGCTCGGCAGTGGCCTCGATCTTTCCGAACTGCCGGTGCCGCGCCTCGTCGTGATTACCATCGATGAAAACCACCCGCCCGATTTTCAGGCCATGCGCGATATGCTGAAAGCTGAAATTCCACAGGCGTTTCTGGATGACCACCGTACATGGGTCGACAGGCTCGTCTCCATGGCCAGGACCACTGTCATGATCGGCGTCGGGGTCCTGATCCTCGTCTTCACCGCCATGGTGCTGACGGTGGTGTTTGCAACGCGCGGCGCGCTTTCCGGCAACCGGCACATCGTCGAGGTGCTGCATTTCGTCGGCGCCGAAAGCAGCTTCGTCGCGCGGGAATTCCAGAAGCACTTCCTGAAGATCAGCCTGAAAGGTGCGGCAGCGGGCAGCGCCCTCGCCGCGGCAGTTTTCCTTGCCGCCGGTTTCTGGCAATCGAGCACGGTTGCAACGCCGCAAAGCGATCAGGCAAGTGCGCTTTTCGGCTCCTTTTCCGTTGGCCTCAGTGGTTATATCGGCATCGCCACGACGATGATCATCATCGCGCTGCTCACCACGATCACCGCGCGTGTGACCGTCATCCGCACGATCGACGATATCGACCGCGTCCGTTCCGATCCGTCTAAAAGCGACGGTGTCGCATCGTGACGACGTCTCCCGGATCTCGCGAGGAAACTGCACCCTTCACACGCCGGATGTAACTTGCGGACGGTGGACAAAAATGCCTGTTCCTTGCCTTAATCGGCGAGTATTCAGGAGGAATGTTTGTGAGTCGGACGGACCATGATCAGGAGCAGACGACCACGCGACAGGCAAAAAAGGGCCTGTTGTCGCGGCGAAGTCGCCTGCGCCGTTTTATTCGCGGTCTCATCCTTCTTTGCGTCATTACTCTCGGGGCTTTTTCCGGCGGTTTTTTGTGGTTCGCAGATTCGGTCGCCTCCATGCGCCCGCCCGAAGGCGCCAAGGGCGACGCGATCATCGTTCTGACCGGTGGTTATCAGCGCATCGAACAGGCGGTCGGCCTGCTGCGGGACGGCGTTGGCAAGCGCCTTCTGATTTCCGGCGTCAATCCGGCCACCACCCGCACGCAAATCCGCAAGATGACGCAAGGCTCTTCGGACATGTTTTCCTGCTGCGTGGACATGGGCTACAAGGCCATAGACACCATCGGCAATGCCAACGAGGCGGCGAGCTGGATACGCGACCACGGTTATTCCTCCATCGTCGTCGTTACGAACAATTACCATATGCATCGCAGCCTGCATGAACTGCACAATGCCAGCCCGCAGACCCAATTCATCGCCTATCCCGTTATCAGCGCCGACCTTGCCCGCACCAACTGGTTCGCGGAGCCAGATGTGGTCCGGACCATGCTCTACGAATACATGAAATTCGTGATTGCAGCAGGACGCGACCTGACCGGGCTCGGCAAGGGCGACGGGTTGCGCAAGGCGGGCGCCGATCACCCCACGATCAAGGCGGCAACCTCCTCCCCGTGAATGGAAAGAACGGAGAGAACACGCTTGCTGCGGAGCCTTGTTTTCGTGTAGGCGTCTGGCATCGGCATCCGGCATCGAGGCGCGCCTGAGCTTCGGAACGGCTGCAACCCGGGAAGTCTGTCGATGCTCAAGCTGCGCTCTTTTCTTTTCAATACGCTGTTTTATCTCAATCTGATTGTCCGCATGATCGTGCTCACGCCGATCTATTTCATCCTGCCGCGCAGAATAGCCTATGAAATCCCCAAGAACTGGGCGCGATCCAACCATTGGCTGATGAAGACCATTGTCGGCACCACCTTCGAGATCGAGGGGCTGGAAAACATTCCCGAAACCGGCTGTATCTTCGCCCCCAAACACCAGTCCTTCTGGGACACCTATGCGCTGCTGCCCAACCTTCCCGATCCGGTCTATATTCTGAAGCGCGAGCTTTTGTGGATCCCGCTGTTCGGCTGGTATGCGATGAAGCAGCGCATGATCCCGGTCAACCGCGCCGCGCGCGGCAAGGTGATGCTGAAGGTCATGGAGCGGGCGAGAGAGGAGATGGCGGCTGGCCGCGAACTCATAATCTATCCCGAAGGCACGCGCCGGCCACCGGGCGCTGAGCCCGAATATCGTTATGGCATCGCACGTCTTTACCGCGACCTCAAAGTCCCCGTCATTCCGGTCGCCATGCATCCCGGCCTCTTCTGGCCACGCCGCTCGACAATGCGTTATCCCGGCCATTTCAAGGTGCGGATCTTGCCGGCCATCGAGCCGGGACTGGACCCGGACGTGTTTTTCAAGACATTGATCAAGGTGACGGAAAAGGCGAGCGACGAGTTGCTGTTGGAGACCGCGCGCAACAATCCGCACCTGCCGCTGCCACCGACCGCCGTGAAGCGTATCGCAGAACTTCAGGGGCAAGACACTCCCGCCGGCTAAACCGCGATCGTGCCGACACTGGCGGCAATGCTTTCCAGCAGCGTGTCGCGAATACCCATATCCTGCAGATGCTGCACGGTATTGAAGACGTAATCGGTATTCGGGCCGGACCGGCCCGATGCGGCAGCCACGATCGTGGCCGCTTCCGCGACACCCAGACCACCAATATACTGCTCGTGGGCGGGATCGGCCACATAGGTCACGGCACTGCCGCGCGTGCCATCGGCGAGCGCAATGGCAACGACGCGTTCCTTGTAGACATTCGTTACCAGCTCGCGCTCGCGCAGATAGGCCATGACCGGACCATGGTCCGCTCCGCGCACGCGAAAGGCAACGCCGAGGCAGGAGCCGCCGCGCTCCAGACCGAGAACAAGGCCGGGCTTTTCCTCAGTGCCGCGGTACACATTTGAACTGATGCAGAGGGAGCGTCGATAACCGTGCAGCCGCGCCTGCTGCCTTTCCTCAAAGGCAAAGCCCGGGTTCCACATCAACGAACCGTAGCCAAAGACCCAAAAATCGTCCATATCCCAAGCCAAATCGAATTTATCTGAAGTCTGTTCATCGGAGATCAATATGGCATCGTCAAGCCAATCCGGCACGGTCAAAAAATTCCTCTGGCTTGGTATCGCCGTCGTGCTGGTTATCGGACTTTACACGGCCGGGTGGTTTTATGCCGCCGACAAGCTGAAGCAGACGGTTCTGAACGTCATCTCGCCTTCGCAGGCCAGAAACGTCAGCGGCGAATGCGGCGACATTGCCTTCAAGGGTTATCCGTTCCGCATCGGCCTTTTCTGCTCCAAGGTAACGGTGGACGACAAGCAGAATGGCGTTTCAGCCTCGTTCGGAGAATTGCGTTCCGCAGCGCAGGTCTACAATCCCGGCCACATTGTCTGGGAACTGGATGCACCGGCTGAAATCCGCACCGCGCATGGTCTGACGGTTTCTGCCGTCTGGCAGAACATGCAGTCGAGCATCGTCACCAAGCTTAGGGGTATCGACCGTACCTCGCTTGTCATTGACGGCCTGAAGGCTCAGGCGGTTTCCACCGTTACCGGCCAGACGATCGATTTCGATGCCGCCAAGACGGAAATGCATCTGCGCCAGAACGGCGCCGATCTAGACGGCGCGATAACGTTGACCGACTCGTCAACCGTCATCAAGGATTGGCCGCAACTTCTGCCGCGCCTCAACGCCATCGCCGATGTCACCCTTGCCGGCAAGGCGGGTATGGTAGACGGCAGCGATACGGCCGGGCTTTACGGTGCGAGCGGCGAGCTTCGCCGGCTGGTCGCTGATATCGGCGAAGGCCGCACCATGCGTATCAGCGGCCCTTTCTCCTTCGATAATGAGGGCTATCTCTCCGGCCAGTTCAAGCTGGAGATCGAAAAGCTTGACGCCTGGTCGGACAATGCCAAGCAGGCGTTTCCGCAGCTGCAATCCACCATCGATACCGCCCGCAAAATGCTCCGCGCACTCGCCGGCGGCGACGACAGGGCGTCCGTCGACCTCGTGGTGGATCGCGGCCGCGCCACCGTCAGCGGTTTCATTCCGTTGGGGAAGATCCCGCCGATTTAACAGAGAGCTTTTGTAAAAAACACCTCAGCGGCATCCTGAATTTTTGAAAGATGCAGGATGCCGGCTTCTTTGTATCCATTGCGACGATGCCACATCTGCGGTTCCCGCTCGTCCTGCTGGCTGGACGTCATCACCAGTGAGGCACCCTGCTCACGCATCAGAGTTTCCCAAAAAACTGTAAGCGTTGCGCCGACGCCATGTCCCCGAAACTCGGGAACGACGCGGATCATGTCCATGTAGGGAATCTTGCCCCAGAACATCGAGAACCGCAGAAAACCGACTAGAATCGTATCTTCTTTCGCGACGAGACATTCGCGGCGTCCGACGCAACGCCGCAACCAATCCTCATCGATCCATTTGTCTTCCCGCAGCAGCCATTCGATATCGTCATCCGTCGCCGCCGATATCAATACCACTTCAGCGCCCTACTTCTTCTGATCCAGCGCGTGACGCCCAAAGTCAGGCGTATCGACGTCCTGACCGGCCTCGATGATGGAGCGGCGGATGGAGCGTGTGCGGGAAAACAGTTCGAACAGCTTGTCGCCCTCCCCCCAGCGGATCGCCCTTTGCAGCGAAGCAAGGTCTTCCGAGAACCGTGCCAGCATTTCGAGGATGGCATCCTTGTTGTGCAGGCAGACATCGCGCCACATGGTGGGGTCCGAGGCGGCGAGACGCGTGAAATCTCGGAAGCCGGAAGCGGAATATTTGATGACTTCCGACTCGGTTACCGTCTCCAGATCATCCGCCGTGCCGACGATGTTGTAGGCGATGATGTGCGGCAGATGCGAGACGATCGCCAGAACCTTGTCGTGGTGTTCGGCATCCATTTCATCGACGCGCGAACCGAGCGCCCGCCAGAAATCCTTGAGCCTTTCCAGCGCCTCCGCATCCGTGCCCGGCAGCGGCGTGAAGATGCACCAGCGCTCGCGGAAAAGACCGGAAAAACCGGCATCCGGGCCGGATTTTTCCGTACCCGCCAGCGGATGGCCGGGAATGAAATGCACATTGTCAGGCATATGCGGCGCCATCTGCGCGATGACAGAGGCCTTGGTAGAGCCGACATCGGTGACGATGGCGCCGGGCTTCAGATGCGGCGCCATCTGCTCGGCAACCGCCCCGGATGAACCGACCGGCACTGAAACGATGACAAGATCAGCATCCCTGACGGCCTGCGCGGCGGATGTCGTATACTCGCTTCCAAGCGCCAGTTTCTCTGCCCGCTTCAGCGTTTCCGCGCTGCGGGTGGAAATCGTGACATGCCGGGCAAGACCCAGTTCCTTGATGTCGCGCGCAATAGACGAGCCGATCAGGCCGATGCCAACAAGCGCGATGCGCTCAAACATGATCTCGCCCATTACGCCTGCCCCATGAACTCGGTGAGCGCGGCGATGACGCCAAGATTGGCTTCTTCCGAACCAACCGTCATACGCAAGGCATTGGGGAAACCGTAACCGCGCACGGCACGCAGGATATAACCGCGGCGGCTCAGGAAGTCGTCCGCATCTGGTGCACGCTTGCCATCCTGGTCCGGGAAATGGATGAGGACAAAGTTGGTGACTGATGGCGTGACCGTGAGGCCGAGACTAGTGAAGACCGTCGTGAGTTTTTCCAGCCAGAGCGTGTTGTGAGAGATCGCCTTTTCCAGGAATGCCTGATCGCGGATGGCCGCGGCACCCGCTGCGATCGCCGGCGCGCTCATGTTGAACGGACCACGCACCCGGTTCAGCGCATCGATGATGGCGGCCGGACCATACATCCAGCCGACGCGCAGTGCGGCCAGACCGTAAACCTTGGAGAAGGTGCGCGTCATCACCACGTTGCGGTTGCCAGACACCAGCTCGAGACCGGCCTCGTAGTCGTTCTTGCGTACATATTCGGCATAAGCCGCATCAAGCACGAGCACGACATGTTTCGGCAGACCAGCCTGAAGGCGGCGGATTTCCGCGACCGGAACATAGGTGCCGGTGGGATTGCCGGGATTGGCGATGAAAACCATCTTCGTCCTTGGCGTGACGGCGGCGAGAATGGCGTCCACATCGACGGCGCAATCCTTTTCCTTCACCGTCACCGGCGTTGCGCCCGCACCCATGATCTGGATCTTGTAGACGAGGAAACCGTGTTCGGTGATGATCGCCTCATCGCCCGTACCCAGATAGACGTGGCAGAGCAGCCCAAGAAGCTCATCCGAGCCGTTACCGCACATGATATTCGCTATGTTGAGGCCATGCACGTCTGCAATCGCCTGACGCAGCGCAATCGCCTGTCCGTCGGGATAGATTTCCAGATGGCTGGCGGTGGCGGCGAATGCCTCGATCGCCTTCGGGCTTGGCCCGAGCGGCGTTTCGTTGGAGGAGAGCTTATAAACCTTCGCGACGCCATCCACATGTTCCTTGCCGGGAACATAAGCGGCGATGTCCAGAATACCGGGACGCGGACGAGGTTGGCTAAGCTCTGCACTCATTTGATCGACCTTCGGAAATGCGCCGGGGACCCCGGCAAAAGCAATGCCGGAGGCATTAGACCGGAATGGCCCCTTTGTCGAGGGTCAGCGCGGCTTTCCGTGCTTTGCGGCGGTGCGGGTGGTGGGCACACCCTGAGGCGCCAGGACCGGCACGAAAACCCGGCGTGAGGCGCGCTGGGTAACGGGCAATCCCTGATAGAGACGTTTCTGTGCCTCAACCACGATAACGCCGGAAAACAGCGGCCAGAGCCTGCGGCCGGTAAGCTCAAGGTATCGGCGGAATTTCAGTACCGGGCGGCTGGTGGTGGGCGGAAAGAACAGCGCTTCGGCGCTTGCCCCCGGCGTAAAATTGGTCTCGCGCAGAAGCGCCGTCAACTGCCCGCGCGAATAGGGCCGGCCCGAGCCGAAAGGTGTGTGTTCCATGCGTGCCCAGACCCCACGCCTGTTCGGCACCACGATCACCAGACGCCCGCCGGGCGCCAGCACCCGCCAGAGTTCTTTCAGGGTTTCGCGCGGATTTTCGGCAAATTCCAGAGCATGCACCATCAACACCCGGTCTATCGACGAATCGGGTAGCGGCAGCTCCTCGTCAAACACCAGCGCCGTGGAGGAAAGCTCGCCTGCCGGCCAGTTCACCGCTCCCTGCCCCGCCGGCATGAAGGCAAAGGTGCGCTCCGTGTCATGACGGAACCGCTCCAGAAACGGCACGGCGTAACCGAGGCCGACCAGCCTTTCCTCCGGCAAAGGCGGCCAGAGCGATGAAAGCGCCATGGTGATCGCCTGCTCGGCCGAGCGGCCAAGCGGGGAATGATAGAATTCGCGCAGATCGACGATATCGGTGTTCATGGGCGAGAATGTAGCATCAGGCGGTTGGACTTCAAGGCGTCTGCGCCTACATTGAAATTCAGGCGGACAAATGCGCCGGCTAAGGCCGGCAAATGGAGAGGACCACGATGAAACCTTTGGAAATAGACGTCTTTCTTTGCCGCAGTGATAATTTTGGCGTTCTGCTGCACGATCCAGAAAGCGGGGCGACCGCCGCGATCGATGCGCCGGAGGAAGGCCCCATCCTGCAGGCTCTTCATGGGCATGGCTGGAAGCTCACACATATCTTCACCACCCATCACCATCAGGACCATGTGGAAGCCAATCTGGCGCTGAAGGACAAATTCCAGTGCGAAATACATGGCCCACATGATGAGGCGATTGCGATCCCCGGTCTCGACCGTTCCCAGGCCGATGGCGACGAGTTCGAATTTGCAGGACGGCGCGTTCAGGTCATTGCCACACCCGGTCATACGGCGGGGCATATCTGCTACTACCTTCCCGATGACGGCCTGCTGTTTGCAGCCGATACGCTGTTCGCCATGGGTTGCGGTCGCCTGTTCGAACGTACGGCAACAGATATGTGGCACTCTTTCCAGAAGTTAATGGCGCTGCCGGATGACACGAAAGTCTATTTCGGCCACGAATATACACTTTCGAATGCCCGTTTCGCGCTCACCGTCGATCCTGATAACGCGGCTCTAATCGAGCGCGCCGAAAGCGTCGAAAAGGCGCGGCAGGCGAATGAATTCACCATTCCCACCACCATCGGGCTGGAAAAACAGACCAACCCTTATATGCGGGTGGCCGATGCTGGCATCCGCAGTCATCTTGGCCTTGAAGGCGCAACCGATGCCGAAGTCTTTGCCGAAATCCGCACACGCAAGGACAATTTCTGATGGGCGCCGATCTGTCTTCGGCAGCGATCATTCGCGAACTGGAACTGGAGCCGCACCCCGAGGGCGGTTTTTACCACCAGACATTTCGCGACAAGGCAGGTGGTGAGCGCGGCCATTCGACGGCGATCTATTATCTTCTGGAAAAGGGGACGCGCTCGCACTGGCATCGCGTCACCGATGCGGTGGAGGTCTGGCACTATTATGCCGGCGCTCCGATCACCCTGCATCTTTCCGAAGATGGCAGGGAGGTACAGACCTTTACCCTCGGCCCCGACATTCTGGAAGGCGAGCGCCCGCAGGTGATCGTGCCTGCCAATTGCTGGCAATCGGCCGAAAGCCTCGGCGACTTCACCCTCGTCGGCTGCACCGTCTCGCCGGGTTTCGCCTTTTCAAGCTTCGTGATGGCCGAACCCGGATGGTCGCCGGGCGATACGCCATAACTGCATCAACCGCCATATTTGGTGGCGGTGATGTAGACTTGGCCTACCCGCGTCGGAATGACGGCGTAGACCGGGGCATAGACATCCATATTGTCGGATTTGGCGAACCATATCTCCATGGAAATGGATTTCAGGTATTCGATATCCTTGCGGCCCTGGCGATAACCCGACTTTGGCACGTAACGCGCCTTGCAGACCACGGCATCGCCGCTGAAGCCATTCGTCTTGAAGGGCTTGGTGCCGCTGGGGCTCAACACCAGATCCAGCCGCGATTCGCCGTCATAGATCGGCAGGCGCGACGGGCAGATGCGGCCGCCGGCGGGAATGATGAGGCCAGAGATTGGATCGAGGACGGAGCGCAGGTCGCCGTCCTTCACATTCACCCAATTGTCCGGCCGCGCCTTCGGCTCCGGTTTCACCGTCGTCGATGTGACGTTGCCGTTACGATAGACCACATCATAGGTCCGCACCCGCTTGCCATCCTTGTAAACAAGCGAATATGTATTCGCCTGCAGCCGATGGCCGCGTTTGGCACCCGAAATCGTCGTCTTGCCGGAAATATCCGCCAGAACGCTTGCAAGCCCTGCTGAGCTGAAGGAACCGGAAATCGAATAGTTCGGGCCGTTCATGCGAGTCGAAAAACTCGCCTTGGCAATTGGTAGAATACCGAGATTGATGCTGTATTCGCTTGTATGGCGGGCTTCGGCGGCGAGCGAGGGAGATACGCCTGCAAACGCCATTGTCACAGCCATGAAAATGCTTTTTCCTCTGGCAATCATTTGGATATCACCTTAAAAGAGGCGCGGAAGCGGCCTTATGGGGCGATCATATACGCCGACTTGTGGCAATAAAAAAGCGGATGCCGGTTGAAAACGCCGGAATTTCCTTTCATTTGCTCGCGAGCGGCTTGACTGTTAAGTCCCGTCTGACTATAGAACCGCAACTTTCCAATCATGGCCAGTTGGATTGCCACCACGGTTTTGCCGGTGGCGAGCCAGTGGTGAAACAGACAAACGAAATAGGTGTACCCATGTCCCGTGTATGCGAATTGACCGGCAAGGGCGTCCAGACGGGCAACAACGTCAGCCACGCCAACAACAAGACCAAGCGCCGGTTCCTTCCGAACCTCTGCCAGGTTACGTTGATCTCCGATGCTCTCGGCCAGCGTTTCCGCCTGCGTGTTTCCGCAGCAGCTCTGCGCTCCGTTGAACATCGTGGCGGCCTCGATGCCTTCCTTCTGAAGTCCGGCGAAAACGAACTGAGCATGCGCGCTCGTCTCCTGCGCCGCCAGATCGCCAAGAAGACGGCCGAAGCTGCTTAATTAGCGGTTTCGACATCACTGATATTCAGAAGGCTTGAATGGCTTTTGCCGCTCAAGCCTTTTGCTTGTTCTAATTCGGCTCCAACTGGTGGCATCACCCAGGATAAAAAAATGCCCTACCTGCGCTACACGCTCATTTACGTTGTGCTGATGACACTGGTGGTCGTCGCGTCCAATATTCTGGTGCAATACCCGCTTTCCGGATCGCTGTTCGGCGTCAATCTCGGCGATCTTTTGACCTGGGGTGCCTTTACCTATCCGGTCGCCTTCCTCGTCACAGACCTTACAAACCGCCAGTTCGGCCCGTCAGTCGCGCGCCGCGTCGTACTTGCCGGTTTTATTGTTGGTGTCACACTGTCCTTCTGGACCTCGATCCCGCGTATCGCCGTTGCCTCCGGCACCGCCTATCTGATTGGCCAGCTGCTCGATATTTCCGTATTCAACCGCCTGCGCCGCCAGCGCTGGTGGCACGCACCGCTTGCCGGCTCCATGCTGGGTTCGGTGCTGGATACCGCGCTGTTCTTCTCCATCGCCTTTGCTGCGAGTTTCTCCTTCGTCGGTCCCAACGATGCCTTCGCCATTGAAAATGCCCCCGTGCTCGGCATCTTCGCTCTGGAGGCACCGCGCTGGATTTCCTGGGCGCTCGGCGACCTCTCAGTGAAGATCCTCGTTGGCCTCGTGATGCTCCTGCCCTACGGCGCACTGATGAACACGCTGAAGCCGATGCCAAAGGTCGCCAAATCGGGCTGACACCATTGTCATCCAGGTTTAAGGCTGGGGTGGGAGCGTGGATCGAATCGCGCTTGCAAACCAGCCGACTGCGTTGCAGTCTGCGGTCCGTGGCACAGCTCAGAGGCAGGCAGATATGCAGATCAATGACGTTATCGATATTGTGGAGGCCGCCAGCGCCACGCTTTCAGGCTCCAGCTTCAACGACGTCAATCTGTCGGGTACGGTGTTCAACGACGTCAATCTCGCCGGAACCAGCTTCAACCAGATCAACTTTTCCGGCGCGTCATTTACCGACAGCAACATGTCCGGCTGGTCGATCGACGATGTTAATCTTTCCGGTCTGAAACTGAGCAACGCCAACCTGTCCGGCGCGCAGATAACAGGATGCCGAATGACAGGGATGAAGATCGACGGCATTCCCGTCGAGGATCTGATGGCTGCCTACAAGGCGGCGCAGCAGGTGTGAACCTTCACTCCACCAGCTTGAATTCCAACATCAGATTGCGCTGGAGAAATGAGTGATTGTCATCGGAAACGATGATGAGGCGCGTGGAACCATCAGGCCCCTTCACCACATCCATGCCTTCCATATTATCGATCTGGTAGACCATGCCTGCTTCCAGCAGGATTTCGCCATCCACCACCGCGCCCGGCCTGATATTGGCAGCCTTGATGCGGCGGATGCGCATCCCCACCCCTTCAGCGAAATTGAAGCGGCGCTCTAGAAGCAGCAGGTCGCCATCGGGCAGGAAAGCGCCGTCCGTCACGTCGAATGAGGGGTGATGGGTGACCGCGAATGTGCCCTTCAACGGGCCTTCCAGTATGGCGGCAAGAAGATTGCCGTCGGCATCGATGCTTTTCTCAGCCACCACGACAAGGGCACCGCCAAGCGGCGAATCGGCCGGCGAGACCGCAAGGGCCTCCATGCCGCCATTGTGGCGTAGTTCGCTGTTGGGAATGAGATGAGGCAGGCGGCTGAGCGGCTTTGAGGTCTCGAACCCCGGATCGGGATAGGCATCGATCCTGTGCCGCTGCTCGTAGCTGACGAATACCTTGCCATCCCGCAGCGCCAGACCTTCCGCATCCATTTCCATCTTGCGGGAAGGTTCACGGCCGCTGGCATCCAGCATGGCAGTGATACGCACGTCAGCCAACCCGGACAGCGCGCCCGACGGGCCGCGTGCGATCTTGCCCGTGAGCCAGTGGCCGGTATCCAGCACAGCAACGAATTCCTGCCCGTTTGGGCGAAAGCGGATGGAGGATATGGCACCGAATAGTTTTTCCGGCGTGCTCATCACCATGCCGCCGATAAATTCCAGCTTGCCGAAACGCCTGGCGCTGGTGCCGACCTCGAAGCCTGACAACAGACGGACGCTGACCGGAACATCGATGGTCGATGCGCCAATGGGAACCGGAACAAGCGCTGCGACCGCAAGAACTGCAGCCATCGCCAGCGATTTACAGGAAAGAAAAGCCCGGCCCCGCTTATCCCGCACGGCGAACCTTGCGGGACGAGCTGGCGGTATTGGTATCCTCGAAGAGAGCAGCAAGCTGTTCGGTCATCGCGCCAGCCAGTTCGTCCGCATCCACGATCGTCACGGCGCGACGGTAATAACGCGTCACATCATGGCCGATACCGATCGCCAGAAGCTCCACCGGCGAACGTGTCTCGATCTGTTCGATAACGGCGCGCAGGTGCCGCTCCAGATAATTGCCCGCATTGACCGACAGCGTCGAATCGTCCACCGGCGCACCGTCCGAAATCATCATCATGATCTTGCGCTGCTCGGGGCGACCGATGAGGCGGTTATGCGCCCACATCAGCGCTTCGCCGTCAATGTTTTCCTTCAGCAGGCCTTCACGCATCATCAGGCCAAGATTGCGCCGTGCACGCCGCCAGGGTGCATCCGCCGACTTGTAGATGATATGGCGCAAATCATTAAGCCGACCCGGCGAGCCGGGTTTGCCGCTGGCCAGCCATTGCTCGCGCGACTGACCGCCCTTCCACGCCTTGGTGGTGAAGCCGAGAATCTCCACCTTCACACCCGACCGTTCCAGCGTACGCGCAAGAATATCGGCGCAGGTGGCCGCAACCGTGATCGGGCGGCCACGCATCGAACCCGAATTGTCGATGACGAGCGAAACCACCGTGTCGCGGAACTTGGTGTCGCGCTCCTTCTTGAAGGAGAGCGGCTGCATGGGATCGATGATAAGCCGCACGAGGCGAGCCGGATCGAGATAGCCCTCTTCCAGATCGAAATCCCACGAACGGTTCTGCTGCGCCATCAGGCGGCGTTGCAGCCGGTTCGCCAGACGTCCGACGGCGCCCTGAAGATGGGCGAGCTGTTTGTCGAGAAACGCGCGCAGGCGGTCAAGCTCCGCCTCGTCGCACAGTTCCTCGGCGTGGATTTCCTCGTCGAATTCCTGGGTGAATATGCGGTAGTCGACCTTCTCGTTGAAATCGTCGAAGGGGCTGTTGGGGCGGCGGGTCTCGCCAGGCGTCTCGGAATCCTCATCGAGATCGTCGGACATTTCCTCGTCCGACATCTCGGCGCCGTCCATCTCGCCTTCTTCCATCTCCTCCTGCGAGGCCTCGCTTTCATCAGCGGGCGTCGCATCGGAACCGGCTTCTTCCTCGACCTGTTCTTCTTCGGTCTCGTTAGTGCGCGGCTGCTCCTCGTCGGATTCTGCCTCCTGGCTTTCCGGCTCGTTATCGTCGTCGCCGAATTCCTCCGCCATCTGCATGGAGGTCAGCATCTTGCGCACCAGCCGCGAAAAAGCCTTCTGGTCGCCAATCACCTTGGAAAGGTCGCTCAGGTCGCCGGCGGCCTTGTCCTCGATGAAGTCGCGCCACAGGTCGAGAACCTTGCCGGCACTGGCCGGTGGCTTTTCACCGGTAAGCTTCTCGCGCACCAAAAGGGCGACGGCTTCGGCAAGCGGTGCATCGTCCTTGGTGTTGATGCCCGAAAAATTCGCCTTGGCATATTTTTCCGTGTTCATGGCCTGAATGTTGGAGGCCATGCCCGGCATGCGCAGTGCACCGATGGATTCCACCCGCGCCTGCTCAACAGCGTCAAAGATCAACCGCGCCTCGGCACCCTGCGGCGACATCACCGCATGGGTGTCAGCGTCATGGCAGGCAAGGCGAAGCGCCATGGAATCGCCAAGGCCACGGGTGACGGCGATTTCCTGCGCGGTGGGTTTCTTGGAAATTTCCGGCAGGCGCATGCGCTCTCCGGCAAGGCCAGGCCGCTCATTGGCGAAAACGACCTCAACCTCTGCATCGCCGGCAACCGATCGCACACATCCGGCAATCGCCTGACGCAACGGTTCGGTATCGACCGCCGTACCCGGTTTTGCTCTGGAATTGTCGCCGCGCGCTGCCATTGTCTTTCCTGTCAGTTGTCGACGCTTCGGAGCCGCCCATCCAAGGATGCGCGGCCCGCCGGCGTCTTCAAGTCATCGGTGATGTTCTCCGGACAAGCCGGGGAAGATCAGGCGCTGAGAACGATGTTCGCAGCACTTTCCTTCAGCTCGACGCCGAAAGCCCGCTGATATTGTTCGGCAACCAGCGTGCGCTCCAGTTCGTCGCACTTGTTGAGGAAGGTCACGCGGAACGCAAAGGCGAGATCGCCAAAGATTTCCGCATTTTCCGCCCAGGTAATGACGGTACGCGGGCTCATGACCGTGGAAAGGTCGCCGTTGACGAAGGCCGAACGGGTAAGATCGGCCACACGCACCATCTTGGAGACGGTTTCGCGACCCTTCGGATTGTTGAGGCTCTTTACCTTTGCGGCAATGATGTTCACTTCCTGCTCATGCGGCAGGTAGTTCAGCGTGGTGACGATGGACCAGCGGTCCATCTGCGCCTGGTTGATCTGCTGCGTGCCGTGGTAAAGTCCCGTCGTGTCGCCGAGGCCGACCGTGTTGGCGGTCGCAAAAATGCGGAAGGCGGGGTGAGGACGGATAACGCGGCTCTGGTCGAGCAGCGTCAGGCGGCCCGAGGATTCCAGCACGCGCTGGATGACGAACATCACGTCCGGGCGACCGGCATCGTATTCGTCGAAGACCAGCGCGACATTGTGCTGGTAAGCCCAGGGCAAAATGCCGTCCTTGAATTCGGTGACCTGCTTGCCGTCTTTAAGGACGATGGCGTCCTTGCCGACGAGGTCGATACGGCTGACGTGGCTGTCAAGATTGACGCGCACGCAGGGCCAGTTCAGGCGGGCAGCTACCTGCTCAATATGGGTGGACTTGCCCGTGCCGTGAAAGCCGGAAACCATGACGCGTCGGTTGTGAGCAAAACCGGCAAGAATAGCGAGCGTCGTATCGCGGTCGAAAAGATAGTCGGGATCAAGGTCGGGCACATAGGCGTCGCCCTGCGAATAGGCGGGAACCCGCAGATCCGTATCAATGCCGAAAACCTCCCGCACGGACACCGTCGTGTCGGGCAGGTTGGAAATATCAAGGTCGATTTTGCTCATCACGTCTCCAAGGCGGGCGGCGGCCACCCGGCCACATCATCAATCAGGCGGTAAACACGAACGTTGGCTTAGCAGAAACCTGACTGCTTTAACAATTGATATGCTTGAACAACAGCCCGAAAACGTTCTTCCGAGCCGCGATCGCCACCATTAGCATCAGGATGGTGCTTTTTGACAAGCTCCTTATAGCGCCTTTTTATCTCTTCCTGCTTTGCACCCGCAGAAAGGCCGAGCGTATCGAAGGCTTTCGCCTCCAGCGTCTTCAACTTGCGGTCCTGCTGCAGGCGCTGGCCGCCGGCCTTTGCCCCGTTTGCAAAACCATTCGTGAAGCCAAAAGGATCGCGGATGCGGGCATTGGCCGCGCCCGCCGCGCCGGAACGCAGCGTGGAGTGCAGCGGGCTGTCGCGCGCAGTCTTGTTCACGCCAACCGTCCAGGTGGGACGATGGCCGGTGATCGCTTCCTTCTGGTAACGGGCGATCTCGGTGTCAGACAGGCCAGAGAAATAATTATAGCCCTTATTGTATTCCTTCACATGCTCGAAACAGAACAGGAAGAATTGCCCCTCGGCATTGCGGCCGACAGGTGCACGGTGAGCGCCCGGCTTGTCGCATCCGTCCCACTGGCAGGTCGGGGCCTGAACCTCAGGTTCCCTGTCCCTTTTTCTGCGTGTACGGATGCGGTCGAAATATTTCGAATCCAGTTTCATGATGCCCTGATTATGGGGTGCGAAAAGGCGCACAACAAGAATTGACAAAGCGGAATGTTGCAGGCTTTTAGGTAGCCCCTTTTAAAGACCAGCCAACAGGATTGGAGCCCATCGCATGTCCCTGCGAGAACGCATAGAAACAAAGCTTCGGCAGAGCTTTTCGCCGGAACGCCTGGTGGTGATCGATGAAAGCCAGATGCATGCCGGCCATCAGCCGGACATAACCGGCACCGGCGAGACGCATATGCGTGTTCAGATAGTGTCTGAAAGCTTCGCAGGCAAGTCACGCATTGAGCGCCACCGGGCGATCAATGCACTTTTGAAACCGGAACTCGACGCCGGGCTGCATGCCCTCGCCATCGAGGCGGCGGCGCCGGGGGAGCCGACGCGGTTCTAGGTAACGCGCGCCTTAAGCCTCAGCCGGGATGCTTTTCCGACAGGAAAGACTGCACCTCGGACGTCGCGACATCGTCGGCCACGAAGGACTGGCCGATGCCGTGAGTGAGGATGAAGGTGAGCTTGCCGCCCTTGACCTTCTTGTCCTGCGCAATTGCCGCCATCAGCATCTCGACCGGCGGCAGTTCACCTGGAATATCCTTCATTGACACTGGCAGACCAACCGCCTTGAGATGCGCTTCAACGCGCGCGGCATCATCAGGGCTTGCAAGGTTGAGGCGGGCGGAAAACTGGTGCGCCAGCACCATGCCGATGGCGACACCTTCGCCGTGCACCAGCCGCTTGCTGTCATAATTCGTTGCTGCCTCAAGCGCGTGGCCGAATGTGTGACCGAGGTTCAGAAGGGCGCGTACGCCGTTTTCCTTCTCGTCGGCCACCACCACATCGGCCTTCGCCTGGCAGCTTGTGGCAATCGCCTGGATGCGGGCGGGACCGCCGGTGCGGATTTCATCCCAGTTCTTTTCCAGCCAGAAGAAAAAGTCCGGCTTGTCAATCAAGCCGTATTTCACCACCTCGGCGTAACCGGCGCGGAATTCGCGCTCGCTCAGCGTATCGAGCACCGCGGTATCGGCCAGCACCAGATCGGGCTGATGGAAAACGCCGACAAGGTTCTTGCCTTGGCGGGTATTGATGCCGGTCTTGCCGCCGACGGAGGAATCCACCTGCGACAGAAGCGAGGTCGGTATCTGCACGAAACGCACGCCGCGACGCACGATGCCCGCCGCAAAACCGGCGAGATCGCCGATAACACCGCCGCCAAGTGCAATCACCGCATCGTTGCGCTCCACCCGTGCGGAGAGGACGGCATCGCAAACAGTGACCAGATGTTCGAAGCTCTTGGTCTTCTCGCCCGCGGGCAAGGTCAGCGAAACGGCTTCGATGCCGTCCGTCTGCAGGCCGTCCATCAGGCCTTCGAGGTAAAGCGGTGCAACATGCTCGTCAGTGATGATAGCGGCACGCCTGCCCTTCAGCCGCGACGAAATCTCGCCGCCCGCCCTGCCGATCAGGCCAGGCCCGATCAGAATGTCGTAAGCGCGATCACCGAGCGGCACATGGACAAGACGTTCGTCGGTGTGGATTTCGGAAGGCGTCATGATGCTCAGTCTTTCTGTTCAAGGCCGGCGATGGCGGCCAGCACTTCGGTCACGATGATCTCCTTGCGGACATCGCGGGATTCGATGGTCAGATCCGCTTCCGCATAGATCGGATACCGTTTCTCCATCAGGGCCGCCAGCGTGGCCTTGGGGTTTTCGGTCTTGAGAAGCGGGCGATGATCACGCTTGTTGACCCTTTCCCACAAAACCTCGATATCGGCCTTCAGCCACAGCGACACACTGCCGCGCGTGATGTGCCGGCGGGTATTGTCGTTGATGAAAGCGCCGCCGCCGGTAGAAATGACCTTGGGGCCACCGCGCAGCAGCCGCTTGACGACCCGCGTTTCCAGCGCCCGGAACTCCTCCTCGCCATAGGTGGCGAAAAGTTCGGCTATCGTCATGCGGGAAACACGCTCAATTTCGACATCCGTGTCGATGAAGGAGACCTTGAGCTGCTGGGCGACCATGCGACCGATCGCGGACTTTCCAGCCCCCATCAGTCCGACAAAGACGACGTTGCGCCCGGCGAGCTTGGCCCGCGCTTGCTCCCCGAGTGTGACCGGGACAGATAAATTCTTTTCATTCATAAAATTGAAAGCCCGTTTGGCATGGATATCTGCAAATGTTTACGAAGCGTCAAGCCAAATTGCTGACTGAATTGCGTTGAATCACATTCATCGCCGCATGCAGCAGCGGCGGACTACCGCTTTTTGATCTTGTCGCCGCTTTCGCTGCACCGCATATACATTCAGACTGCCACCCTCACGGAGCCGCCATGCCAACCCTCTTCCGCTTCACGATGATACTGGCAACCATCGCGGGGCTGATCTATGGCGGCATGGTGCTGCTGGTCATGTTCGTCAAGCCCAATGATCGCGAGGTGACGGTGCGCATTCCTTCCGAGCGGCTGAACCCGCCGTCGGCGGAGCCGGCAAGGCGCACCCCATGAGTAGCAAAGAGATGAGCGGGCGGGACGGCGCGCGGCTCGAAAGTTTTCTGGAAATGATGAGCGCCGAACGGGGTGCCGCCGCCAATACGCTCTCTTCTTACGAACGCGACCTTTCCGATCTGCGTGAATTTCTCGGTGGCCGAGGCCAGTCCTTGATGGAAGCCGCCACGGCAGACCTGTCGGCCTATCTGACCCATCTTTCCACTCAGGGCTTTGCAGCCACGTCGCAGGCAAGACGCCTGTCTTCCATGCGGCAATTCTACCGGTTCCTCTATTCTGAAGGACTTCGCGGCGACGACCCGACCGGTACCATTGATGCGCCCAAGAAGGGCCTCACCCTGCCCAAGACGATGAGCGTCGCGGACGTGACAAAACTTCTTGGCATCGCTGCTGAAGAGGCCGCCTTAACCGGCCCCGGCCAGCTTGCCCGCATCCGCATGCATCTCCTGCTCGAACTTCTCTACGCGACCGGTATGCGCGTCAGCGAACTCGTTTCGCTGCCGGTCAAGGTTTTGCGCCAGGAGGGACGCTTCCTGATGATCCGCGGCAAGGGCAACAAGGACCGCATGGTGCTGCTGTCTCGCGCGGCCATCGACGCGATGGACAAATACGACGCGGCCAGGAAGTCGCTCGTACCTGAGAAAAGCAGGACGCCCGCGTCCCCCAAAAAGGCTGACAGTCCGGAAAGTCCGTGGCTGTTTCCTTCAAACAGCAAGGAAGGGCATCTGCCGCGACAGGTTTTTGCCCGCGACCTGAAGGACATTGCCATTCGAGCTGGCCTCAATCCCTCGGCGGTGTCACCGCATGTCCTGCGCCACGCCTTTGCCAGCCACCTTCTGCAGAACGGCGCCGACCTGCGCGCCGTGCAGGAACTGCTCGGCCATTCCGACATTTCCACGACACAAATCTATACACATGTGCTGGAAGAACGCCTGCAAGAGCTGGTACAAACACATCACCCCCTTGCCAAACAGGGCAAAAACCTTGATTAGAGCGACCGGAACCGCCGGATAATCCGGCTCAAACCTTGCGCAAAACGATCGGAAACGGATCTCATGCACAATTATCTCGACTTCGAAAAACCTATCTCGGACCTTGAAGGCAAGATCATCGAGCTGAAGAAGCTTGCCGATGAAGACGAGAGCATAGACACCTCGGAGGAGATCAATCGCCTGGAATCACGCGTCAATGACGCGATGCAGGACATCTATTCCAAGCTGAACGCCTGGCAGAAAACGCAGGTCGCGCGCCATCCGCAGCGCCCGCATTTCGTCGATTACGCCAAGGCGCTGTTCACGGATTTCACGCCGCTTGCAGGCGATCGCAAATTTTCCGAAGACGCTGCCATTCAGGCAGGCCTTGCCCGCTTTAATGGCCAGCCCGTCGCCATTATCGGCCAGGAAAAGGGCAATGACACCAAAAGCCGCCTGAAGCACAATTTCGGCAGCCCGCGTCCGGAAGGTTACCGCAAGGCGATCCGCGTGCTGGAACTGGCTGACCGCTTCTCGCTGCCGGTCGTGACCCTCATCGATACCGCTGGTGCCTATCCCGGTGTCGGCGCAGAGGAGCGCGGTCAGGCAGAAGCCATCGCCCGCTCGACGGAAATGTGCCTCAACGTCAAGGTGCCTATCGTCTCCGTCGTCATCGGCGAAGGCGGCTCGGGCGGCGCAATCGCGATCGCCACGGGCAACCGCGTCTACATGCTCGAACATGCGATCTATTCGGTGATTTCGCCGGAAGGTGCCGCTTCAATTCTCTGGCGCGATTCGACCCGTGCCAAGGAGGCCGCGACCAACATGAAAATCACCTCGGAAGATCTGAAGTCGCTTGGCGTCATCGACGGCATCATTCCCGAGCCGATGGGCGGCGCGCATCGTGATCCGGCGGCCGTGATTGGTGCCACCGGCGACGTTATCGCCAAGGCGCTCGCCGATCTTTCGCAGCGCTCGGGCACGCAGCTGCGCGCCGAACGCCGCCAGAAATTCCTGGATATCGGCAGAAACCTTTAGAGCGTTTCCAGTAAAAGTGCGCAGCGGTTTACGTCCGGAAATGCGCAAAAAGAGGGAGTTAGATTTTTTGGTGGATCGAAAAGAAGCCAAAACAATCTAGCTCCAGCCTTATTTTCCTTGAATCTCGCCCCAACTCGGCCATAGTCCGGTCACATCAACAGATGTATCGGCGGTCGCAGGGGCGGGTCCGATTTGAGTTAAGAAGATGTAAACGGTTAATACCGTATTTAAAATACACGCGGGACGGTGTAGAACTCCGTCGCCCGTGCCATCGTCTTTCGGATCAGATCATGCGTTTGACACATTTTGCACTTCTCGCCTGCACCGCGCTCATTCTCAGCGGCTGCAACGATACGCTCGAAACCGTCGAACGCGACGTCTCCCACGTTAAGAACAAGGTTGATTACCCGCTTTCTCCGTCCATTCTTGCCGAGATCGACAAGAAGAACATGGATCGCACCTCACCGATCATGATCCGCATCTTCAAGGAAGAAGGCGCGTTGGAAATCTGGAAGGCCAAGCGCGACAACCGCTTCGACAAGATTGCCGAATACCAGATTTGCGCCTGGTCCGGCAAACTCGGCCCCAAGGTGAAAGAGGGCGACCGGCAGGCGCCGGAAGGTTTCTACAACCTGACGCCCGCGCACCTCAATCCCAACTCTAAATATTACCTCGCCATCAACACCGGCTTTCCGAACCGCTACGATGCCGCCAACGGCCGCAACGGCACCAACCTGATGATCCATGGCGCCTGCTCGTCATCCGGCTGCTATTCGATGACGGACGCGCAGATCCTTGAAATCTACGGTTTCGCCCGCGACGCCTTCAAGGGTGGCCAGAAGACCGTTCAGCTGCAGGCCTTTCCCTTCCGCATGACCGCGGAAAACATGGCCCGCCACCGCCAGAGCGAACATCTCGATTTCTGGAAGATGCTGAAGGTCGGTTACGACAATTTCGAAGTCACGAAACGCCCGCCGGAAGTGAATGTCTGCGAGAAGAAATATGTCTTCAACCAGCAGACCGAAGGCGGCACGTTCAACGCATCTGCGCAATGCCCGGCTATGAGCACGCCCCCGGCGCTGGTGAGCGCGCTTTCGAGCTACGAAAAGACCTATGATCTCGCCTATGAAAAGGCGATGAAGAAATATGACGGGATGGCCTGGTACGACCCGAGCGAGGCGGAGCGCAAGGCGCTGGTTGCCGAAAAGCGCAAGGGCCGCGAACCCGCTTATGCTCCGACCGGCTCGGCGCTGAAGGCCGGCAAGCTGATGAAGGAAACGGAATATGCCGCGCTGATGGAGAAGAAGGCGCAGCAGGTGACCTCGTCTTCGCCGGCGACCACCGCAACCGCGTCTTCTCTACGGACCCCGCATCCTTCGGCAACCCAGCCCGCAGCTCCGCAATCGAACCCTGCCCCGGCGGCCCCGACAATGGTTGCCGCTGCTACGCCTGCGGCTTCGGGGCCCGGTCAGAACGGAACTGCCGCCCAGGTCCCTGTGCCGGCCATGAACCCGCTCGCTTTTTCCGCAGCACCGCCGGCGGAAGCACCGGAAAAGAAGCCGTTCTGGAAGTTCTGGGCCAAGGAATGACCGACACGGCTGACATAGTTTTCGACTTGAGGGGGCTTAAATGCCCCCTTCCGGTTTTAAGAAGCCGTAAAAAACTCTCTGGCCTGCAGGCGGGCGATGTTCTTGTTGTAGAGACGACCGACCCGCTGGCGGTTATCGATATTGCCCATATGTGCAACCAGGATGGGCATAGCCTGGTTGAAACTACGACGTTGACCAAAGGACACCGATTCAGGATCGTGAAGGGAGCGTAATTACCCTCGCTGGCGAGAATACTCCACTCGATCTCCCCCTCGAGTGTGAGATATTCGACAAGGTAAAGGGGTGCCCTGCCCACAGGTTTCAACCACCGTTTTGCGACCTAAAACCTCAACCCCGAAACCGCCAGCGGATTGTCCGTCATCGCCTGCCTGTCCGGACGGTCGATGCCCGGCGTGCCGGTGAACGCAGCAAACAAGTCCTGCACGAACGCCTCCGGCAAATCCTTTGTAATCAGCACCATGCGCGTGCGCTGGTCAGACGGGTCCGGCCATGCCGCGAGGCGCTCGGGTGTGTGGAAAATGTTCTGTACCCCGTGCAGCACAAGGGGTCGGTCCGGATTGTCCGACAGCTTGACGACGGCCTTCATCCGCAACAACTTTTCCCCATGCGCCGAACGCAGCAAGTCCACGAACATGTCGATCGCCATCGGGGCTATCGGCTGGTCGTGAATGATCGAGAAGGAACGGATCGACGCGTCGTGCCGGTTCACATCGTGGTGGTGATGGTGGCCATCGTGGTCGCCATGATGGTGGTGGTCATGGTCATGATCGTGGTCTTGGTGATCGTGTTCCGCCTCTTCCCCCAGCCAGCGGCCGACATCGGCATTTTTGCTGCCGGGATCGTAAAGACCGTTATCCAGCAGTGCGGCAGCACTCCAGTCGGCCCGGTCACCATCCTCGATCGTCGCGCGCGGGTTGAGCGCCTGAAGGCGAGCCGTCAGCGTGGAAATTGTGGAAGCATCGGCAAGCGCGCGCTTCGTCATCACCAGCCTGTCGGCCACCGCCGCCTGCTTCACCGCTTCCTCGTGATTATCGAGTGTGGACAGGCCGTTCACGGCATCCACAACCGTAATGATGCCGTTCAGAACGAAATTCTGCGCAATCACTGGGTTGCCCATGACAGACTGCATGACGGGAGCGGGATCAGCAAGACCAGTGGTTTCGATCACGACACGCTTCACCGGCTTCAGCTTGCCGGTCTGGATGCCGTCCATCAGTTCCGCCAGAGTATCCACCAGCTCGCCGCGAACGGTGCAGCAAAGGCAGCCTTCCGCCAGTTCGATGATGCCCTCGCCTGCACTTTCAACCAGCATATGGTCGATGCTGACATCGCCGAATTCATTGATGATGATCGCGGCGTCGCTCATATCGGGGTCTTTGAGAAGCCGGTTGAGCAGCGTCGATTTTCCGGCGCCGAGAAATCCGGTGATGATGGAAACCGGTATGCGATCGCGAGACATGTCTTGCCTGTATGTTGATGGCCGCTCCGGCAGATCGTTGGACGAGATTAGATCCGGAACCGCGCAATAATCACAAAAAATCGCCCGGGGCCTGAAGGCCACGAGCGACACTGTAATATCATAACAAACCGAAGCTGCGAATACAGATTCCGCGCAGCGTTCAGGCTTCGCGCGCGCCCTCATCCATAAAGAGTGCGGTTAGGCGAAATCAGAATGTCGGACGCGGGATGGGAATCGGCACGTTGGCCACTTGTGCCTTGGCGCTTGCACCCTTGGCGGTGTTGACCGCCACCGTCTCACTGCCGGGAATGAGACCCGCGAAAGAATATTCCGGCGGACGGGTCATTTCCGTAACGTAGGGCGAATGGATGACCATGCGGCCGGTCTCGTCGCGGCTTTCGCTGCGCACCTTGGCTGCCTTCGGATTGCAGATTTCGGCACTGATGTCGTTTACCTCGGCGGTATCGCCATAGGGTGCCAGCGAGGCGAGTGAAACGCCTTGGCCCGAGGGCGCCGTCAGTCCCATCTGCAGCAGATCAGCGGACTGGTCGGTTCGCCCGGCAAGGCTATCTGCCCCCAGCACCACAGTTATGACCGAACGGCCGTTGCGCACGGCGGAGGACACCTGGTTGAAACCGGATGCGCAGATGAAGCCGGTCTTCATGCCATCTGCGCCATCAAAGCGGCCAACAAGCATATTGAAGTTGGCGTAGTCCTTCTTGCCGGTGGTGACACCTTCCAGCGAGAAATAATGGGCATATTCCGGGAATTCCCGCTTGATGATCAACGCCAGAAGCGCAAGGTCACGCGCCGTCGTATATTGGCCCTTGCCGGGCAGGCCGTTGGCGTTGATGTAACGGGTGGAGCTCATGCCCAGCCGCTGTGCCTGCGCATTCATCTGCGCCACGAAATTATCGCTGGTGCCGCCGATGGTTTCGGCAATCGCCACGGCGATATCATTGGCGGATTTGATGAGCAGCAGCTTCAGCGCGCTGTCCATCGTCAGTTTCTGGCCGGGCTTGAAATACATTTTCGAGGCCGGCTGGTCGGCGGCCTTCTTGCTCATCACCACTTCCGTCTGCGGGCTGAGCTTGCCGGCCTTCATCTGCGAAAAGGCGATATAGGCGGTCATCAGCTTGGTCAGCGAGGCCGGATACCACTTGCGGAACGCTTCCTGGTGGGAAATCACCTTGCCGGTTTTGACATCGACCACCATTTTCGGATTGGCATTCGCCACGGGTGCAGCGGCAACAAGGCCGGCGGTCATGATGGCAATGGCTGCGGAGAGCCGTCGGGCGGCGTTTGGCGATTTAAGATTCTGTGGCAAGGCTTATCCTCGAATTCCCGTCTTCAGTCAGGGAATGGCAATATTCACCATATATGTCCTAGCAATGGCAAAGTACATTGATTACGTCAATTATGCGGCGCACTATCCACCGCGGAGGATAGGCTTTTACGCCATGCCGCACCGATGAACCCAGGAATGAACGAATGCCGATTTTGAACAGAGCCGCCGAACTTCAGCAGGAAGTCAGCGAATGGCGGCGTCACCTGCATGAAAATCCCGAGATTTTGTATGATGTCGACAACACCGCAGCTTTCGTTGCGGACAAGCTGAAATCTTTCGGCGTTGACGAAATCGTGACCGGTCTTGGCCGCACGGGCGTGGTCGGCATCATCAGAGGCAATATTACAGGCAATCGCACCATCGGCTTTCGGGCGGATATGGATGCTCTTCCCATTCTTGAAGAAACCGGCAAACCCTGGGCTTCCAAAACCGCAGGCGCCATGCATGCCTGCGGCCACGACGGCCACACCGCCATGCTGCTTGGCGCCGCCAAATATCTCGCGGAAACCCGCAATTTCACCGGGTCCATCGCGGTCATCTTCCAGCCCGCCGAAGAAGGCGGCGCGGGTGCGCTCGCCATGGTGGAGGACGGCCTGATGGAGCGGTTCGGGATCGATGAGGTTTACGGCATGCACAATATGCCGGGTATTCCGCTCGGCTCGTTCGCCATCCGCAAGGGCGGCATCATGGCGGCACCGGACAAGTTCTCGATCACTGTCAAAGGTCGTGGCGGCCATGCGGCCCAGCCGCACCGGACGATCGACCCGATCACGATCGGCGCACAGATCGTCGGCAATCTGCAGATGATCGCCTCGCGCAATGCCGATCCGATCCGATCCGTGGTCGTGTCCGTCACCCGCTTTCACGCCGGCTCCAGCCACAACATCATTCCCAACGACGCGCTGATTGCCGGCACGGTGCGTAGTCTGGACGAGACGGTGCGTGATCTCGCGCAGGATCGCATCAAGCAGATGGCGGAAGGCATAGCGCTAGCAAATGGAGCGGAAGCCGAGGTCGTCTATGAGCGTTATTGCCCGGTGACCTTCAACCATGCGGACGAGACCGACCACGCCATCCGCGTCGCCCGCGATGTAGCTGGTGAAAAGAACGTCGACCCCGATGTCGACCCTTCCATGGCGGGCGAGGATTTTTCCTTCATGTTGAAGGAAAGGCCGGGTGCCTTCATCTTCATCGGCAACGGCGATTCGGCCGGCCTTCACAACCCTGGATACGATTTCAACGACGACGCCATCGCCTACGGCATTTCCTATTGGGTGAAACTTGCCGAGCAACGCCTGACGAACTGACTGCCGGGATACAAAGAAAGCAGAGGAACAGATCGACCGCGATAAAGAACGCGGTTGATCCGCCGGCTACGGCAGGTTAAAGAGCAATTCAGTGTCCACGTAGCTCAGCAGGATAGAGCACAGGATTCCTAAGACAAATTGGGGGTTGCGCCCGGAAACGACGCAATCGATCTGCTCAAAGTCGGGGAAAGCTTCGCTGGTCTTCCAGCATGCCAATCCCGAGCCAAGCTCCGGAGAAATCCGGTGAAGGTGTAGAGACTGGATGGGCAGCACCTAAAAGCCGAAAGGCTCACGGTGAAGGGACAGTCCAGACCACGAACGTCCTATCCAATGGAGATGGGCGGCGGCTAAAGCCGAAGTGGTATGAATCCTGGGGTCGGAGGTTCGAATCCTCTCGTGGACACCATTTTCCTGTAAATTCAGTTTAAAACAATAATATAAAAAAGAGCGGAATGTCGTGACCCGCTTCACTGCTCGCCATGCGGCTCTAGTCCTAGACAAACATAATAGCTGTCCCGTTTCGGTCAGCGTGCACACCGGTATTTTCGAACGACGACCGCATCGATTGGTCACGTTCGTTTTACCAATTAGCTCCGGTCTTTTGCGCGTTTGATCGCAAACACATCTCGTGCATCCACAAACAGCACCTATCTAAGATGCTCACACCCGATGAAGGAGACAGAATGATCAACGAATATGGCCCATACGTACAGATGGGAACGCTTGCAGAGCAGATGGCCACCCGATACCGGATGGACCCAAATCTCGCACTGGAACCGCACCTGTTGCACTATATGGAAGAGGTCGAGGTAAATATCGCCGCCGACAGCTTCGATCATGTTGGGTTCATGGACAAGATCCGCAGCCGGCTGGAAATGACACTGGCGAAGACCGTCGACCCTCGATGCAGAGAATTCCTGCATGCGGTTGTGGTCGCACTTCAGGAGCGTATCGATCGTCATTCACTCGACGTTGCGTGATCGCCGTTCCTCCTTCCATGTTGCATCAGGTCTCTGCAAATGAACTTCTATGACGCGGGCAAGAAGCTGCCTGCGACGCGGCGTTCAGCCGCGTGGTGCGCAAGCCGTCAAAAATTCACTCGATGAAAACGCGCACGCTCGAAGCGCGGCCATCGGCGTCGATCACGGTCAGCGTTGAAAACCCCTGCCCTTCCGGTCGCCATTCGCTGTTGCGGCGAAGCGAAGCATCCGGGAGCGGCCTGCCGTTGGCGAGCCAGCGGAAGGGCGCGCGGCCGCCTTGCAGCTTCAGCACTAGCGGCGAAATGCCTGACTGGCTGGAGAGCTCCACCCTAGCCCCTTCCGGTGGATAGACGATGCGCGGCGCGCTTTCGCGCCTTGAGGCCGAAAGCAGGCCGCTTGCGGTCAATGTGAAACGCCGCTGGTTGGCGGGAAGGTCACTCACGGCCACCCGCGCGACGCCAGAAGGTGCAGCAGGCATTGGCGTGATAGCTATGCCGGATTTCTCGAAAGCCTCGAAGAGGATCGGGGCTGCCGTCGCATAACCGGCAATGCCCGGGACGGCGCCGTTATCGGCACGACCGACCCAGATGCCGATGACATGCCGCCCGTCATAACCTACCGACCAGGCATCACGGTAACCGTAGCTAGTGCCGGTCTTATAGGCGATGCCGCGCTGCTTCATGCCGAGTGGCGGCAGCACACCGGACAGAATGTCGGAGACGTTCCAGATCGCAGCGTCGGCAAACAGCCGATCTCCGGCAAGCCGTTGCGGCGCGGAGCGCACACCGTCCCCCAGCCGCACAGGGTCGCCGCCGCCGGCAAGGCCCGCATAAAGCTGCACCAGATCAACCAGCGAAATACCAGCACCTCCTAGCGCAATGGCAAGCCCCGGCGCCTCGGTGGTGGGAAGCACGAGCTTCACGCCCACGCGGCGGAAACGCACCATCAGCGCAGACGGGCTGACAGCATCCAGAAGCTTTACGGCGGGCACATTGAGCGACAGTTGCAGTGCCTGCCTGATGCTGACATCACCCTGATAATGCATGTCGAAATTACGCGGGCGGTAACCGGAAAAATCCGCCGGGCGATCCTCGATGATAGTTTCCTGCCCGATGAGACCATTTTCAAAGGCAAGGCCATAGATGAACGGCTTGAGGGTGGAGCCCGGCGAGCGCACGGCGCGGCTCATCTCCACGAAACCGCGCCTTGCAGTATCGAGATAATCAGCGGAACCAACTTCAGCCACAATATCACCGGTCTGCGCGTCGGCCATGACGATGGCGACGGAGACCTTTTCTGTCAGCTTTTCCGCTGCATGGCGGGCAACGGCTTCCAGTTCCCGCTGGATCGGCAATCTGAGCGTCGAGTGCGCCTCGGTGGCATTGGGAAACTTCACGCGTGCGGCAGCCGCCATATGCGGTGCATAGGCCGGCAGATCACGCCGGTTGGCGGGAACGGCTGCAAGGGTCGCCCGCTCTGCTTCGCCTTCACCCACCACGCGTTCCACGGCAAGGCGCTGCAAAACCCTCTCCCGCGCCTGCCTTGCCGCATCCGGAAAGCGATCCGGTCGGCGTTTCTCCGGCAATTGCGGCAGCGCAACCAGAAGAGCCGCCTCTGCCGTGTCGAGCCGGGCGGGCTCCTTGCCAAACCAGGCGAGGCTTGCGGCACGAACACCCTCAAGATTGCCGCCATAAGGCGCGATATTCAGATAAAGATCGAGGATTTCCGCCTTGTCGAGCCGTCTTTCGATCTGGAGCGCGCGCAATCCCTGCAGAAACTTCGCCGAAAACGACCGGTCGGTGCGCGGTTCGATCAGCCGCGCCACCTGCATGGAAAGCGTCGAGGCGCCGGAGACGATCCGGCCGTTGCTTGCTAATTGCCAGGCGGAGCGCAGCAGCGCCCACGGGTCAATGCCGTGATGGTCGTAAAAACGCTGGTCCTCATAAGCGATCAGCATGCGCAGGAACTGCGGATCGACTTCTGCAGCGCTGGTTTTCAGCCGCCAGCGACCATCAGGTGTCGCAAATGCGCGCAGCAACCGCCCGTCTCTATCCAGCACCTCGAAGGACCGCTGCTGCGCAGCCTCCAGCGGTGGCGGATAGGCGTTGTCCAGCGCATCGAGACCGAAGGCCGCACCGCCTACAAGCAGAGCGGCCGACACGATGCCGACGATGATCGCCTTTTTTCGCCTCATGGGGTTGCCGAACGCACCTCCATGCGGCCCGTTGCCGTGCGGGCGGAAAATTGCGGCCGGTACATATCCTCGACCGAGGCCGCCGGATGATCATAAGTGCCCGGGGTGACGGCCCGGACCACATAGGCCAGCGTGATTTCCGAACTGTCGCCAGCCGTGCGGTCGAAGGCCGCAACGAACCGGTCGTAGCGGAATTCGGTATGCGCAGCTTCGGTTTCCGGCAACCAGTCGAAATTCGAAAGGGCGGCAGAATTGACGAGGCTCGGATTGTCGATCTCGAAACCGGAAGGCAGAAGGTCAGTCACGAGAATGCGTGCTTGCCAGTCATTTTTAGGAGTGACATTCAGCACCGCCACGTAACGCTCGTTCTGCACCACCTCGCTCGCGTTCACCTCCTCGCCATCCATGGAATAATAGGTACGGGTAATGGTGAAGCCCTCGCCACCGGCGGCAAGCGGTTGTGCCGGGGGCGCGACCGTGGTGACCACCGCCGTGACCGGATCAGCCGACGCGTTGGCGATCTTCAAGGGTGCCGCCAGCAATTCGTCGCCGGTCATCCGCTTGCCGAAACCACCGGTCTGCAAATCGCCGTTCACATCAAGACGGATATCCTTGTCCTCACCTTTGACGGCGCGGGCGGCAAGCAGCATCCATGCCTGTTCCTGGGTGCTGGTATAGGGTTTCTTTTCCCATTCCTTCGCCACGGCACCTGCAAGTTGCGGCACGACGGCAGGAACCGGACGGCTTTCCGCCGCAAGCGCCAGCGTCGCTGCGCCATCACGCAGGGCGGAACCGTAATCCGCCCTTGCGAAGCTAACCTTGGTGGCACGGCTCGCCATATCGAGCGAGGCACCGAACACAGTCTTCGCGCGTGCCTGATCGCCATAAAGCGAAAGGGCTGCGGCAACCTGCGCCTTGGCAAGCGGTGTGGGGAAATCGGCAAGGGCCGTATCCGCATAATATCTGAGATCGTTGATCGCCGCCTTGCGGTTGCGCGCCAGAACGTAAAGCGAATAGGCGATCTCGTTGCCGCGATCCTTGACATTGCTATCGTAGGAAAGACCGTTTTGCAGGTTGCTCAAAGCCTGCACCATCGCCTGTTCGGGAACATCGTAACCCTGCTCGCGCGCACGGGTCAGGAAGTCGCTGATATAGGCATCCAGCCACAGATCTCCGTAACCGGGAGACCAGAGGCCGAAACTGCCGGAACTCGACTGGAAGGACAGCACCCGGTAGATCGCCTCCTGCACGCGGCGGCGGGTATCCGGGTCCTCGGCAATGCCGCTATCCTTGGTCATTTCCGAGAGATAAAGCAGCGGCAAAGCGCGGCTCGTCGTCTGCTCGGCGCAGCCGTAAGGATATTTGTCGAGCATCATCACCAGCGCCGGAATATCGAAGGCTGGCGAGCGTGTGACGTTGACGGCGACGGACGAACCGAGAAGCATGCTATCGGCCAGAAGGTCGCCATTTATCGTCAGGCTGCTATTGGGCGCGATCTTGATTTCACGCCGCGTCGTGACCGGCAGAACGGCTGGACGCACGGGAACATTCAATACCTGCTCCAGCGAAAGACCGGCGGCATTGGAGACCTTGATGGTGATTGCGCCATTGCCCGGCTGTTCGCCTGTCAACGGCACGGTCAGCGACGACTTGCCGCCCTTTTGCAGTGCCAGGGTCTGCGACATCTCACCCTGATCGACTGTAAGTGCCGTGTTGCTGGTCACATCCAGCCGGTAGTCGCCGGCCTCGCCATCGGTATTGGCGATATCGAGCCGCAATTGCGAGACATCGCCGGGCGCGAGGAATTTCGGTGCACTGGCAGTCACCACCACGGGGTCTCGAATGACGGCGTCGGAGACCGCATGTCCCACGCCCGTCTTCGTCCAGGCGACAGCCATGATGCGGGCCGTGCCGTTGAACTGAGGAATATCGAAGCTCACCGTCGCCTTGCCGTCTGCGTCAAGTTCGACAGGTCCCGAGAAGAAGGCCACGAGCTTTTCGGTGGGCGGGCTGCCCTGCAGTGCTGCGCCCCCGCCATCACCGCCCGTTCTCAGGCGACCGGTGGCGCCAAGCGAACCGTCGATCAGGCGGCCATAGAGGTCGCGGATTTCCAGCCCCAGCCGTCGCTGACCGAAATACCATTCATCCGGCTTCGGCGGTTCATAGCGGGTGAGGTTCAATATGCCGACATCCACAGCCGCGACGATGACATAGGCCTTTTCGCCCACGCCCGCGCCGGCGACACTGATCGGAATTTCAAGCGGCTGACGCGGCAGCGTCTCCTGCGGCGCGCCTAGCGTTACCGCAAGCTTGCGCTCGGCGGGATCGACGGCAAGCCACTTGATGCCTATGGCGCGCATCGGCATGCGGCTTTCCTGCGCATCGCCCGGACGGAACAGCGTGGCCGTCACATACGCCCCCGCGCCCCATTCCTCGGTAACGGGAATGTCGATCTCGCCGCCATCCTCACCGATCTCAGCATTCTGCACGGAAATCAGCTTTTCCGAACCTGACGTGACCATCAGCTGACCGGCAAAACGCGACGATACCTTGAGTTTTGCGGTATCGCCGATCTTGTAGTTTTGTTTGTCCAGCGCGATTTCCAGCGCATCCGGCGTCTCTGTCGAGCTTGCCTCGACGTAGAAACCAGCATCGAATTCGACGCTCGAAACCGGTGCGCCATTGCCGGCACCTTCCACTTCCAGCCTGTAGCGGCCCCAGGTGACAGGCACGGAAATCTCACCGCCATTGGCATCGACGGAAACCGTGCCGGTTTCGGTCTGTTTGGTATATTCCACCGGTTCGTACCGCCAGGAGTTACCCTGACGATACCATTGATAGTTTCGCTCTACCTTGATGAGCTTCCAGCTGAGGCCACTCATCGCCTGTTTCGCGCCATCAGCTGTCACGCCGATAATGTGGAAACGGCCAACGGAATTCTGGGCGAGATCACCCGAAAACTGCGGTTTGATGCCGATGACAGGTGCTTGCGCCTTCACCGGCAGCGTCAGAGATCGTTCGACGGCGCGGCCACCGGCCTCGCGCATCCGAACGGTGATGTTGGCGGAAAGCAGCTGCGTGGTGGAAGGCAAATCCGTCAGATCGACATTGAAGCTTGCCTTGCCTTCTTCGTCCAGCGCCGGAAGATCGGCAAGCGCGGTGCGATTTTCCTCTTCGCTTTCCTCATCCGCTAGACCGAAGAAATAACCCTCGAAGTCGGCACTCGTGCGGGTCGGCTTGACGGCGACCTCACCTTCCAGCGTCAGGCCAGCTGCGGGCGCGCCGTAGAGATAACGGCCATCGACGTCGATTGCCGTTTCCGCGCCCGGCTCGATCTGTTTCACCTTGCTGGAGAGATCAAATTCGGTGCGATCAGGCACGAAATCATCGACCAGAAAGCTCTTTTCGCTGATCGCAGCCGTTTTCGGATCGGTATGAATGCGCAGCGTCCAGGTGCCGCGCATGGCATTCGCCTGCAAGGGCAGATCGACCGCATGGCCGCCGAGCGCCTTGCCGTCGCTCACGAAACGCCGGTCCTCGACGCCATCAGGGCGCGAGAAGATGAAGGTTAGCGGCAGATCCTCGATCGCCTTGCCGTCAACATCACGGGCCAGCGCTGCCGCGTGCACGGTCTCGCCGGCGCGGTAGATGCCGCGCTCTGTCCAGCTGAACACGTCGATGGCGCCGGGGGCCGCGCGCCCAGTCACGCCACGGTCGGAAAGATCGAAACCGGCGCGCGTCATGTCCAGAAAGACGTAGTCCTTGTCGCCGTTGCGCGCTGTGAGGATGGCTGGCGCCTGCGCCGCTGTGCCACGCATCAGGCCTGCCGAAAATACTGCCCTGCCGTCTGCATCCGTCTTTGCCGTGCCGAGCACTTCGTTGTTCTTGGCGAGCAATTGCAAGTCCACCCCGCCAAGCGGTGCGGCGCTGCCGAGCGAGCGCACGAATACGTTCAGGCCATCGGTGCCGGCATAGGTGGTGATGCCCGTATCGGAAACGAGGAACCACTGCGTGGCGCGCGAATCCCATGTCTCCGGTGCGGTGCCGGGCGGTACGGCGGTCAGCACATAGATGCCGGGCTTCCGCTCCGGCAAGGCTTCGTCCACCGGAAAGCTCGTCACTACGTCCTTGTTGAGGTCCGGCTGAATGTCTATCGAACCTTGCCAGACCAGCTCGCCGAGCTCGTTTTCAATACGGTCGGCGTTGTAACCGTCCATCTGCGTCAAAAACTGCGAGTTTGCCAAGACCGACGTGATGTTACGGTCGCCAATACGGTAAAGCTTCAGATCGGCCTTTTCGGCATTGACCGAAACGATGGGAATGCCGCGCCGCGCCGTGCCCGGCAGCACGAAGTTCTCGCCGGTGAAGCGGACACTCGCTGCACGGTCACGCACGTAGATATCGAGATCGACCTGCTTCTCCAGCGGTTCTTCCACCGAGGACGGCAGGCCGGCGCGGAACGCAATCTTGTAACGCTGACCATGGGTCAGCCCCTCGACGCAAATCTCACTGCCCTTCGCCTCGATCGCCTTGGGTGCAGCACCATCCAATGTGACGAAAGAGGAATAATCGACACCGTTCTTCACCAGCGGTTCGGAAAACTGCACGCATGCGCGCGGGCTGACACTATCCGTATCAATCGTATTGTTGATGACGCGGAATCCCTGGCGCGTGCGCAGATCGGCATAGGCCGCCTTCGTCTGCGCATTATCGGAAAGTGTGAGGCTCTCCTTATAGGCATTAAGCGCCGCACGATAATTCTGGGTCTTTTCGAAAGCCTGGGCCAGCCGGTTCAACGCCTCGGTGCGGGCACTGACCGTGCGGCTCAACTGATAGGCATTGATGGCAGCGGAAGCGGCCTGGCCCGCAATCGCGTAATTGTCGGTAACCTGCGCCGCCCTTTGCGAAAATTCGGCCCAGAGAGCACCGTCATCGGGCGAAATCGCAAGAGCCGCCTTGTAGGTTTCGATCGCGTCGGCTGCCGCCTGCTGCCTTGCCGTTTGCAGCAGGTTCTCCAGTCCCTGGCTCTCCTGCTCCGCGCTTGCCGCAAGGCCCGATTTCAGCCGGCGCGCTTCCTGCTGCAGGCTATCAGTCACGAAAGAAAGACGCTGCGGTGCACCGATATCGGCTTCAGCGACAACCTGCACGATCTTGCCGGCGACGGCACCGGGGAAGGCATTGAGCTGATTGAAATCCGATTTAAGGAAACACCATTGCACCTTGGGATTGTAGGTGAACGCCTTGCAGGCGGTATCGCCGACGCAAATCTCGCCGCACTGCTCAAGCGAGACATTCTGCTCGGTTCTGAGATCGAACCCGAAATAATCGCCATTTTTGGTGGTAACCACCTTGCGGGAAGGTTCCGCCGCCACAGCTGGAATAAAAGTAATGGCGGTTGAGACCGCAATCAACGAGATCCGGACGAGCGCGCGCAACGACATCAGTTTTCTCCCCGCAACAGACATGTCGGGCGGGACTCTGGTCAAATCCACGCACGGTTGTCAACGCATCATCGTCAATTTGCGACGTGACACTGTGGAGAGAGCGGCAGGCAGGGCTAACGCTAGTCTTCTAATTTGCGCGCTTCGGAAATCAGCATGATCGGCACCCCGTCGCGGATCGGGTAGGCGAGCCCTGCGCTTTCGGACACCAGCTCGTTGCGGGCGCGATCGTAGGAAAGACGTCCCTTCGTCAAGGGGCAGACCAGCAGCTCAAGCAGCTTGGGATCGGCATTGCTCATCCTGTCGTCCATGGCGGCGATCCTACTGCAGCACAGTACCGGCCTCGCCCGAGCCCTGGGCAAGAACGATCTCGGTGATGGCGATCAATGTTTCGGCCCGCGTCCTCAGGTCAGGCGCTTCCAGCAGCGCCTGCTTTTCGGCGGGACCAAAGGGAGACATCATGGAAAGCGAATTGACGAGGACACGATTGCCTGCGCGCTCCACGCTTTCCCAATCGGCTTCCAGCTGGTTCGCATCTAGAAACGCACGGAATACCCGCAGCAGATTTTCGCGGTCCACAGCGTCCTCATCATACTCGCCGGAAAGATCGGCGATGAAGGGCGCGTGCCGGAAACTGCGATAGGGTTTGCCCACATCCACCTCTTCCAGCAGGCGGAAGCGGCAGATGCCGGTGAGCGAAATGACATAACGCCCATCCCCGGTCTCCGAAAAGGAAGTGATGCGACCAAGACATCCGACAGCGCTCAAAGGACCACCATCATGCCCCCCCTCAATGACGTGAAGGGCCGGCTGCACCATGCCGATGACCCGGTGGCCGGCCAGTGCCATATCGATCATGGCGAGGTATCTAGGCTCGAAGACATTGAGCGGCAGGTGGCCTTCCGGCAAAAGCAACGCGCCCGACAATGGAAATACCGGCACAGTTTCCGGCAAATCGTTGTTCTTCACATATCTCGCATTTCCGACATGCATGGGATCAAGCCCCCTGTTCACCGCTGCCCGGCCGGCGGATCAACCGCCATGGCCGGGATATGCCCGCATTACGAAAACAAGATCGCGGAAAGCTTCCGGCGCCCGGCCACACTTGCCGGATCCTTGAAGCCCCAGGCCTCGAAAAACTCCAGAAGCTGGCGGCGCGCGCCGTCATCATCAAAGGTTCTGTCCTTGCGCATGACATAGAGCAGATGGTCCGCTGCCTCATCCCGCCGCCCTTGAGCGTTGAGGACCTTGGCAAGCTTCACACGAGCCTCGTAATTATCGGGATCGAGCGCGAGATCACGTTCCAGCGCCACCGGGTCGCCAATCTTGCGGGCTTCTTCATATTGCGCGATCTTTTTCGAGACGAGCTGAATGCCAGCATCTGCGGCCACTTCCGCCGGCAGGGACGAGAGGAGTTCGCTTGCCCGTTCATATTGTCCAACGGCAATCATGCATTCGGCAATACCAGCTATTGCGGCGGCGTTTTCGGGATCGGCCTGCATAACCGCGCCGAACAATTGTGCCGCGCCATTATGATCGCCATCCGCCAGAAGCTGCTTTGCCTCTGCCAGAACCGCTTCGATCTCAGCCTTCGGATCACCCGCATCAGGTCCGGCGATCTTGTCAATGAACTGCTTGATCTGGCTTTCCGGTACCGCGCCCATGAAGCCGTCCACCGGCCTGCCATCCAGGAAAGCAACGATGGCGGGAATGGACTGGATGCCGAGTTGGCCTGGAATAGACGGGTGATCGTCGATATTCAGTTTCACAAGCTTCACGCGGCCATTCGCCTCGTTTACTGCTTTTTCGAGAACCGGCGTCAGCTGCTTGCACGGGCCGCACCACGGTGCCCAGAAATCCACCAGAACCGGCTGGTGGCGCGATTCCTCGAGAACATCCTTGGAGAAGGCCGCCGTTGTGGTGTCCTTGATGTGACCGGAAGACGCGCCGTTCAGCTCCCCGCTATATTGCGCGTTGCCGGACATCTGCCCGCCATAGGAACTGCCGTAAGGATTGTTCGTGCCGCTCATGCCGGTCTCCCGTAATCTCTGTCGTATTGTCTTGGTTGAAGCAAAGATCGTATCTCACTCGCTGACTTTCAAGACAAGCGGCGTGTGGCCGGTCGCCTCCAGGAAGCGAATGAGGTCTTTGTTTCCTATCGTCGTCGTCTGGTCGTTGGAAAGCGGGTGACCGTTGATCAGCTCGTTTTCCAGAAGATCGCTGTCGAGTACGAAGGTGACCTGCCCACCGGTGTCGTTGATGGCGCCGAAAACCGTGACAGATCCCGGCACGACACCCAGATATTCAAGCATTTTTTCCGGCCTGCCGAAGGATACGCGGCTTGCCGCGCCAATCGTCTTGTGAACGCTTTTCAGATCGACGACCGCGTTCTCCTCAACGGTCAGAACGAAATATTGATCCTTCTTGTCCTTCACAAAAAGGTTCTTCGTGTGACCGCCCGGGATTAGATCACGCAACGACTGGGATTCGGCAACGGTGTAGACCGGCTCATGCTGTTTTGTCTTATGCTCGATGCCAAGCCCGTCCAGAAACGCGAACAAGTCCGCTGCCGTCTTCGGAGAATTTTCCGCCATATCCTGCCGCCTGCCTTTGCCGATTCCGATATCCTCTCCGTCATGATTAAGGGGGCAACCGCGGCTTGGCAACGCGTGAAAAAGCGACGGCGCGAAAATTCCCAATCATTTCCGCCGCTTGTCGCATTTCTCAAAGAAATTTTCGCGTTTTTGTCATTTCCCTGTTGCATTCCAAAATCGATTGAGCGATATAGCGCCCGTCGCCGCATTGCGGTGGCCCACGGTTCAGCGTACTACCCCGGACCGATGGATTTGAGCGGGTGTAGCTCAGGGGTAGAGCACAACCTTGCCAAGGTTGGGGTCGAGGGTTCAAATCCCTTCGCCCGCTCCAAAATTTCCCAGGACACAGTTATTTGCGTTATTTCGACTTCTTATGAAGACGCCACTACTGGTCTGTCGGCTTGTCGTGCATGATTTTTATCGGGCGACATGTAATCAGGCGGAACTTTTGGCAAGGATATCCATTCTTGACGCGAGGCTCCTAACCTCAGTTCCCCTCTGAATTGCCCGCCGTGAGCGGGCATTTTTTTGTCACCCCGTGAAAATACCATTTGGCACAGGGAACAGCTTCCGGGCGCATCGCGTTTTCCTGCGTTGTTCAACGCGAGGGGATAGCTCATGTCCATAAATCTCAGACGAACTTGTGTGGTTGCCGTATTTGCCGTCCTGTCCATCCCGGCTGCTTCTTTCGCTGCCGACATGATCACTTACGGAAGGGAAACGGCCCCGAAATACAAAGTGCACCATCATCCACGTGCCGTTGCAAATGTCTATGCTGCCGGCGCGCCCTTACGCTGCAACGAGAATATCGTGTCTTACCGCTCCCCCTACGAGCGGCATACGGAAGTGGTTACTCTCTGCCATCCGCCGCTAAACTGGCAAACAGAGTCTTCTACCGCAACAATATGGTCGCCTTGATCTTGTCATAATTCATTTGATGTGCTTTTGTTCGCTCGCCCTTGTGGGAGGGGGTAAAGGTTGAGACCCGCTGGCTGTTTCGATACGGCAAGCGGGTTTCCCTTTTTTTGGCGTCCGGCCAGCCACAGGCAGTGCGAGGAATGCCGCAAATTCTCAACGTACGTCCAGAAGACGACGCAAACTTTGCTTTTCTCATTGAAGATGAATGGTAGCGGGAGAGGGACTTGAACCCCCGACACGCGGATTATGATTCCGCTGCTCTAACCACCTGAGCTACCCCGCCACAGGGAAAACGTGACAGCCATGTGACCGTCCGCTCCATCAGGATGAGCGGCTTATAAGGTGCCGCTCCCCAAAGTGTCAAGCGCATGACGCGCAAAAAATTCGCTTTCCACACGGCGGTGAAAACCGAATTGTTTCAGGCAGCAACCGGCTTTTCCAAAAGCGCCTTCAGCGAAGCCTCGGCGTCCACCGAGCGTTCCGAACGTTCGATGAATCCGCCACCGTAAACGCGGGCATCAGCGCCCGGTGCAGAATAGAGAACGCAGGCCTGACCGGGAGCGACACCCGCCTCGCCGGTCATCAGATCCACGTAGATGCCGTTTTCATCGGCATGCAACATCGCTTCGGTTGGCGGGCGGGTGGAGCGCACCTTGGCGAAGCAGGCAAAGCCCTGCCCGGCCTCGTCCGCGAGCGCGCCATCGCCAAGCCAGTTCATATCTCGCAGATAGACACGGCGGGTCTCCAGCGCCTCCCGCGGACCGACGATGACCCTGCGGCCACGCGCATCGAGATGCACGACATACAGCGGCTCTCCAGTCGCGACACCAATACCCCGGCGCTGACCGATGGTATAATGCACGATACCGTCATGGCGGCCGAGTACGCGCCCGTCCAGATGGACGATATCGCCCGCCAACGCCGCATTCGGCTTCAGCTTGTTGATGATATCGGTATATTTGCCCTGAGGTACGAAACAGATGTCCTGACTGTCGGCCTTCTTGGCGACGACGAGACCCATATCTTCCGCCAGCGCGCGTGTTTCGGCCTTTGAGAGGCCGCCGAGCGGAAACCGCAGATAGTCGATCTGCTCCTGCGTCGTTGCAAACAGGAACCAGCTCTGGTCACGATCGCTATCGATCGGGCGATAGAGCGCGCGGCGTCCCGGTTGGCCGGCAACGGGATTGGGACGCGAGCGGATGTAGTGGCCGGTCGCCAGCGCATCTGCGCCGAGTTCCTGAGCAGTGGCGAGCAGATCGGCGAATTTTACCGTCTGGTTGCAGGCAACGCAGGGGATCGGCGTTTCACCCATCGCATAGGCTTCGGCAAAGGGATTGATGACGGTTTCGCGGAACCGCGCTTCATAATCCAGCACATAGTGGGGAATGCCGAGCGTTTCGCAGACCCTGCGCGCATCGTCAATGTCCTGTCCTGCACAGCAGGAGCCGGCGCGGTGCACAGCCGCACCGTGGTCGTAAAGCTGGAGAGTTATGCCGAGGACGTCATAGCCCTCGCGCTTGAGGATACCGGCCACAACCGAAGAATCGACGCCACCGGACATGGCGACAACGATCCGGGTGTCTTCCGGCCTCTTGTCAAAATCGAGCGTATTCACGTTTTTTCCCATCGTCAGTCATAACGGGGGTAAAGGCCCCGCCGCCTGTCGGTCATCCGCTGCGGGAAGCCTTAGTCGAAAAAGACTGTCCTGCCTCGCCATCATGCAGATTTAAGGGCTGCATATAGAAAGGAATGGCCGCGCACGCAAGTACGGGGCGGAAAACCGCCCCGTAAAGCCATCAGAGTGGGGTGGTGACCGGTTGTTAAGCGCCCGCCGTCTTCTGGCCGCTGCTGCCAATCCACTTGTCGCGCTCCCTCCACAGGGCCGGCAAAGCCAGCAAGCCTATTGCGGTAAGGGCGATCAGCGTCTTGCTGACCTGCGAAAGCTCGGCCGTACGGCCATCCAGATAATAGACGCCATAGACGATAGCCACGTGCCAGACATAGACCTGAAGCGAATGGCGGCCGAGCAGCTGCAGGAATTTCAGCGAGAGCACCCAGATCACGCCCTCCGCAATCGAGCGGACGATCGGGCGGTGATGCTTCGGACCGGCGATCACCAGCCAAGTGAGACCCACACCAACAGCAAGGAAATTGATGAGGTAGACCGGGCCGAAATCGGCACGGATCTCCATCGTGGAGAACTTGCCCATCACGAATTCCGGCATCAGGCCCCAGGCGGTTGCAATACGAAGCGGCATGAAAAACAGGCAGATGAGAAGTGCCGCCTTCGGAAGCCATGTTTGTTGCGGTGAGAAGATCGCCTTCCACGGAATGCGGTTCTGCGCCGTCATCGCGCCCAGCACCAGCGCCGAGTAGAACACCAGCTGCCAGCCGAGAAGATTGAAGCTGACGCGGATACCCTGCTCGTCGGCACCCTTGACGAGTTCATTGAGCGGCGTCGTCACGATCTGCTGAAGACCGAGCTGGCCGGCCATCCAGACCAGCAGCGAGCCTGCCATGACATAAGCCCATTTGCCGTCGAGGCAGAGTTTAACGAGGACGGGTGCGAACAGCATGTAAACAATGTACTGCGGCAGAATATCCATGAATGTCGGCTGGAAAAGGAATGTCGCAATCGCTGCCAGACGCAGCGGATCGTCGAACGACGTCATGCCCAGCCAGTTGTACCAGATATAGGGCGCATGCGGGATGACCATGCGGAAGAACAGCACGGCGATGACGAGACCCATCGCATAGCGATAGAGCTCCATCGCCCGGTTCCAGATCATCTGTTTGCCGGCATCATAGCCATATTTCATCATCTTGCGGGCATAGACCATGCCGATCAGCAGACCGGACAGAAAGACGAAGCCCTGCGCGTCTTCCACGAAGGCAAACTGGCGGTGATTGATTTCCACCAGCCAGAAACCGCCTGCAAACACCAGATGGTTGATCAGCATGAAGACGAGGAAGTAACCACGCATCCCGTCGATCAGGTCAAAGCGTTTCATCTCGATAGCTCTCCGTTCTCGCGGGCCGTGCATTGCCCGGCCACCCAGCCCGGCTTGCGGGAGGCGGGCCGGGAATTGGATTGTCAACGCTGTTTTGCGCCTGTGGTTCCCTTCCCAAAGCGGTTTAGAACCGGCGCGAAAAGTAACATTGACGTGTACGCATGCTGGTTAGGATGCGCGGACTGAACACCGGATGAATGAAAAACGGCAATTCCGTGGAGCAAAAGAGCTATGCGTCAGCGCCACACCTCGACGAAGAGGGCGCAAACCCCTGCATGGCAAGGAAAATGCGGACAGCTACTCGCGGGACGATACAGATATCACCCGTTAGATTTATCAATCATTTTTTTGGAGAGTTGCGATCTGCCACCGCGATCACTGAATTATCGACGAAAGACAATGTCGCGGCATCACGCATCGCGGCACTCAAAAGCCCGGAGGTTGGTAAAACCTCCGGGCTGTTTCATTCAGACAAGACTACGCGTCGTCTCAGGCAGCGGCCTGAATGGCGGCGACCTGCCAGTTGTCGTTACCGCCACGGCGCACGAAGGTCCACATTTCCACCGCTTCGGACGGATGCTGCTCGTCCCCTTCGATCACCTTGCCGGAGGTGCGGTCGCGCATAATGTCGATGGCGGAGTAGCGCATGGCTACCGTTGCATAGTCCTGGCCCTCTTCGTGCCAGGCTTCGGCAACGTCGCCCTGCAGCAGCGTGACGTCGCGCACGTCGTTTTTCACGCCGCTCGTCGCGTTGTCGCTCAGTTCCTCAGCAAGATAGGACATGGCTTCCGGCGTCGTCAGCTTGCGCAACGTGCCGTAATCTTCAGCCCCATAGGCAGCCTGAACATCCTGCAGCATTTTCTGGAAGACTTCGAGATCGCTCTGGGTAATGCCAATTTCGTCACCTTCGGACATTGCATTGGCATGTGCCACCGGCTTTGCGGTTGCGGCAGTGGCCGCGGCTGCGCCGCCCGCAGCACCGGAAAGCGCGCCGATCTTCGGAATCTTGAACGAGGATGCGGAGGGACCTGCCTGCGGGCCGCCATTAAAGGAGGAGCCGGAATGATCCGTGCGCTGCGATCCGCCTGCGCCACCGAAAGCCGGCTGGCCCTGACGGCGCGATGCGAAGAAACGCATGGCGAACATGACCAGAAGGCCAATCAGCGCCACCTGCAGCAACATACCGAAGAAACCGGCCATGCCGCCGAAACCGCCGCCCATGAGCATGCCGAACAGGCCACCCATCAGCAGTCCGCCCATCAAGCCACCCATCATGCCGCCAAACAGGCCACGGCTCTGCTGCGGTGCCTGCGCACCGGGACGCGCCGGCTGTGCAGCACCGGGCGTCGCCTGGTTCTGCTGGGTGTTAGGAGTCATGCTGCGGTTGATCGGCGCGGTCTGGCCGGGGGCAGTGCTGGTCGACGGCGGCGCGGAAAACGTCCTTGTGCCGCGGCTACCGAAACCGCCGCTCGCACGGCGTGCTTCCGCCATATCGACGGCTACGAAAGATACCGCGATACCAAGCGCGGCGACTGCGAACAAACCTTTGAAGCGCCGAAAGGCAGCAAACATCACTATCTCCTGTTGGCCACCCTCCCATGAGCGGCATATCAGCACGCGATATAGCAACTCATGATCATCATTTTTAGTATGCCCGCCTTAAATTTTTCGTGATATGCAACCAGAGAGAGAAATACGCACACATTTCGGTGAAACCGGCGGTTCAGAAACAAAAAAACCGGCACAGGGTTTCCCCTGCACCGGCCCTTATTGTCCCCTTGGGAGGAACGATAGGTATCAGTCGATGTTGAATGTCAGCGGCCTGACCTGCCGGATTGCCGGGTTGGCGCGCAGCTTGTCCAGCACGTCTTCGGAAACCGGACCATCGACATAAAGAAGCGCGATGGCGTCGCCGCCTTCCTTTTCACGACCGAGCTGGAAGTTGGCAATGTTGACGCCAGCCTCACCAAGCGTGGTGCCCATGAAGCCGATCATGCCGGGAACGTCGGTGTTGGTGATGTAGATCATGTGCGATCCAACATCCGCATCCATGTTAATGTTCTTGATCTGGATGAAGCGCGGCTTGCCATCCGAGAACACCGTACCAGCAACCGAGCGAACCTGGTTTTCAGTCTTGACCGTCAACTTGATGTAACCGTCGTAAACGCCGGTCTTGTCACGCTTGACCTCGGACAGGATAACACCCTTTTCCTTGATCATAACAGGCGCGGAAACCATGTTCACATCCGCAACCTGGCTGCGGATAAGGCCCGCCAGCAACGCGCTGGTCAGCGCCTTGGTGTTCATGTTGGCGGTTGCGCCATCATAAAGGATTTCGATTTCCTTGGTGGCGCTTTCCTGCACCTGACCGACGAAGGAGCCGAGAACATCCGCCAGACGGATGAAGGGCTTCAGGCGCGGTGCTTCTTCCGCCGTGATCGATGGCATGTTGATGGCGTTGGAGACGGCACCCTTGACCAGATAATCCGACATCTGCTCGGCAACCTGAAGTGCAACGTTTTCCTGTGCTTCCGTGGTCGAAGCGCCGAGATGCGGCGTGCAGACGACATTGGGAAGACCAAAAAGCGGGCTTTCGGTGGCGGGCTCGACTTCGAAAACGTCAAAGCCTGCACCGGCGACATGGCCGGACTTGATGGCGTCGGCAAGAGCCGCCTCATCCACCAGACCGCCACGGGCGCAATTGACGATACGTACGCCCTTCTTGGTCTTGGCAAGGTTTTCGGCATTGAGGATGCCGCGTGTCTTGTCGGTCATCGGCACATGCAGGGTGATGAAATCGGCCTGCGCCAACAGCTCGTCCAGCTCAACCTTTGTTACGCCCATTTCCTGCGCGCGCTCCGGCGACAGGAAGGGATCGTAGGCCAGAACGTGCATCTTCAGGCCAAGTGCGCGCGAGCAGACGATGGAGCCGATGTTGCCGGCACCGATGACGCCGAGCGTCTTGCCGGTGATTTCGACACCCATGAATTTCGACTTTTCCCACTTACCCGCCTGCGTGGAGCTATCGGCAGCCGGAAGCTGACGCGCGACGGCGAACATCAGCGCAATCGCATGTTCGGCAGTGGTGATAGAGTTGCCGAACGGCGTGTTCATGACGATGATACCGCGGCGCGAAGCGGCCGGGATATCGACGTTATCGACGCCGATGCCGGCGCGGCCGATGACCTTGAGATTGGTCGCCGCTTCGATCAGCTTTTCGGTCGCCTTCGTGGCGGAACGAATGGCAAGACCATCGTAATTGCCGATGATTTCAGCCAGCTTGTCCTTGTCCTTGCCGAGTTTCGGCTGGAAATCGACTTCGACGCCACGATCACGGAAAATCTGGACGGCGGTTTCCGACAGTTCGTCGGATACGAGTACGCGAGGTGCCATGGTTCAGGGGCTCCTTGAAAAACGGTGCAGTTTTAAAAGCGGGAAATCGGCGGCCCTGCATCAACGCAGGGCCGGTATCAAAATCAGGCGGCAGCCTTGGAAAGTGTTGCCTTCTGCGTCTGGTAGGCCCAGGCGAGCCAGGGCATGACGGCTTCCATATCGGCCGTCTCGATGGTTGCGCCGGCCCAGATGCGCAGACCGGACGGTGCGTCACGGTAAGCGCCGATATCGAGGGCGACATTTTCCTTTTCAAGCAGGGCAACGATGCCCTTGGCGAAATCCGCCTGCGCAGCAGCATCCAGCGCCTGTACGTCGGGATCGACGATCTTCAGGCAGACGGAGGTGTTGGAGCGGGTTTCCGGCTTGACGGCCAGGTTGGCGATCCAGTCGTTCTTCTCGATAAAGTCGTAGATGACCTTGGCATTGGCATCAGCACGGCCAATCAGCGCCTTCAGGCCACCAAGGTTCTTCGCCCACAGCAGCGCGTCGATATAATCCTCAACGCAGAGCATGGACGGGGTGTTGATGGTTTCGCCAGTGAAGATGCCTTCGATGAGCTTGCCGCCGGAGACCATGCGGAAGATTTTCGGCAGCGGCCATGCCGGCGCGTAGCTCAGCAGACGCTCGACAGCGCGCGGCGAAAGGATGATGACGCCGTGGCCACCCTCGCCGCCCAGAACCTTCTGCCAGGAGAAGGTGACGACGTCGAGCTTTGCAAAGTCCATATCCTGCGCGAAGGCCGCCGAGGTGGCATCGCAGATCGTCAAACCCTTGCGGTCAGCAGGAATGAAATCGGCATTGGGAACGCGGACACCGGAGGTGGTGCCGTTCCAGGTGAAAACCACATCGCGGTCGAAATCGACTTCTGCAAGGTTCGGCAGCAGGCCGTAATCGGCCTCCAACTTGCGTACGTCCTTCAGCTTCAGCTGCTTGACGACATCGGTAACCCAGCCGGCACCGAAGCTTTCCCAGGCAAGCATATCGACGCCGCGTTCACCGAGCAGCGACCAAAGGGCCATTTCAACGGCGCCGGTGTCGGACGCGGGAACGATACCGATGCGATAGTCGGCGGGAACATTGAGAATTTCACGGGTGAGATCGATGGCCTGCTTCAGCTTGGCTTTGCCAACCTTGGCGCGATGCGAGCGACCGAGCGGTGCATCGGAGAGAGCATCTAGCGACCAACCGGGACGCTTCGAGCAGGGACCAGAAGAAAAATGCGTATTGCCCGGACGGAGGTCCGGCTTCACTATATCTGTCATTTGACTACCCTTTCAGATAGGCGCCTCTCGTTAGGGAGAGGTGTCCTGACGCCGTTGCTATTCCTCTCACCGGCCTCCGTCAAGCGGAATATGTCGCTACGCATGAGAATTTTAGTCCATATGCGTCATGCGACGAACTGGATACCGCTGAAAACAAAAACCGCCCGCACCGGAGGAGGATGCGAGCGGCTTGAAGCTAACAGTCGGGCGTGACGTTTATTTATAAACGGCAGGCTGCAGCGGAATATCGGCAGGCGGCATGTATTGCGCGGTATCGCATCCGTTAAAGACATAACGGCCACCAACGCGAACCTCATGCGAATACAGACCCTTGTCGCGGCCAGGACCGCCACCATTCGCAAAATCGAACATGTCGCCCTTGTTGATCTGGCGGAAGCGGTAACCGACATCTGCCTTCAGATTACAGGTAACATCGATCGATGCACCGGCCATCAGGGCATAGGCGAAGCGCCACTTGCCTCTGCCGCCATGTTCGGTGGTCGGGTCGCAGCCAAGGCCATTGGTGCTGCACGAGGTATTGCGCAGCTTATCCCATTTGACGTAGGAGCCGCCGATACCGCCGCCAACGTAAGGCGTGATGCGGCCATACGTACCAAGATCGACATAGGCGTTTGCCATCAGCGTGTATGCTCTAAGCGAGCTGAGATCCGCTGAAACGCAGGGACCGGGCACGGAACCACAGCCGCCGATGGTAGACCCGCGGAAATCCGATTTACCCATGTAATCGAAGGTTACGTCACTGCGGAAATAGTTGTTGAACTGATAACCGACACCGGCGCCGACGATGTAGCTATCCTTGACATTAGCCGTATCGAAATCGGCGAGATAACCACCCGGTCCACCCTGATAATAGTTGGCGCCGCGAAGCTTGTTGAAGGAATAACCGACGTCGCCGCGCAGATACCAACCACTTGCCTGCGTGATCTGCACTTCGGGTGCCTCGACATAGGCAGGCGCAGGTTCAGCTTGATAAAGATCGGCAGCGAAGGCGCTCGTGCCGGTCATCAGAACGGCCAGAATGCCGGCCAAAGCGTTTTTCATGACTTCCACTCCAGAAGAGGCACCTGCCGTTGCGGCAGCAAATGCCAGTGAACTGTTCAGTCACGGAGATTGGCGTAAAATGGTTAAGTCCCGATTAACCACGATCATTCACTATATTTATTAGGCAATACTCAAAGAAAAAGCCGACTCGAAAGCCGGCTTTTTCTTTTCACATTTGGTGGCGCAATTTATGCAGCCGAGCGGGCATTGGTGATGACGCCGACGAGATCGTTGACGATCTGCTCCACCTTCGCACTATCGTCGCCCTCCGCCATGACGCGGATCAAAGGCTCCGTACCGGAGGGGCGGATAACGAGGCGGCCATTATTGGCCAATGCGCTTTCCGCATCGGCGATCGCCTGCTGCACGATCGGATTTTCCAATGGCTTGCCGCCGGAAATACGGACGTTCTTCAAAAGCTGCGGCACCGGCTCGAACTTGCGGCAAACCTCGCTGACGGTAAGGCCCGAACGTTTGACCTTGGCGAGAACCTGCAAAGCTGCCACCAGCCCATCGCCGGTCGTGCCATAATCCGACAAGACGATGTGGCCGGACTGCTCACCGCCGACATTGAAATTGTGGTTGCGCATATGTTCGACAACATAACGGTCGCCCACCTTGGTGCGGGCAAGGGTGAGACCCTTGTCGCCAAGGAAACGCTCGAGACCGAGATTGGACATCACGGTTGCGACGATGCCGCCACCACGCAGGGTATTGTCGGAAGCCCAGCTGTCGGCAATCACCGCCATTAGCTGGTCGCCATCGACGATCTCGCCGCGTTCGTCGACGATGATGACACGGTCCGCATCGCCATCGAGCGCGATGCCGATATCGGCCCGCACCTCATGCACCTTTTTCTGCAGGGCTTCCGGGTGGGTGGAGCCGCATTCGAGATTGATATTGATGCCGTTCGGCTCGTTGCCGATGGTAACGACTTCGGCGCCCAGTTCCCAGAGTGCTGCGGGAGCCACCTTGTAGGCAGCGCCATTGGCACAGTCGATGGCAATCCTGAGCCCGCTCAGCGTCACATCACGCGGCAGGGTACGTTTGACGAATTCGATATAGCGGTAGATATCGCCATCCACGCGCTTGGCGCGTCCGATCTCGCTCGGCTTGGCGAGCTGGGCATAGAGATCCTTGTCGAGAAGATCTTCGATTTCCAGCTCAAGCTCGTCGGAAAGCTTGTATCCGTCGGGTCCGAAAAGCTTGATTCCGTTATCGGAAAATGGGTTGTGCGACGCCGAGATCATTACGCCGATATCGGCCCGCAGCGAGCGGGTCAGCATGGCAACAGCGGGGGTTGGAATGGGCCCGAGCAGGAAGACATCAAGGCCGGCCGCGGTGAAACCTGCGACCAGCGCGTTTTCCAGCATGTAGCCCGAAAGCCGGGTATCCTTGCCGATCACGACACGATGGCGATGATGGCCCCGGCGGAAGATCGTTCCGACCGCAATGCCCACACGCATCGCCAGATCCGGCGTCATGGGGAAGACGTTCGATTGTCCGCGGATACCATCGGTTCCGAAATAACGGCGTGCCATTTGAACTCCAAATCTTTCGGGCATTCCGGCATAGCATAAAACTACCGGAAGCGTTTTTGGCTAAATGCCACAAACCACGATAAACAGCACGTAAATTACCGCAAAAATGGCTTATATCTTGTTACCAAACTGAAAAGGCCACCCGGAAAACCGGATGGCCTTTTTCAATAGTCGTCTTGGCCAGGCAATCAGTGCGGCTGCGGCTCCATGCCGCCTTCAGCCTCGCCGTCGCCCTTGGCTTCGCCGTCACCCTTGACTTCGCTTAGGCCGTCCTTCTTGGTGCCTGCTTTCGGAACAGCCGAGCCACGGCTGCCAGGAGAATCGTCACCCAGATCGCGTGCCGGCTTCTCGCCCCTCAGCAAAGCCTTGATCTCGTCGCCCGTGAGGGTTTCGTATTCCAGAAGACCCTCGGCAATAGCAACGAACCCGTCGTGATTGTCCGTCAGGATACGACGTGCCTCTGTATAGGCCTCGTCGATCAGACGGCGGACTTCGGTGTCGATCGTCTGAGCCGTTGCCTCGGAGACATTCTTGGACTGCGAGACGGAATGGCCAAGGAAGACCTCCTGCTGGTTTTCACCATAGGCGACCTGGCCGAGAGCGTCGGAGAAGCCCCATTGCGTTACCATGGCGCGGGCAAGCTTGGTGGCCTGCTCGATATCCGAAGATGCGCCGGAGGTGATGTTTTCCTTGCCGAAGGTCAACTCCTCGGCAACGCGGCCACCCATCATGATCACCAGACGCGACACCATCCATTTGTAACTCATGGAGTAGCGGTCACCTTCAGGCAACTGCATGACCATGCCGAGTGCACGGCCACGCGGAATAATTGTCGCCTTGTGCAGCGGATCAGCCAAGGCAACCTTCAGCGCGGTAATCGCATGCCCCGCCTCATGGTAAGCGGTCAGTTTCTTTTCCGCTTCGGTCATGGCGGAGGAGCGGCGTTCCGCACCCATCATGATCTTGTCCTTGGCGTCCTCGAACTCCTGCATGGTAACCACGCGCTTGTTACGGCGAGCAGCCATCAGGGCGGCTTCGTTGACGAGGTTCATCAAGTCAGCGCCCGAGAAACCGGGGGTGCCACGTGCCAGAACCTTGAGATCGACATTCGGAGCCAGCGGCACGTTGCGAACGTGAACCTTGAGGATGCGCTCACGGCCGACGATATCCGGGTTCGGCACGACGACCTGACGGTCGAAACGGCCAGGACGCAGAAGTGCGGGATCGAGAACGTCCGGACGGTTGGTGGCGGCGATGAGGATGATGCCTTCATTTGCCTCGAAGCCGTCCATCTCGACCAGCAGCTGGTTCAGCGTCTGTTCGCGTTCGTCATTGCCACCGCCGAGACCCGCACCGCGGTGACGACCGACAGCGTCGATTTCGTCGATGAAGATGATGCACGGCGCATTCTTCTTGGCCTGCTCGAACATGTCACGCACGCGGCTTGCGCCGACGCCGACGAACATTTCCACGAAGTCAGAACCGGAAATGGTGAAGAACGGCACATTAGCTTCACCCGCGACGGAGCGCGCCAGTAGCGTCTTACCAGTACCTGGAGGGCCGACCAGCAGCACGCCGCGCGGGATCTTGCCGCCGAGCCGCTGGAACTTCTGCGGATCGCGCAGGAATTCCACGATTTCCTCAAGGTCCTGCTTGGCTTCGTCCACACCTGCGACGTCGTCAAACGTCACGCGGCCGTGCGCTTCCGTCAAAAGCTTGGCCTTTGACTTGCCAAAGCCCATCGCGCCGCGCGAACCGCCCTGCATCTGCCGCATGAAGAACAGCCAGACGCCGAGGATGAGGAACATCGGCAAAAGCGTGCCGAGATAGCTCAAAAAACCGGAAGAACCGTCGCTCTCGGGACGCGCGACGATGGTGACGTTCTTGCTCTGCAAGCGCTCCATCAAGCTGTCGTCGATTACTGGGGAATAGGTCTGAAAGGCCGTGCCGTTTTCGGTATAGGTTCCGAGAACCCGGTTACCGGTGACGGTCACGTCGCGAACTCGCCCGGAATCCACATCGCGGAGAAACTGGGAATACGGAATTTCCCGCGAACCCGTTTGCGTCGGCGAAGTCTGGAACATGCTGAACAAAGCGATCAGCAAGAGGGCAATCACGGCCCACAAGGCGAAATTTCTGAAATTTGGGTTCATCGAACTCCCCGAACTCACACGGACATGTTTGCTGCCCGCTATTACTCGACCCTAACATAAGGACGACATCTGCCGTTGCCAAGGCAAAGGGCGTTATCTGATGCGTTTTGGTGTAAAAACTATTCCAAGGCAATTCACGAAAAAGAGGCCGGATTTAAACCGGCGGCTGTGGATAGGCCGCACGGCCGAATAAAACCGCGATGGCATTCGCCAACTCAAGGTCGAAGCGCGGCAGAAAAAGATCGAAGGGGGCAAGCCTCGGCACGATACTGATGGCACCTTCCGGAGAGGCTCGAGGGGGAACCAACGTGGCAATTTGCGGCAGGATCGCCATCGCCTGTTTTGCAATCCCTGGCGGCACCGCTGGAAAAAGCGCTGCCGCATCCACAATGCCACCCGTCCTGCCCGCCGCAATATTGACCGGAAAAGCCGATGTGTTTTTCACAAGGAAACGATCGTCCCAGAGGCCCTGCCCACCAGCCTCGACTTGCAGCTCCGGCATATTCCGATGCTCGCGGAAAAGATAAAGCCCGTCCTTTCGGCGATCGAGAAGAACGCGGCCAACCGTTATCCGCCCGTTCTCGCTGGTTTTTAGAAACTGCAACACCCGATCCATGCTGCTGGCCGCCGGGAAATAGGCCCTTCCACCGAGATTAGCGATGAGCACCGCTAGCCCGTGCCGAAATTCGGGAAGATCGGGCATCAGGCCTTCAACCGACAATCTGGCGAGCGTGGCGTCAAAGACTTCTACGTTTTGTTGGAGGAAAAAGGCGGTTTTCTCGGAATATGCCTGTCGTTTGACGGCGGCCTGCGCATCAAACGGCGGCGGAGAGTCGGAAAGCGACTGCCGCACACGAACCCGCTCGTAGCGCGCGTTGTCATTACTCGGGTCGTCAAACCAGCCACGCGAGCGAGATGATACGAAATCGCGGATCTCCTGTCTTTCACAGGTCAGGAACGGCCGCATGATCCAGTGGCGTCCACCGTATAATACAGCATCCGCCATGCCGGCGAGGCCGAGATTTTCGCTGCTGCCGCTTCTGGCGGCACGCATCGCCACGGTTTCCCGCTGGTCGCCAAGAGTATGCCCCGTCACGACGAGATCAGCGCCAATGTCGCTCGCAACGTCGGCGATCAGAGTATATCGGGCAAGACGAGAGGCTTCGGAAATGCCGGAAGCGGGTTTGGGGCCATCCCATCGGCGCACGGTATGCGGGATACCGAGTTCCGCGCAGAGCAGGGAGACCTTGTGAGCCTCATCAGCGGATTCCGCCCTTAGGGCATGGTCAACCGTGACGGCGGAAAGCCGCACCCGGTCGGGTTCCGCCTCCGCCCTCGCCTCATGCAGTGCCAGCAACAGACCGGTGGAATCGCTACCGCCGGAGATTGCGATGAGAATATGGACGGGTTTGCGAAGATTTTCGACGAAGGACCTTGCCGCAGCGAGCGGCGCAACCGTCTTTTCGTTCCAAATGCGGACATCAACCGGCATGGAAAGACCGCCGCCATGGCAGGGGCAGGGGCAGGAGCAAGATCAGCAGCTCAGCCGCTTCTGTTCGCTGGCAACCTTGTTCAGCACAGTCTTTGAAGCACTGGGATAACGCTTCGGCACTTCGCGCAGCGTGGCGCAGGCGGTCTCGGTGTTGTCCAGAGCTGCAAGCGACATGCCGAGCTTCATCAGCATTTCCGGTGCCTTCGGAGACTTGCCATAGGTCTGATGGCCGTTCAGGAAAGTTTTTGCGGCCTCGTTGAACTTGCCCTGCGAATATTGTGCCTCGCCCAGCCAGAAGCTGGCATCGGCGGCCTTGGTGCCCTTCGGGTAACCCTGGAGATATTGCTGGAACCCCTGCTCCGCCAGCTTGTAATCGCCGGAAAGAACATGGCCGTAAGCAGCCTGATAGATATCGCCCTCGCTGGTGAGTGCTGCAGTGTTGACCGGATCGGTCTTGCGCGAACCGTTGCCGGTGGTAACGCCCGGAAGACTACCGGAAGAATTGTTGGCACCCTGGTTCAATGAGCCACCGATCGGCATGCCCTTGGAATCAAGCTCGATGGAGCCAAGCGTCGTCTCTCCCGGTGCACTCGTCGGCGCGTTCGCGGAAGCGGACGGCGAAACGGAAGCGCCACCCTGAGGTGGCGTTTCGATGATCGTTGCAACGTCGTCGCTCGGCGGAGCGGCCGGAGTGGCCTCCGCCTTCTTTTTCGGCGCGGTGGTACTCGCGCCTTTGCCGCCTTCCAGTTCCTGGAAGCGGAATTCATTGTCTTCCTGCGCCTTGCGGATCGTTTCCTGCATCTGCAAAAGCTGGAAGCTCATTTCTTCGATACGGCCGTTGAGCTGCCGGATCTGTTCTTCAAGCTGCTGAACCTTATAGGCTTCATTGGCCTGAACCCGCACAATTGGGACCTGCTGAGAGTTGATCGTGCCGAAGCTACCCCCCGCACCGAACAGCGGACCCGAAACGGCTGTGCCGCTCAAGCCGGTGCAGGCTGCAAGCCCCAGCATTCCCGCCACGACAAGTTTCTTCATCTCATTTGCCCTGCCTTAACTGATTTGCACCGGAATGGCGCAAGCCGGATTTTTTCCATATCAACCGAAAAAGCAACTTAACTTCGGCCAAACTATGAAAAAAACGAAAGGCGGCCCATAGACCGCCTTCCATTCGAGATCACAAAAGCGTCAGGCGATTACATGCCTGCGCCACCGAGAACCGTCACAGCGCGGCGGTTCTGCGACCAGCAGGAAATGTCATCGCAGACGGCGACCGGCTTTTCCTTGCCGTAGGAGATCGTCTTCATGCGGCTTGCCGGAACGCCCTGGGACGCCAGGAAGTCACGGGTTGCAGCGGCACGACGGGCGCCGAGCGCCAGGTTGTATTCACGCGTACCGCGCTCGTCGGCATGGCCTTCGACGGTGATGGCGTATTTCGGGTAACGGGCAAGCCACTGCGCCTGGCGCTGCAGCGTCTGCTGCGCGTCTGCACGGATGGACGTCGAGTCCGTATCAAAGAAGATGCGGTCGCCAACATTAACCGTGAAGTCCTGCTGGGAGCCGGGCGTCGCAGAGCCCGCACCGCCGAGACCAAGCTCACCGGCGCTGTTCGGCATGTTCTTCTTGTTCGCGCAGCCTGCGAGAGCAAGAGCGAGCGTCATGGCGATAACAGCCGGATTACGGGCCAGTTTCTGCATCGGGCTGAGTGCCGAAGTGTGTGTACGGCTCATCGCCGGTCTCTCCTTGGGATTGCAATAACGTTGCCAGACACTAACGGATCGAGGTTAATAGCCGACAAACGCTTATGGTTAACAGAAAGGAAACGTCCCACTTTTTTGCTCCCTCACAACACTTTGCGGCAAGAAAGAGGCAGTTTCCCGTACGGCATATGTAAAAACATGACGGCGCCGGTTGGGCCGGCGCCGTCATGGCAGTCAATATCAGTCCAGAAGCGGCGACCAGGCCGGGTCCGAAGCGAAGGTGGGAGTCTTGATCAGCTGTTCGTTGTAGCCGGTCAAGTCGATCGAATAGAGCTGCGGACCGCCAGCACCAGCGTTCTGGCGGAAGAACATCAGCACACGGCCGTTCGGCGCCCATGTTGGGCCTTCATTATGAAAGCCGCTGGTCAGAATGCGCTCACCCGAACCGTCGGTTTTCATCACGCCAATCGAGAACTTGCCGCCCGATTGTTTTGTGAAGGCGATCAGATCGCCGCGTGGCGACCAGACCGGCGTGGAATACGACCCGTCGCCGAACGAAATACGCTGCTGTCCTGAACCATCGGCATTCATTACGTAAATTTGCTGACGGCCGCCACGGTCGCTTTCAAAGGCAACACGTTGCCCATCCGGGGAGAATGACGGTGCAGTATCGATCGCCGACGTGTTCGTCAGGCGCGTCGTGGTTCGTGAGCGCAGGTCCATGGTGTAGATATTGGCGTTACCATCCTGCTGAAGGCTCATGATGACCTTCTGGCCATCCGGCGAGAAGCGCGGCGAGAATGTCATGCCGGGGAAATTACCGACCACTTCGCGCTGTCCGGTTTCCAGCTGCAGCAGGTAAACGCGCGGCTGCTGGCCTTCAAACGACATGTAGGTGACTTCCTGACGGTTCGGCGAAAAACGCGGCGTCAGAACGATGTCGTTCGAATTGGTGAGGTTACGGACGTTGAAGCCGTCCTGGTCCATGATCGACAGCTGACGCTTGCGGGCTGTCTTCGGGCCGCTTTCGGAGACGAAAACGACGCGGGTATCGAAGTAACCCTTTTCACCGGTGACGCGCTCATAAATGGCGTCCGCAATGATGTGGGCGACACGGCGCCAGTTTTCCGGCTGCGTGAAGAACTGCTGCCCGGTCATCTGCTGGCCTGCGAAAGTATCCCAAAGGCGGAACTCCGCACGCAGACGGCCATCGCTTTCACGCGTCACGCGGCCCGTTACGAGTGCCTGCGCGTTGATAACCTTCCAGTCCTCAAAACGCGGCTGCTGATCCGGGTTGGCGATTTTTTCGATGAAGGCACTCTTGTTGACTGGCGCAAACAGGCCGGAACGCTGCAGATCGGCAGCAATTACGGCCGATACCTGCGCGCCGATGCCGTCACCCGAGATGAAGTCGGTGATGGCGATGGGCAAGGGTTCGACGTTACCCTTGTTGATGTTGATTTCCACCCGCGCAAAAGCCGGTGCGGAGAAAACCGACATAAGGGCCGCGACAGCGAGCACCAGCCGGATCGGCGAAAATATCTTCATGTTGCCAGGCCTTTCAGCATTCATAGCAATTCACTGGGATCGAAATTCACTACGACTTCGTTCCATGCATCATATTTGTCGGCAGGAAGGTTCGTGAACGGAGCAGAACGCATGATGGCACGATAGGCACCACCGGAAAGGGCGCGACGCGTTCCCTCGGAACCACCCGTTGCTTCGATCTCGGGTCGGCCGATGATGGATCCATCACGGTCAAGCTTCATGGTGACCCGAACGCGAACGTCCGAGGCATCCGCCATGCCGGGAATGATCTGCCAGTTTTTCTGGATTGCGCCACGCAGCGCATCCATTTCCGTCTGGCTGAGCGTCGAACCGCCCGTGGTCTTTTTGCCGCCAAGCGATGCCTGCTGGGTGGAGCGCTTTGCACCACCACCGGAGGGCGCCTGCTTGTTCAAAAGCGCGGCAACATCGTCAGCGTTAAAATCGCTTTCCTTCGACGAAGCGGATTTCGCCGTTTCCTGCTTTTTCTCACCCGGCTTCTTGTCGGAAGGCTTGTCCGTGGACTTTGCCTGATCGGGCTTGGTCTCTGCAGGCTTATCAGCGGGCTTCTGCTCGGCAGGTTTGGTCTCAGCCTGTTTCGGCACTTCCGGCTTCGGCGGCTCCGGGCGGGAATTCGGGCGCGGCACATTCGGCGGCACGGGAATTTCGGCCGGTTCCTGTTGCACCGGGGGTGGCTCTTCCGCTTTCGTTTCCTGCGGCGGCGGCTCCGTCTTGGGTTGCGGCGCGATCTCGGGCTTGGTCTGCGGCAAGGCGGCCATTTCCTGCGGCTTCGGAGCCGAGGTCTCTTCCTTGACGATTTCCTTCACCTCGTTCGCCTTGGTGTCGACAACCGGCTGCGGCTTTTCCTGCTTTGGCGGAGCGGCCGCACTGATATTGTCGTTCGGCTTTGTAGTAGGCGTCGGCGGCGCTTCTATATCGGCCACGTTGTTGCCGACATTCTGAGCGTTCGGAACGATATCCGGACGTGTAGTCGGAACCGGGGCCGACTTTTCCGCCTTCGGCGCGTTCTTGTCGCCTTGCTGGATCTGGCTCAATTCCTCGATTGGCACCAGCTCCACAGGCAGTGCCTCAGCCTGCGACACGTCAAGAGGCTCCGGCGAGCCCAGGGAAACGAGGGCGAAAGCCAGAAGCGATGCGTGCACGATCGCGGATGTGGTAAGGCTGCCCTTCATCGCTGACGTCAATTATCCTGTTTCTGCTGGGTAACAAGGCCGATATTCTTGAAGCCCGCTGCCTGGATACGCGCCATCACGTCGGCGACGACGCCATAGGCGGCAACGGAATCCGCGCGCACGAAGATGCGTTCGTTATAACCTGTCGTGGCGATTGCCTGCAGCTTGTCGGCCACCTCGGCCGCCTGGATTTCCGTTTCCTGCAAATGGATCTGGCCATTGGCATTGACGGAAATCGTGATCGGCTGCGTATCCGAATTCAGCGCGTTGGCAGATGTCTGCGGCAGGTCGATCGGAACGCCGACCGTCATCATCGGTGCGGCCACCATGAAAATGATGAGCAGCACGAGCATGACGTCAACCAGTGGCGTCACGTTGATTTCGCTGATCGCGCCGCCCCTGCGACGTCCGCCGCGCCCACGGCGTCCACCGGAACCGCCGCTGCTGCCACCTGCTGACATACCCATAACATCTACTCCATTTTGCCTTGCGGCAAATTACTGCGCGGCGCGCTTATTGGGCTGCCTGCCGCGTCTGAAGTTTTTCATCGATCTGGCGCGACAGGATCGCGGAGAACTCGTCGGCGAAACCTTCCATACGAGCGGAAAGCTTGTGCGCGTCAGCCGTGAACTTGTTGTAGGCGATAACCGCCGGAATAGCCGCGACAAGACCGATGGCCGTTGCCAGAAGCGCTTCGGCGATACCCGGCGCCACGACCGCAAGGTTGGTGGACTTCGAACCGGCAATCGCCTGGAACGAGGTCATGATACCAACGACCGTACCGAAGAGGCCGATGAACGGACCGGCAGAACCGATCGTCGCCAACGAACCGAGGCGAGCCTCGTATTGTTCGCCTTCACGAGCAATCGTCACGTCCATTGCCCGGTCGATACGCATTTGCAGACCGATGGGTGAACGGGCGCCGCGTTCAAATGATTTCTTCCACTCCCGCATGGCGGAAACGAAAATTGCCGCGAGACCAACATTCTGGCGTTCTGCCAGAGTGCGGTAAAGCTCTTCGAGCGACTGGCCAGACCAGAAGACCTGTTCGAACTGGTCGAACTGGCGCTTTGCCTTGCCGAAGCTTACGTATTTGTCGAAGACGATCGCCCACGTCCAGACCGAGGCGGCGATAAGTCCAATCATCACGAACTTCACGATGAGGCCCGCCTGCATAAACAGCGCCCAGAGACTTACATCGTGCGTCGCCGCTGCCAAACCTGCCTGTTCCATAAATATCCAATCCCCGAATCCAAACGCCCGGTACGGGACCGGGCGATTCAAACGCGTGTTAACGCTCGAAGCTATGCAGCAACAGCCGCAAACCCCTTTGCCATACCCCGATACTTGCCAGTAAGCCTTACTTGCCAATAAATTTGGTGAAAGGAAGGCGTGCGCCGCACAAATGCCAGTTGCTAAAGTAAGACACCATTATGGTTAAAGGAGTGTTACAACCGCGCCACGTCTGATGGATTTACTGGACCAGCCCCGAACTTACTTCAGGAATTTTTCGGCCACCGTCTCCGGAAGGCGCCTTGGCCGGCCATTGGCATTGATGACGGCGATGATGACCTTGGCGGCAACAAGCAGCGTTTCGCCGCGCCGGATTTCCTGATTGAGCACCATTTTTGCGCCCCCGGCCTTTTCGGTAAGGGTGGTGATCGTCAACACATCATCCATCCGGGCCGGGCTCTTGAAATCGATCTCCATACGATGGACGACGAAAACGAGACCCTCCTCGTCGGCGGTCAGGAGTGCGCTTTGCTCGCAGCCGAGGCAACGCAGGTAGTCGGTTCGACCGCGCTCGAGAAAATGCAGATAGCGCGCGTGATAAACGAGGCCGGAAAAATCCGTGTCCTCATAATAGACCCGCTGGGTCAGGCGGTGCCCATGTTCGATGAGTTCGCCGGAAAGCGAAACCACAAGCTCGCTCATGATATCTCCTTGGAAAGTTCGGCCGCACCTGAACGACCCTCGCGGACGATAAGATGCTCGTGGCGCTGAGGCAGCATCTCGATGCGCTCAGCAATGAAACGGGGTCTGAGATCGTGTTCCAGCAGCGCGGAAGGCTGCGCGGGCAGCCAGCGGAACTCCACCTCGACGCCATCCAGCACGCGATGCACTATATCGCTTTCATGGAACGGCAAAGGCTGGCGCAGCGAAACCAGATAATAAAATGCCAGTTCATGCGCGGCATAATCATCATAGGCGAAAAAATTCTCCGCCGACCAGAGAAGACGCTCGACGGCGCAATCCCGGTCAAGCTCCTCGCCGATCTCGCGGATGATGGTCTGCTCGGAGCTTTCACCGATTTCCGCCCGCCCGCCCGGCAGGGCCCAATAGCTATCCTTGGCGCCACGCTGGACGAGAAGATAGTTGTCTTGGAAAATCAACGCCGCCACACGCATGCTGAACAGCTGCGGCTTGCGGTCCAGCCGGATCATATGGCGCTCAGGGGCAGAAGTCATTTGGCGTCCAGGTCGCCGTCATACCAGACAAGGTGTCTTGTGGTCTCAGGCAGGTGTTCTATTTCATCCGCGATGAAATAGGGCGGAATATCGAGTTCGGTCAATGCATCACGGGTCGCGGCGACCCAGCGAAACTCGAGCTCGTTATCGCCATCCTGAACGCGGTGAATGATATCCGTGGGGTGAAAGGCAAGGGTCTCCGGCAAATCCATCAGGTAATAGAAACCGAGTTCGTGCCACTCCTTACCCTCATAATGGAAAAAATTCTCGACCGCCCATAAAAGCCGCCCGACCTTCGCTTCGACGCCAAGTTCCTCGACCATTTCGCGCGCCAGCGTTTCTTCGGAACGCTCGCCCATTTCGGCGCGACCACCTGGAAAGGTCCAGAATTTCTCATGGGACGCGCGGTGCACCAACACGTGGCCATCCCGAAACGCCAGCCCCGCAACGCGCATCTGGAAAATGCGTTTCGGCTTGAATTTCATGCGGATACGGGTGTCCTGCACCGTGGTGTCTTGTGTCATTAACTGAACCTGCTGGCTGGAAACATCAAATCGGTTTCCGTCCACCCTAACGCATCCATCTCGGCTTTTCTCGCCTTTGCGTCGTCTCCCACAATGAATTCATCCAGTTGTGGCGGCTTGATCATGGTACCGGACAGCATGGCATGCACCTGCCCGCGATGATGCGTCTGGTGCTGGAAGAGATGGGACAACACATCATCGCAGCGATCCTGCTGGATGCGTGTTCCACGATGAATATTGACGATGGCAGCGAGGTCGTCTTCATCCAGCATGTCGACAAAATCGATCAGTTCTTCGTCCAGTTTCGCTTGGGCAACATGCAGCTCCGCCATGGTGGCGAAAGGCTCTTCCTCGTCAAAAGCGGCAAGGCCGAGCGTCCCGCCTTTAATCGCGTCGATATAAAACAGGTCAACGGTGTAGATGTGGTTCAGGGTTGCCCGAAGGGTTGGAAAGAAGCTGACGCGAGCGGCCACGAATTCCTCCTGCAACAGCTGAAGACAAGCCTGATGCAGCCTTAAATTAGCCAGCCGGTTGTTGCGCGCGAGTTTGCGGAAAACCCGCATCGGATCGTAGGCCATCGACGTCCCTTCTCATGGCGCCTGATAACGCCGCTTTTCAATCGACGTGTTCAAGCTCGGACTTGCTCTTCAGAACCTTCGCCCCATCTTCCTGCTCGATAAGATAAGCGGGTTCGTCCTTGCTGGCCTTGCGCTTTATCGTGGAACCGGAAATCGTTTTTTCGACATCATCAGTAAACGTCTCGACGATTTTTCCTTCGCCGGTTCCGTTGCCCCATTTCCAGCGAACCTTCGTACCCTTGCGATATCCAGACATCATCATTTCCTGACCAAAGAAAATCAAATGCGAAAGCGCCGGGCTTGTTCCCTCAATCCTCTTCCAGCGTCAGCCGGAATTGCGCCGCCTCGAGATCTTTAGGCGGCTGCATGCCCAGATGTTTCCAGGCAGTGCCGGTCAGAACGCGGCCGCGCGGCGTGCGCTGGATGAAACCCTGCTGGATCATGTAGGGTTCTATGATGTCTTCGATCGCATCACGCGGCTCCGACAAGCCAGCGGCGATGGTCTCGATACCAACAGGGCCGCCGCCGAAATTGACCGCGATCATGGTCAGATAGCGCATGTCCAGCTGATCGAGACCCATTTTGTCGACAAGCAACCGCGTCAGCGCTTCGTCGGCAATCTCACGGGTGACGGCTTCCGCCCGGGCCACCTCAGCGAAATCGCGAACCCGGCGCAAGAGCCGTCCGGCGATGCGCGGCGTGCCGCGTGCACGCCTTGCTATCTCGCGTGCGCCATCGTCGGTCATGTTCAAACCCATCAGCCGCGCGCCGCGCCGAACGATCAGTTCCAGCTCATCGACAGTGTAGAAGGCCAGACGGACAGGAATGCCGAAGCGGTCGCGCAGCGGCGTTGTCAGCAAACCAAGACGCGTGGTCGCGGCAACGAGGGTGAACTTGGAAAGATCGATCTTCACCGAGCGGGCCGCAGGCCCCTCACCGATGATGAGGTCGAGCTGGAAATCCTCCATCGCCGGATAGAGAATTTCCTCGACTGCCGGGTTGAGACGATGGATTTCATCGATGAAGAGCACATCGCGCTCCTCGAGATTGGTCAAAAGTGCGGCAAGGTCGCCAGCTTTGGCGATCACTGGTCCGGAGGTGGACTTGAAGTTGACGCCAAGCTCCTTGGCCATGATCTGCGCCAGCGTGGTTTTGCCGAGACCGGGAGGCCCGACGAACAACACATGGTCCAGCGCCTCGCCACGGTTCTTTGCCGCCTCGATAAACACCTTGAGATTGGCGCGAGCCTCGGCCTGGCCGGTAAAATCGTCCAGCGACTGCGGGCGCATTGTGGTGTCGATATCTTCACCGCGCTTGTCCGCCGAAATCAGTCTGTCCGCATCGCTCATAGAGGGCATTCCATTGTTCTAAACCAATTCAAGAGATGGTCTTCGCCGCTATATCACGACTGTCGCACGAAGGCGCTTCACGAAATTCAGCGTCGCACCCGGCTTCGTTCGCTTGCTGCGCGCAGCTTAGCGTGAAAGTTCGCGCAGGCCGAGCCGGATGAGTTTGGCACTGTCGCCGCCCTCCCCGCCGTTCTTCAGCGCGGCCGCAACGGCATTTGCGGCCTGATCGCGTGAATAGCCGAGATTGGTGAGCGCCGACACGGCATCCGCCACCGGCGCGGAGGCGACACCCTCGCCAAGTTCCTGCTTGAGCCCGATGGAAGCCGAAGCTTCTCCTGCAAATGCAGGCGCCTTGTTGCGAAGCTCGGTAACGAGGCGCACCGCCACCTTCGGCCCTACGCCCGGCGCACGCGAAATCATCACCTTGTCCTGCAGCGCTATCGCATTGGCGAGTTCAGAAGGCGACAGGGTAGACAAGACGGCCAGCGCCACTTTCGAACCGACCCCCTGCACGCTCTGCAGCAGATTGAACCATTCCCGCTCAAGTGCCGACAAAAAGCCGAACAGCCTCAACTGGTCTTCGCGCACATAGGTTTCGATGAAGAGGACGACCGCTTCACCAGCGGAACCTATTTTTGAGAGTGTGCGCGCCGAGCAATAGGCGACGTAACAAACGCCGTGCACATCCACCAGCACGTAATCCGCGCCGATTTCCTCGATGGTGCCTTTAAGTTTCCCAATCATGATGCCGCCCGCTGCAGTGAGACTTCAATATTCAACCGGCCGCCAATAGCCGCGCCATCCTGTCGCCGCCGCGATTATGGGCGTGGCAGATTGCGATCGCCAAGGCGTCCGCCGCATCGTTACCCTTGAATTCTGCTTTCGGCATCAGGATTTTCAGCATCATGTGGATTTGCTGCTTTTCGCCGTGCCCAACACCTATGACGGCTTTTTTGACCGCGTTCGGCGCATATTCGAAAACAGGCAACCCTGCCCGCGCCGGAACCAGCATGGCAATGCCGCGCGCCTGACCGAGCTTTAGCGTGGCGACAGCATCCTTGTTCACGAACGTCTGCTCCACCGCCGCCTCATCGGGCTGATAGCTGTGAACGGTATCCGCCAGCCCATCATGCAGCTGGCACAGGCGGGAGGCGAGATCCATATCACCATCCGATGTCACTGTGCCAGAAGCGACAAACCGAAGGCTGTTGCCGAAGGTTTCGATGACACCCCATCCGGTGCGCCGCAACCCGGGGTCGATACCGATGATTCGAATCGTCTTTTGCATAAGTCACCCTATCTTTTCGGCTGCGACCCTGCCAGCGATAAGTGAACAAAACGACAACATTGATCAAATTTGCAGTGCAGCATTTACCTCTGCTTAAACCGCGTACCGCATTGTTCCCGCACAAAATCAAAAAAGGGGAGCTGCGGACATGATGATCCGCAGCGCAATATTTTCGCCATATCAGCCATCCGGTGGCGCCATCAATGCATGGTGCGGGAAGTGATACGGCATTGAGGGCTGCATCGGCCATGCTGAACCGTTTTCATTCCATATCCACCAAAGTGCTCGTGATTTTCCTTGCGCTGATGACGATCTCGACCGGGGCTCTCACGCTTCTCGGCTATCAAAGCAGCAGCGGCGTTCTCGAGGAACAGGCGTCGAAATCCATGGAGAGCATTCTCGTCTTCAGGGGCGACATGCTGCAGGAACGCCTTGAGCAGCTTGAAACGCAGGCGGATTCCATCGCCAAGATCGAATCCCTGCAAATGGCGGTAGTCTCCATGCGCAGCGGCTGGGGCACCGTGCAGAAGAGTTCCGGCGACGCAAAGGCGGAACTGCAACGCGTCTTCGTCAAGGAAAACCCCTACGGAGAGAAAGAAAAGCTCATCAAGCCCGAAAATCCGAGCGGCTTTTATTATTCCACCCATGAAAAAACCCAGACGGATATCGGCGGCTACCTCAAGGGAACCCCATTCAGCGATGTTCTCTTCATCGATCCGGCCGGCACGGTTTATTACTCCTATCTGAAAGGACCGGCTTTCGGGGAAACCGTCACGGGTGGCGCCTGGGCGGATAGCGGCCTTGGGGCTGCTTTTGCGCGCGGAGCCACCAACGCAGGAAAAGCCGTGAACGACGTGGCGCAGACGAGTTTCTCCGGCCTGCGCATCGACGAAGCGACCAAAGAGGCCCGCATCTATTTCGGCATTCCGGTAGTCAAATTCGGTGCGTTCAAGGGCATCGTTCTCTTCCGCGTCAAACAAGAGGTCTTCAGCCAGATCCTCGCGAAAGGCATCTCCGCCGGCAGCTCCGAACAATCCGCGATCGTCTCCGCCGACGGCAAGGTTCTGGGCGTGGACGGCAACGGTCTCGTCAGCCTTAATCCGGCAATCTATGGCTTCCATGCACAGGCACTCAATACGTCCGGTATGACGATTGCCAAGATCAACCGTCCGGACGGCGAAGCCAATGCCTATGCCCGCGCCTTCTCGTTTGCCGGTGAAAAATACCTCGCGGTGGAAAGCATGTTGCGCAGCGAGTTGAACGCCGGTTCCATTTCGATTGCCGGCACGCTAGCTGTCATCGGCCTTTGCGTTCTGGCAGCCATGTGCGCGGCAACCGCCTTTTTTGCACGGCGCCTGTTCGCACCGCTGGAGAAGCTGGCCGGGCTGACCGGCGAAGTGGCGGCAGGCCGTCTCGATGCCGAGATCGGCAATCAGGACCGCAAGGACGAGATCGGCCGCATGGCGCGCGCGCTTGGCAGTTTCCGCGAAAAACTCATTTTGCAGCGGGAAATGGAAGCGACCACGTCCCGCACGCGCGAGGAAGCCGAAACGGCACGCCGCGCACATCTTGCGGAACGAGAGGCCGAGGCCGGCACGCTGCAAATGGTCGTGCGTTCTCTTGACGAAGGGCTGGATCGACTGGCAAACGGCAATCTCGCCTATCGCATTGAGACTGTCTTCCCAGACGATCTTGAAAGCCTGCGCCACAACTTCAATACGGCGCTTGCAAGGCTCAGCGAGACCATGCAGGCCATCGGCGGCAATTCCGCCGCCGTTCGCGGCGGCTCGGAGGAAATGCGGGTAGGTGCAGACCAGCTCGCTGAGCGCACCGAACGGCAGGCCGCCTCCATTACCGAGACGGCAAGCGCCATCAAGGCAATCACCGAAGCCGTCCGCGACCAGATCGAACGCGCCGAACAAGCAACACGGATCGCCCGCGACGCCAGTACGCAGGCCACTGCGTCCAGCCAAGTCATGGAGCAGACCATCGCCGCCATGGAAGCGATCCAGACCTCGTCGCGCCAGATCAACCAGATCATCGGCGTTATCGATGAAATCGCCTTCCAGACCAACCTTCTCGCCCTGAACGCAGGTGTGGAAGCCGCGCGTGCGGGCGAGGCCGGCAAGGGTTTTGCCGTTGTGGCGCAGGAGGTGCGCGAACTGGCACAACGCTCGGCCGCCGCCGCAAAAGAAATCACCAGCCTGCTGAAGCGCTCCACCGACGAGGTTTCCACCGGCGTGGCACTGGTCGAAAAGGCGGGCGCCTCGCTAACCGGCATCGGCAAGCACGTGCAGACCATCAGTTCCCGCATCGAAGAAATCATGGAATCCACCCGCGAGGAGGCGCATACGCTTGCGGAAATCAACAGCACCGTCACCAGTCTCGACACCATGACCCAGCAAAACGCCGCCATGGTGGAGGAGACGACGGCGGCCATTCACAATCTCGCTTCCGAGGCGGGCGAGATGGACGGCAGGCTCGGACAATTCGTACTCGCTTCCGACCGGCAACCTCCAGACCATCGCGAAACCCGGCAATTCCGTCGAGCGGGCTAAAAAAATGAAAAGGGGCCTCTTTCGAGGCCCCAATTTTTTTGAACCATCCTTCAATTCTGCGCGACTTCTATGGTAAATCGGGACACGCGCCTTACATCCGCATCAAAGACAGAATTTGTGTAGGAGCGTTGGATGATCCCCTTTTCCATTCTCGACCTTTCGCCAATCGGCGAAGGCGAGAGCGTCAGCCAGGCGCTTGAAAATTCTCGCCGCATGGCGATCAAGGCTGAAGACCACGGTTACAACCGCATCTGGCTTGCGGAACACCATGGCATGCCTGGTATTGCGAGCGCAGCCACATCGCTCGTGATCGCCCATGTTGGTGCCGCCACGAAACATATTCGCGTCGGCTCAGGCGGCATCATGCTGCCTAACCACTCCCCGCTCGTCATTGCCGAACAATTCGGCACGCTGGCGGCGCTGTTGCCTGGCCGGGTCGATCTCGGACTTGGCCGCGCGCCGGGAACGGATATGCGGACGGCAAGGGCGCTGCGCCGCAATCTTGATGCTGGTGCGGAGAACTTCCCGCACGACATCATCGAGCTCCAGCAGTACCTTGGCCAGCCCCAGCAGGATCAGGCGATCCTTGCCGTGCCCGGCATGAATTCGCACGTGCCGCTCTGGTTGCTTGGCTCAAGCACCTATAGCGCGCATCTGGCAGCGGCACTCGGCCTGCCCTATTCCTTTGCGTCGCATTTTGCGCCTGACATGCTGATGGAGGCGATCCATATCTATCGCGAGCGCTTCCAGCCCTCTGCGACGCTGGACAAGCCCTATGTGATGGTTGGAGTGATGGGTGTCGCCGCCGATACCGACGAGGAGGCGCAATATCTCTTCACCTCGTCACAGCAGCAATTCGTCAACCTGCGCCGCAATGTACGCGTCCCGTTCCCCAAGCCGGTTCACAGCATGGACGACCACTGGAACGAGATGGAGCGTTTTTCGGTGGAACATACCTTGCGTTTCGCCGCGGTCGGCTCGCCTGAAACAATCGGACGCCACCTCGACGGCTTCCTCGCCGAAACGCAGGCCGACGAACTGATCGTCTCGATGCCGATCCACAATATCGAAAAACGGCTGCGATCCGTGGAGATCTTCGCCGATGTGCGGACCTCCATCAGGAAGGCCGCCTAAACAAAAAGCCCCGGAGCGATGACGCTGCCGGGGCTTTTTTTTAAAATCTGAACCGTCAGGCGGAAAGCTTGGCGAGAATTTCTTCCGAAACTTCGAAGTTGGAATAGACGCTCTGCACGTCGTCATCGTCTTCGAGATTGTCGATGAGCTTCATCAGCGACTGCGCCTTTTCCTCATCCACCGGCACCGTGTTCTGCGGCTTCCAGATGGCCTTGACGCTTTCAGCTTCGCCGAGCACGCCTTCCAGCGCCTTGGAAACCTCGTTCATCGCCTCGAAACCGCAGATGATGGTGTGACCGTCCTCAGAAGATTCGACATCGTCGGCACCAGCTTCGATAGCCGCTTCCATGACCTTGTCGGCATCGCCGACTTCGGCCTTGTAAGTGATCTCACCAACGCGGTCGAAGGAGAAGGAAACCGATCCGGTTTCGCCGAGTGCGCCACCAGCCTTGGTGAAGATGGAGCGGACGTTGGAGGCGGTGCGGTTGCGGTTGTCGGTCAAGGCCTCGACGACGACGGCTACGCCACCCGGGCCGTAACCCTCATAACGGACCTCATCGTAGTTTTCGCTGTCTGCACCGGAAGCTTTCTTGATCGCGCGCTCGATATTGTCCTTCGGCATGGACTGGGCCTTGGCGTTCTGAATTGCCAGGCGCAGGCGCGCGTTCATGTTCGGGTCGGGCATGCCCGCCTTTGCCGCAACGGTGATTTCACGCGCAAGCTTGGAAAACATTTTGGACCGAACGGAGTCCTGCTTGCCCTTGCGGTGCATGATGTTCTTGAACTGTGAATGACCAGCCATGGAAAACCTGATTGTCTTAATTTGGAGATTGCGGGCCTTATAAGTGCGATATGCCCGCCGTTCAAGCCCGCAAGCGCTTTCTCTTGGCCGCAAGAATATAAGGAACTGATTTATCCGCTTTTCGTTTTGACAATGAAAGCGGAAGAGCGGGACATTTTTCACCCTCCCGGTCGCCGCAGCAAACCCAACGGAGGAAACACATGGTCAGCCTGACTGAAGCAAGAGAAAACCCTGCCCGCCAGCTCTGGGATGAGGTCAATTCGGTCCATGCCGGCATGCTTGGCCTCGAGGGCCTGCACAATCATATGCAGCCGATGGCACCGCACGCCGACCCCAAGACCAACACGATCTGGTTTTTCTCCAAGAAAGACACCGATCTCGTCAAAACGCTGAAGCCGGGTTCTCGCGCGCATTTTTGTGTCGTCGGCAAGGACCATGATTATCACGCCTGCCTCTCGGGTGTACTCGAGGCGCGCGACGACAGGACAAAGATCGAAGAATACTGGAACTCCGTCACCGCAGCCTGGTACGAGCACGGTAAGAGCGATCCGCAACTGACGATGCTGGCGCTGCATGTTGACGACGCGGAAATCTGGGCCTCGACTGACAGCACGCTAAAATTCGGCTGGGAAATCGCCAAGGCCAATATGTCCGACGATAAAATGCCTGATGTCGGCGTTCGCCAGCACCTCGCCTTCGCCTGAGATACGACTCCCCCGACTTTCCTCGCCGGTCGCTTTACTACATGCCTTTTGGCACCAGTATCTGCGGCTGGCGGGGAAGGTTTCTCATTGAGACCCGGATGATCGCATCTTTTGCGTAGGCGATCTGGAAGCTTTCCCCAAACATCGTCAGAAACTGCTCCAACGGCGGCCCGGTGCGGTGCATGGGCAAGATCAATGCTGAGCGCAGGTGCTTGACCACGCGGCTCATGCTGTCGGCCCCCATCGTCAAACCACCATCCACTGGAACCATCAGCACATCCAGACGACCAATTTCGGCATAATGCTTGTCCGTCAGTTCGTGATGCAGATGGCCGAGATGGCCGATACACAGCCCCGCGACCTCGAAGATGAAAATGGAATTGCCGTTTTCCTGAAAGGATTCGTAATCGCCCCAGCGGTTGCGAATGTCAGTCGCGACGTTGCGGATATAAACATCACCGACCAGAAGCTTGTGCTCGGCCTTTTCTCCGGGCGTATCGCTCCAACCGTGCAGCACATGCTGAATGGCCGGATCCGGACTGAGAGTGAAATGCGTCATATGCGCCCGGTTCATCGTCACCACTGTCGGCGTGACCGGTGGGCGATAGACGCCATTATAATCTGTGGCGATCGTCACGCCGCCAGGACTTTCGATGAGATAGGTGGAATGGCCGATGAAGCTGATCTTCACCTCTTCCTTAGCCGTGGCCTGCGCCAGCTGGGCACCTGCCGGTTTGAAGCTGGCGAACATGACGCCGGGAATGTTGCGGGCGATTGCCTGGCACTGGCTAACGGGAGGTCGGCTTCCAGCCTGGGAAAAGGCCGCTCCCGCGCACGCAACCAGTCCGGCCATTGCAAGCATTAGCACGCGCAGCATCATGCCACTCCCTCGAACTTGCGAAGAAAGGAAGATGAGGCAGGTTTTGCAGGGCGTCCAGCGCCAACAGCGGCGGAACGCTCACGATCTCGTCATTGTGAACGGGTGATCAGCGCTAGAAGCCGAAAGCTCACGCCCAGAAGGACGGGAGGGTTTCGGAGAGCCTCGGGCCAATTCGCAGCGGTGCGATCTTTTCCGCAAGGCCGGTCCGGTCGGAAATCTCGACGCCGACGCCACAGATCGTCGCAGGTCCACTGGCGGCTTCGAAACGGCCCTTCGGCATTTTGGAAATGAAGCGGTTGATCGGCTCTTCCTTTTCCATGCCAAGCGAGCTGTCGTAGTCACCGCACATGCCGGCATCCGACATATAGGCCGTGCCACCGTTCAAGATCTGGGCGTCAGCAGTCGGAACATGGGTGTGGGTTCCGACAACGAAGCTTGCGCGTCCATCAACGAAATGACCGAAACACTGTTTTTCGCTCGTCGCTTCCGCGTGGAAATCGAAGATGATGGCGTCGGCCTGCTCCTTCAGCGGGCAGGCAGCGAGAATGTTCTCCGCCGATTTGAAGGGATCGTCCAGTTCCGGATGCATGAAGACCCGGCCCATGATGTTGGCGACAAGCACACGCGCGCCGTTGCGGGCGTAAAAGATGCCCGAGCCCTTGCCAGGCGTACCATCGGGATAATTGGCTGGCCGCAGGAACTGGTCATGGCGCTCGCAGAAGGAAACGGCCTCCTTCTGGTCCCAGACATGGTTGCCGGTCGTCACCACATCCGCACCGGCATTGATGGTTTCGAGATAGATATCCTCGGTGATGCCGAAACCACCGGCGGCGTTTTCGCCATTAACGATGACGAAATCGAGCTTCAGATCGGAAACAAGCCCGGGCAACCTGTCCCAGACAGCCGTGCGTCCGGTCTTGCCAACCATATCTCCGAGAAAAAGAAGCCTCATTCACCCGCCCCGATCTTGCGCATGTTCCTAAATTCCGTCCCCTCTAACGGGTAATCCATCTTTTAAAAAGTGCTAAAGCGCCTTTTTCCCATCGGTCATCAACGGCTAAGCCGAAAACCAGCGCAGGCCACTCTCCGTCAGAACCGCCTGAAGCGGCACGTCATGCGGCTCCGCCGGCACGGATGGCACTTCCTGACAATCAAATGCGACGCCGATGAGAACGGGGGCTCGGCCTTTGCCGTGCAATCTCGCAATAGCGCGATCATAATGACCCGCGCCATAACCGATACGCTGACCCTGCCCGTCAAAGACGGAAAGCGGGACGAGCAGAATATCCGGATCGAGAACTTCTGCGTCCTCCGCCGGACCGGTCGTGCCGAAGCCCGTCTTCACCAGCGGTGCATCCGCATCAAAGGCGCGGAAAACGATGGTCTCCCGGTTCAGCACAACGGGAAGGGCGAGGCGCCCGCCTCTTGTCCGCAGTGCCTCCATCAGCGGCCGAATATCGGCCTCTGAACGGATGGGCATGAAACCGGAAATAACGGCACCTGGCGAGAACGGAATGGCAGATGCACCATATGCCGTCATCGCCTCGCTTTTTTGCTGACGCTCGGCTTGTGGCAACGCATCACGCGCGGCAAGCCTTTCGCCGCGCAGCCTTGCTTTTTCGGCGATGTCGCCAGACATCAGGCAGCCCGGCTCACGAGCACCTTGTCGATACGGTGTCCATCAAGGTCTATGACCTCAAAACGCCAGCCGTTGCGGGTGATGTGTTCGCCCAGTTCCGGCAGGCGACGGAACTCGTCAAGCACCAGACCGGCAACGGTCTCGAACTCGGCGTCTTCGTCGATCTGGAAGCCCATGCGGTAAGCGAACTCATCGGCGGGCATCCAGCCGGCAACGAGGAACGAACCGTCCTCGCGCTCGACGATCGCCGGCTCCTCGTCATTGTCTTCCTGGAAGGCACCTGTGATTGCTTCCAGAACGTCGCCAGAGCTGACGATACCTTCGAAATGGCCGTATTCGTCATAGACCAGCACCATATGCACGGTGGAACGGCGCAATGACTGGATGACATCGACAGCGCTCGTCAGATCCGAGACGACGGGAACTTCGCGCAGAAGCTCGCGCACATTCAGCTCCTTGCCGGATGCCAGCGCATCGAAAGCGTCCTTGGCGAAAAGCACGCCCAGAATTTCATCGGAAGCGCCGTTGCGCACGGGCAGGCGGGAACGCTGCGTTTCCCGAAGCTGAACGCGGATTTCTTCCGCACTGTCTTCAATATCGACGACTTCCACGTCGCGGCGCGGCGTCATCAGGCCACGGGCATTGCGGTCGGCAAGGCGCATGACGCTGGTGATCATCGCCGATTCCTCGGTTTCGATGACGCCGGCGCTATGAGCTTCCGCCAGAACCGTGCGGATTTCGTCATCCGTGACCGATGCATTGGACGTGCCGCTATGGCCGAGAAGCGCAAGGATGGCCTTGCCGGATTTGTCGAGAAACCAGACCAGCGGCGCGCCGACCTTGGAGAGCATCACCATGGTGGGTGCAACACGGGCAGCGATCTTTTCCGGATCGCGCAGCGCAATCTGCTTCGGCACCAATTCGCCGACGATCAGCGACAGGTAGGTGATGGCGACGACAACGGAGCCCACGCCCAACGCATCGGCAACCCGATCGGGGACGCCCTGCACCGACAGCCATGCCGTGAACCGGGCGCCGAGGGTGGCACCGGAAAACGCACCGGAGAGAACGCCGACCAGCGTGATGCCGATCTGCACCGTGGAAAGAAAGCGTCCGGGATTTTCGGAAAGACCGAGCGCCATCGTGGCGCCCTTGCTGCCGTGCGCGGCAAGCACCTTGAGCCTCGCCGGTCTGGAGGAGACAACGGCAAGCTCGGACATGGCAAGCACACCGTTCAATACGGTGAGCAGGACCACGATCATAATTTCAGTAAACAAGTTTAGCTCTTTGGGCTGTTGAACGGCACGTCGCGGTTTTGGCCGCAGCGCCCTCTTTCAAAAAAAAGGGCATGACAGACATACCAATTGAGATAATAGGGAATTGTTCCGCCATTGCAATGACAGCAGCATAAAAAAGCCGTCTCCGGCAGCAATGAAAAATAACTGTCGACACTATATGAGTCAGAAGAAGAATCGGGGAGTGACCCGAAACTTCAAGTGCGATCCACGGCGACCGATGGAGATTTACGATCCTGGGTGCCTACAAATGTAGGTGGGCGCCATGTGTCCAGCCCCACGGGACTGGCCAGGGACAGCTCCCTTTGGATCGAGTATGGCCCCAGGGATTGTGGTTCCTGTCGGGAAGCGCAGAACGCCTGTTAGATATAGGACGTATCCAACCAAACCACCAGAGGGCCACGAACGAATTTTGTTGCTGGAAAGCTTTGCCGGCGATCAATGCGCCGCAGGCTTTGGCCGCGCCAGGAGTTTTTCGGTAATACCGTTCAGACGGTCGGCCAGATCGCTGATGGCAACGGCAACCATCTCGTCCGATCTTGCCTTGTGTTCGGCCATACCGTCGCGGTTGCGAGAAAGGGACGCTATTTCCCCCTCCAGCTTTTCGATCTTGCGGTTGAGCTCGGAAAGTTCGTCCATCACCATGATGCCCGACATGACGGTCAAGCGCAGATCACCGATTTCGCCGAACTGGCTCTTTAGATGCCCCACATAACGGTCAAAACGGGTAGCGAGATCGGTCAGGTGCTCTTCCTGCCCTGCCTCGCAAGCCATGCGGTAGGCCTTGCCGTCGATCATAACAGTAACTTGCGCCATGAAACCGCTCCCTATCGATCCAGCACCGCGCGAATCGTCTCCATCGCCGTCACCAGACGGCGGGAAACCTCGCGGTTGACTTCTTCGAGACGATTGGCGCGAAACTCGGCCTGGTCCAGCTCGTGCGCGAGCCTTGCGCGATCGACATGGACCCGCTTGACCTCGTTATCGATTTCGCCCGTCTCCCTTTGCCGTTCGATACGCATATCGATGGCATTTTCGAGATTTGTGATGGCAGCGCTCAGCTCCGTCACCGCAGATTGTACGGTCTTCTCAGCCGACATCGTTTTTTCCAACTCGCAAGTAACCGGCCGAATCGTCCGGTTTCAGGCCTTTTCAACATCCAAGAGGTTATTACCCGATTTATCATCACGTCAATCAAACCAGTGCATTGAGGCGTTTTGCTCTGTGGATGAACGAGGAAACGGCGACACATATCGCACGATTTTTCTCGAGACACCCGTTTTGCTAAACGATTTTTATCCTTGAGAGAACCGCAATTGCCCGTGGATTTATTGACTTGCCTGCCTCACCTGCTATGGATCAACCCGCTTTTTGGATAGTTGCGTAAAACTATCTCCCTTCACCCGGAAACAGACGGAAAAGCCATGATTTCTCGCGACAAACACGACCGGATGGCCAATGCAATCCGCTTTCTTGCCATGGATGCAGTAGAGAAGGCCAACTCCGGCCATCCCGGCCTGCCGATGGGCGCAGCTGATGTCGCCACTGTTCTTTTCACCCGCTTTTTGAAGTTCGATCCCAAGAGCTCGCTGTGGCCGGATCGTGACCGCTTCGTGCTGTCTGCGGGCCATGGTTCGATGTTGCTTTACTCGCTGCTCTATTTGACGGGCTACGAGGACATGACGATCGACGAGATCAAGCGTTTCCGTCAGTTCGGCTCCAAGACTGCCGGCCATCCCGAATATGGCCACGCGACCGGCATCGAAACGACGACCGGCCCGCTCGGCCAGGGCATCGCCAACGCCGTTGGCATGGCAATCGCCGAACGCAAGCTGGAAGAAGAATTCGGCTCCGATCTGCAGAACCACTTCACATATGTGCTGTGTGGTGACGGCTGCCTCATGGAAGGCATCAGCCATGAAGCCATCGCGCTTGCCGGCCATCTGAAACTCAACAAGCTCGTTCTGTTCTGGGATGACAACAACATCACCATCGACGGTGAAGTTGGCCTTTCCGACAGCACCGACCAGATCGCCCGCTTCCAGGCTGTTCACTGGAACACCATACGCGTCGACGGCCATGATCCGGATGCGATTGCCGCCGCGATCGAAGCTGCACATAAATCCGACCGCCCGACCTTCATCGCCTGCAAGACCGTGATCGGTTTCGGCGCACCCAACAAGCAGGGCACCCACAAGGTTCACGGCAACCCGCTGGGCGCCGAAGAAATCGCCGCCGCCCGCAAGAGCCTCAACTGGGAAGCCGAAGCTTTCGTCATTCCGGAAGACGTGCTGGATGCATGGCGTCTCGCCGGCCTGCGCTCCACCAAGACCCGTCAGGACTGGGAAGCCCGTCTCGAAGCCACCGAAGCCGGCAAGAAGGCCGAATTCAAGCGCCGCTTCGCCGGCGATCTGCCCGGCAACTTCGACAGCGCGATCGATGGCTTCAAGAAGAAGATCATCGAGAACAACCCGACCGTTGCGACCCGCAAGGCCTCGGAAGACTCGCTTGAAGTCATCAACGGCATTCTGCCGGAAATGATCGGCGGCTCTGCCGACCTGACGCCGTCCAACAACACCAAGACCAGCCAGATGAAGTCCATCACCCCGACGGATTTCTCCGGCCGTTACCTGCACTACGGCATCCGCGAACACGGCATGGCAGCAGCCATGAACGGTATCGCACTGCATGGCGGTCTCATTCCCTATGCCGGCGGCTTCCTGATCTTCTCAGACTACTGCCGTCCGTCGATCCGTCTGGCTGCCCTGATGGGCATCCGCGTCGTCCACGTTCTGACGCATGATTCCATCGGCGTCGGCGAAGACGGTCCGACCCACCAGCCGGTGGAGCAGATCGCCGCGCTGCGCGCCATCCCGAACCTGCTCGTCTTCCGCCCGGCGGATGAAACCGAGACGGCGGAATGCTGGCAGCTGGCGCTTGAGCAGAAGCATCGTCCTTCGGCGCTGGCGCTCACCCGCCAGAACCTTGCGCCTTCGCGCAAGGAATACGAAGAAAAGAACCTTTCCGCTTACGGCGCCTACGAACTCGTATCCGCAAGCGATGCCAAGGTTTCGATCTTTGCATCCGGTTCGGAAGTGGAAGTAGCGCTCAAGGCCGCAGCGACGCTGAAGGACAAGGGCGTTTCCGCCCGCGTCGTTTCCGTTCCCTGCTTCGAGCTCTTCAAGGAACAGCCGGAAACCTACCGCAACGCCATCATCGGCAAGGCTCCGGTCAAAATTGCGGTGGAAGCCGCCATCCGCCAGGGCTGGGATTACTTCATCGGCTCCGACGGCGCTTTCGTCGGCATGCATTCCTTTGGTGCGTCCGCGCCGGCGAAGGATCTCTTCAAGCACTTCGGCATCACGGCGGAAGCTGTCGTCGCCGCAGTCGAGGCAAAACTTGCATGAGGGCTTCCCAAGCCCTCACATTCCGCAAAGACCAAGCACATATCTTGTTCGGGAGACTATAAATGACTGTAAAAGTTGCCATTAACGGCTTTGGCCGCATCGGCCGCAATGTTCTGCGTGCCATCGTCGAATCCGGCCGCACCGATATCGAAGTCGTTGCCATCAACGACCTCGGCCCGGTTGAAACCAACGCCCACCTGCTGCGCTACGATTCGATCCACGGCAAGTTCCCGGCAGATGTGAAGGTCGAAGGCGACACGATCATCGTTGGCGGCGGCAAGCCGATCAAGGTTACGGCCGTTCGCGATCCGGCAACGCTGCCGCACAAGGAACTGGGTGTCGACATCGCGCTCGAGTGCACCGGCATCTTCACCGCCCGCGACAAGGCCGCTGCCCACCTGACGGCAGGCGCCAAGCGCGTCATCGTTTCCGCTCCTGCTGACGGCGCTGACCTCACGGTTGTCTTCGGCGTCAACGACGATCAGCTGACGAAAGACCATCTGGTCATTTCCAACGCGTCCTGCACCACCAACTGCCTCGTGCCAGTTGTGAAGGTTCTCGATGACGTCGTTGGCATCGATCACGGCTTCATGACGACGATCCACTCCTACACCGGCGACCAGCCGACGCTGGACACCATGCACAAGGATCTGTACCGCGCCCGCGCCGCAGCCCTTTCCATGATCCCGACCTCGACGGGTGCAGCCAAGGCCGTTGGCCTCGTTCTGCCGCACCTCAAGGGCAAGCTGGACGGTACGTCGATCCGCGTTCCGACCCCGAACGTTTCGGTCGTCGATTTCAAGTTCATCGCCAAGCGCGACACGACGGTTGAGGAAGTCAACGAAGCAATCAAGTCCGCTTCCAACGGCAAGCTGAAGGGCATTCTCGGCTACACCGAAGAGCCTTTGGTCTCCCGCGACTTCAACCACGACAGCCACTCCTCGATCTTCGCGATCGATCAGACCAAGGTCATGGAAGGCAAGTTCGTGCGCGTTCTTTCCTGGTACGACAACGAGTGGGGCTTCTCCAACCGCATGTCGGATACGGCCGTCGCATTTGCGAAGACCATCTGAACAGGCACCACGGTTCGCGAATTAAGAAAAACCGGCAGGCGCAATCCTGCCGGTTTTTCTTTGCCAAAAAATTGCCGGCGGACGAGGGACCCGCCGGCATCGCTCCTGAAGCAAGGCGGGCGCTTCGGATCGAAAACCATCGCCCGGCAAGAGGCGCATGAGACCAAGCCGACTAAGCCTGATGAGCTGCACAACCCGTTATTTCCTGTTGTTGATGATAATCTGATCCGAACTGCTACCGCTCCAGATCGTATCGAAAGTCTGTTGCCTCAAATCGCTTTGCTGCATGGAAAGCTTCATCATGCAGTCAGCGAAATCACGCGAACCTTCAGGGTAACCAAACACCCGGCAACGCTCGCGTTGGGCGGCCATGTTTTCAGCCGTCTGTTCCGTGCTCGAACAGCCCGAAACAATTGGGCCGACCGCCAGCAAGGCAATAAATATAGTAATGGATTTCCGTTTCATCCGATCGCTCCGGTCATGGTGAAAGCAACTCGGACGCGACAACTAACGTAGCTGCATTGTCTCTATGTTACGTCGAAACGCCGGCACGCGAATTGTTTGCGCGGAACATCCACAGCGCTGCCCGCCATGAACGTTTCGCCCGGGCGCCGAAAAAAATCCCATTTCCTGCCTTCGTCTGGTCCACTTTGAAACGGACAAGAAGAACAGGGACAACGGTCGTGCGCAATGCACTTCGGCCCTGCCGTATCATTCGATACACCCCGCCTTGCGTCGCCTTTCATCGCCACCCACAACAGCGCTGACAGACCGCAACCCGTGGCGCATTGACTGCAAACGTGCAGGGCATTGATTGCGACGGCCAGCGCGGTTTGAAAGAGGCGGTGGACGTGGAATCATTTTATCTTCTGTTGCTGGTGGCAACTGTTCTGGTTCTCGTCGCAGCGTTCTCAAGCCTCATCGCCTTCCGGTTCGGCGCACCGCTCCTGCTGCTCTTCCTGATGATTGGCCTTGCGGCAGGCGTGGATGGCCTCGGTATCCAGTTCACCAACAATCCGCTCGCCTATATGCTCGGCTCGCTCGTTCTCGCCGTCATCCTTTTCGATTCCGGTTTCGGTACGTCGATACAATCCTTCCGGCTTTCGGCAGCGCCCGCCGTCGCCCTCGCCACCGTCGGCGTCATCCTCACATCCGTGTTTTTCGCAGGCGCTGCCGCCCTGCTGCTCGGACTGTCGTGGCTGGAAGGCCTGCTGCTCGGCGCCATCGTCGCTTCTACGGATGCGGCAGCCGTATTCTTTCTCTTGCGCATCGGCGGCATTCATATCCGCGATCAGGTCCGCTCAACGCTTGAGGTCGAATCCGGCACCAATGATCCCATGGCGATTTTTCTCACCGTCGCGCTGGTCGAGATCATCGCCAAGGGACAGGGACTGGCCGGCATCGACACCGGCTTCCTGCTGCTGTTCGTCGAGGAAATGGGTCTCGGTGTTATTTTCGGCCTGCTCGGCGGCGTCATGATCGCAACAGTCGTCAACCGGTTCGCTGCCGACCGCGGGCTGGCGCCGATCTTCGTGCTGGCTCTTGCCCTGCTGGTCTTCTCCTTCACCGGCGCTATTGGCGGCAGTGGATTTCTTGCGGTCTATGTGGCGGGCATCGTTGCCGGCAACCGCCGGATTTTTGCCAAGGAGACCATCCGCCGTTTCCATGAAGGGCTGACCTGGCTTGCCCAGATCATCATGTTCCTGATGCTCGGCCTTCTGGCAACGCCATCGCAATTTCCAGCGATTGCCATTCCGGCCGTGCTGCTTGCGCTTTTCCTGATCTTTGTCGCCCGCCCGCTTGCGGTGTGGCTCAGCCTCATGCCCTTCAACTATACCCAGCAGGAAACCTCCTTCGTGGCATGGGTGGGCCTTCGTGGAGCGGTTTCCATCCTGCTTGCCATCATGCCCATTCTTGGCGGCCTGGACGATGCGCAAATCTATTTCAATGCCGCCTTCATCATCGTGCTCGTGTCGCTTCTGCTGCAAGGCTGGACCATCAAGCCGGTGGCAACACGGCTCGGGCTGATCGTGCCGCCGCGCATGGGTGATGTCGACAAACTGGAAGTGGACCTTCCCGGCACTGCCAATCACGAACTGATTTCCTACCGCGTGGCCAAAGGCAGCGCCATCATGCAGGGCGAGCGAATTCCCCGCTGGGCGATGCCTTCGCTCGTCGTGCGTGATGGCAAATCCATTCGCTACCAATATGCCGGGCGCCTGCGCGAAAATGATCTCGTCTATCTTTTTATCGCGCCCGGTTATACGCGGCTGATAGACCGGCTGTTTGCAAGCGCCCTGCCCGTTGCGGATGACGACGCCGATTTCTTTGGAATCTTTGCAATCTCTCCCGCGCGTCCGGCCACGGAGCTTGACGCCGCCTACGGCCCTGGCCTTATTTCGGCCAACGAGCATGCCATGAGCATCGCGGAACTGATCGAGGCGCGCCTTTCCGGCAAGGCAGATTATGCCGACCGGGTGCGCCTTGGTTCTATTGTTCTCATCGTTCGGGCGCTGGACGAACATGAGGCGATTACCGGGATCGGAATTTCGCTTGAGCCGGTCGAACCGGCTATCGGCCTGCCGATCTTTATCAGCTTTTCGGAAATTCTCCGCCGCGTGCGCGCTTATCTGGCGCAGCGGCGCCAGTCGGGCTCCACCGCTGCCGGCAAGGGCATTTCCGCGCCTTCAGACGAGGCAAGAGAAAATGAGGCCTGACCGGCTTGCGTCGGCAATCAGGCATAGTATGGTCCGTCCCGAACTCGCAACGAAATCAGGATCGACCTATGCCCGCCTTCAAGACCATCGATGACCTTAACGATATTGCCGGAAAGCGCGTCCTTGTCCGTGTTGATCTCAACGTGCCGGTTGCGGATGGCAAAGTGACGGACAGCACCCGTATCGAGCGGGTTGCACCGACCATTCTGGAGCTTTCCGAAAAAGGCGCAAAAGTCATTCTGCTCGCCCATTTCGGTCGCCCCAAGGGTGAACCTGTCGCCGACATGTCGCTCTCCCAGATCGTGCCTGCGGTCGAGGAAGTGCTGGATCACGCCGTTTTCTTCGCATCCGATTGCATCGGTGCGCCGGCAGCCGACGCAGTCGCGAAAATGAATGATGGCGATATCCTGCTTCTGGAAAACACCCGCTTTCACAAAGGCGAAGAGAAGAATGACACCGCCTTCGTCGAGGCTCTGGCAGCCAATGGCGATATCTATGTGAACGACGCCTTCTCTGCCGCGCACCGTGCGCACGCCTCGACCGAGGGCTTGGCGCGTCATCTGCCCGCCTATGCCGGTCGCACCATGCAGGCCGAGCTTGAGGCACTGGAAAAAGGCCTTGGCCAGCCTGTTCGCCCGGTCGTCGCCATTGTCGGCGGCGCCAAGGTTTCAAGCAAGATCGATCTCCTGATGAACCTCGTCAAGAAGGTCGATGCCCTCGTCATCGGCGGTGGCATGGCCAATACCTTCCTTGCCGCGCGTGGCGCACAAGTCGGTAAGTCCCTGTGCGAGCACGACCTTGCCGAAACCGCAAAACAGATCATGATCGAGGCGGCGACATCCGGCTGTGCGATCGTACTGCCGGAAGACGGCGTAGTTGCCCGCGAATTCAAGGCCGGTGCGGCAAATGAAATCGTCGATATCAACGCCATTCCCGCTGACGCCATGGTTCTCGATGTCGGCCCAAAATCGGTTGAAAGCATCAAAGCCTGGATTTCGCGCGCGGAAACGCTGGTCTGGAACGGCCCGCTTGGCGCCTTCGAAATCGAGCCCTTCGATGCGGCAACCGTTGCTGCCGCAAAACATGCCGCCGAATGCACGAAGGCCGGCAAGCTCGTCTCCGTCGCCGGTGGCGGCGATACGGTCGCGGCACTCAACCATGCCGGAGTCTCGGACGATTTCACCTATATCTCGACGGCAGGCGGTGCCTTCCTCGAATGGATGGAAGGCAAGGAATTGCCGGGCGTTGCCATCCTGACCGCCGCCAAGTAGACTTCCCACACTTGCCTGACACAAGGCCGGACAAGCGATGCTTGGCCGGCCTTGTTTTTTGGTAAGTGCGCATGGGAGGAAAGTTTCAAACGATTGAAATGATTTCAATCGTTTCAATGAGTTAGCATGCCATTTCCCTGCCCTGGAACTTCTGTTATCGGGAATTTATTGTGCCTTGGGAGAATAGCAAATGACCGAACGTCTCGAAGACATCGCAATCAAAATGGTTGCAGACGGCAAGGGCCTGCTCGCCGCCGACGAATCCACAGGAACGATCAAGAAGCGTTTCGACAGCATCAACCTGGAATCAACCGAGACCGCCCGCCGCGATTATCGCGAAATGCTGTTCCGCTCCGACGACGCCATGAAGAAGTGCATCTCCGGCGTCATCCTTTACGAAGAAACCTTGTTCCAGAAGGCCGCCGACGGTACGCCATTCGTGGACATCATCAAGGCCGCCGGCAGCCTGCCGGGCATCAAGGTGGATATCGGCGCCAAGCCGATGGCTTTCCACCCGGGTGAATTCATCACTGAAGGCCTTGACGGCCTGTATGAGCGCCTGCGCAAGTACCATGAAGCCGGCGCGCGTTTCGCCAAGTGGCGCGGCGTCATCACCATCGGTGATCAGCGTCCGAGCTGGGGTTCGATCAAGGCAAACTCCCAGTCGCTCGCCCGTTACGCTGCCCTCTGCCAGCAGGCAGACATCGTGCCGATCGTGGAACCGGAAGTGCTAATGGACGGCGAACCCGGTACGCACGATATCGATCGCTGTGCGGAAGTCACGCAATGGGTTCTCCAGACCGTGTTCGCGGATCTGTTCGACGCCCGCGTCAACCTTGAAGGCATGATCCTCAAGCCGAACATGATCATCGACGGCAAGAATGCCCGCAAGGCTTCCGTTGATGAAGTGGCGGAAAAGACCGTGAAGGTTCTGAAGGCGACCGTGCCTTCTGCAGTTCCCGGCATCGCTTTCCTTTCCGGCGGCCAGTCCTCCGAAGAGGCGACGGCGCATCTCTCCGCCATGAATGCCGGTTACGACCTGCCCTGGTCGCTGACCTATTCGTACGGCCGCGCCCTTCAGGACACCGCACTCAAGGCGTGGGGCGGCAAGCAGGAAAATGTCGCCGCCGGCCAGCGTGCTTTCACTCATCGCGCGATGATGAACACCCTGGCTGCTAAGGGCAACTGGAAGCAGGAACTCGAAAAGGCTGCCTGAGGCAAGCTCCCAGGCATTTATAGAAAATTGAAGCCGCCCCTTGGGCGGCTTTTTCTTTATGGGCGCAAAAGCAGCGTCGCCGACCAGATGACGAAGGCGGCAACCGCTATCTTCCAGCAATCGCCTCTTTTCTTGAGGCCGGGCAGGCCCAAGGGGCGGATGATCTGCACAATCATCGCCAGCAGTAAAAAAAGGCCGATCGCCTTTGTCATTTATTGAGCCTTTTCTTTATTTCTGCATCGTCACAGGCTGGACATTTTTACCGTTCACCAGAAGAGTGCAACTCATTCGGGTAACCCCCGTCTTATGGCCTGCCGACCATACGTTCGAACGCATGAGAGTGTCTTCATGAGCAGAAATCTTCTACCCGTATTCGCTCTTTTATCCAGCACTCTGTTTCTTTTTCTCGGTAACGGCCTTCAGGGTCTCGTGCTACCCATGCGCGGTTCGGCGGAAGGCTATTCCAATGAAATTCTGGGCTTTCTCGGCACCTCCTGGGCGGCAGGCTTCGTCATTGGCTGTTTTGTGGCGCCCGCCATCGTGCGCCGTGCGGGGCATGTGCGGGCATTTGCCTCCTTCGTGGCGCTTGTCTGCCTGACCGTGCTGATGACCGGCCTCGTTATCGATGATGTCTGGTGGATTACGCTCCGCGCGCTTACAGGCTTCTGCACCGCCGGCACTTCCATGATCATCGAGAGCTGGCTGAACGAGCGCGCGACCAATGAGAGCCGCGGCATGATCTTTTCGCTCTATATCGCCATAACGCTGCTTGGCGTCGTGGCTGGGCAGATGATCGTGCCGATGGGCGATATCAGCAATAGCTCGCTGTTCATGATCTGCGGCATCATCTATTGCATCGCCATTCTGCCGGCCACGCTTTCTAAGGCTGCCAGTCCCCAGCCCTTGCAAAAGGTGAAGCTGGACTTACCCGCCCTCTATCGGAATTCGCCGGTCTCCTTCGTCGGTATCCTGATGATCGGCATCGCTAATGGTGCTTACGGTACACTTGGCGCCGTTTTCGGCGCGCGGGCGGGCCTTGATCCGACCATGATCGCCATCATGGTTTCCGTCACGATTTTCGTCGGCGCACTCGCCCAGTTTCCTGCAGGCCGCCTTTCGGACCGGATTGACCGCCGTTATGTGCTTGCAGGACTGGCGGGGCTTGGCGCGGTTGCGGGCCTGGCCGTGGCGGCCGTGCAGCCGCATGATGTCTATGTGCTCATTCCGATGATCGCCATTTACGGCGCCGCCGCCAACGCGCTTTATCCCATCGCCGTGGCGCATGCCAACGACTTTGCGGCATCGGAAGACTTCGTCAAGGTTTCCGGTGGATTGCTACTGCTTTATGGCATCGGCACCATCATCGGCCCGACGCTCGGCGGTGCGGTCATGACCTATTCCGGCCCCTATGCACTGTTCCTGGTGACAGCCGTCGCCCATGTGCTGATCACGGCCTATGCCATCATCAGAAGCCGTCAGCGCGCCACGCTTTCGAACGCCGAAAAGGACAATTTCTCGACGATGATGCCGACAACGCCCTCACCGCTCGTGACACCGGAAAGCATTGCGCTTGACCCGCGCGCGCCGCAATATCCCGAGGACGATGGCGACCATGTTGAAAAAGGAGCAGGCATATGAGCCTCTTGGACGATGACCATCCGCAAAAACCGGTAGCGCATGAGATCGGCAGCGATCTCAGCCTTCTTTCGGTGGACGAGCTGAGCAACCGCATCGACATTCTTCAAACCGAAATCACCCGACTTGAAGAGGAGAGGAAAAGGAAGTCTGCCGGCCGGCTTGCGGCGGAGAACCTCTTCCGGTCCTGACAGGCGGCCTTCAGCAAAACCTCCGGCCAAGTCTTAACTCGATAAGCTGCTGCCGGAAAGGCATACGAGATTAACGATTCTGATGCAGTCTTTCGTTTACCATTAACCAAAAATTAAGCTTTCTGAGAGATTACTATACATGTCCAGTTCTTCTGGGCCTCAGGCATCTTCTCCATACGGCGAATTGGTCTGATTTTTCTCCCTGTTTTACCTTGAGAGCCGCTTTCGCGGCTCTTTTTTTACCGATCACCAGATTTCGTAAAACTGTGGGTATTAACCCTTCTTTAATAATTGCCTTGCGCATTTCAGGTAAAGATACCATCCTGAAAACACTAAAGGCCGGAACAAAATATTACCGGTCGTCGTTGCCTGACAGTGTGGTGCGTGAGCAGGGATTTAAAGAAAATGTCGGAACAGGTTTTAAATACCATTAGCTTTGCGGGTCGCGCGGCTGCTTCCAACCAGTTCAAGACCCTCTATACCGAAGGCATGACCTTGGTTGAGGAAACGGCGAGCTATCTTGATGGAGCCGGTCGTACCGCTTCAAAGGTTCTGCCGCGCATGGCGTCTGTCCTTTACGCGGCAGAATCGATGCGCCTCACCACCCGCCTTATGCAGATGGCGTCCTGGCTGCTTCTGCAGCGCGCCGTCAACAATGGCGAGATGACACGCGATCAGGTTCTCAGCGAAAAAAGCAAGGTGCGGCTCGACAGCTTCAACGTCGATCGCAACGCTCCGGGCTGGAACGACCTGCCTGAGTCCTTCCGTGACCTCATCGAGCGGTCGCTCCGCCTCCAGAACCGCGTTGCCCTTCTCGACCGCGAAATCTACCGCCCGTCCGAAGCCACCAAGGTACCTGACAACGAAAACAGCGTGCAGGCGCAGCTTAACCTTCTGCGCACGGCTTTCTCGATCAACTGAGAAAAGACGACCTTATCCAGACAATTTGAAAAGCAGGCTCATAGGCCTGCTTTTTTGTTTTGGCCTACAATGGGCTCGTTTCACCGGATCGACAGACAATAAAAAAGCCCGGTAAAACCGGGCTTTTTTTAAATGATCCGTCCACAAGTGGATTAGAGGCCGAGGCCGCCGAAACGCTTGTTGAACTTGGAAACGCGACCGCCGCGGTCCATAAGCTGCTGGTTGCCGCCCGTCCATGCCGGATGGGACTTGGGGTCGATTTCAAGGTTCATGACTGCGCCTTCCGAACCCCAGGTCGAGCGGGTTTCGTATTCGGTGCCATCGGTCATGACGACCTTGATCGTGTGATAAGCGGGATGGATATCAGCCTTCATGACAATCTTCCTGGTTAAGTGACGTGCGGTCCATTTGCCGCAATTGCGTCAACTGAGCCATTTCAATAAATGAAGCCATAGTCCTGATGGGCTATGGCTTCCCAATTCGATGCGGAGCCTATACATGAAGGTCGCCCAGATAACAAGAGCCTGCTATCCCCTTGTGAAAGGAGATAGCCACAGGGACTAGAATTTTACCGCGCGCCGGAAATTCACCCGCAAAAGGCCGAAAAACGGCACGGAACGAGGAGTGTAGCGGACGTGGCAGACATTGAAGAGCAGAAAGCGGCTAAACAGAGAAACCTGAAGCCGCTGCTTGGCCTGTTTCCCTATCTCAGGCGGTATCGCGGCCTGATGGCGGCGGCCCTGTTTGCGCTTGTGCTTTCTTCCGCCACGACACTTGCCTTGCCGCTTGCCGTTCGCCGTATCATCGATCACGGTTTCCAGACGCCGGACGGTGGCATGATCAACAGCTACTTCGCCGTGCTTCTGGCCATTGCCGTCCTTCTCGCTCTCGCCAGCGCCATGCGCTATTATTATGTCATGACCATCGGCGAAAGGGTCGTTTCCGATCTGCGCCGGGATGTCTTTGCTCATCTCACCACGCTGTCGCAGCAGTTTTTCGATGCCAACCGCTCGGGAGAGCTGACCTCGCGGTTGACCACGGATACCGTACAGATTCGCTCGGCGTTCGGTTCGTCAGCTTCCGTTGCGCTGCGTAACATCATCATGTGCTGCGGCGCGGTGGCGATGATGATCTATACCAGCCCCGGCCTTTCCGGCCTCGCGCTCCTGGCCATCCCGTTCATCGTTTTTCCTTTGATTGCTTTCGGGCGCTCGGTTCGTGCCCGCTCCCGCAATACGCAGGACACATTGGCCAATTCCGCCGCCTATGCCTCGGAAACGATCGGGGCGAGCCGCACCGTGCAGTCCTTTAACGCCGAGGCGCTTGCGAATGCCCGCTACGGCGCCTCCGTAGAAGCAGCCTATCAGGGTGCGCGGGCGGCGATAGGCGCCCGCTCCATCCTCACCGCCGTCGCCATCGCGCTCGTTTTCGGCAGCGTCGTCGGCATTCTCTGGTATGGCGCGCAAAGCGTTTTGTCCGGCGGCATGACGGCGGGTACGCTTGGCCAGTTCGTGCTTTATTCGGTCATCGCGGCAAGCGGCCTAGGCCAGCTCTCCGAAGTCTGGGGTGAACTGGCGCAGGCGGGCGGCGCGGCTGAACGGCTTTCCGAACTGCTGAACGAGCGCTCGCCCGTTGCCGAACCGTCAGCACCCGTTTCGATGGTTCAGCCGCCGCGCGGCGAAGCGGCATTCGAGAATGTCGGTTTCATTTATCCACTCGCAACCGGTGGCCCGATCATCTCCGGCCTCTCCTTCAAGGTCAATGCCGGCGAAACCGTCGCCATCGTCGGCCCTTCCGGGGCGGGAAAAAGCACGGTCTTTTCGCTGCTGATGCGGTTCTACGATCCGCAGGAGGGCCGCATCACCATCGATGGCGTCGATATCCGCGATGTTAGCCTTGCCGATCTGCGCGCGCGACTGTCCATTGTTCCACAGGATGTGGCGATCTTTGCCTCCTCCATCCACGATAACATCGCATTCGGTCGGCCGGCTGCGACACGCGAAGAAGTGCGCACGGCCGCTATCGCCGCTCAGGCAGACAGCTTCATCGCCCGGCTGAACGATGGTTATGACACGCAGGTGGGCGAGCGCGGCGTAACGCTTTCCGGCGGTCAACGCCAGCGCATCGCCATTGCCCGCGCCATCCTGCGCAACGCCCCTGTCCTGCTTCTTGACGAAGCGACCTCCGCACTGGATGCCGAAAGCGAAACGCTGGTGCAAAAGGCGCTCGATGAGCTGATGAAAACCCGCACCACCATCGTCATTGCCCATCGCCTCGCCACTGTGCTGAAGGCCGACCGCATTCTGGTGATGGATGAGGGCCGTATCATCGAGGAAGGCACGCACCAGAGCCTTATCCGCCAGGATGGCCTTTATGCGAGACTTGCGCGGCTGCAATTCCAGACAGGGCCGGACGAGCTGCGCGCTCAAGCGTGAGCCGTGTGGGCTTAAGCCAGCACGCTACGCCCCGCGACACGGCCCGAAAACAGGCAACCGCCGAGGAATGTGCCCTCCAGCGCATTATATCCGTGCATGCCGCCGCCGCCGAAGCCTGCCACCTCTCCGGCAGCATAAAGGCCCGGAACAGGGTTGCCGGCCGCGTCCAGCACCCTCGCCTCTAGGTCCGTATGCAAACCGCCAAGCGTCTTGCGCGTCAACACATGCAGGCGCACCGCAATCAGCGGCCCTTTTGTTGGGTCTAGCAACCGATGTGGTTTTGCAGTGCGCATCAACCGATCACCAAGATAACGCCGCGCTCCGTGGATCGCCGTAACCTGCGCATCCTTGCTGAAACCGTTTTCGATCTCCCGGTCTCGTGCCTCTATTTGATAGCGGATGTGGTCAATATTCAGCCGATTGTCGCCGTTGATGGTATTCATCGCCGTCACGAGTTCTTCCAGCGTATCACGGACGGCGAAATCCTCGCCGCGTTCCATGAAAGCCCGCACCGGCCCCGGCGGCTCCTTGCCCAACCGTTTGAGCAGTAGCCGCACATCCTTGCCCGTCAGATCTGGATTTTGCTCCGAACCAGAAAGCGCAAATTCCTTCTTGATGATTGCCTTGGTCAGAATGAACCAGCTGTGACCGCTGCCGCGTTCGCCCAGCATCTTAAGCGTGCCGAGCGTATCGAAGCCCGGCATCGCGGGAGCTGCGAGCCGGTTTCCATCCGCATCGCACCAGAAAGACGAGGGGCCAGGCAAAATACGAATGCCATGGTCCGGCCAGATCGGATCGTGATTTTTCACGCCCTCGGTATAATGCCACATACGGTCGCGATTGATGACCGTTCCGCCCGCTGCTTCCGTAATGGCGATCATACGGCCATCCACATGCGCAGGCACGCCACAGACCATGGTCGCGGGGGGCTTGCCCAGCCTCTCCAGCGGCCAGTTGCGCCGCACCAGTTCCTGATTGCCGCCGATGCCACCGGAACTGACGATGACCGCCGAGGCCGAAAGGACAAAATCACCCTGCTCTTCCCGGCTGCTTGGTTGCCCGCGCAACACCGGATCCCTGGCAAGAACAACACCGGAAATGCCCGTCACCCTGCCGTCAGTGATATCCAGATGATCGACGCGGTGGCGGAACCGAAAGGTGAGCCGACCGCTTGCCGTCATGGTCTTTGCCTTTTCAACGAAAGGCGCCAGCACACCGGGGCCAGTGCCCCAGGTGACATGGAAACGCGGAACGGAATTGCCGTGGCCATGAGCAAGGGCACCGCCACGCTCGGCCCAGCCGACCACGGGAAACCAGCGCATGCCCAGCCGATGCAGCCATTGACGTTTCTCCCCCGCGGCGAAATTGAGATAAGCCTCCGCCCAGCGGCGCGGCCAATGATCCTCCAAGCGATCAAAACCGGCGGAGCCGAACCAGTCCTGCCTTGCAAGATCGAGATTGTCGCGCACCCGCATTCGGCGCTGTTCGGGACTATCAACAAAAAACAGACCACCCAGCGACCAGAAGGCCTGCCCGCCAAGGTTCTGCTCCCCCTCCTGATCCACAAGGCAAACACTGAAACCGCGCTCAACAGCCTCTGTCGCTGCGACCAGACCGGCAAGCCCCGCGCCGACAACGATCACATCATATCGCTCCATCAGCTCCTCCCAGATGCGACAGAATTACGTTTACGCGAACGTAAATTTACTTGCAGCTCAAGGCAACCGCTATGATACGGCTTAAGGTGTCAGCGCTCGGTGAGCTTCAGTTCGATACGGCGGTTCTGCTGGCGTGCTTCCGGCGTGTCGCCTTCGGCAATCGGCTGATATTCACCGAAACCGGCAGCGACCAGCCGGTTGGCCGGAACACCCTTGGAGATCAGGAACTTCACCACGGAGGTTGCGCGTGCCGAGGAAAGTTCCCAATTGTCACGGAAGCGACCGGACCCGGAAAGCTGGACATTGTCCGTGTGGCCATCCACGCGCAGAACCCAGTTGATCTCGGTGGGGATTTCCTTGGCAAGATCGATCAGCGCGGCCGCCAGCTTCTCCATCTCCGCCTGCCCTTGCGGATTGAGGTCGTTACCACCGGATGGAAAGAGCACTTCGGACTGGAAGACAAAGCGGTCGCCGACGATGCGAATGTTTTCGCGATCCGAGAGGATTTCACGCAGACGCCCAAAAAAATCAGAACGATAGCGGTTGAGTTCCTGAACCCGCTGCGCCAGCGCAACATTGAGACGGCGGCCGAGATCGGCGATCTTGACTTGTGATGAGGTATCCTTGGCTTCCGACGCCTGCAGGGCGGCTTCCACCGATGCGATCTGCGCCCTGAGCGCCGCAATCTGCTGGTTGAGCAATTCGATCTGTGCGGAGGCGCGGGAATTGGCCTGTCTTTGGTCATCCAGCTCGCCGGTCAGGCTGCCAATCCGGGCATTGGCGCTTGCATTGTTGCCCGATCCCGCATCGAGAAGCGACTGCAGACGTGAGCGCTCGCTTTCAGATGCGGCAAGGGTTGATTGCAGGCTCGCCAGCGCGTCCTCGATATCCTGCTTGCTGCCCTTTTCCATGGCCAGAAGTTCGGTCAATTCGGCAATCTGGCTGTTGAGGCGGGTCAACACCTCGTCCTTGCCACTAATTTCCCGCGACAGAACAAATTGCGCCAGCACGAAGACCGTCAGCAGGAACATGATGGCCATGAGCAGCGTCGACAGCGCATCGACGAAACCCGGCCAATAATCCACACCCCTGTCGCGGCGGCGGTTGCGCGCAAGCGCCATGGCTACTCGCTCCCGTTATCGTGCCGGGTGCGTCCGGAGGATTTTGTCTCGCCGTCGATACGTGTCGACAACCGGTCGAGCGTGCGGCGAAGCGATTTCGATTCCTCCTGCTGCGCCTCGATCCAGTCACGCAACATCTGCTGCTCGCTGCGCATGTTCTTGACCAGACCTTGAATGCCTTCAGCAAGACTCGTCATGGCGGCGAGCGAGCGCTCAGTGCTGACCATTGCGCCGGGTTCAGCGTTGAATTCCCTTGGCCCATCCGCCGACGTATCCGTCACCGACGACAGCCAGTTTTCGAGCTGGGTGTAAAAACGGTTCTGGGCACGGCCGGCCTGAAGATCGAGGAAACCGAGGATCAGCGAGCCTGAAAGGCCGAGGAGCGACGAGGAAAACGCCGTTCCCATGCCGGAAAGCGGCGCGGTGAGACCGGACTTGAGCGAGCTTAGAATATCGTTGCTGGTGCCGGCGCTGGGATCGAGCGACTGAATGACATTGCTGATGGCGCCGATGGTGCCGATCAGACCCCAGAAGGTGCCGAGCAGGCCGAGAAACACCAGAAGGCCGACAAGATAACGTGAAGTATCGCGCGATTCATCAAGGCGTGTCGCGATGGAATCGAGAATTGTCCGCTGCGTAACTGCAGAAAGCCGGACTTCGCCACGCTTGCCGATCAACGTGCTCATGGGGGCCAGCAGTTTTGGAGCGCGGCCGACTTTCTCGGCGCTGCCGGCGGCCCGGAATGCGTTAAACCAGCGGACTTCCGAACGCAGGCTCATGGTCTGCGTGAATACCAGAATGATGCCGATGACGAGGACGCCGAGAATGAAGCCGTTCAAGCCCGGATTCGTCATGAAGGCCGTGTGCGCCTGCCGGTAAAGAATGGCCGCCAGAAAGCCGACGAGGATCAGAAACAGAACCATCGTCCACAGAAACGGTGTGGGGCTGGACAGCTTGTGGCTGTATTGCCGTGTGGTCACCGGCTTTTCCACGCCGAGATCGAGCAACTCCGAATCCGCCATAACGTTCGCATTCCCTTCGGTCACGTATCAACCGGACGCTATTTGAAAATTGCGACGATTTGAAGCGAAAAGCCTGTCTTTCGTCACAGGCATTTCACGAAAGCCGGCTTGACCGAAGACCGAAAAAACAAAAACGCCCGGCGATAGTTCGCCGGGCGCCTAAAACCTGGATTAAACGGCAGGTTTTCTGCCGAAATCGATCAACGACCCGGAATCGGACGGTTGGCAACTTCCACAAGTGCCTTGTGGATATATTCGTTTCCGGCAGCAACACTGCCGCTGCCGAAGATATCCGCGCCGCCCTTGGCGTCGGAGGTGAACCCGCCAGCTTCGCGAATCAGCACCAGACCGGCCGCCATATCCCACGGCGAAAGCTCTGCTTCCCAGAAACCGTCGAGGCGACCTGCTGCAACATAGGCAAGGTCGAGTGCTGCAGCACCCATGCGGCGGATGCCGGCCGCTTCACCCATGACATGGCGAAGTTCGACAAGGAATTTGCCGTGATTGCCGCGACCGAGATGGGGCACACCGCAGCCGATGACGCAATCCGTCAAGGCCTTGCGCGCGGCAACGCGGATACGACGATCATTAAGGAACGCGCCGCCGCCACGCTCGGCGGTGTAGAGTTCGTCGGTCGCGGGATTGAAAATCACGCCGGCTACGACTTCTCCGTTACGCTCGAGCGCGATGGAAACGGCGAAATGCGGAATGCCGTGCAGGAAGTTGGTCGTGCCATCCAGCGGGTCGACGATCCAGCGATGCGCACCATCACTGCCCTTTTCCTCGCCGCCTTCCTCACCCAGAAAATCGTAGGTGGGGCGGGCTTTCATCAGCTCGTCGCGCACGATCTTTTCAGCCTTGAGGTCCGCCTGCGATACGAAATCGCTCGGTCCCTTGACCGAAACCTGAAGGTTCTGCACTTCACCGAAGTCACGCGACAAAGACTTACCCGCCTTGAGGGCGGCCTGAACCATCACATTGAGAAGGGCTGAACGTGCCATCGAATTTGTTTCCTGGAAAGCTTGCGAACCACCCGCAAGCTAGCCGGGCAGGAACGTCATTATTTTCTTGAATTGAAAGTTTGCGGTTCAAGACCACAAAACGCGCGGAAATTCAAGGCAAAAAGCCTGCACATGCACGCTGGCGCCGAACAACCGGCCCTGCATCACATCGGACGGAAACGATTTGCCGCCTCGATAGCCTTTTTCTGCTGCTCGTCGGTGATCCCGAGATAAAAATCCTCGAGAGAGGGATCCTTCAGCCCGGCGCGGCGGGAAAGCACGTACCATTTGGCCGCCTCCACCGGATCGGGCCGTGTGCCGAGCGCCTGAATGTAAAGATGCGCCACCTTGTTCTGCGCCACGACGTTGCCGCGCTGTGCAGCACCGTAAAGCCAGCGGAAGCCTTCATCCAGATTTCGCTCGCCGCCAAAACCGTTGACCAGCCAGATGCCGAGATCGACCTGCGCGGTATCGTAGCCGGCCTTTGCGGCCCGCGTCAGCCAATCGCGCGCCTTGGCCTTCTTTTCGGCCGGCACATCCTTGACCGAGTGGTAGATCTGCGACACCGCATATTGCGCGTCGGCAATGCCCTGCTCGGCGGACTTTTCATAATACGGCATGGCCATCAGCAATCCCTTTACGCCGGGATTTTCCGAAACCAGTATCTGCCCCCAGTTGAACTGAGCCGAAGCATTGCCGGCTTCCGCCGCACGGTGCATGTAATCGTCGGCCTTCGCCTTGTCGCGGGTAACGAACTTGCCCTCCATCAAAATGAGGGCGAATTTGAACATCGCGACGGGATCGCCACCCTGTGCCGCCTGCTGGTACCAGAAGGCCGCGGTCTTTTCGTCGCGGGCGATGCCGAGACCACGCGACATCATTTCCGCCACCAGCGTCTGGGCGGCCGCATCGCCGTTCTGCGCACGGTTGAGCGCCTTGTCGAGCGCCTGGACATATTCGCCGCGCTGGAAATGCCCATAGGCCTCATCCACCCGGCCCTTGAACTCCTTTTCAGGCGGCAAGGCCGGCAGGTCCGCGCCCATGCGCTGATAGACGTTGACGCCCTGCGACGGTTGCAAGTCCTTCTGCTCTTCGGATTGCACCCTGCCCTGACGGGAAGGCTGCGCCTCATCCTCCAACTGGCGGGAAAGCGCGTTGCTTTCGCTTTGCGGTCCGGATTGGGCAAAAGCGACGCCCGCCGGCGCGCCGAAAGACAGCGCCAGCAGCGAAATAGAAAGGCAGACGTGAACCGAGCGCATCAACATCGCCTGTATCAACCGTCAAACCGTGGCGCTTTTTCGTCAAGCAACGCGTTGATTTCAGAAACGGCCTGGGCAGCACCTGAGGCATTGTCAAAAACGCCGCTGCGCATCGCCACGAATTCCACGCCGGCTTCGGCCACGGCAACCACCGAAGAGATATCGGTGCCGCCCATGACGATGGATGGAATCTCGATCATCGATGCCCACCATTCACCGAGTGCCAGATTTTTGGGATGCGCTTCCGGCTTGATGTCGCCTTCGAGCTTTCCAAAAAACACGTAGTCCGGATTGGACTCACCCATCTCCAGAGCCTTATGCCGATCATCGGCATTGCCGCCGCCAACGATCAGCTTCGGCGCGAAATTTTCCACGGCCTCCGCAAGCGCCTCGGCATTGCCCGCCACATGCAGGCCATCCGCCTTCACCCGGCTCGCAACGCGGCTGTCGCCCGCGATAAGGGCAGCGGCACCAGCCTCCTGCACCATCGGCACGATCAATTCGGCGCGTTTCTGGAAAGTGGCGTCATCCAGATCATATTGCGGAATGATGACCGAAGCCACATCGCCGCCTCGCAGTGCTTCTTGCAATTCTGTCGCCTGCTTTTGCGCGTCGTCCAATTGCGGGACGATCAGAACAAGGCGGCAACGGTTATCAACTTTGGTCATCGGTTCGTCCATTTCAGGCAGAAGACACTTTCGGCGTTATCTGCACTCGTTTTGATATGATAAATCCGATAGACCGGACCGGCGAAAGGATCAACCTTCATCCATGCTGACCGATTTTCATTTTTTCCTCGTCGCCATCCCCGCAGTCGTGCTTGTCGGCCTTTCCAAGGGCGGGTTGGGCGGTGCGCTGGCACTGATGGGCGTGCCGCTGATGGCGCTTGCCATCCCGCCCGTGCAGGCGGCGGCAATCTTCCTGCCGATCCTGATCGTGATGGATCTTGTGGCGCTATGGGCCTGGCGGCACCACAACCACCGGCAAACGCTCCTCATCATGCTTCCGGGCGCGATCGCCGGCATTACTCTCGGCTGGGCGACATCAAGCCTCATCTCGGCAGACGCCATGCGCCTCGTCGTCGCCTCGGTGACGATCCTGTTCGTACTGCGTTATTTCCAGGAGAGCTTCAAAAGCCGCAAAGGGCAGGAGATTCCGGCCAGACCGCAGCGTCCGGTGGCCGCAACACTCTGGTCCAGCCTGTCCGGCTATGCGAGTTTCGTGGCCCATGCGGGTGGCCCACCCTTCCAGATCTATGTTCTGCCGCTGAAGCTCGATCCCAAGACCTATACCGGCATGAGCGTGCGTTTCTTCGCGATCATGAATGCAATCAAGCTCATTCCCTATTTCGCGCTGGGAGCGCTTGATGCAACCAACCTCAAGACATCGGCGAGCCTGTTGCCGGTGGCAATGCTGGCGACGCTTGCCGGCGCAAGGGTGGTGAAATATCTGAAACCATCAGTGTTCTACCCGCTGATGTATACCATGGCGCTGATCGCGGCGCTGAAACTGCTGTGGGACGGGCTGCCTTTCTAGACCCAAGGCGGCCACTAAAAAGCCCTGGCAGCACGCACGTACCGCCAGGGCCGAAAAAGAATCCGTCAGTCCTTCATCGAAGGCTGGGGAATGGCATCAATCAATGCCTTGTGGAGGCGCGAAGCCTCTGTAGTTCATCCTTCAGGCGCAGTTTACGGCGTTTGAGATCGGCGATCTCTCTATCGTCAGAGGACGGGGAAGCAAGAATACTTTCGAGCTCCTCCTCCAGAGCACCGTGTTTCTTTTCGAGCGATGCAATATGAGCCTGAATGGTCATGCGGCACGTCCTTCCATTTTTAAGCCTACCTCCAGCTCTCCATCGCTGGAGTTTCAGGTTTGCGACGACAATGTGACATGGATCGTTGGTCTTGTCGAAGGCGAAATGAAGGCAATAAGTGGGCAATTTGGTCGCAAGGGATAACTTCCCGTTACCGCGATTTGATGATAGAGGCTCGAGAACCGATGACATACGCGCCGGAGGCTCTCCGGCTGGCATAAAATGGGGATGACAAGATGCCCGATCAGGACCAGGCGGACATCAGGCTTACGCTGGCGCGGCTGCGCCAGGAGCATGAGGATTATGACGCTGCGATCAACGCGATGATCCAGACCAACTGCGATGCGCTGAGAATACAACGCATGAAAAAGAAAAAGCTGGCCGTCAAGGACAAGATGACCCAGATCGAAGATCAGGTCATTCCCGATATCATTGCCTAGAGTGGCTTCCGTGCTTCCTGCCGGATGCACGAGAGACGCTCTAATCTATTGAATTTACGCATCGTGCCTTGCAGAAATCAAAATCGATTTTTGCGCCTATGCTGTAAGCCGGAGAAGCGAAGTGACAGCAGAGACACCCCCCGTCGCCATCATCATGGGCAGCCAGTCCGACTGGGAGACCATGAAGAATGCCGCCGATACGCTGGACGCGCTGGACGTGGAATACGAAGCCCGCATCATTTCCGCCCACCGCACGCCTGATCGCCTTTATGATTTTGCCAATGGCGCGAAAGACGAAGGCTTCAAGGTCATCATCGCGGGTGCCGGCGGCGCCGCCCATCTGCCGGGCATGACCGCCGCCATGACCCCGCTGCCGGTTTTCGGCGTCCCGGTACAATCCAAGACGATGTCCGGGCAGGACAGCCTCTATTCCATCGTCCAGATGCCCGCTGGCATTCCCGTCGGAACGCTTGCCATCGGCAAGGCCGGCGCTATCAATGCCGCACTTCTGGCAGCTGCGGTTCTGGCGCTGGGTGACGAGGACCTGGCAGACCGGCTCGATGCATGGCGCGCGCGCCAGTCAGCGGCCGTTGCCGAATATCCCATGGACAGCGCCCAGTGACAGCCTCTGACACGACGATGAATACGAACAATCTCACCATCGGCATCATCGGCGGCGGGCAGCTTGGCCGCATGCTGGCAATGGCAGCCGCACGCCTCAACCACCGCACCATCGTTCTCGAACCGCAAGCCGATTGTCCGGCGGCGCAGGTCTGCAACAGCCAGATCGTCGCGGAATACGGTGACGAGACGGCGCTTGCGGAACTCGCTCGCCTTTGCGATGTCGTGACCTACGAATTCGAGAACGTACCCGTCACCGCAGCCGAGACGCTCAGCGCTTCAGTTCCCGTTTATCCCCCCCCGCAGGCTCTCAGCGCCTCGCAGGATAGGCTGACGGAGAAACGCTTCCTCAACGGTTGCGGCATTCCGACCGCCGATTTCCGCGCCGTGGATAATCAGGAAGAACTGGAGGCGGCATTGGCCGCTTTTGGTGGCAAGGGTGTGCTGAAAACCCGCCGCATGGGCTATGACGGCAAGGGCCAGAGGCTTTTCAAGGGTGGTGAGGACATCGCAGGCGCCTTCGCAACACTCGGTGGCGTGCCGCTCATCCTCGAAAGCTTCGTCGCTTTCGAGCGGGAAATCTCGATCATTGCCGCCCGTTTCAGGGATGGCACCGTTACCTGCTACGATCCGGCCGAAAACATTCATCTGAACGGCATTCTGCATACATCCACCGTGCCGGCAGCACTCTCCGATGCGGCGAAGGCGGTTGCCGTGCAATCGGCGGAAAAGCTTCTGGCCGCGCTCGACTATGTCGGCGTGATCGGCATCGAGTTTTTCGTGCTGCCAGATGGTTCGCTCGTTGCCAATGAAATGGCGCCGCGCGTGCACAATACCGGCCACTGGACGGAAGCGGCCTGCGTGGTCTCGCAATTCGAACAGCATATACGAGCCGTCTCCGGTCTTGTCCCCGGCAGCACGGCCCGCCATTCGGATTGCGTCATGACGAACCTCATCGGCGATGACATCAACGATGTGCCAGCATGGCTTTCGAAAAAAGACTGTCTCGTGCATCTTTACGGCAAGACACAAGCACGGCCTGGCCGCAAGATGGGCCACGTGACCGAGCTTTTGCACACAGGAAAAGCCTCAGTCTTTTAAGGCAAAGACGTCTGGAAGTGTTGACAGGCAGGGGTCAAACGGGTATTTGCCTGCCAACCGAAAAGAGCGCGCCCCGTTGCGCGCTTTTGATTGTTTGAATAAGCACGGTAAAAGCCGTGCAAAACTGCGGACCAGTAAAATGAAAATCAAGAATTCGCTTAAAGCGCTTAAGGCCCGTCATCGCGATAACCGCCTGGTTCGCCGCAAGGGCCGCGTCTACATCATCAACAAGCAGAACCCGCGCTTCAAGGCTCGTCAGGGCTGATTGAGTGCCACTGCGGTTCGCGATCACATCGCGGATCACTTTGTTGACAGTGCAGAACTTTGCATTTGATATTGGGCGCAGTCGGGTTAAGCTTTAACCCATGCGCCCAAATCGTTTTTGCACGGCTATCATCGTCGCTCAGGGTTTCCTGCTTTCGGGCCTCCTGCTTTCAGGAATGGCGTCCCTTGGTCATGCGGCAGATAGTCAGCCTCCCGCAGCCATGGAGGCTGCGCCTTCACCTGCAAAGACAGTTGACAGTCTTTTCGCATCGCTGAAAAAAGAGCGGAATGCGGTCAAGGCGCGCAGCATTGCCAACCAGATCGCTTCCGAATGGAACGATTCCGGCAGCGCGACAATCAATCTCCTGATGCAGTGGGCAGGCGAAGCCGCAGACGAGAAGCGCAACGCCGCCGCTTACGATTTTCTCGACCAGGCTATTTTACTCGATCCGGACTACATGCAGGCGCCCTATCGCCGCGCCATGGTGCATTTTGCGGATGGCGACACCCGAAAGGCGATGGCGGATATCAATCTGACGCTGGAGAAGGAGCCGCGCTATTTTCCGGCATTGGCGAGCCTTGCAAACATCCTCGAAGCCTCAGGCCGTGACGATCTGGCGCTGAAAGCCTGGGAACGCTATCTCGCGCTCTATCCCGCGGACAAGGACGCCCGCAAAGAGGCCGCTGACCTTTCTGAAAAGCTGGCTGGCACTCGCAGCTGAATATCGCAGACGATCCAAACAAAAATCGCCGCAAAAGCGGCGATTTTTCATTGTGGGACCGTCAACCGATCATTCCATGCCAAGCGCAGCCATATAGGTCTGAAGAATGGTTTCTTCCTCGATACGCTCGTTGGCGTCCTTCTTGCGCAGGCGGATGATGGTGCGGATCGCCTTGGTATCGTAGCCACGACCCTTCGCCTCGCCCATGACATCCTTGATGTCTCCCTGAATGGCGGCCTTTTCCTCTTCGAGACGCTCGACGCGCTCGATGAATTGACGCAGTTCGGCGGCGGCGACGGTTTCGGTGGTGCTCGTTTCGTCCATCATATCATCCTTCATTGGTAGCAGCTCGGGTGAGCCTTGTTCATTAAATCCAGGCGAAGCCTTCGCCGGTCGCCGCCAGCCGGGCAGCAAAAATTCCGGCCTGTGACCTGCCCACTGACGGGCCTCACGTCAAGTCGTTTCCGTCGCTCGGGGGTTATTCCGTTGGCTTGTTCTGCTCAAAGGCGGCTTTCTGGGCGTTGCTCGCCTCCGCCTGATATTTTTCCTTCCACTCCTCATAGGGCATTCCGTAGACGATTTCCCGGGATTGCTCCTTGGTGAGTGCAACGCCGGCCTCGTTAGCGGCTTCCCCATACCAGTTGGAAAGGCAATTCCGGCAAAAGCCCGCGAGATTCATCAGGTCGATGTTCTGCACATCGTGACGCTCGCGAAGATGCTCGACGAGACGGCGAAATGCGGCGGCCTCGAATTCAATCTGCTGTTTGTCATTCGGTGTCGTCATGGGGCAGCTCCAGGCTCAGTAGGGGCCGGTGCGAGAGGTGAACAGCTCATATTCATGCAAAATGGGATCGTCGTTCATTGCGGCGAAAATGGGAGCGAGCCGGTCCGACCATTCGGCAATCCCTTCCTCATCCGCGATCAAATCCTGCCGAACTTCAAGAAGCGCATGCGGTATGCCCTTCATCATGCAATGGCGATACATGGTATCGCCCTTCAGCGCCCCGTCATAGGGTTCGTTGTCACCAACGAGAATGTCGCCGGTCGCGCGCAGATGCGCCAGAAGCGGATCGACCGCACGATTATCCGTGTCCCACAGAACCGCCGCATGCCAGGGCCGCGGTGTTTCTTTCCAGAACGGCGTGTACGAATGCAGCGACAGAACAAGCGGCGCTTCCCCCGACGACTGCGCTACACCGGTGAGCACGCGATCGACGGCATTGTGATAGGGACGATGAAAAAACTCGATCCGTCTTTGCCATTCATCATCCGAAATCGGGTGGTTGCCGGGGATGATCGCCCCGTCCGAAATCTTCATGATAAGGGTCGGATCGTCCTCGCCGCGATTGGGGTCGATCAGGAGACGCGAAAATCGTCCAAGCACGGCCGGCACGCCGAGGCGGGCCGCAAGAGAGCGCGTCAGCCCTTCAATGCCAATATCAAATGCGATGTGACGATGAAAAGCGGTTTGCGGAAGACCAAGTTTGCCGTAGTGTGCCGGCAGGAGGTTCATGGCATGGTCCGCCAGAAGAACCATGCCTTTGTCATAATCGCCTTCTATGATTTCATAGGGTATGAAGTCGTTCATCGATAATTTTCTGGGGCAGGATTGAGGAGAAAAGCTTGATGGCATGGCTTGAGGCCGGGCGCAAGTTTCGGCGACAGAACAGCCATCTACCTTATCGCACTCACGATCCCACGAACAATATAATCGATTAAACTCGCGTTGACTTTCTTTGGCGGCCACGCCAAGAAGTGTGTTCATTATAACCATGGAATCCGGATGGAAGCCGTGACTCAGTCATCTCTCGCTCTTCCTCGCCACTTTCGGCATCTTGCCCGTCTTTTCTCCGCAGCGGCATTGTTTCTGACCCCGTTTGTCTTCGTGGAGGCCGCGCATGCGGATTTCCGCGTCTGCAACAGCACGCAAAACCTCGTGGGGGTCGCAATCGGCTACCGGGCGCAGGACGGCTGGGTCAGTGAAGGTTGGTGGCAGGTCCCCTCCTCCACCTGCGCAACGCTGATAGAGGGTGAGTTGCAGTCGCGTTATTATTATCTTTATGCCGAGGACGCCGCTCACGGCGGCCGTTGGACCGGTGACGTCAACATGTGCGTGGCGGAAAACGAGTTCAAAATCGCCGGCGTAGACGATTGTTATGCCCGCAGCTTCCAGAGAATGGGTTTCAAGGAATATGACACGGGCAGACAGGGCAGCTGGATGGTCCAGCTTTCCGATACGCCAGGCACACAGGGAAATCAAAACTGATGAAGCGTAACCGCAAAGTCAAAATTCTTGCAACTCTCGGCCCCGCCTCTTCCGACGAGGCAATGATCGAAAAGCTGCATCTGGCCGGCGCCGATCTCTTCCGCATCAACATGAGCCATGCGAGCCACGACGTGATGCGGACGCTGATTGAGCGTATTCGCTCCGTCGAAAGCCGTAACGGCCGTCCCATCGGCATTCTGGCCGACTTGCAGGGTCCCAAGCTGCGCGTCGGTAAATTTGCCGAAACCAAGGTTGATCTCGTTCCCGGCCAGACGTTTACGCTGGACAATAACGATACGCCCGGCGACAACACCCGCGTTTTCCTGCCGCATCCTGAAATTCTCGAAGCGGTCAAGCCTGGCCACCGCCTGCTGATCGATGACGGCAAGCTGCATCTGCGCGCTGAGAAGAGCGACGGCAAGAGCATCGTCACCACTGTTGTTTCGGGCACCCGGATTTCCGACCGCAAGGGCATTAGCCTGCCCGACACCCTGCTCGGCGTCGGCGTTCTGACCGACAAGGACCGCGTCGACCTCGACGCCGTTCTTGCAACCAACGAAGTGGACTGGGTTGCTCTTTCCTTCGTTCAGCGCCCGGAAGACCTGGCCGAAGTGCGCAAGATTTCGCGCGGTCGCGTTGGCCTGATGTCCAAGATCGAGAAGCCGCAGGCTATTGAGCGCATCGAAGAAATCATCGAGCTTTCCGACGCATTGATGGTCGCACGCGGCGATCTCGGCGTGGAAATGCCGCTGGAAGCCGTTCCGGGCATCCAGAAACAGCTGACCCGCGCCTGCCGTCGTGCCGGCAAGCCGGTTGTCGTTGCCACGCAGATGCTGGAATCGATGATCACAGCTCCGGTTCCGACCCGTGCGGAAGTTTCGGACGTTGCGACTGCCGTATTCGAAGGCGCCGACGCCATCATGCTCTCGGCCGAGTCCGCTTCCGGCGATTATCCGATCGAAGCCGTATCGACCATGGCATCCATCGCCAGCACGGTGGAACAAGACCCCTATTATTCCAACATCATCTACGCGCAGCGCCCACAGCCGGAAGCGACGGGTGCAGACGCCATTTCGCTTGCTGCCCGCCAGATTGCCGAAACGCTGAAGCTCGCCGCGATCGTCACCTACACCTCGTCCGGCACAACGGGTCTGCGCGCCGCGCGCGAGCGGCCACAGGTTCCGATCATTGCGCTTTCGCCGATCATCCAGACCGCACGCCGTCTGTCGGTCGTCTGGGGCCTGCATTGCGTGGTTACCGGTGACGCCAGCGATCTGGACGATATGGTGAACCGCGCTTGTCGCATCGTCGTGTCCGAAGGTTTCGGCAAGCCGGGCGACCGCATCATCATCTCCGCCGGCGTGCCGCTCGGCACCCCGGGCGCGACCAACATGGTGCGCATCGCCTATATCGGTTCGGACGGCCAGAGCGGCGTCTGATATCGCGATATCAAGCATAATAAAAAACCCGCCGTCACCGGCGGGTTTTTTGTTGGCCTTTCGGCCGCATTGCAGAAAGCGAGGCTCAGTGCATCTTCACCGGCGTGCTGAAACGGCTGGACTCGATCGCCGCTGCACCGGGCTTGAAGCTAGCCGATGTGGCGGAAGCCGACATGTCGTGGCTGAGCATACGGTTGGCGACGACGCGCGGCGCCTTCACCGAACGGCCGGTCGAGCCCTTGTTCTGGTTGAGCGCCCAGTCAGAGATCAGATCCTGCGTCAGACGACCACCGCCGACCATGGCCTGATGGGAAACGGCGGCATCCTGCCTGCTCGGGCGTGAGCCCTTGGTCGGTAAGCCGGCCGTCAGCCCACCATTGATGGAAGGTTTCAGATCAAAGGCGTCACCGAAACCTGCCTCTGGCTCAGCCTTAGCCGTTTCGGCGGGCGCGACTGTAACCTTGTGGTTGACGGCAGCCGGGAACGGCGCGGCTGTCGGCACGGTAGCGGAATTGATCTGCGAACGGGCGGCCTGACCGCTCTGTTCCAGAGCAGCAACCACAGTCGGCGAAAGCGTATCTTTCCGCTCTTCGGCGAGATCTTCGTCGCCTTCCGGATCAGCATTGGCCTGTGCCAGCAGGGCTTCCGCCACAGCCGGACGATTGGCCGGCACCGGAATAGACGCAAGTTCGCCACTCGCTGCGGGTGTCGCACCATCTGCGGATGCGGTCAGGATCGATCCTTCAGCATCGCCACGCATGCCACGCGGCCCAAGAAGCGTCGGCACAGGCACGGATACCTCAGCCAGATCGGCAAACTGCTGACGCTCGGCCGGAGCAGAGGTCGGCGTCGGCGTTGTCGCAGCCTGGAGGGCATCCTGCGCCGCATTACGGGCCGGAGAATAAAGCGCGGTGGCAAGGCCCGTATTGGCCGGAGGCTGGTTGCCGAAAGCTGGACGTGCAATGGGCAGCGGCGCAGTGCTCACACCGGGAAGCGGTTGGGCGGAAGCAACGGCGATCGTCGGTTCTGGCTCAGGTGCAGCAGGCGGTGGCGTTGCAGGGCGAGCGACAGCCGGACGTTCTGCGGGCTGCGGCGTTGCGATGCTATCGGGATCTTCATCCTCGTCGCCTCCGCCAAAGAGCGCCTGCAACAGTGTCTTGCGCTTGCCGCCACCACCGGAGGACGCAGGGCCGGCACCGGCGCTGGAAGCAACCTGAATGGAAGAGGAATTGACGCGCTTCTTGTAGTCAGCCAAGGCCTGTTCATAACCGGGAAGCGGATTGCCGTCGGAAGGAACGTGCAGCGTATTGCCCTTGGGGAAGATACGCACGAGTTCCTGACGGCTCATGCGCGGCCAGGCACGAACGCCGCCGACATCCATGTGCACGAAGGGAGAACCCGAGGTCGGGTAGAAACCTACGCCGCCAATCTGCATCTGCATGCCGATTTCGCGCAGTGTGGAAAGCTTCACGCCCGGAATGTAAAAATCCATGGCCTTGCCGAGCATATGCTGGCTTTTTTCCGCCACGCCCTTGGTGCGCGTGCGCAGGAGGCCGTTAGTCTCAGGCGAACGGAAGGCCGAAACGACGTTGATGTAATCGGTCGCGCCACTGCGGCGGTAGACTTCCCAGACAAGATCGAAAAGACGCGGGTCCATCCGCGTCGGCTGGTTACGACGCCAGTCACGCAAAAAGCGGTTCAGCTCTTGCAGACCCTTCTGGTCGTATTTTCCGTTGCGCTTGAAGGTTATGACCGCCTTCTCGCGTGTATGGATATAATACAGTTTGAGACTGCGCGTTTCGGCGAAAGCTTCCGTCGCCGAGACACCTGCGAATGGCATTGCGGCGAGCATCAAGCAGGCAAAGGTGACAGCGCGTGCCGACAGCTTCGTGCATATATCCTTGATCAAGCCGCGCGCGATCTTGGTCGACAGCGCGATATTTCGATGCAGATATGGCAATTCGATCCCCGCCTGGAAGACAATTTCTGTCACATTGCCTCAAATGAACGTCAAATACGGTGACACGATGGCAAAATTGCCACACAGATGCAACCTTCCTCTATATAGTGAATCAGCCACTAACAAGAGGTTTATAGACGGTAAGCGGATATCCTTGCTCAGAAGTTAACGAATCTTGCTATCTGCCGTCGAACAGGCGGTTTGTGCAATCAGGCCGCATCGCGCAACGGATCGTCCGGATCAATGCCATAATCCTTCAGCTTGCGATAAAGCGTCGAGCGGCCGATACCAAGTTTCCTTGCGACCTGACTCATCTGCCCGCGATAAAAACGAAGGGCAAAACGGATAAGCTCCTCTTCGATCTCGGCCAGCTTCCTGATATTGCCTGAGTCGTCCATGCTGGAGATCAAGTTTCCTCCCCGGTATATCGTGGTGGAAATATCTGACGCCTCATCCAGAATGGCGTGACTTTCGGCGGCCGGTGGCGGCGGAGAATAGGCGGCGAGTTTCAGCGACGATCCAGACGGCGACCGGATCGACTCACCCGCATCGTCCCCACCTGCGAATTCCGGCAATTGCAGCGCGATTTGCGGAAAATCGGAATCCGCCAGTTCCTCGCCCTGCGACAGCACGACGGCGCGGAAGACCGCATTTTCAAGCTGGCGGATATTGCCCGGCCAGTCATAGGCCGTTAGCAATGCCAGCGCGCTGGCATCGAGGCCGACGGGATTTGGCAATTTCTGTTCCACCGAAAAACGCTCCGCGAACACCCGTGCCAGATGGGGAATATCCTCCTTGCGCCGGCGCAACGCCGGAATGGTGATAGGAAAGACGTTGAGGCGATAATACAGGTCCTCGCGGAAGCGGCCTTCCTTCACCTCTTCGATGAGATTCTTGTTGGTGGCGGAAATCAGGCGGACATTCACCTTCTGCACACGCGCGGAACCGACAGTTTCGATTTCGCCCTGCTGAACTGCCCGCAGTAGCTTTACCTGCACGTCGAGCGGCAGATCACCGATTTCATCGAGGAACAGCGTTCCGCCATCCGCTTCCATGAACTTGCCAACGTGTTTTTCCGTGGCACCGGTAAAAGCGCCCTTCTCGTGACCGAAAAGAATACTCTCCACCAGATTGTGCGGGATAGCGCCGCAATTGACGGTGATGAATGGTTTGTTCGCCCTGTCGCCAGCCGACTGGATTGCACGGGCGACCATTTCCTTGCCGACGCCGGATTCGCCTTCCAGCACCACGGGAATGCTGGACTGGGCGGCGCGCTGCGCCAGTTCTATCACCCTCAGCATGGCCGGGCTTGCGGAAACGATATCAGTAAAATTCACGGCATTGCTCCGTCCGCGCCTGCCCGTGCGGGCCTTTGCCTCTCTCCTGTCGAGCTTGAGGGCATTGGAGATGGCGGCGCCGATCCGTTCCGGCGAGACCGGCTTGACGACGAAATCGAAGGCGCCGGCGCGCATGGCCTGCACGACGGTATCGATGCCGCCCTGCCCCGTCTGGACGATGACCGGGACGTCGGTGCCGAGTTCGCCAACGGCTTTCAGGAAGGCGAGGCCATCCATTTCCGGCATCATCAGGTCGAGGACGACAACATTGATCTCGCCGCTATATTGCTTGAGCAGCTCCAGCCCCGCCCTGCCGTTTTCTGCAAGCAAGGCCAGATGCCCATAACGTTCCACCGCATTTTTGAGCAGGCGGCGCTGGACGGGATCATCGTCTATCACGAGAACATGCGCGGTCATTTTTGGCTCCGGTTTCCGGTTTATGGACCTGCGTCATGCGGTCCCTTGTGGCGCACTCTGGCACAGGAGATTTGAACATCCAGTTTTGAGATTTGCTTGCATTTTATCCATTGCTGCGGGAAACAAAGGCCCCATATGCTGCGCAGGCATAACGACAAGGACGCGTTCGATGACCCTCAATCGCCCAACACCGCACCCCGTATTTTCGCTTGCCGAAACCTCCGGCCCTGCCCTTGGCGACCTGCCCGGCTGGAAACTCTCGGATCTCTATCCCTCGGGCGATTCGCCGGAATACAAGGGCGACATTGAGAAGGCGGCGACGCTGGCGGCGGCTTTCGAGGATAAATGGAAGGGCAAGCTTGAAGACGCCGCAAAGGCGACGGGCGCCAACGGCATCGGCGCTGCTCTCAAGGAATATGAAGCGCTGGACGATCTTATCGGCCGCATCGGTTCCTTTGCGGGGCTGACGTATTTTTCAGATACCTCCAACCCGGCAAACGGCAAGCTTTACGGCGACGCCCAGGCGAAACTGACGGATATTTCCGCCCATCTGCTGTTCTTTACGCTTGAACTGAACCGCATCGACGACGCCGTAATGGATGCCTGCATGGCAAACGATGCCTTAGCTGGGCACTACAGGCCGTGGCTGGTGGATTTGCGCAAGGACAAGCCGCACCAGCTCGATGACCAGCTCGAACAGCTATTCCTCGAAAAATCGATGACGAGTGCCAGCGCCTTCAACCGCCTGTTCGATGAGACGATGGCCGACCTGCGCTTCGATATAGACGGCGCAAGCCTTTCGCTGGAAGTAACGCTCAATATGCTTCAGGAGCCGGAGCCGGAAACTCGCAAGAAGGCGGCACAGGCGCTCAGCACCACCTTCACCAATAATCTGCGGGTCTTCACCCTCATCACCAACACACTGGCCAAGGACAAGGATATTTCCGACCGCTGGCGCAAGTTCGAAGACATCGCCGACAGCCGCCATCTGGCAAACCGTGTGGAGCGCGAGGTAGTCGACGCTCTGGCTGCCGCCGTGAAAAATGCCTATCCGCGCCTTTCGCATCGTTATTACGCCATGAAGGCAAAATGGCTCGGCATGGAACAGATGAACTACTGGGACCGCAACGCGCCGCTTCCCGATACATCGAATACGATCATTCCATGGGATGAGGCGAAGGACACCGTGCTGTCCGCCTATGGCGATTTTGCGCCGGAGATGGCCGATATCGCCCGCCGTTTCTTCGATGAGCAATGGATCGACGCCCCCGCCCGGCCCGGCAAGGCGCCGGGAGCCTTCGCGCATCCGACCGTGCCTTCGGCCCATCCTTATGTCCTCGTCAACTATCTCGGCAAACCGCGCGACGTGATGACGCTTGCCCATGAGCTTGGCCACGGCGTGCACCAGGTGCTGGCCGGCGACCAAGGCGCGCTGATGTGCGCGACGCCGCTGACGCTTGCCGAAACTGCCTCCGTTTTCGGAGAAATGCTGACCTTCCGCAAATTGCTTGACGACACGAAGGACGTCAGGGAACGCAAGGCCATGCTCGCCCGCAAGGTCGAGGACATGATCAACACGGTCGTGCGACAGATCGCGTTTTATGAATTCGAACGCAAGCTGCACACCGCCCGCAAGCAGGGTGAGTTGACCTCCGAACAGATCGGTGAATTGTGGCTTTCCATTCAGGCCGAGAGCCTCGGCCCGGCGATCAAGATTTCCGAAGGGTATGAGACCTGGTGGACCTACATCCCCCATTTCATCCACTCTCCCTTCTATGTTTATGCCTATGCCTTCGGTGATTGCCTGGTGAACTCGCTGTATGCCGTTTACCAGAAGGCCGAGACCGGCTTTCAGGAGAAATATTTCGAGCTTTTGAAAGCAGGCGGCACCAAGCACCATTCGGAACTTCTGAAACCATTCGGCCTCGATGCGACGGACCCTTCCTTCTGGGACAAGGGTCTTGCCATGATCGAAGGGCTGATCGACGAACTGGAAGCGCTTGACAGCAAACAGGCCTGATCGGCTCCGAAAAATACCGATGACAGGCGACGAGCAAAGGCAATGAAACGCAAACCCGCCGATCTGACCTTGAGAGAAACGCTGCGCTGGGAGCCGCAATCGGGCTTTCAGCGCATTGACCAGCATATGCGCCGGCTATTGCGCTCAGCCGATGCGCTCGGTTTCCGAGCACCGGCCAACGCGGTTCAGGTACTGGAGAAGAAGGTGGGCGGCGAAAGTCCGCTCTGCGTGAAGCTGGTCATGAACTACAAGGGTGAGCTCGATATCGAAACGGCCGAGTTTCGGCCGTTGCAGGAGGAAACCGTCTGGCGGATCCGCATCGCGACGCAAACCAGGCTTGATTCCACCGACACTTTCTATCGCCACAAATCATCGCGCCGGGAACCCTATGATGCCGCCCGCGCCGAATTTTCAGCCGGGGATGCAGACGAGGTTCTGCTGCTCAACGAGCGCGGCGAGTTGTGCGAGGGATCATCGACCAGCATCTTCGTCGAAATGCCGGACGGGCAATTGCTGACGCCGCCGCTCGACAGCGGTATTCTGCCGGGCGTCCTGCGTGCCGATCTCATCCGCCAGCGCAAGGCACGCGGGCAGGCATTGAAGCCGGAGGACATTGCCGGTCGACGGCTGTTCGTGGGAAATTCGCTGCATGGGCTGATTGCGGCGGAGCTGGTCTAAACCGTCACCGCCAAAAGCCGGTCGCGGCCCTTTTCCTTGGCAGCGTAAAGCGCCTGATCGGCGCGCATGAAAACATCGTCGGCACTTTCTGCCATCCGATAGGTCGTCATTCCAGCGGAACAGCTATAGGAAAAATCCGGAAACTCGGCCAGAGGTCTGGAAAGACGCACCTTTTGCAGTAGCCGCTCGACGATCTCCCGGCTCTCAACAACCGAACTGCGCGGCAGGATGAGCATGAATTCTTCACCGCCGATCCTCCCAAAACAATCCACCCGCCGGACGACGGAATGGGCGATTCCGACAAAATCGCGCAGCACCGCATCGCCGCATTTGTGGCCGAAACGATCGTTGATGTGCTTGAAAAAGTCGATGTCGAGCGTGCAAAGGCAAAAGGGCGCTTCAAGCCCCTTGCCGACCCGCTCCACCTGCAGCGCGAGTTTGGCGAAAACAAAACGCCGGTTCGCCGTTCCCGTCAATTCGTCGGTCTGCGAGGCGCGCACCGCCAGATCCCGGTCCTGCCGCAGGGTTCTGTAGCCCTGGCGCAATTCGGTGACATCGCTTGCGACACACAGCATCCAGCCATCCTGCTGCACCGTCTCCGTCATCCAGAACCAGCGGCCGTCATACATGTCCATCTCGAAGGCACGATACGGCAGCTTGCCGCGCCGGGACTGCGCCGACAAAAGCCAGCCCTCGAAATCGCTGTTTCTGACGACCACGCCGGTTCGCAGGCGGTGGTTCAAGCGCATGATTTCCGCCCAGGTCGAAAAATCATCGTCGGCAAGCTGAAAGCTCTGCCGAAACGACGGGTTGGCATGCCGCAACCGGTCTTCGGAATCGTAAAGTGCAATAAGAACGGGGGTGGCGCTCTGAAGCGCTGCGACACGCTCGATAAGACTATTCAACAGGCAACACTCCTGTGATGACGAAAATCCCCCTTTTCGTCATCTTGCAAAAGCCCCCAAGCCCTAGGACATATACACGAAAAGAAGAACGTGATTATAAACGTAGTCTCTAAAATGCGAAGGGGAAGAATGCGGTCGGAAGGTCTCGACTTCAATCTCGCCGGATCGCAACCGCGCAGAACGGGATCACCACACACCAACCCGTCACAACTTTCGCATCGCGGGCTTGCGCCACCGTCATATGTCCGTCATGCACCTGCCCTTTATTGTGGCACGCTTTTATGATCTAGCTTACTTATTGGCTTAAAAAGGAAAAATGACGAATGACGGACGCAAACCATCCGATTTACGGCGATATTGACGGCCCCATCATCATGATCGGCTTCGGCTCCATCGGGCGCGGCACTCTTCCGTTGATCGAACGTCATTTCAACTTCGACAAGACCAGGCTCGTCGTCATCGACCCGCGCGAGGATATCGCAGCGTATCTGGCCGAGAGAAACATTCGCCATATCCGTACGCATCTGACCAAAGAAAACTACAAGGAGGTGCTCAAGCCACTCCTTAAAGGGGTTCAGGGTCAGGGCTTCTGCGTCAATCTTTCGGTCGATGCCGCATCCGTCGATCTGATGAGGCTCTGCCGCAAACATGGCATGCTCTACATCGACACCGTAGTGGAGCCGTGGCCCGGCTTTTACTTCGATGCCGACGCCGACAATGCCTCCCGTACCAATTATTCGCTGCGCGAGACCATGCTGAAAGAAAAGGCTCGGAAACCGGGCGGCACAACGGCCGTTTCCACCTGCGGTGCAAATCCCGGCATGGTGTCCTGGTTCGTAAAACAGGCGCTGGTCAATCTCGCCAAGGATAGCGGTCTCGACATCGAAGAGCCCCAACCGCATGACCAGCAGGCATGGGCAAAGCTCATGCAGCAGCTCGGCGTCAAGGGCGTGCATGTGGCAGAGCGCGATACGCAGCGGGCAAAAAATCCCAAGCCCTTCGGCGCATTCTGGAACACCTGGTCCGTCGAGGGTTTTATCGCCGAAGGTTTTCAGCCCGCCGAACTCGGCTGGGGAACGCATGAAAACTGGATGCCGAAAAACGCGAAAAAACAAAAAAAGGGCAGCAAGGCAGCGATCTATCTCGATCAGCCCGGCGCCAATACGCGGGTACGGACATGGTGTCCCGGACAAGGGCCGCAATATGGATTTCTGGTCACCCACAACGAGGCGATCTCGATTTCCGACTATTTCACCGTCCGCAATGACGATGGCGATCTGATCTACCGGCCCACCTGTCACTATGCCTACCACCCCTGCAACGACGCCGTCCTTTCCCTGCACGAACTTTTCGGTAATGGCGGCACGCCGCAGCCGATCCAGCATGTGCTTGGCGAAGACGAGCTTGTCGATGGTGCCGACGAGCTGGGTGTTCTTCTCTACGGCCATGACAAAAATGCCTATTGGTATGGCTCGCGGCTAACGTTGCAGGAGGCACGGGCGCTCGCCCCCAGCCAGAACGCGACCGGATTGCAGGTCAGCTCCGCGGTACTGGCCGGAATGGTCTGGGCGCTTGAAAATCCGCAGGCCGGCATCGTCGAGGCGGATGAAATGGATTATCGCCGTTGCCTTGAGGTGCAGCGTCCCTATCTTGGACCGGTCGAAGGACATTACACGGACTGGACGCCGCTCGACGGTCGCCCGGGACTGTTTCCAGACAATATCGACACCTCGGATCCTTGGCAGTTCCGCAACATCCTCGTGCGCTGAGGGCATGGCGTCTCATATTTGTCACGCAGGTGTTTTCATGACGGATGTCAGGAACCCGGGAGAGCAAACAACGTTGCCTTGAAATAAATAACGCTTCACGGCATGGTCGAAACATCAGGGTTTCATCGAATCGCAGGAGAACAGGCTCATGAACTTCAAGACAAGCGCTGCTTTGCTTTGTGCCGCAATCGCGGTGTCTTCATGCGTTGCGCCGGGTCCCTCCCAGCAGACGTCGATGGCACCCTCGCTTGCCCGCGGCCCGGCCGTGGATGGCCGCTGGATCGACCGCAACGGCATCGTATCGACATTCCAGAACGGTGCTTTCTCCACCCGTTCGACCGATACCAACACGCTTCTGGCATCAGGCACCTATGTTACGATTTCGCCGACGCTCTATGAAATCAACATGACGTCGTTGGTGCGCAACACGCAATCGCGCGTCAACTGCGCGCTCGTCTCCCCGTCACAACTGAATTGCACGACAGACAGCAACAGCCAGTTCTCGCTAACGCGTCAGGGCTGATAACACAGACTTTTCAATGGCATGAGCTTTTAAAACGCACGCCTCAAGCGTGCGTTTTGCTTTATTGCGCCACTGTCACAATTTCCGCTTGCGGCAGCTGCCGCTAAATGGAAACATCGCGCTTTGAAAGACTGACATACTTTCAGACTAGAGAACGAGCACGGCCTAATGATGATCGACCGGCCAGGGCTTCCGCTTTGAACAGGAGAGAGGGACCATGAAGAAAATTTTGAGACTGAGTATGCTGAGCGTTTCCGCGATAACGCTTTCAGCCGGAGCGGCTCTGGCCGATTACGAACTCAACATTCTTCACATTAACGATTTTCACTCCCGTATCGAATCGATCAATAAATTCGACTCGACCTGCTCAGCGGAAGAGGAAGGCAAAAACGAATGCTTTGGCGGCGCCGCGCGCCTCTTGACCGCAATCAACCAGACAAGGGACGCGCTCAAGGCTCAAGGCAAGAACGTTCTCCTGCTCAATGCCGGCGACAATTTTCAAGGCTCGCTGTTCTACACCACCTACAAGGGTACCGTTGAAGCCGAAGTGCTGAACGCCATGAAGTTCGACGCCATGACCGTCGGCAACCATGAATTCGACGATAGCGAAGACGGGCTTGCGGGCTTCCTCGACAAGGTTCAGTTTCCGGTCGTGACCGCCAATGTGGTTGCCAGCGCCGCCTCGAAAATCGGCGATCGCGTCAAGCCGTCCATCGTCCTTGAAGTCGGCGGCCAGAAAATCGGCATTGTCGGCGCTGTCGCCAACGACACGGCGGAACTTGCGACCCCCGGCCCCAACATCACCATTGCGGAAGATGTCGCGAAAATCAGCGAACAGGTGCAGAAGCTGAAAGGCGAGGGTGTCAACAAGATCATTGCCCTGACCCATGTCGGATATCCACGCGACCTCGAATTCATCGCGAAAATCCCGGATGTGGACGTCGTTGTCGGCGGCCACTCGCATACTTTGCTCTCCAACACCGACCAGAAGGCCGAAGGACCTTACCCGACACTCGTCGACAATCCCGGCGGCTACAAGGTTCCGGTCGTTCAGGCAGGGCAATACAGCAAATATCTGGGTGACCTGCGCGTCGTCTTCGATGACAGCGGCGTGGTCAAGGAAAGCAAGGGCGATCCGATCCTGATCGATTCATCCTTCAAACCCGACGAAGCAACGCTCAAGCGTATCGATGAACTGAAAGCACCGATCGAGGCGCTGAAATCGAAGGTCGTCGGCACTTCGGAAGGCCCGATCGAAGGTGACCGCAAGGTTTGCCGCGTCAAAGAATGCTCCATGGGTAATCTGGTAGCGGATGCGACCCTTGCCCGCGTCAAGGATCAGGGCGTCACCATCGCTTTCGCAAATAGCGGTGGCCTGCGCTCCTCCATCGATAGCGGCGATGTCTCGATGGGCGAAGTCCTGACGGTTCTGCCGTTCCAGAACACGGTCGCGACTTTCCAGCTGAAGGGCGAGGATATTCGCGCTGCCCTCGAAAACGGCGTCAGCCAGATCGACGATGGCGCAGGTCGTTTCATGCAGGTTTCAGGCATGAAATATTCCTTCGACCGCTCCAAGCCGGCCGGCAGCCGCGTTACTGCGGTCGAGGTCAAGGAGGGCGACGCTTTCGTGCCTCTCGACCCGGCAAAGACCTACACTGTTGCAGCGAATAATTACGTTCGCACCGGCGGCGATGGCTTCAAGGTATTCGCGACCAAGGCGATCAACGCCTATGACTTCGGCCCCAACCTCGAAGAGGCTGTAGCTGCATATATTACGGCCAACAGCCCCTATAAGCCCTTCACGGACGGCCGCATCACCGAAGTGACGCCTGCCGGTTATGTAGCTCCGGCAAAGCCCGCTGCTCCAGCGCCTGCCGCAACAGCACCGGCGGCAACTGCAACCGCTCCGGCCGCCACACCGGCCCCGGCTCCCGCAGCACCTGCTGCGACTGCACCTGCCACCACCACGCCGGCAGCGGCCGCGGCTGCCGCCAGCAAATATGTCGTCGCAAAGGGCGATTCGCTCTGGAAGATCGCGGCGGAGAAGTATGGCGACGGTGCCCTTTGGACCAGGATTGCCAAGGCAAACACGCTGAAGCATCCGAACCATATCGAGATCGGCGAGGAACTGGAGGTTCCGGCTCAATAAGCCGCGAACACATACAGACAGGGCAATTTGCCGCAGACGGGAAGCCGGCCTCGCACCATGAGGCCGGCTTCTTATTTTCCCTTTAAAAACAGATCATTACAGGCTGCGTTTTATCAAAAGACAATGCGTCCGTTACCGCACCTCGGAAATCACCTCCGCAGGTGGTTCAATCCTTACAAATTTCGTCTAGAACACGTGAACAAATTGACGGCACGAGCATATAGCTTGAGCATTTCCGGCAAAACCGCGTCACGGTTTGCGTCCGGCCATGTATAAAAACAAAAAATGGAGCGTTTCCGCCCTTTATCCCAAACGGAAACGTTCTCACGCAACCAGTACGAGTTCAGGGTGTCATTCATGACGACAGAATTATCCGCACTTCCCGTAGACCATCCCCGCGTAAGATTTGGCAAGGTTGGCGTTCTGCTTGTCAATCTTGGCACGCCGGATGGTACGGACTATTGGCCGATGCGCCGTTATCTGGCGGAATTTCTGAGCGACAAACGCGTGATCGAATGGTCGCGCCTCTACTGGTATCCGATCCTGTACGGCATCGTCCTCAACAAGCGCCCGCAGAAGGTCGGCAAGGCCTATGAGGCAATCTGGAACCGCGATCGCAACGAAAGCTATCTGCGCACCTATACTCGCAGCCAAGGCGAACTGATGGCACAGGCGCTGAAGGATTTGCCGAATGTAGTCGTTGACTGGGCCATGCGCTACGGCCAGCCTTCCATCGCCTCGAAAATCGACGCGCTGAAGGAGCAGGGATGCGAGAAAATCCTGCTATTCCCGCTCTATCCGCAATATGCCGCATCGACCACGGCGACGGTGAACGACAAGGCTTTCGAACATCTGATGAAGCTGCGCTGGCAGCCCGCCATCCGTACCGTTCCGCCCTATCATGACGATCCTGCCTATATCGAGGGGCTTGCCGCCTCCGTCAAAAACCATCTGGCAACGCTGGACTGGGAACCGGAGATGCTGATCACCTCCTTCCACGGCATTCCGCAATCCTACTTCAGGAAGGGCGATCCCTATTATTGCCACTGCCAGAAGACCGCCCGTCTGCTGAAGGAAGCGCTGGGACGGACCGAGAAGAACTTCATGATCACCTTCCAGTCGCGTTTTGGGCCAGAAGAATGGCTGCAGCCCTATACCGACAAGACCATGGAAAAGCTGGCATCCGAGGGCATCAAACGCATCGCCGTCATGAACCCCGGTTTCGTATCGGATTGTCTTGAAACGCTGGAGGAAATTGCCGGTGAGGCCGGAGAAATCTTCCTGCATCATGGCGGCGAGAAATTCACCCACATCCCGTGTCTCAACGACAGCGTCGAGGGTATGACAGTTCTCGAAAAGGTTGTACGACAAGAGTTGCAAGGTTGGGTGTAATCTTGCCATAACGATGCGGGTGTAAGATCCCAAAAGGTTGTGGTGCTGGAGGAGGAAGTGATGATTGCATTGGGCGGTTTCGATATCGTCGTCATAGCGGCGGTTGTTTTGGTCATTCTGGTGCTCTTTGCCGGCATCAAGACCGTACCGCAGGGGCATCGCTACACGGTTGAACGGTTCGGGCGCTACACCCGCACACTCGAGCCGGGCCTCAACCTCATCGTGCCGTTCTTCGAAAGCATCGGTTCGAAGATGAATGTGATGGAGCAGGTTCTGCATATACCGACACAGGAAGTTATCACCCGCGATAATGCCAGTGTCTCGGCTGATGCCGTCACTTTCTATCAGGTCCTCAATGCCGCACAGGCCGCTTACCAGATCACCAATCTGGAAATGGCTATTGAAAACCTCACCATGACCAACATCCGCTCGGTAATGGGCTCGATGGATCTCGATGAGTTATTGTCGAACCGTGATGCCATCAACGATCGCCTGCTGCGCGTGGTTGACGAGGCGGTGGGACCATGGGGTATCAAGGTCACGCGCATCGAGATCAAAGATATCGCGCCGCCGAAAGATCTCGTCGATTCCATGGCAAGGCAGATGAAGGCGGAGCGTGAAAAACGTGCGCAGGTGCTGGAGGCCGAGGGCGCCCGCAATGCTCAGATTCTGCGCGCAGAGGGCGCAAAACAATCTGCCATTCTCGAGGCGGAAGGCCAGCGCGAAGCGGCGTTCCGCGATGCCGAGGCCCGCGAGCGTCTGGCCGAGGCTGAAGCCAACGCCACCCGTATGGTGTCGGAAGCCATCGCTGCCGGCAATGTCCACGCGATCAATTACTTCGTTGCCCAGAAATATACCGAAGCGCTCTCCAATATCGGCACAGCCAAAAACTCGAAAATCGTGTTGATGCCGATGGAGGCTTCTGCGTTGATCGGCTCACTCGGCGGCATAGGGGCAATCGCCCGCGACGTCTTCGGCGACAAGGGCGATGCACCAACGGCGCCCGCCGTCCCCGCATCTTCCCGCTCGGTGCCGCCGTCGCGGCCTTCGGCCCAGGCCATCAACGTGACAATTCCCGGTAATCCCTTCGGCTCTTCATCGGAGAAGTGACGATGCTGCAACGGCTTGCCACGGAACTGGGACCATGGAGCTGGTGGATTGCCGGCTTCATTCTGCTGGCTGCCGAGCTGGTCGCTCCGGGCGTGTTTCTGATCTGGATTGGCATTGCCGCGCTGGTGATCGGCGCTCTCTCCCTGCTGTTTTGGGATGCTGCATTCTGGGCGTGGCAATTGCAACTGGTACTGTTTGCCGCCCTCTCCATCGCCTTCGCCCTGCTTGGCCGGAAATATTTCGGCAAAAATCGGGAGGCAAGCGACGAACCCTTCCTCAATCAGCGGGAAGCCAGCCTTGTTGGCCGCACAGCAACCCTGCAGGAGCCGGTTGTCGAAGGACGCGGCCGCATAAGGCTGGACGATACCTGGTGGTCCGTTAACGGTGAGGACATGCCAGCCGGAACACGTGTCAGGATCGCAGCTGCGCGTGGCCGCACCCTGACAATAGAGCCGCTCGACCGCTCATAGCGATCAGGCCACACCGATTCTCAACAGATCGTGGAAATGCACCAGCCCTATTGGTCGGTTATCGTCATCAACGACGATCAGCGCACCGATATGGAATTTTTCCAGCGTCGCGAGAGCGCTGGTCGCCAGCACCGATTTTTTGACCGTTTTCGGAGTACGGGTCATGATGTCGTCCACCGTCAATTCCGCGAGGTTGCGCGACAGGTTGCGCGCCATATCGCCCTCGGTCACGATGCCACACAGACGGCCATCCTCGTCCAGAATACCGACGCAGCCGAAATGCTTGCGGGAAAGAACACTGACTGCTTCCGGCATGGAAGTTCCCTTGCCGACTAGCGGCACCCGGTCGCCGGTATGCATGATGTCGCTGACAAGCGTAAGGCCCGCGCCCAGTTTGCCGCCGGGGTGAAACACCTTGAAATCACCGGCAGTGAAATTGCGTGCTTCCAGAAGCGCAACGGCAAGGGCATCGCCAAGTGCCAGCTGCATCAATGTGGAGGTGGTAGGCGCAAGACCGAGCGGGCAGGCTTCCTGTTCATTGGGAACCAGAAGCACGATATCGGCTGCCTTCGCCAGCGATGCACTCTCCGAACAGGTAAGTGCAATCAGCGGGATGGAGAAACGGCGCGAATAGTTGATGATGCTACGCAGCTCTGAACTTTCACCGCCTTTGGAGATCGCCAGCACTACGTCATCACCGCCGATCATGCCCAGATCGCCGTGGTTGGCCTCTGCCGCATGCACGAAAAACGCAGGCGTTCCCGTGGAGGCGAAGGTGGCCGCGAGCTTGGCGCCTATGTGGCCGCTTTTACCGACACCGGTGATGATGAGGCGGCCACTAGACTGGCCGATCGTCTCGATCGCCTTGCAGAAAGGTTCGGAAAGCCCGTTTTTGAGGGCCTCTTCAAGAGCGGCAAGGCCAGCCCTCTCCATCGAAATCGTCCGCACGGCGGATTCAATCGCATTGTCTTCAACCAGTTTGACGGCTCTCGTAATCATGGCCGACTGTTACTATTTCAACCGGAATAAGTCCACTCTACAGCCGAAAATCGCCGCTCTTTAGTGACGCAGGTTCGGCGGAGAAATCTCCTCCATCGTTCCCATCCGCTTGAAAGGGATGTTCTCTTCATCGACCAAATATCGCCCGACTGTCCTTATCCACGAGATAGAGCCGTCATCACGGCGCACAGCATATTCCTGATGGTAAAAGCTGGCGGCCTTGAGCGTCGTGAGCGCAGTTTCGATCACATGATTGCGATGGCCGATATCCACTTTTTCGAGCATCTGGAAAATGCTGATGCCCTGCATCGCCTGCCGCAAAGGAATGCCCAAGAGTTCAGCGCAGACTTCGTCTAGATAGAATCGGTCATTGGTAATATCCCAGCAATAAAAACCGACCTGCTTGACGTTCAAAACGGGATTCATGAAACGACGCTGTGACACAAAATAAAAATCAATTGGATTGCTAAAATAAAACGGATGAGTTCCACCCAATCATAGGGCGATTCCGTGCCAAAATGAAACGTTTAAATCTGATCATATTAGAAATATTGGGCATCTCGGCAAATTTTCTTCAGTCGCGGTGCCGAAGCGGCCAGATCGAACGAGGAAGCCCCCCAGCTTTGCCGCAGCCACAGATGTGGTGAAATCCGGGAGGTCTTTATCAACTGTTAACCATAAAAATCCTATTGTTAAAGCGATATTAAAACTTGCGTCGCGTGTCTGGTCTCTAGGTCGTCCACTTCATCTGTCTGCCGCTCATTCGGCTTCAGGAAATGCTGAGACGAACTTTCGATCCGACATCGGCCAAATGCGCCGGGTGAAGAGGAATGATTGTGAAGGGCACCGCCACACGTCTGCCGACGTCGCGGAAAGCAGCAACCCTGCTGCTGCTTGCCTGTACGCTTCTCTACACCCCGGGAACTGTTTTCGCGCAAACAGCGGCCACGCGGCTGCCGGTCGCAGTTCCATCCGGCGATTCAACGCTGGCAGAGAACCCGACAACGACAACTGAAAACGAGGCAAGCACGGTGCGAGCAGCACCGCCACAGCAACTATGGCGCCCCTCGAATAATCCGGGCGACCCCATTTCCGAACAGCAGGAAGAAGCGGGCCAGCCTTATGCCGACGCGGAAAACCCATATGAGCCAACGGTAGACGGCGGTGAAAACCCGCAAAGAGCCACCGAACCCGGACAAACCCCCGGCATCCGGCTCGGTACATTCCTGCTGCGGCCTTCGATCGGCCAAACGATCAATACGGAAAAGCAGACGAACACTGGCGGCCCTTCCAGACGTAACTACCTAACGACAGGTATTCGCGGCACGCTAACCAGCGACTGGTCCCGCCATGCGCTGACTGTAACAGGCGATGGCGCCTGGGAGAAAAATTTCGGCAGCAAGAATGGTGAAGAGCCGAGGGCGCGGATAGAAGCCGATCTGCGCCTCGATCTCGGCGAAGAAACGACGGCTAATCTCAAGGCGGGTTACGAATTCAGTCGTGAAGGCACCACGGACCCCAACGCTTTGACCGGCGCTGCCGTGCAGGGCGGAGAACACCGTTTCACGACCGGCGCATCGATCCAACGGGATTTCGGCAAACTGCGCGGGTTGGCGGCGCTCGATCTGTCGCGTACGGTCTACACGGACGCAAAGGGCATAAACGGCCAGCCGATTAGTCTTAGCGATCGCGACCAGAACGGCGCGAACCTGCGCGGCCGCATCGGCTACGAATTGTCACCGGCCCTGATCCCGTTCCTCGAATTGAACGCGGGAACGACCAAATATGACAGGCGCCTGGACAATACCGGTTACGCACGATCCTCGAATTCCTACGGCGCCAAAATTGGAGCCGAGGTCGATCTTGGCGAGAAGACCCGCGGCGAGGCCGCCATCGGCTATCTACGCAAACAATATGACGACGACCGCATCGCTTCCATCGGCGCGCTGACACTGGACGGCGAACTGAACTGGTCGCCGCAGCGCGGCACCAACGTCAATCTTGGCCTGCGCACGACGATAGAGGATTTCGCCGGCGGACCACAGGGCGGCTGGATTTCCTATCGGCTGGATGCCGGGCTGACCCATGAATTGCGCAGCAATCTGGTCGCGCGGCTGACCGGGCAGATCGTGCACCGGACATTTCCCTCCTCCGATATCGAGGATGCCGTGGAATACACCGCAGGCGCTGGCTTGACCTGGGGGCTGAACCGCTATCTCGATCTGACGGCGGACGTTAGTTATCAGTGGACGCCAATTTATGACAGCAACGAACTGCGCGTCGGCGCGGGGCTTGTCCTGAAACGATAGCGTCGCCCCAAACAGAAATCCCGGCGCGAAGGCCGGGATCCCGTTGTCCAGTTGGTAAATTACTTCAGTCCGTCGATAAGAGCCTTGATCGGCTCCTCGATTGCGGGGCGGATGTCAGCGCGTTCGAGCGCGAAAGCAACGTTGGCAAGAATGAAACCGTCCTTGGCGCCGCAATCGAACGTCTGCCCGCGGAAATGATAGCCAGCGAATTCCTGGGACTTGGCAAGCGTCAACATGCCGTCCGTCAGCTGGATTTCGTTGCCGGCGCCCCGTTCCTGATTTTCCAGAATGTCGAAAATCTCAGGCTGAAGGATGTAGCGACCGTTGATGTAGAAATTCGAAGGTGCCGTACCCTTGGCAGGCTTCTCGACCATTTCAGTGATCTTGAAACCCTCGCCCACGGCGTTACCCACGCCGACGATGCCGTATTTATGCGTCTGATCGGGAGCGCATTCCTGCACCGCGATGACGTTGCCGGCGGTCTGGTCATAAAGTTCGACCATGCCCTTGAGGCAGCTTTTCTGTGAATGCATGATCATATCAGGCAGCAGCACGGCGAAAGGTTCGTCGCCGACGATATCACGCGCACACCAGACCGCATGGCCAAGACCAAGCGGCACCTGCTGACGCGTGAAGCTTGCCGTGCCCGCCTTGGGCAGAAGGCCGGCCAGCAATGTAAGCTCGGCATTCTTGTTGCGCTCGCGCAGCATTTGTTCGAGTTCAAATTGAATATCAAAATAATCTTCAATCACCGCCTTGCCGCGGCCGGTGACAAATACAAAATGCTCGATGCCCGCTTCCGCCGCCTCGTCGACGACGTATTGAATGACCGGCTTGTCAACGACAGTGAGCATTTCTTTCGGAACCGCCTTGGTTGCGGGCAGGAAACGCGTACCCAGACCTGCGACCGGAAATACGGCCTTCCGAATTTTCTTATGTTCTACCACATATCCCTCCTGAGAGATAAAACTTGATCACAATCCCCGCACAGTGTTGTTATTTCAAAAATAACAACGTTTTGTAAAGGGTGACGCTACCATCTATTAATGGTAAAGAATTTGTTGACATTCTTTTGTTATGCATGACGACGCCCGATGCGTTTTCGCAATCGAAATGATATTCGAGAGAACGAAAGACTGACGATGACAAAGATGATCCTTTCAAATGTCCGCAAATTCGGCTGCATGATGGTTGCAGGTCTGGCGATCTCGCTGGCCCCCGTCTCGGCCCGGGCCGATGCTGGGTTCAAGCAGTGGATCAACCAGTTCTACGCAACAGCCGCGAAAGAAGGCATTAGCAAGGCGACCTACCAGAAAGCCTTTGCTGGTGTCAGCGAGCCGGATCCGGATGCGCTGCGCAAGGCGACCTTCCAGCCGGAATTCACCACCCAGATCTGGGATTATCTCGATTCCCGCGTCAACCCCTATACGGTGCGCATCGGCCGCGAGATGAAGATGAAGCACGCGACGACGCTCAACTGGATCGAGCGCAACTTCAACGTCGACAAACATATCATTCTCGCCATCTGGTCGATGGAATCGAATTACGGCGCGGTTCTCGAAAAGCCGGAGCGCCTGCACAATATTCCGCAGGCACTGGCCACGCTCGCCTATTCCGACCCCAAACGCGCCAAGTTCGCGCGCACGCAATTGATCGCCGCACTCAAAATCCTGCAGGCAGGCGATGTCACGCCCAAGCAGCTGACGGGTTCCTGGGCGGGGGCAATGGGCCATACCCAGTTCATTCCGACCAGCTACCTGCTCTATGCTGTCGATGCGGACGGCAACGGTAAGCGCGACATCTGGCACTCGGTTCCGGACGCGCTGGCGACGGCCGCCAATCTACTCGCCAAGAATGGCTGGGAACCCGGCCGGACCTGGGGTTACGAAACAGCCGTGCCGCGTGGCGGCGCCCGTTATGAGGGGCAGACGAAGTCCATTGCGGAATGGACCAAGCTTGGCTTTGCCCGCCCGAACGGCAAGAATTTCACCCGCGGCTCCGATCGCGCCATGCTGAAACTGCAGGGTGGGGCAAATGGTCCAGGTTTCCTGATGATGAAAAACTTCTTCACCATCAAGAAATACAACGCATCCGACAGCTATGCGCTGGCCGTTGGCCTGCTTGCTGACGAGATCGCCGGTTATGGCGGCATGCAGCAGAAATGGCCGCGTCCGGACGGCACGCTGGATATTCGTGAAAAATTCGAACTCCAGACCCGCATGAAGGAACTTGGCTATTACGATGGCGAAGTCGATGGCAATTTCGGCTCCGGCTCGAAGGCGGCGATCAGCGCCATCCAGTCGCGCATGGGCCTCGAAACCGACGGTCAGCCGTCGCAGCGATTGCTGAGAGCACTGCGGAATTGATAATATGCCGGTGAATTCGGCGGCGGTCTTCAACGCCGCCGAAGCATCCGGAAGGATCGATGTCATGAGTAGGAAACCTGCGGCGAAAAGCACAAGTACGGGCTGGCGCATCTGCGCCATCATTCTTTGTGCTGTCTTGTGCACGCCGCTTGTCCCTTCGCAAACCTTCGCCCAGGAACAGCGACGCACCCTTTTCGAAATGCTGTTTGGCCGGCCCGTGGGCCGGGAGGACACGCCCGGCCGCGAATACCAGCCCCGCAGTCGCCGGGATTTCCCGGCTGCCCCGCGTGAAAAATCAGTCACCCGTCCGCAACCCGCAAGAAAAGCGCCTTCGGTGGTTCAAATGCGAACCATAAAACCGGAGCCGACCGCCAAGCTTGAAAATGCCAGGCGTGTTCTGGTCGTCGGTGATTTTCTGGCCGGTGGCATGGGGGAAGAATTGGTCAATGCCTTCGCCAGCTCTCCGGGAATTTCGGTCGATGTGCGCGCGAATGGTTCTTCGGGCCTCGTACGCACGGATTATTACGACTGGTTCGCCAATCTGCCGCAGTTCATAACCGAAACAAATCCCGCCACCATCGTCATCATGATGGGATCGAACGATCGCCAGCAGATGCAGATCGGCGATACCAGGGAAAAATTTGGCACCGATGTCTGGTTCAAGGAATATGAGCGGCGGATCGATGAACTTCTGACCCTTGCCGGCCGCCCGAAGGTGCCGCTGCTGTGGGTTGGCCTGCCGGCCTTCCAGTCAACCTCACTCTCGGCCGATCTCGTCGGCTTCAACCGGCTTTATCGCAGCCATATCGAAAAATACGGCGGCGAATTCGTCGATGTCTGGGACGGCTTTGTCGACGAGGCCGGTAAATTTGTCATCACCGGCTACGACATGAACGGGCAGCAGGCCCGTCTGCGTGAGGCAGATGGCGTCGGCATGACGCAGGCCGGCAAACGCAAGCTTGCTTTTTACGTCGAGAAATTCGTGCGCAGGCACCTCGACAGCGCCGGACCGGACCTCGTGAAACTGGACGGCAGCAATTTGCCTGCACTCACCTCCCTGCCCGCGCTTGGCATCGACGCGGGACAGGTGCGCACCCAGCCGATCAGCCTGACCGATCCGAACCTCGATGGCGGTGACAAGCTGCTTGGCGATGTCCCCTCGACGGCCGTATCGGCACGTGTCTCGGTGGTGGAATCGCCACGCGAACGGCTGACCAAGCGGGGCGAGATGGCCGATGCACCGGCGGGTCGTATCGATGACTACCGGATTGTCCCGGATACTGCTCAGGCCAGACAGTAGCCACTTCTCCGCCGTCGCTACGGCTCGAACCGGCGTAATGTTGAGGCAACCCGGCAATGGCAGGATAAATTCAGCTTTGCAGCAAATGCGGGGTCGGCCAATTGCCCTCCCCTGCCCGCGTCTTACTGCACGGTGATATTTATCCGATGCCCCCGCGCCCCTTCCTCTCCGGGAAGGCGTACGCCAGACACTGCCGAGAACAATTCATGCGCCTGCTGCTTGTTGAAGACGAACGCGAAATGGCAGCAGCCCTTTCCGCCGCCCTGCACCGGTTCGATATCATCGTGGACAATGTCGGCACGCTCGATCTTGCCCGGCATGCGATCATGGACGGTGTTCACGATCTTGTCGTACTCGACCGGCAATTGCCCGATGGCGATGGCATCCAGCTTATAGAAGATCTGCGTCTGCTTCCCGTCACACCGCCCGTCATCGTGCTGACAGCGCAAGGCACGCTTGCGGATCGGGTGAACGGCCTGAACCTTGGTGCGGACGATTATCTGGCCAAGCCCTTCGCTGTCGAGGAACTCCTTGCTCGCATCCGCGCCCTGATGCGCCGGCCAGCCGGCAGCGTGACGATGACGGCGAAACTGGGCAAGCTGGAATTTTGCTTCGAAACCCGCGAAGTCCGCATCAAGGGAGAGTTTATTCCCCTGACCAGACGCGAATTGCTGATCCTTGAAGCCCTGTTGCGTCGGCAGGGCAGAACGGTGCTGCGATCGGTACTGGAAGAGGCGGTTTATAATTTCGACGATGAAATCCAGTCGAATGCGCTTGATTCCCATATCTCCCGTCTGCGCCGCAAATTGCAGGCAGCGGATGCGGGTCTGGAGGTTCACGGTATTCGCGGCGTCGGTTATCTGCTGAGGGCGGCCTCATGAAATCGGCCGGAAGGAAATCGCTCAAGCGACGCCTGACCATTCAATTGCTGCTTTTCCAGATCGGCAGCCTTTTCATCGTCACTGCCGCCTTCGTCGCTTACCTGTCCAGCGGCGCTTCGGGCAGCGCCCTTCTCAGCCCGGCAGCGGCCCAGATTACAGCCAATGCCATCATGCGTGACAAGGATGGCCGGCTGATGCTTGACGAAACAAATGAATTTGTCGAGCTGCGCGACAGCATGCCCGGTTTCTGGTTCGTTGCAGTCAGCGAGAAAGGTGAGATCGTGCAGGGTGGGCCGGTGCCTGAGGCCTTTAGCAACATGGATCAACAGCTTAGCGACGTCAAAGTGTCGGACGTACGCGATGCGGCATTGTCCTACTCCTATCTTGCTGTCTTGCGAATCGCCGTCGTGCGTCGTGCATCGGGACCGGCGGGCGAATTCGTTATGGTCGGCAAGGGCGGAGCCTTCAGTATGGCATTCCCGGTCCTGCTGTTCTCCAACATACTGATCATGCCGATCCTCCTTATCATGTCCATTGTGACAATCGTGACCATTCCATGGATCATCCGTCGGGAATTTTTCGCACTTTCCGCAATTGCGCGAACGGCGGAAAGCATCGACATCGACAAGCGCGGATATCGATTGCCGGATGGCGATATTCCATGGGAGGTGCAGCCGCTCGTGCATGCCGTCAACGGCGCGCTGAAACGGCTGGACGATGGTTACGAGCGGCACAAGCGCTTCATTCTCGACGCCGCCCATGAATTGCGGACCCCTGTCGCCATTCTCCAGACCCGTGTCGAAACGTTGCTGGACGGACCGGACCGGAGCCGGATATTAGCCGATGCCAGCCGTCTCGCCGTGCTTGCCGAACAGTTGCTCGATCTGCAACGACTTGGCGGGCAAAAGGCGCCGCTTATTCCACTAGATCTTGTTGGCCTCTGCCGGTCTGTCGTCGCTGATATGGCGCCGCTTGCAATCTCTCAAGGCTACGAACTTTCGTTCGAGCCGGACGAAGAGCCGATCCTCGCCCTTGCCGATGACGCCTCGCTGCAACGCGCCCTGATGAACGTCGTGCAAAACGCCATCGAACATGGCGGCAATCGCGGAACGATCACCATAAAAGTGGGGGCCAACCGCGTGATCGACATATCCGACCAAGGCAACGGAATTCCCGAAGAGGACCGGGAAGCCGTGTTTGACGCATTTCACCGGTTGATACCGAAGGATCGCGGTACCGGGCTCGGTCTCAATCTCGTGCAGGAAATCGTCCGCTACCATGGAGGGGAGATCACCATCAGTGATTCCCCATCCGGCGGCGCCTCCTTCCGTATCAGCCTTCCCTATTGCTGACACGAACCCCGTCTTCGGAAGCACGTAGTGTCATCGCAATTCTCAGGCGCGATATGTTGCCGTCCCCCTGCATGCGACACCTCCATCGCGTTTCGGTTCTCCAGTCAACCGAAAGGCCTGTTGTGAAACACAACAGGCCTTTTTGTTTTCGTTACGACGGCTTGCGCCGCGTCAACTCGCTCAGCGCGGAAGGACGGTTGCGCCCATCAGCTCTTCGTCGATCGCACGTGCGGCCTGACGGCCTTCGCGGATTGCCCAGACCACCAGCGACTGGCCACGGCGAACGTCGCCCGCCGCCCACAGCTTGTCGACCGAGGTCTTGTAGTCCGTTTCGTTGGCGATCACGTTGGTGGAGCCGCGACGATCGGTGTTGAGCGACAGCTTGCCATCCATTTCCTTCAGCACGCTATCGGTGAAAGGACCGGAAAAACCGATGGCGATGAAGGCGAGATCAGCCTTGATGATAAATTCCGTACCGGCAATGGGCTTGCGCCGGTCGTCCACCTGACAGCACTTCACACCCGTCAAAACGCCGTCTTCACCGACGAATTCAAGCGTGGCAACCTGGAACTCGCGAACGGCACCTTCTGCCTGCGAAGAAGAGGTGCGCATTTTCGTTGCCCAGAAGGGCCATACGGCAAGCTTGTCTTCCTTTTCCGGCGGCATCGGGCGGATATCGAGCTGGGTGACTTTAACCGCACCCTGACGGAAGGCCGTGCCGACGCAGTCAGACGCCGTATCGCCACCGCCGACGACGACGACATGCTTGCCGCCGGCGAGGATCGGATCGGCCGGCCAGCCGATGCTGTCGATGTTTTCGCGGCCAACGCGGCGGTTCTGCTGCACGAGATAGGGCATGGCGTCGTAAACGCCATTGAAATCGGCGCCACCGATGCCAGCCGGGCGCGGAGTTTCCGAACCGCCGCAATAAAGAACCGCATCGTGATCAGCCAGAAGCGCTTCGACCGTTACATCCACGCCGACGTTGACGCCGCAATGGAAGGTAACACCTTCACCCTTGATCTGCTCGACACGGCGGTCGATGAAGTTCTTCTCCATCTTGAAATCCGGAATACCGTAACGCAGCAAACCGCCGGGCTTTGATTCACGCTCGTAAACGTGGACCTCATGACCGGCGCGGCCAAGCTGCTGCGCTGCCGCCATGCCGGAAGGACCGGAACCGATGATGGCGACCTTCTTGCCGGTGTGGATCGTCGCCGGCTTCGGCACGATAAAGCCCAGCTCGTAGGCCTTGTCGGCAATCGCCTGCTCCACGGTCTTGATGGCGACCGGTGCATCCTCGAGGTTCAGCGTGCAGGCTTCCTCGCAGGGTGCCGGACAGACGCGGCCGGTGAATTCCGGGAAGTTGTTGGTGGAATGGAGGTTGCGGATCGCCTCTTCCCAATTGTTGTTATAAACCAGATCGTTCCAGTCGGGGATCTGGTTGTGCACGGGACAGCCCGTCGGGCCGTGACAGTAGGGAATGCCGCAATCCATGCAGCGCGCCGCCTGCTTCTGCACCTCGGCATCCGACATCGGAATGGTGAATTCGCGGAAATGGCGGATACGGTCCGATGCGGGCTGATACTTGCCCACCTGCCGGTCGATCTCAAGAAAACCTGTAACCTTGCCCACGTTTATGTCCTCACATCAAAGCGGAGCGCCTGTTAGGCCCCAGTACCAGTAAGCGAAACCGAAAGCCGCCCCCAATACGATGAATTCAAATCCGGTCTCGCCGCTTGTCCAATAGATCACCATGGGAACGGCGACCGCGATCATCAGCGAGACCAGTTGGTGTAGTATCCCCACGCGGCGGATTATTCCGCCGCGACGCCCATACGCATGCGCTCCATTTCCTCAAGCGCACGACGGTATTCGACCGGCATGACCTTGCGGAATTTCGGACGGAACTCGCTCCAGCGGTCGAGTATATCCTTGGCGCGTGCAGAGTTGGTGTAGTGGAAGTGATTGGAAATCAGCTGGTAGAGCCGCTCCTCGTCGTGACGCGTCATGTCCTCGGATACGTCAACGCGTCCCTTGTGCATGAGGTCGCCACCGTGATGGTGCAGCTTCTCGAGCATGTCGTCCTCTTCCGGAACCGGCTCCAGCTCGACCATGGCCATGTTGCAGCGGGTGGCGAAATCGCCCTTCTCGTCGAGAACGTAAGCCACGCCACCGGACATGCCGGCCGCGAAGTTGCGGCCCGTCTCGCCGAGCACCACGACAATACCGCCCGTCATATATTCGCAACCGTGGTCGCCGACACCTTCGACAACCGCGACCGCGCCGGAGTTGCGCACTGCAAAGCGCTCACCCGCAACACCACGGAAATAGCACTCGCCGGTGATGGCGCCGTAAAGAACGGTGTTGCCGACAATGATCGAGTTTTCAGCGACGATACGGGTGTTTTCCGGCGGGCGCACGATGATGCGGCCACCCGAAAGACCCTTGCCGACATAGTCGTTGCCGTCACCCACCAGATCGAAGGTGATGCCGCGAGCGAGAAACGCGCCGAAGGACTGACCAGCCGTGCCGCGCAGCGTCACGTGGATCGTATCGTCCTTCAGACCCTTATGGCCCCAGCGCTTGGCAAGCGCGCCTGACAGCATGGCACCGGCGGAACGGTCGACGTTCTTGATCGGCACTTCGAAAACGACAGGCTCGCGGTTTTCCAGCGACGGTAGCGACTTCTCGATCAGCTTGCGATCGAGAATATCGTCGATCGGGTGCTTCTGACGCTCGGTCCAGAAAGTTGCCTCCTTGGGAGCCTCTACCTTGTGGAAGATGCGGCTGAAATCCAGACCCTTGGCCTTCCAGTGCGCCAGCATCTCATCCTTTTCGAGAAGTTCGGAAGCGCCGATGATCTCGTCCAGCTTGGTAACGCCAAGCGAGGCGAGTATTTCGCGCACTTCTTCAGCCACGAAGAAGAAGTAGTTGATGACGTGTTCCGGCGTGCCCTTGAAGCGCTTGCGCAGAACCGGGTCCTGCGTTGCGACGCCGACGGGGCAGGTGTTCAGATGGCACTTGCGCATCATGATGCAGCCCGCAGCAATCAGCGGCGCGGTGGCAAAGCCGAATTCATCCGCACCAAGCAGCGCGCCGATGATGACGTCGCGGCCGGTCTTCAGACCACCATCCACCTGCAGCGCGATGCGCGAACGAAGGCCGTTCAGCACCAGCGTCTGCTGGGTTTCGGCAAGGCCGATTTCCCAAGGCGAACCGGCATGCTTCAGCGACGTCAGCGGCGAAGCACCGGTGCCGCCATCGAAACCGGCGATGGTGATATGGTCGGCGCGCGCCTTGGCGACACCCGCCGCAACCGTGCCAACGCCCACTTCCGACACGAGCTTCACAGAAACATCTGCTTCCGGGTTGACGTTCTTCAGGTCGTAGATCAGCTGCGCCAGATCTTCGATGGAGTAGATATCGTGGTGTGGCGGCGGCGAAATGAGGCCGACGCCCGGCGTGGAGTGACGGGTTTTTGCAACCGTGGCATCCACCTTGTGGCCGGGCAGCTGGCCGCCTTCGCCGGGCTTGGCACCCTGCGCGACCTTGATCTGCAACATGTCGGCATTGACGAGATATTCCGTCGTAACACCAAAGCGGCCGGATGCGATCTGCTTGATGGCGGAACGCTCGGGGTTCGGCTTGCCGTTCAGAAGCGGCATGTAACGGTCGGATTCTTCGCCGCCTTCGCCGGTGTTGGACTTGCCGCCGATGCGGTTCATCGCAATCGCAAGCGTGGTATGCGCCTCGCGGCTGATCGAGCCGAAGGACATGGCGCCAGTCGAGAAGCGCTTGACGATATCGACCGCCGGTTCGACGTCGTCGATGGAAACCGGCTTGCGGCCGAGCGCTTCCGCCGATTTGACCTTGAACAGGCCGCGAATGGTGTTCATGCGCAGCGCCGTCTCATTCACCATGTCGGCAAATTCACGGTAGCGCTCCTGGCTGTTGCCGCGCACGGCGTGTTGCAGCGAGGCGACGGCATCCGGCGTCCAGGCGTGGCTTTCGCCGCGCATGCGATAGGCATATTCGCCGCCGATATCGAGCGTGTTGGCAAGGATCGGATCCTTGCCGAAAGCCGCCGTGTGGCGCGTTACGGTTTCTTCGGCGATCTCGGTCAGACCCACGCCCTCGATGGAGGTGGCGGTGCCGAAGAAATACTTCTCGACGAATTCCGACGACAGGCCGATGGCGTCGAAAATCTGCGCGCCGCAATAGGACTGGTAGGTGGAAATGCCCATCTTGGACATGACCTTGAGGATGCCCTTACCCACCGCCTTGATGTAGCGATAGACGACTTCGTCGTCCGACACTTCCTTCGGGAAGGCGCCGTGCTTGTGCATGTCGAGCAGCGTGTCGAAGGCGAGGTAGGGGTTGATCGCCTCCGCGCCATAGCCAGCGAGCAGACAGAAATGATGGATTTCGCGCGGTTCGCCGGTTTCAACGACGAGGCCGACCGAGGTGCGCAGACCCTTGCGGATCAGGTGGTGATGCACAGCAGCCGTCGCCAGCAGCGCGGGGATCGCAATCCGGTCCGGGCCGAGCTGGCGGTCGGACAGAACGATGATGTTGTAACCACCGCGAACAGCGGATTCAGCCCGCTCGCACAGGCGGTCGAGCATGTCAGGCATGCCTTCGGCGCCGCGCTCCACATCATAGGTGAAGTCGAGCGTCTTGGTATCGAAACGGTCTTCGGTGTGGCCGATGGAGCGGATCTTTTCCAGATCGCCATTGGTGAGGATCGGCTGGCGCACTTCCAGACGCTTGGCACGGGCCGCACCCTCGTGATCGAGAAGGTTCGGGCGTGGGCCAATGAACGAAACGAGGCTCATCACCAGTTCTTCGCGGATCGGATCGATCGGCGGGTTGGTCACCTGCGCGAAGTTCTGCTTGAAATAGGTGTAAAGCAGCTTGGACTTGTCCGACATGGCCGAAATCGGCGTATCGGTACCCATCGAGCCGATGGCTTCCTGGCCCGTTGTTGCCATCGGCGACATCAGGAGCTTGGTATCTTCGCTGGTGTAACCGAAGGCCTGCTGGCGATCGAGCAACGACACGTCACGCCGCAGCGCCCGTGGCTCCACCGGCTTCAGATCCTCAAGAATGAGCTGGGTGCGGTCTAGCCAGGTGCGATAGGGGTGCTTGGCAGCAAGCTCGTGCTTCACGTCCTCGTCGGAAATGATCGAGCCCTTTTCCATGTCGATCAGCAGCATCTTGCCGGGCTGCAAACGCCACTTCTTGATGATGCGTTCTTCCGGAACCGGCAGCGTGCCGGCTTCCGACGCCATGATGACGCGGTCGTCGTCGGTGACGAGATAGCGCGCCGGGCGCAAACCGTTACGGTCGAGGGTTGCGCCGATCTGCTTGCCATCGGTGAAGGCAACGGCGGCCGGGCCGTCCCACGGCTCCATAAGCGCGGCATGATATTCGTAGAAAGCCTTGCGTTCAGCCGACATGGACAAGTTGCCCGACCAGGCTTCCGGGATCAGCATCATCACGGCATGGGCCATGGAGTAACCGCCGCGCACGAGGAATTCGAGCGCGTTGTCGAAGCAGGCGGTGTCCGACTGGCCTTCATAGGAAATCGGCCAGAGCTTGGAGATATCGTCACCGAACAGCGCCGACGAAACAGACGCCTGACGCGCCGCCATCCAGTTGACGTTGCCGCGCAGCGTGTTGATCTCGCCGTTATGGGCGACCATGCGATAGGGATGCGCGAGCTTCCAGGACGGGAAGGTGTTGGTGGAGAAACGCTGGTGCACCAGCGCAACCGCGGATTCGAAACGCGGGTCCGCCAGATCCTTGTAATAGGCCCCAACCTGATAGGCGAGGAACATGCCCTTGTAGACGATGGTGGAGGAGGACAGCGAGACGGGATAGAAATCCTGCGTTTCCTTGCCGCCGCCCTCGTCGTAGATGCGGTTGGAGAGAACCTTGCGGATCAGGAACAGCTTGCGCTCGAAGTCATGATTGGTCGCCGCATCGCGGCCGGCGCCGATGAAAACCTGAACATGGTGCGGTTCGGTGCCAGCGATATCGGGTGCCTTGGAAAGGGAAGAATTGTCGACTGGCACGTCGCGGAAGCCGAGGAACTGCTGTCCCTCCTCGCCGATCACGTCGACAATGACCTTCTTGTAGTGATCGATACGGGACGGATCGCGCGGCATGAAGATGTGGCCAACGGCATATTCGCCAGCTTTCGGCAGCGTCACACCCTGGCTCGCCATTTCCTCGCGGAAAAAGCGGTCGGGGATCTGCACGAGAATGCCCGCACCATCGCCCATCAGCGGATCAGCGCCGACAGCACCGCGATGTGTCAGGTTTTCAAGAATGAACAGGCCGTCCTTGACGATCTGGTGCGACTTCTGACCCTTCATATGGGCAACAAAGCCGACGCCGCAGGCATCGTGCTCATTGCGCGGATCGTAAAGACCCTGCTTTTCCGGCAGGCCGCCCGCGAAACGCCCCTTCGCAGAAACGGGTGCGGCCGCAGCCGCGGTGGGACAGTCTGTGGTCAGGGTTGCGGCGACGTTGTCTGCCTGCAGCTTGTTTGTCATTTTCGTCCCTCCTGCAAAATTACTTGCATGGTTTCATGCGAAGATCCGGCTCGACACGAATTTCGCTTTCCGAAAAATCCGCATTCAATCCGGCTCGACCAAATTTAGGACAGCAAAGCTGTCTCAATTCGAGAGAATTTTGGCAGAAACCCGCGGGTTTAGCAAGGGTGCGAATCCAATTAGTCGCAGTGCCGATTTGCAGCGAAGTTTCGATACTGACCCATTGCGCGAAACTTTCTTGTCACAAAACGCTTCGGGCCGTTGCTTTCATTGCCGGATTTGCCAACCGCGAGGTTAGGTCCTAGAACTTTGCGGATCATCGTCAACGCATTCCCAACACCAGCACAACAGCCATCGGAAAGCTTTCAGAGATGTTTTTTGCCTCAGACAACTGGGCCGGCGCCCACCCTGCCATCAACGAGCGCCTTTCGCGGGAATCCACCCGATTTGCGGCTGCCTATGGCACCAGCGCCCTCGACCTTTCCATAGAAAAGCGCTTCAATGAAATATTCGAACGCGAAGTGGCGGTGTTTTTCGTCGCCACAGGTACGGCGGCCAATTCTCTTTCGCTGGCAAGCATTGCCCGCCCCGGCGGCCTGACCTTCTGTCATTCCGAAGCCCATGTGATCGAGGATGAATGTGGAGCGCCGGATTTCTTCTCCGGCATGCGCATGGTTGCCGTCGAGGGACCGAACGGCAAAATGCTGCCGGAAAATCTGATCGAGCGCATTTCGCGCTATCCGCAGGACGCCGTTCATCACGGACGCGCCGCAGCGGTTACGATGACACAGGCAACCGAGGCCGGTACTGTCTATACGCTCGATGAAATCGACGCGATTGCCAAAATCGCCAAGGAGAACGGCCTGCCGCTGCATATGGACGGCGCGCGCTTTGCCAATGCGCTTGCCGCACTCGGCACCACGCCCGCCGAAATGACCTGGAAACGCGGCGTTGATGTGCTCTCTTTCGGTGGCACGAAAAACGGCTGCTGGTGCGCGGAAGCGATCGTGTTTTTCGACCCCGCGCTCGCCAAAGACTTCGCCTTCCTGCGCAAGCGCACCGCCCAGCTTTTTTCGAAGTCGCGCTTCATCGCCGCACAATTCGAAGCCTATCTGCAGGACGATCTCTGGTTGGGTCTCGCAAGCCACGCCAATGCCATGGCCAATCGGCTGCGGGCCGGCTTCGCCTCGCTTAACAGTGCCCGTCTGGCATGGCCAACCACTGCAAACGAGGTTTTCGCCATTCTGCCGAAAGCCGCCGCTGAAGCGGCAACGGAGAAAGGCGCGAAGTTCTACGACTGGCTGGTGCCCCGCGATATGCCGGAAAAGGTCGGAAAGGACGAGGTGCTGATCCGCATGGTCACCAGCTTCGCAACGACCGAGGCTGATGTCGACGAATTCCTGTCGATCTGCGCCGCCGTCTGACAAAACATTCGGGGGCGCCGTTTCTTAACGGCGCCCTCAAACCTCCTGCAGCCGGTAGCCGACACCAGTTTCCGTAAGGATATAGCGCGGCTGATCCGGAATTTTTTCGATCTTCTGGCGAAGCTGGCGTACGTAAACGCGCAAATATTGCACGTCGGTCAACTCGTCCCACACATGCTCCAGCAGGAAACGGTGCGTCAGCACCTTGCCCGCATGCTGGACCAGGACCCGCAGAATATCATATTCCTTGGGCGAGAGTTTCACCTCCCGGTCCTCCACCTTGACGATGCGTCTGACGAGATCGACCGAAAGATCGCCGGTATGAAACACCGGTCTCTCACCCTGGCTCTGAAGGCGATGGCGCAGGGCGACACGAATGCGGGCAACAAGCTCGTTCATGCCGAAAGGCTTGGTGATGTAATCGTCGGCACCCAGCTCCAGTGCCTTGACGATACCCGCCTCGTCAGTGCGGCTGGAAAGAATGATGACGGGTAGGGAAAGTCCCTCGCCCCGCCATTTCTCCAGAAGCTCGTGTCCCGACATATCCGGAAGACCGAGATCAAGGACCACGAGATCGGGCTTGTCCTCGTTCATCAACTCCATCGCGACGCGGGCATTCATCGCCTCGCTGACCGCATAGTCCTGCGTCGAGAGACCGACCCGCAAAAGTTTGCGGATCGGCGGTTCATCGTCGACGATCAGAATGCGAACGGCGGAATTGGTCATTGCCGATCTCCTTCAGCCCTAGTCATGATTCAGCACCGGCACTTCGGCGGGAACGGGCAGGCTTATGGTAAATTGCGCGCCCGTGCGACCTGATCTGTTTTCAGCGCGGATAGATCCACCCATGGCCTCGATAAACCCCTTGCAGATGGAGAGCCCGAGGCCGGTCCCGGCCTGCACATGGTCCGCCTTGCGCACACGGTAGAAACTGTCGAACACCCGCTCGGTATCATCAGGGGGAATACCCGGCCCCTCGTCGGCAACGGACAGGAAGACATGTCTGCCCTGCCGCCACCCGCGAATCTGGATTAGGGTTTGTTCGGGCGCGTATTTGGCGGCATTGTCGATCAGATTGAACAGAACCTGCTCAAAAAGCACCGGATCGACCTTCAGCATCGGCAGATCGGAGGGAATGTCCAGAACGATCTCGTGCCTGACAATTATTTTCGCCGCGCGTGAAAGCGCTGTTCCGACCATATCGCCAACAAAGTGCAATCCGTAATTCGGCTCCATCGCGCCCGAACCGATCCTCGTCATATCGAGCAGGTTGGAAATGAAGCGGTTCAGCCGTTCGGATTCCTCGACGATGGTTAGAAGCAGTTCGGTGCGCGCCTCGAGCGGAATGTCGTCGGCGAAATCCTTCAGCGTTCCGGCGGAACCCAGAATGGCGGCGAGCGGCGTTTTCAGGTCGTGGGAGATGGAGGTCAAAAGCGCGGTGCGCAGCCGGTCGGTTTCCGCCGCAAGCCTTGCCCGATCGACATCCGAAACCAGCTGGATGCGCTCGATGGCAAGTGCCGCCTGATCCGCCAGCGCATCGAAAAGCCGCTGCTGCTCAGGTGTGAAAAGCGGGCCAAGCCGGTCGTCGTCCAGCCCCACCACCCCGACGGCGCCGCTGCCGGTGCGCAGCGGCAGATAAAGGCGTTTGGCACCCGGGAGCGTATCGGCGCCCCGGCCTGCAGCCTTGTTATGTTCCCAGGCCCAGTGAGCGGCCGCAATGTCCGCATCCACGAGCGTGTCATCGGGCGGATAGCCCGCCTTGACGGTGATCGAATTGTTTTCGGGCAGAAGCAGGACGACCCTGACTTTCAGCATCGACGCCATCTGGAACGCGGTTGCCCACAATACGTCATCCAGCGTGCCGGTAACCGCGAGTTTTTTGGAAAAAAGGTACAAATCTTCCGTGGTTCGCGCACGCATCCGTGCAGCTGCGGCCTGCCGCTGCACCGCCGCAGTCAGATTTGAGGCGACAAGCGCCACACCGAGATAGAACAGCAGCGCCACAACGCTTTCGGGATCGCGGACAGTCAGGGTATAACGCGGTTCAAGAAAGAAAAAATTGAACGCAAAGGCACCAAGCAGGGAAGCATAAAGGCCAGGCCCCAGCCCTCCGCGCACGGCCGCCGCAAAAACCGCCATCAGGAACACCAGCGCCAGATTTTGAACATCAAGGGCTTGGTCAAGTACGATGCCGGCTACGATTGCCAGTCCGACAAACAGGGTGCTGTTGAGATAGGGCAGTATCGAAAACCGCGATTGAGCCGTTGCCGGCTTCACGGTCTGGACCGGCTTCTCCGCGTTTTTGTCGCCGGAAATGACATGCACGCTGATATCGCCGGCATGGTCTATCAAATCATGCGTCAGCGAACGCTGCAGAATTCTCTGCCACCACGACCTTCTGGGACGGCCGATGATGATGTGGGTGAAGTTATTGGCGTTGGCATAGGATATGATTTCGTGCGTCAGGTCGAGCGCCGGCAGTGTTACTGTCTCGCCGCCCAACTGCTGCGCGAGCCGCATGGTGCCGGCCAGCCGATCCTTCTCCGCCTCCGACAATTGCTGAGAGCGAGGCGTGTCCAGATGCAGTGCCGTCCACGGCGCGCGCAGGCGATCGGCCTGCCTACGGGCATAACGCACCAGACCGGGGCCGTTGCCGCCGTGGTCCAGACAGACCAGAACACGGTCTCCCGCAGCCCACGGCCCGGAGATGGCGTGCGACTGCATGTGGTTGAGCAATTGCTCGTCCACCCGTTGCGCTGTGCGCCGTAGCGCAAGCTCGCGCAGGGCCGTCAGATTGCCGCGCGAAAAATAGTTCTCGATGGCGCGCCGCGCGGTGCGGGGCATATAGACCTTGCCGTCCTGCAGGCGCTTGATCAGATCGTCGGGGGTGATATCGATGATCTCAACATCGTCAGCCCGGTCAATGATGCTGTCCGGCACCGTTTCGCGCACGCGGATACGGGTGATCTGCGCCACCACATCGTTCAGGCTTTCCACATGCTGAATGTTCAATGTCGTATAGACATCGATGCCCTGCGCGAGAATTTCCTGAACATCCATATAGCGCTTGGGATGCCGGCTGCCGGCCGCATTGGTGTGGGCCAGCTCATCGACCAGAACCAGCGCCGGTCGACGGGCGAGAATGGCGTCGAGATCCATCTCGTTCAGCGACTGGCCGCGATAATCAATGTTCCGGCGCGCAATGATCTCGAAACCCTGCACAAGTGTTTCGGTTTCCTTGCGGCCATGCGTTTCCACGACACCGATAATGGTATCGACACCATCTGCGAGTTTTGCCCGGCCAGACATCAGCATTTCATAGGTCTTGCCGACACCGGGAGCTGCGCCCAGAAAAATCTTCAGCCGCCCTCGCGCCTCGCGCCGGGCGTTTTCAAGCAGCGCATCCGGCGATGGTCTGCTCGGCATATCACGATTATCGTCAGGCATTTAACTCACCAGTGGACAAGCTATGGCTTCCAAAGAAGCCATAGCCATTTCAGTTCATGAGCCGGCTGCGTCAAGAGCCATGTTGAGAGCCAGCACATTTACAACGGGCTCGCCCATGAAGCCCAATTCAGGCGCCTCCACATGGGCGTCGACGACGGCGCGCAGTGACGCTTCGTTCATGCCCCTTGCCTTGGCGACACGCGAGACCTGAAAATAGGCGGCCTCAGGCGACACATGCGGGTCAAGACCGCTGCCCGATGCCGTCACCAGATCAATGGGAACCTCGGCTGCCGAATTTTCGGCTTTAGCAGCCTCGTAGTCCTGCTTCACCCGGTCGATAAGCTTTGCGCTCGTCGGTCCCAGGTTGGAGCCGGAAGACGACGCGGCATTGTAGCCGTCGCCGGCAGCTGACGGCCTGCCGTGGAAATATTTCTCGCCGGTGAAGGCCTGCCCTATCAATTGCGACCCGACAACAGTCCCATTCTTCTCGATCAGACTGCCATTTGCCTGGAAGGGAAAGATAGCCTGTGCAAGGCCCGTCATTCCAAGAGGATAGGCAAGGCCGGTGATTGCGGTGGTGGCAAGGATCAGCACCAGTGCGGGACGTAGCTGTTTCAACATTTCCATACTCCTCAGGCGAGACCAAGCGCCGTAATGGCGAGGTCAATGGCCTTGATGCCGATGAAGGGCACGATAATGCCGCCCAGACCATAGATGACCAGATTGCGCGACAGCAGCGCCCCGGCCCCGATCGGGCGGTATTTGACGCCCTTCAGCGAGAGCGGGATGAGCGCGATGATGATGAGCGCGTTGAAGATGATGGCAGACAGGATCGCACTTTGCGGTGTCGAAAGACCCATGACATTCAGCACGCCAAGCTGCGGATAGAAGGCCAGGAACATTGCCGGGATGATGGCGAAATATTTGGCGATGTCGTTGGCGATGGAGAATGTGGTTAGCGCGCCGCGCGTCATCAGCAATTGCTTGCCGATTTCGACGATTTCGATGAGCTTGGTCGGATCGCTGTCGAGATCGACCATGTTGCCAGCCTCGCGCGCTGCGACCGTGCCGGTGTTCATGGCGACACCCACATCGGCCTGCGCCAGTGCGGGCGCATCGTTCGTGCCGTCACCGCACATGGCGACGAGCTTGCCCTTGGCCTGTTCCTCGCGGATAAGCTCCAGCTTGTTTTCCGGGGTCGCCTGGGCGAGGAAATCGTCCACCCCTGCTTCCGCCGCGATGGCAGCGGCCGTCATGGGATTGTCGCCGGTGATCATCACCGTGCGGATGCCCATGCGGCGAAGTTCGGCGAAGCGCTCGCGAATGCCGCCCTTGACGATATCCTTCAGCTGCACGACGCCGAGCAGCTTTCCGTCGCGCACGACGGCAAGCGGTGTGCCGCCTGTCTTGGCTATCTCTTCCGCGATCGTGCGGATGTCGCGCGTTACATCCGTTTCGGTTTTAACGGCAAGCGCCGTATTGCCTTGCTGCGTAACACCGCCATCGACATAGGAAAGAACGGCATCGACAGCCCCCTTGCGAATGGAAGAGCCTTCGAAATCCACACCGCTCATGCGGGTCTGGGCGGTGAAGGGCACGAAAGTGGCGTGCAGTTTCTGCATGTCGCGGGCACGGATGCCGTATTTTTCCTTGGCGAGAACGACGATGGAACGGCCTTCCGGCGTTTCGTCGGCAAGCGATGCAAGCTGCGCCGCATCGGCCAGTTCCTGTTCGGAAACACCGGTGACGGGGCGGAATTCGGTTGCCTGGCGGTTGCCGAGCGTTATCGTGCCGGTCTTGTCGAGCAGCAGCGTGTCGACGTCGCCGGCGGCTTCCACCGCGCGGCCGGACATGGCAAGCACGTTGAAACGCACCAGCCTGTCCATGCCGGCAATGCCGATCGCCGACAAGAGAGCGCCGATGGTCGTCGGGATGAGCGTCACAAACAGCGCCACCAGCACGATGATCGGGATGGAGCCACCGGCATAGGCCGCAAAGCTCGGAATGGTCGCGGTGGCCAGAACGAAGATGAGCGTCATGCCCGCAAGCAGAATGTTGAGCGCGATTTCGTTCGGCGTCTTCTGGCGCTCGGCGCCTTCAACGAGCGAAATCATCCGGTCGAGGAAGGTGGAGCCGGCAGCAGCGGTGATGCGAACCCTTATCCAGTCCGACAGCACCTGCGTACCACCGGTGACAGCCGAGCGATCGCCGCCGGATTCGCGGATAACAGGGGCGGATTCGCCCGTTATTGCCGCTTCATTGACTGAGGCAACACCTTCGATGACTTCACCGTCGGACGGAATGATGTCGCCAGCCTCGACGAGAACGACATCGTTCACCTTGAGGCCAGCGCCGGCTACCATGGTGTATTGGCTACGATCATCACCGGTCAGAAGTTTCGCCTGGGTTTCCGTGCGGGTTTTCCGCAGCGAATCCGCCTGCGCCTTGCCGCGCCCTTCGGCTACGGCCTCGGCGAAATTGGCGAAGAGAACGGTGAACCAAAGCCATAGATTGATCTGGAAGGAAAAGCCGAGATTTGCATTGCCGATGATGAGATCGCGAACGAACAGCACGGTAGTCAGCACCGATACCGTTGCCACGACAAACATGACCGGATTGCGCGCAAGCGTGCGCGGATTGAGCTTTTTGAATGCGTCGGCAATTGCCGGAACGAGAATGCGAGAATCAAGGATGCTCGCTTGTTTGGACTGGCTCATGAAGAGACTCCAGCGTTTGAAACAGGGCGACCGATGAGGGTCGATCAGCCCGTGAGAACTTCGAGAGCGCAGACGGCGGCGAACAGAGCCGCCATCATTGCAAGAATGAGATTGGATGCGCACCAGCCGCCCGGGCCGGCGCTCCCGTGAACAGGAGCGCCAGTGCGGACAGGAAGGGTGCGGTTACGTCGGGGAGTATCCTTCGTCATGGCACCACCTCAAAATACCTGGCCGGTGGCCATGACCAGATGTTCCACGACCGGACCAAGCGCCAGGGCCGGCAGGAAGGTGAGGCCACCGACGACCACGATCGTGCCGACGAGCAGACCGACGAAGAGCGGGCCGTCCGTGGGGAAGGTGCCGGCTGATGCCGGAACGGTCTTTTTGGTAACCAGCGAGCCGGCAATCGCCAACGCCGGGATGATCACCAGAAAACGTCCCATCAACATGCCAAAACCAAGCGTGATGTTGTACCAGGTCGTGTTGCCCGTGAGGCCGCCGAAGGCAGAGCCGTTATTGGCAGCAGCCGAGGTATAGGCATAAAGAATCTCGGAGAACCCGTGCGGTCCGGCTGTGCCGACCGACGCGACCGCCGAGGGCAGGATGGTGGCGGTGGCTGTGAAAACCAGCATGGCGAGCGGCAGGCAGAGAATGGCCAGAACCGCCATCTTCATCTCCTTGGCCTCTATCTTCTTGCCGAGATACTCCGGCGTGCGCCCGACCATCAGCCCCGCCACGAAAATGGCGATGATGATGAAGAGAAGAATGCCATAGAAACCCGCGCCAACGCCGCCGACGATTACCTCACCCAGTTGCATGTTGATGAGCGGAATGAGACCACCGAGCGCCGTGAAGCTGCCATGCATGGCGTTGACCGCACCGCAGGAGGCAGCGGTGGTGATGACCGCAAAGAGCGACGAGAGTGCCACGCCGAAGCGAGCTTCCTTGCCTTCCATGTTGCTTCCGGCAAGGCCGAAGCTGTGCATAAGCGGATTTCCGGCCGCTTCCGCCCAATAGGTCACTGCAACACCGGCGATGAACAGAACACCCATGGCAGCAAGGATTGCCCAGCCCTGACGGGTGTTGCCGACCATACGGCCGAAGACGTTGGTGAAGGCAGCACCGATCGCGAAGATCGACACCATCTGGATCATGTTGGAGATGGCATCAGGGTTTTCGAACGGATGCGCGGAATTGGCATTGAAGAAACCGCCGCCATTGGTGCCGAGCATCTTGATCGCCAGCTGCGACGCTACCGGGCCGACTGCGATCGTCTGCCGCGCGCCTTCAAGCGTCTGGGCACCGACATAAGCGCCAAGCGTCTGCGGCACGCCGAGCCATACGTAAACCAGGGTAAGCACGATACAGGCAGGCAGCAGGATGTAGAGCGTCGAGCGCACCATATCCACCCAGAAATTGCCGATGGCCTTGCCGGAAGCGCGCGCGAAGGCGCGGATTAGCCCGATTGCAATCGCCATGCCCGTCGCGGCAGAAACAAAGTTCTGCACGGTGAAACCAGCCATCTGGGTCAGATAGGACATGGTGCTTTCGCCACCATAATTCTGCCAGTTGGTATTGGTGACGAAGCTGACTGCCGTGTTGAAAGACAGTTCCGGCCCGACTGCTGCCATTCCTTCCGGATTATATGGCAACATACCCTGAAAGCGCATCAGGGCGTAGAGCAGGGCAAAACCGAAGAGGTTGAAGAGGAGCATGGAAAACGCATAGGTCGTCCAGTGCTGTTCTTCGCGCTCGCTTGTCCCGGCAAGGGCATAAAGGCCGCGCTCGACGGGTGCGAGAACCGGCGAAAGCAGGGTGCGTTCGCCATTGAAGACTCGCGCCATATAGAAGCCGAGAGGCTTCACCAGCGCGACAACGATCCCGCAGAAAAGCAGGATCTGAAACCATCCATTGAGGGTCATGGTATTGAACTTTCAATAGCCGCCGCTTCCCGATCAGAAGCGTTCGGGGCGAATGAGAGCATAGGTGAGGTAGGCGGCGATAAAGACGGTGACGGCACCGCTCAAAACATAATCGAATAACATCTCGACCTCCGCCTAAAGCCGGTCGCAGGCGCGCGTATAGGCAAAGCAAAGCGCGAAAAACACCGTGGCTGCACCGATCAGAATAACGTCCATCATCGATGGGACTCCTTTTTTAACCGAGGAGCCGGACAGGAAGAAAAGCGCCGTCATGTGGGACGTCGCTTTTCATTCTTTCTGGCTGGGAAGAAACACCATCCCTTCCCGCACAGAAGAATGCACCCGAACCGCATAAAGGTTCGAGACGGCGGCAGATGGAATAAAATAGGAATCTCATAGGAATTTCGATGCCCGCCAATGCGGGCATTGCAGCCGATGCTTAAGAGAGCGAGCCGTCTTTGAACGCGGAAACGATCTTTTCCGCCGGGCTGTTGGCGGCAATCAGCGCCGCAAGCAGTATACGCGCCTGTCCGGGGCGCAGCGTTGACGAATGGATGGCACCGGCCGCGACCAGATCGTGACCACCGCCGCCACCGCCGTAACTCGCCACCAGCAGTCCTTCCGGGACCCTGCTGGAGACGACGACGGGAACGCCTCGCTCGGCACAGCGCTTCACCGCCACAGCGATGCCCGGATTGGCGTTGCCGGAGCCAAGTGCGGCAAGCACGATCCCATCCGCACCGGCCTGCAGGCTTGCCTCGATATGGGCGGCATCACAACCGGGATAAATGGCAACGATATCAACCCGCAGATCGGCGAGGGGCGCAGCAAGCTCCAGCGCTGCGGCATGGGCCGCCGGCCGCGCAGAGCGGAACGCATCCGCCGCATCCGCGCTCAGCTTGTACAGCCCCCATGCCGGCAGACATCTGCCGCCGAAGGATAAAAGCACGCCGCGTTCGGCATTCGTCTGATCAAGCGCCGTTTCTATGGCCGCGGCCAGATTGGACGGCCCGTCCGCATTCGGATGGTCGGCCGTAAACTGTGCGCCGGTGAAGACAACCGGCTTGGTGGTGGCATGCTGCAAATGCACGAGCAGCGAGGATTCTTCCATCGCATCGGTTCCATGCAGAACGACGACACCGGTGACAGCGGGATCATTGAGCTCCACGCCTACCGCATCGCTGATGCGCTGCATGTCGGCCAATGTCAGGCTGGAGGAATCCTTCGCCATCAGATCGACCGGCTTCAGCCTCGCGTTGATTTGCGGAACCAGTGCAAGCAGGTCTTCACCCGAAAGGCTTGGTGTGCTGGCGCCATCGGCGCCGCGCCTGCTGGCGATGGTACCACCGGTGGCGATGACCGCCACCAATGGAGCTTCACCATGCCCGCTCAATGCGACGCTCCCGCGCCTGCACGTTCGCCGGCCAGACGGTGGATACGGTCGCGCAGCATATACCAGCCGATGACCAGCGCCGGGATGATGACCAGCAGCGAAGCGATGGTCCACGAGCCGACAGGGTAATCAAAAGCCATCAGCACCAGCACGCCGAACAGGAAGACGAGTGTGAGAATGCCAGTGTAAGGCGCACCGAACATGCGGAAATCCGGGCGGGCGAGTTCGCCGCGCCTGGAAAGCTGCCACAGTTTGAGCTGGCAGAGCACGATGACGGCCCATGCGCAGATGATGCCGAGCGCCGACAGGTTGAGTGCAATTTCGAAGGCCGCAGCTGGCACGACGGCGTTCAGCGCCACACCGAGAACGGTGACGGCGGCGGTCACCGCAATACCGCCATAGGGCACGCCGGCCTTGTTCATCTTTGCCAGCGCTGCCGGCGCCGATCCAGAGACCGCCATCGAATGAAGAATACGGCCGGTAGAATAAAGCCCGGCATTGAGCGAAGACAGCACGGCGGTTAGCACCACAAGGTTCATGATCACATCCGCACCCTGAACACCGATGGAACCGAAGAAGGTAACGAAGGGGCTCTCGCCAGCCTTATAGGCGGTATAAGGCAGAAGCAGCGTGAACAGCAATACCGAGCCGACATAAAACACCACGAGGCGCAGCACCACGGCGCGGATGGCGCGGGGCATGACTTTGCGAGGGTCTTCGGTTTCCCCTGCCGCCGTGCCGATCAGTTCGATCGAGGCGTAAGCGAACACTACCCCCTGAATGATGACGAAGGCAGGAAGAATGCCGTTCGGGAAGAAGCCGCCATTGTCGGTGATAATGCTGAAGCCTGTCACATGCCCTTCAATGGGCGTGCCAAAGATGACGAAATAGACGCCAACGACGAGGAAGATCGCAAGCGCCAGCACCTTGATCAGGCTGAACCAGAACTCAAGCTCGCCAAAAACCTTCACCGACAGCATGTTCATCGCCAGCACAACCAGAAGTGCCGTCAACGCAAACACCCATTGGTCGATGCCCGCCAGCCAGGGGACGTAGTGCTTGAAGAAGTTCATATAGAGCGCAACGGCGGTCACATCGGCCACCGAGGTCATTGCCCAGTTCAACCAATACATCCAGCCGGCAAAGAAAGCCATCTTCTCGCCATAGAACTCGCGGGCATAGGACACGAACGAGCCGGAACTCGGGCGATGCATGATAAGTTCGCCAAGTGCACGCAGCACCAGAAACGCAAAGAAGCCGCAAAGCGCATAAACAAACACCAGCGCCGGACCGGCCTGCGCCAGCCGTCCACCGGCGCCCAGGAACAGCCCGGTGCCAATTGCGCCACCAATCGCGATCATCTGGATCTGACGCGGTTTAAGTGCCTTGTGGTATCCGAGGTCTTCTTCCGTGAAGACCTCGCGTTCGGCAGGTGCCGTTTTTACAGATTTCATTGATATTTCTCCTCCCAATGAATTTGCTTTGCAGTCGGCGATACGCCGGAAATCAAAATTGGAACTGGCATGCTCGGCGCTGGATACAGCGCCAGCAAGCTCATGCATCGCTGTAAAGCTGCATGACAGATTTTTGCCCTCATAATTGCAGAGAATGCCGTTCGTCAAGGGGATCGAAGCATTATTGACCTTCGTACGGCGAAGGATTAAGGTCGAAAAATCTGTAAGACAGCTTTACAGATTTTGGTAACGCTTTGAGCTATTGGAGGAAAAAGTGGGCGTGACGCGCATGGAGCATGATTTGCTCGGAACGAAGGAAATTCCGGCAGATGTTTATTGGGGCGTGCACACGGCACGCGCGGTGGAGAACTTTCAGATCACCGGCGTAACGATCGGCCACAACCCCTATCTCGTCAGGGGACTTGCCTATGTGAAGGAGGCCGCCGCCCTCGCCAATCACGAGCTTGGCTTGCTTGACCAGGAGCGGATGGAAGCAATCGTCAGAGCCTGCCGCGAAATTCGTGAGGGTGCGCTTCACGAGCAGTTCGTCGTGGACGAAATTCAGGGCGGTGCTGGCACTTCCACCAACATGAACGCCAACGAGGTCATCGCCAACCGGGCACTTGAACTGCTCGGCCACGCGAAAGGCGATTATGCCCACCTTCACCCCAACGACCACGTCAATCTCAGCCAGTCCACCAACGATGCTTATCCGACGGCGGTCAATGTAGGAATGATCGAAGCGATCGACGATCTCGCGGCTTCGATGGGTGTGCTGAAAGACGCGTTCGATCGCAAGGCACAGGAGTTTTCCGGCTTCATCAAGCTGGGACGGACGCAATTGCAGGATGCCGTGCCGATGACGCTCGGTCAGGAGTTCCGCACTTTCGTGGTGATGCTGGACGAGGATCAGGCCCGCCTCATCGAATCCGCAGCCCTGCTGCACGAGATCAATCTCGGCGCCACCGCCATCGGCACCGGGCTCAATGCACCGCGCGGTTATGCGGCGCTTGCCTGCCAGCATCTGGCGCGGTTGACCGGACGCCCGCTGGTGACGGCCGCCGACCTGATCGAAGCGACGCAGGACCCCGGCGCATTTGTGCATCTGTCCGGCGTGTTGAAACGTGTCGCCGTCAAACTGTCAAAAACCTGCAACGACCTTCGCCTGCTCTCTTCCGGCCCGCGCGCCGGCATCGGCGAAATCACCCTGCCCTCCGTTCAGGCGGGGTCCAGCATCATGCCGGGCAAGATCAATCCGGTCATTCCCGAAATGGTCAATCAGGTGGCTTATGCGGTAATCGGCAACGACATCACCATCACAATGGCCGCCGAAGCCGGGCAGCTACAGCTGAACGCCTTCGAGCCGATCATGGTGCGTGCCCTTTCCCAGAGCATCAGCCAGCTGAGCGCCGCTTGCCGGACTTTGGCGGCACGTTGTGTCGATGGCATCGTCGCCAATCCCGCCATCATGGCACAGCGTGTGGAGGAATCGATCGGTCTCGCAACCGCGCTTAACCCGCTGATCGGATACTATGCAGCAACTGACGTCGCAAGGGAGGCGCTGGCCAGCGGCCGCACCGTCCCGCAGGTGGTGCTGGAGCGCGGCTATCTGACGGAGGAGCAACTTCATCAGGCACTGAGCCCCCGCCACCTCGCCAACCTACCCGCGCTTACGGGTGTCGAGCCCGATCTTCTCCAATAATGGTCGTTACCACCTGCTTCACCTGACCCAGGTGAAGCTCCATCGCTTCGCGCGCATCGGGGGACGAACCCCGCCGGATCGCCTCGACGATCCGGCGGTGCTCCAAATTCGATGCAACGCGCCGGCCAGCCATCAGGTTGACCATCTCGGACTGTTGGGAAAGAGCCTCGCGCGCATCGGCCACAACCTTGGCAAACAGTGCATTGGACGAGGCTTCCGCAATGGCGCAATGAAATTGCCCGTCCAGCAGCACCCACGGATGCGGCCTTTCCTCAGCCTCCATCCTGTCGCAGAGTTCGAGCAGGGTCTCTAGTTGGGCATCCGTGCGCCGTAGCGCCGCCCAACCGGCCGCCGGCACCTCAATGAAGGGGCGTGCCTCGATCAGGTCACGGGCGGAATATGCTCCGTAACTCAATTCAGCAGGCGGTGTGGCGGTCATTACATAGGTGCCGCTACCCGTGCGCGTCTGCGTCAACCCCAGAGTCTGGAGAGATCGCAACGCCTCGCGCACGATCGGCCGGCTGACACCATATCTTTCCGCCAGATGGGCTTCGGAGGGCAGCCGGGTTCCGACCACGAGCTGACCAGAGGTGATGGCCGAACGGATATCTTCGAACACCACTTCTGCGGCATTCTTGCGATTGATCGGCTTTGCGTCCGCAAGCCAATCCGACAACCCGCCCATCCTTGAACCCTCCGGCACCCTTGGTCTGTCAACGACGCAGAAGCAAACGCTTATCTATTGAAGGACAGCGCCGCTCCCGCAGCTAAGCCGATCTTCCTAACACTATCTGCGCCGAAGGAACAACGATGGCGGGCACATTTGCAGAATTTAAGCGGGACAGTGGCTTTGCCGGCGCCACACCCTCGCGATCACGAGGGTGTGGCTGTCTCACAGGAAATTACGTCTTGATTTCCTGTGCTTCCTGCTTGTCATCTTCGCGCGGAATGCGGAACCACGCGACATAGAGTGCCGGAAGGAACAGCAGCGTGAGCGCCGTGCCAACCACGATGCCGCCCATCATGGCATAGGCCATCGGACCCCAGAATATCTCCCGAGATATGGGGATGAGGGCAAGTGTTGCCGCCGCAGCCGTCAGCATGATCGGTCGCATGCGATGCTCGGTCGCCTCGATGACGGCGCGCCAGGCCGAGACCCCCTCGCTTCTGAGATGTTCGATCTGAACGACGAGAATGACCGAGTTTCGGATCAGAATACCGATCAGTGCCAATATGCCGAGAATGGCGACGAAACCCATCGGCGCGTTGGAGAGCAGCAGCGCTGCCACCACGCCGATCAGCGCCGTCGGAGCAACGGCAAAGACAAGAAACAGCCGGCTGAAGCTCTGCAACTGAACCATAAGGATCGTTGCCATCGCAAACAGCATCAGAGGCACCACGGCTACGATTGGCGCCTGCGAATCCGCGCTGGATTCCACCGAGCCTCCTATTTCCACCTTGTACCCCACGGGGAGCGACTTTTCGAAAGCCTCGAGTTTCGGCTTCAACTGCTCCACGATCGTCGCCGGCTGCGTCGGGCCGATGATGGCAGCCTTGACCGTGACTGTCGGAATTCTGTCGCGACGCCAGATGGTCGGCTGTTCCAGCTCGTAGCGGAAATTGGCGATTGCCGACAGCGGCACGGCCTTGCCGTTCGTGGCCGGCAATTGCAGGTTCTGCAATGTTTCGATGGAGCCGCGCTCCGCCAGCTGCGCACGCGCCACCACATTGACGAGGTAGATATCATCCCTGACCTGCGTCACGGTGGAACCCTCGACAATGCTGTTCATTGCATTGGCGATGTCTTCCGAAGAGACACCGAGCTGGCGGGCCTTGTCCTGCAAAACGTCGACCTTGACCACCCGCGTCGGCTCATTCCAGTCCATGACCATGTTGGACAGCAGCCGATGCTCGCCGACGATGCCCGCCAGCTGCTGGCCTAGTTCGCGGACATGCTGGATATCCGGACCGCTCAAGCGATATTGCACCGGCTTTCCGACCGGAGGGCCGATGTCGAGCAATTTCACGAAGGCGTCGGTGCCGGTAAACGTCCGGTTCAGATAGTCCTGCAACTCAGCGCGCACCTTGTCGCGCACATCAAGCCCCTTGGTGACGATGATTGTCTGGCCGAAGGTGACATCAGGCGTCTGCACGTCAAAGGAGAGGATGAAACGTGGTGCGCCTTCACCGACATAGGTCGTCCAGTGGTCGATGTCGGGGTTTTTCGCCAGCGCTTCCTGCTCGAACTGTGCCATCTGCCGGTTGGTTTCGGCAATCGAGCTGTTCTGTGGCAGGTTCCAGTCTACGATCAATTCCACACGGTCAGAAGCCGGGAAGAACTGCTGCTGCACGAGGCTCATGCCGCCAACGGAAAGGGCAAACAACGCAACCGTGAGGATGATCGTAACCCAACGAAAGCGCAGCGCCCGGGCTAGAAGCCAGGAAAAGCCAGAGGCAAAACGGCCCTTCTTCTCATGGTGCGATTTCATCGTCTTGGGCAACATCGCCACGCCAAGCAGTGGCGTGAACACAACCGCGACAATCCACGACACGATCAGCGAAACGGCGATCACCACGAACAGGGTGAATGTGAACTCACCCGCCGCGCTGTTGTTGAGGCCGACGGGAATGAAACCGGCAACGGTGACCAGCGTACCGGTCAGCATCGGGAATGCCGTCGAAGTATAAACATAGGTCGCCGCTTTTCTGAGATCATCGCCGACCTCGAGGCGTGCGACCATCATCTCGACAGCAATCATAGCATCGTCGACGAGAAGCCCGAGCGCGATGATAAGCGCGCCGAGAGAGATGCGTTGCAGCGAAATGCCGGTATATTCCATATAGACGAAGGTGATCGCCAGCACGAGCGGTATGGAGACCGCAACCACCATGCCCGCCCGCAATCCGAGGCTGATGAAGCTGATGACGAGAACGATTGCGATCGCCTCGAACAGCGCCGAAGTGAAGCCGGAGACCGCCTCATCGACCACGGCCGGCTGATCGGACACGCGATGCACATCGACGCCAACAGGCAGGTCCGCCACGATACGCTTCATCTGTGCATCCAGCTCCTCGCCGAAATGCACGAGGTTCGCACCGGTTTTCATGCCTATGGCAAGACCGATGGCCGGTTGCCCGTTAAAGCGGAACAGCGAAGACGGCGGATCGACATAACCGCGCCGGATCGTCGCCACTTCCGTCAGCGGGAAGAACCGGTTGTTGACGCGCAGATTGATGGCGCGAAGGCTGTCTTCCGAGGTGAACTGGCCGCTGACACGCAGCGCAACACGTTCCGGCCCGGCATTGACGAAGCCGGACTGGGTGACAGCATTCTGGGCTTGCAGCGTCTTGATAATCGATTGCTGATCGATGCCCAGCGCTGCGATCTGCCGCGTGGAAAACTCCAGATAGATCGCCTCGTCTTGCGCGCCGATGACATCAACCTTGCCGATATTGTCGACAGTCAGAACCTTGGCACGCGCGTCCTCCACCAGATCGCGCAATTGCCGCTGGCTGAGACCGTCGCTGGTGAAGGCGTAGATATTGCCATAAACATCGCCGAAACGGTCGTTGAAGAACGGGCCGACAACGCCCGAGGGGAAGTCGCCCTTGATGTCGCCGATCATGTTGCGCACGCGCACCCAGGTGGGTTCGACATTCTTGGCTTTGGTTTCCGGCACGAGTTCCACGAAAATCGTCGTCTTGCCAGCGACTGTCTGGCTGCGCAGATAGTCGAGATTGTCGAGTTCCTCGAGCTTCTTCTCGATCCTGTCGGTCACCTGCCTGGCCACTTCCTCCGCCGAAGCGCCGGGCCATTGCGCGCTGATCACCATTGTCTTGATGGTGAAATTCGGATCTTCCTCACGTCCGAGGTTGAGATAGGAGAAAACACCGGCAAGAACGAAGACCAGCATGAAGTACCAGACGAGCGAACGGTGCTCGAGCGCCCAGTCGGAAAGATTGAATTTCTTCACTGATGGACCTCCTGATCGATCCTGATGGCTTGACCATCCTTAAGCTTGTGAACGCCGGCACTGGCGACACGTTCGCCGGGCTTGACGCCGCCGGTGATGCGCACACTGCCGCCTTCAGCGGGCTCGCCCTCTATTTTGACCGGGCGCGAGGTGACCGTGGCCGTATCGGTATTGACGATCCAGACACTCCAACCGTCTTCGGTTTTCAGCAGGGCCGACGAGGGGAGCATGATCTGCGATTCGGAGGCGGCAATTGCTGAGGCCGTGACGACCGAGCCGAGCCGGAATGTCGGCGGCGCATCCTGAAGGCTGATTTTCGTGCGGCGCGTGCGTGTTGCGGTTTCGGCTTCTGGGGCAATCTCACGCACCACGCCGGTGGTGCGTATCTTTGGGTCCAGTTGCAGGGCGATATCGAAGGTCGATCCGATATCAAGTCGCTGCGCCGCAAATTGCGGAACATCGACCACAACATCCCGCACTTCCGGGCGGGCAATGGTCACGACCGTCTGTCCGGCAGAGACGACCTGGCCAATTTCACCGGATGTCGCAGTCACCACGCCGTCAAATTCCGCGTGTAGCTGCGTATAGCCCAGTTGCTCCTCGGCCTTATCAAGATTTGCACGGGCTTTGGCGACGGCGGCATTGGCCGTTCGCGTGGCCTGCTCGGCCTCTTCAAGTGCTGCTTCCGTGCCGCTGCGGGCCTCGGCCAGCACGCGCTGACGCTGCTCGGTCGTCACCGCATTGGCCAGTTGCGCTTCGGCGTTGGACAGATCGGATTGGGCGCTCTTTACCGAAAGTTCCAGCGCGAGCGGATCGATCGAGGCCACCACATCGCCTTTCTTGACCAGATCGGCCACATCGACATTGCGGGCAATGATCCGGCCGAGAACACGAAAGCCGAGATCGGTCTGAATTCTCGATTCCACCGTGCCGGTCAGCCGCAGCGCATCGGCGCGCGTCTCCCCTACGACAACGGAGAGCACCGGGCGCGGCGCCTCAGCGGGCGCTTCCTGCTTTTCCTGGCAGGACGAGACCGCAATCGCCGGAAGCAGCAAAAACAAGCTTCTGTTTATCCTGAACATTATTGTGCCTGCCCCTTTTCATAGGCGACCTTTTCACCGGTGCGGAGAAATTTGGTCCCGCTGGTCACGACGAGATCGCCGGGAAGAAGTCCTTCCGCCACGACGAATTGACCCGTCTCATAGTCGGAGACCTCAACCCGGCGCATGGCGATTTCCGAGGACTGCGCATCGACCACCCAGACGGCGGGAAGGCCGTTCTGCGATGCCATTGCCGACCAGGGAAGCTCAATCGCCTCCACCTGCTTGAAGCGGAAATGACCCGATACCGGTGCTCCGAGCGGCATGGTCATATCGCCGTTCAGGCCAACCTTGACCCGGATCGTCCCATTGTCGGGATCGATCGTCGGGGAAATCTCCCGCACCGGTCCCTCGACAGCGCGGGCGGGATCCGACAGGAGGCTGACATTGACGAGATTGTCGATATCGCGCTCGAGGAACAGGGATTCGTAGACATCAAATACCGCATCGCGCGGCCCGTCATGCGCCAGCGTGAAAACGAGCTGAGCGGCCTGCGCCACCTGACCGACTTCGACATTGCGGGCGGTGATCACACCATCCGCATCGGCCCTGAGTTCGGTGTAGGAAAGCGCATCGCGCGCCGTATCCAGCTGGGCCTGCGCCGATCTGACGGCGCCTTGTGTGGTGAGCAGGGTTTCCTGCGCCTTGTCGACCGCGGAGCGCGAAGTCACCTGCGTCTTGAAAAGACTTTGCTGGCGATCGAATGCCAACTGCGCCTGCGTCATCTGCGCTTCGGCAGATTGCAGGTTGGCCACCGCAACGTCGATATCCGCCTTTTGCTCTTCCGGGTCGATGCGAGCAAGCAATTGCCCGGCCTTTACCGGGGTACCCACATCCACCAGCCGCTCGGTGATCTTGCCGCTCACCCGAAAGGAAAGGTCCGTCTGGACCCGTGCCCTTACTTCACCGGTGATGACGCTGCCACGGCCGACGGGCTTTTTCGCTGCCGCAACCACATCGACGACACGCAACGGCTTTTCAGCAGGCGGCTCTTCGTTGCTGCAGGACGACAGGGCGAAAATGCCGCCGACCGCCATTGCTAAAAGAATGCTTTTCATGGTGACCTCTTGATCTTCGCCTCACCCTATAATATTTGACTGACTGAATAGTCAATGAAATTCTTGTGTCGCCGATCGGGAACCGTCCGGACGTCAAACCGGGCTCCCCGAATGATCATTACGAATTGCCCGGCGCGTCCTCTCGGACGCATCGGGGGATGTGCCGACATATTGAACCACGCACCACGTCTTGTAAAAATCGATTCCGGTTTTTACGCCGGTGCTATAGGCAAACCACCTGTCATTTCCGCCGATTGCGACGGGTAAAAAGGCAAGTGCCGAAAGAATACGTAGGGATCCGGGGTTATGGCAAAAGCAAAACTGACACGCGCAGAACAGAAGATACAACGTCCGTTGGAAATTCTCGACGCCGCATTCGAGGAATTCACCAAGAGAGGATTTACGGCCACGCGGGTGGAGGACATTGCCGAGCGGGTGGGAGTGACGAAAGGCACGGTCTACGTCTATTTCGAAACCAAGGAGGCTCTTTTCGAGGCGATGATCAGGCATGCCTCGGCACCTTTTCAGGAGGCATTCAAGGCTTATGCACGCACGTCGGATGATCCCGTCGAGGAGCTTCGGATGCTTCTTGAATTCCTGTTCGACGCCCTCGTCGACAATAGAAAGATGCGGGAACTGTTTCGCTTCATCGTTGCGGAAGGAGCAAAATTCCCCGATCTCATCGACCAGCACCATGACGTGGTGATGGCGCCGGTATTCGAGCGGATCAATACGATCCTCGAAGAGGGCGTGGCGAAAAAAAGGTTTAGAGCCAACCCCACCGAACTGGCCAAGGTCGTCATGTCACCCATAGTCGGAACATTGGTTTTCCGGTTGATTTTCGACGATCGGCGCAGTCTGGACAAGCAGGTCGTTCTGAAGATTCATCTCGAACTGATCATGCGCGGGCTGCTGGCATAAGGGGCACTCTCCTGCCAGTCGATGACCCCTGATGCTGCGATCTGATACATCGCAAGAAACCTTACATGTCGGGCGCGATACAGCCACAATGCTGCGGTAAGGGTCTGTTGCCTCGAGCATATTGCTCGTATTTGAACGAGTAATTGCCATCCTGTTGCCGAGACCCGCTCACCACTCCAACTTTTCAGCGATTTTAGTTGCCGAGTCGAGCTGTGCTCCTGCGAGAGAATGCCAGTGCCGATTAAATTCTAGTACCCTTCAATCAATTTGAGGTCACCCTGCCCCTCTGTGCAAACAGCGCCGGTACAGTTAGACAGAACAGGTTCCAGCCGCGCAGAGTTGTGCGAGATCCTCGCCGAGCAGATCGACTTAATTAACCGTTTCAGATTTCAGGAGCGAGCTTACAGCTCGAACATTTATGAACAAAACAGTGAATGCCCGCGCCGAGCAGAGCACGGAACCGCCGCGGCAACGCGTGTTGGCTCGAGATCGGGCTATTCCAGAAAACGACCGCCAGCGCGGTGAACACTTTTTTCGAAATGCAGGCGACCAGAAGGATTGCTATCAACCATGACCGCGACGTTAACAGCCCAATTACCTGGCGGCGCGAGTGAAAAGGCCCTGCTTAAAATACTTTCGAATTATCGCAAACCCCGCACCGGCCGCAGCCTGTACGAACTTGCCGTGACGCTTGTTCCCTTTGTATTCCTTTGGGCAGCAGCGTCGGTATCGATTCATTTTGGTTACTGGCTTGGCCTGCTTCTGGTGATCCCCGCAGCCGGATTCCTGTTGAGGCTCTTCATACTGCAACACGATTGCGGACACGGCTCTTTTTTCGGGCGCCGTCGCTGGGATGACTGGACGGGTCGCGCAATCGGTATCCTGACGCTGACGCCCTACGACTATTGGCGCCGCGCGCATGCGGAACACCATGCGTCAGCCGGCAATCTCGATGAGCGAGGGGTTGGCGACATTACAACTCTGACCGTGACCGAATATCGTGCACTCTCCTCACGCGGAAAACTCGGTTATCGCTTGTACAGGCATCCGCTGGTGATGTTCGGCATCGGTCCTGCTTTCCTGTTTCTGTTCAAACAAAGGCTACCGTTTGGCATGATGCGGTCTGGAGCGTTGCCCTGGATTTCGACAATGGCAACAAATGCCGGTGTGGCCGTATTGGCCATTCTTCTTATCTGGGCGATAGGGCTCGTGCCTTTTCTGTTGGTTCATCTGCCAATAGTGCTGCTTGCCGGGTCAGCAGGTGTCTGGCTGTTTTATGTCCAGCACCAGTTTGAAGAAACCCACTGGTCCAAGCCTCCGGAATGGGCTTTTCCCCATGCGGCGATGCATGGCGCCTCGTATTACGATCTTCCGGGTCCGCTGCGTTGGATCACCGGCAATATCGGCATGCACCATGTCCACCATTTGTCGAGCAAGGTACCTTTTTACAGGTTGCCAGAGATTCTGCACGACTACCCGGAGCTTGCGAAACTTGGTCGCATCAGCCTTCGCGACAGCCTGGGCTGCGTAAAGCTCATTCTGTGGGACGAATCCACCAAACGGCTGATTTCGCTACGTGAGGCAGAAAAGCAACCGCGATAGACGAGAGCTGGAACGACGCAATACCCTTTGAGCCGGTGCGTGAGATATCATTCCGCTAAATGCAGAACCGACCCCAATGAGACGTGGCCAACAGTGTAGGTTTGCATTGTTTCAGTAACGGCCGGCACTGTCGGCCAGAGATTGAATTGTAGCAGCAGCCATTTTGTTGGATCGAATGCGGCTATGGCCGCGAGCGCGCCGGCCCTGATTGCTGAACGCGCGTCCGCGGTCGCCGTATCGCGTAGCTTGGCCAGATCAGAATGGGGCGCTATGGACCGAGCCTCCCGTGTGGCATATCGCGAAGCTGTAAGATCAGGTACGTGGTCGGCGTGCCAGACCAGCCATGTCTGCACCGATGGCCAGCCGAAGTCCCGTGTCAGAACCGCAAAACCTGGACCGGACAGGAAGCTGTCTATCCCTTCTGGCTCGTCCCAGAGATAGAACGGCGCGTAGAGATTTTCAGCACTGGTGAAGCCGGCATCCTGCTTTCTCGCCGAAAGATAGGCCTTGAAACGCAGGCGTGGAAAGCCATCGAGCAGCGGCCCCTTCTCCCTTATGCGCCGGTCTATGATCGCCATGTCGTAGCCGGCAGGCAGCGTGAAGCTGTATTGCATGGCGATCATGACGTGCTCTCCTCTTTTTTGACAGGTTCCATCCAGTGGACGGCAGTTCCACTCCTGACCGGCTGGACGCTGAGATAGCTGAAGGGACAGGACGGCGCGGCGCCATGCCAATGGGCTTCGCCGGGCGCAAACCACACCGCATCTCCGGCACGGACTTCACGCGGATCGTCACCCTTGCGTTGGATGAGACCGATGCCATCCAGCACGAAGAGAAGCTGGCCGCGCGGATGACTGTGCCAATGGGTCACGACCCCCGGCGGCACAAAAGCGCGCATTGCCGTCATCTCGCCATCGATCCGGCTCGATAACAGCATCTGGACGAGGAAGGATCCGCTGGAGATACCCTCAGGTGCAGCAACTATTCCGTCACCGGCTCGACGCACGCTCATGGTGGATGGACAGGCCGGTTGCATCTCGAAAAAATCGGTCATCGGCCACTCCCATCCGCTGGTGTGCCTGCTGAAACGCCTGATGCAAAGGACCAGTCATCAAACGTCGAGTTGACGATGGCGACCATCACATCCTCCGGCCTCACACCGGGCGACACCGCCAGGTTTTCGACGAGCCTCGCATAGAAGCGCGCCTTGGTTTCCGGCGATCGCGTCTTGCCGGTGGTGATATGAAAGAAAATGAAATCATCCGACCGAGGGCCGCCGCGATATGTTCGGTCGAAGATCAGTTCGCCCGGTTGGTGCTGGTGGATTGCAGCGAAGCGGTCGTTTTCCGGAACGTCAAAGCAGTCGACAAGCGCGCGGTCGAGACTGTCGGAAACCGCCTTGAGATAGTCGGTGGATTTGCCCGCAAGCAAAGATATTCGGGTGAAAGGCATGGATGCGCTCCGTTCAAGAGGATTGACAGCCACACTATGAAACGACATCATCATCCTGAAACTCAAATTATTCAGGACATTACGTCCTGATTTTAGGGACATTTAATTTGCGCCTTACCCATTTGGATCTGGACGCGCTCCGCAGTTTCGTGATTGGCATCGAGAGCGGGTCGTTCGCGCAGGCCGCAGACAGACTGGGGCGTTCGACCTCTGCGGTCAGCGCACAACTCAAGAAGCTGGAGGACCAGACCGAAACCGCTCTGGTGCGCAAATCCGGCCGGGGGCTGGCGCTGACCGAGAGCGGCGAAGTGCTGCTGTCCTATGCCCGCCGCATATTGAGCCTGAATGACGAGGCGATCAGCGCCGTTCGCGGGCCGGAACTCGCAGGCTGGATCCGCCTCGGGATTCAGGAGGATTTCGGAGAAACCGTGTTGCCGCAGGTGCTGGGCCGTTTCGCACGGGCCCATCCGCGGGTTCGGATCGAAGGGCGCATCGCTCGCAATAGCGAATTGCGGGAGAAGGTCGAGTCCGGCCATCTTGACCTCGCCTTGGCTTGGAATGACGACACGGCTTCGCCGGCTGAAACGGTTGCATCCATGCCACTGTGCTGGCTGGGCGCGGCGGAAACAGAAACTGTCTGGCAGACCGGCGGGAAAGAGCCGCTGCCACTTGCAGTCTTGGAAGCGCCGTGCCTTTTACGTAGCATTGCCTGCAACCACCTTGATCAACAGCGTATCGCCTGGCGCATTGCATTCGTCAGCCCTAGCCTCGGCGGGTTGTGGGCTGCGACAGCCGCAGGCCTTGGCATCGCACTTCGCACACCGTTCGGCCGGCCGCCTTCCGTACGGGTTCTCGATCCACTCACCAATGGTTTGCCACAACTCCCGTCGCTGGGGCTCAGCCTTCTTCGCTCCGGAAAAGACGAAAATCCAATCAGCGCCCATCTCGCCACGATCATCCGCCAAGCCTTGCAGGAAACGCTGCCGGAAGCATGGATAGTGCGACCGTAATCGCTGAAATAGCATGAGCTTCCGCCAAGATTACAGGCACGGCGAAGCTGCAGGGGATTCTTGGCTCGGTTTAAAGGCTTGCGCTCGATTCACAAAAATTCCGCATAATATCTTTCATTATCACAATAAACATGATTATCTGCGGAAATGGATTCAACAGACCGCAAAATCATCAGTCTTCTTGCAGAAGACGCCCGCCGCTCTCTGGCCGATATCGGAAATGTCGTGGAGCTTTCCGCTTCGGCCGTGAACGAGCGCATCCGACGCCTGACGGCCAGCGGGGCGATCCGTCGCATCACCGTTGATGCCGATCCATCCGCATTCGATTTGCCCGTGATCGCCTTCGTGTGGATCGCGTTGGCGCCGGATGCGGACGAGGCCGCGTTTCGTGTCTATGCGGCGTCGCAGTCCGCTATTGCGGAATGTCACCATGTGACCGGGCAGTGGTCCTACCTCGTCAAAGTTCACGTCGGGTCGCTGGCGGAGATCGAAACCTTTCTGGCGACAATGAAACAGAACGGGTTCCTTGCCCGTACCGAAACGATCATCGCCCTGTCTTCTGTCGTGCCGGGACCATTTATGCCGAAGGAAAGCGTGGACTGATGGAACTGATGCTCGTTTTGAAAAGCATTGTGCTGGGCCTTGCGGTCGCAGCCCCGCTCGGCCCCATCGGCGCCCTCTGCATCAACCGGACCCTTGAGCGCGGATTCTGGGCGGGAGTGGCAGGTGGCCTTGGGACTGCTCTGGCGGATGCCGTGTATGCCAGCCTCGCAGCGCTGGGCTTTTCCGCTTTCGCGGCGACCCTTGCGACAATCGATACGCCGCTCAAAATCGTCGGCGGCCTTTTCATGCTGTGGCTCGGCTGGAAAAGCCTGAGGCCCAAACCTCTGGCAGAAGCGGCCAAGGTTGGAGCGCGCGATCTGCTCGGCACCATCACCGCGACCTTTTTCCTGACGATCACCAACCCCATGACGATTCTGTCCTTTGCAGCAATTTTCGCGGGTCTCGGCCTTGCTGACGCATCGGGAGCGACGAGCGCGTTTTTTGTGGTCGCGGGCGTTTTTCTAGGGTCTTTATTGTGGTGGTTCATGTTGAGCGGCGGCGTTGCATTTGCCCGGCAGCGCCTTCCCACCACCTTTGCCCGCTGGGTTTCCCGCCTGTCCGGAGTGATCCTTGTCTTATTCGGGATTTTTTCCCTAGGTTCACTTGCCTGGGGCATGATGGCTCATTGAAATGCAACGGTTTTTTCTGCGGCTCCAACTTCTGGGAAAATCGGCGCTCCCTCCACGGCCGCATCGAGATCGGCGTCGTCGACGATGAAGGGCGCATTGCCGCAAAGTTCCAGTCCCAGTTTCTTGATGGTCGGCGCGCATTGCCGGTAGAGATGTCCTCCCGTGCTCGCCGAAGAGCATGGGATCATTAAGATGCATATTTCCGACCCTCAACAGAAAACCTGCGCCGACGCGGGATCGAAGGCCAGATGCACGAGATCACCACGGTTGAGGCCCGAAATCGCCTCATGGCCAAATGGCAGGCGCACGGCAAAGGGCTCTCCCGAACCTGTATGGGCGACGACATGGACGTTGTTGCCAAGGAAGGTGATATCGCTGACGGTGGCCTGAAAACCGGCGTAAGAGCCGGGCCTGTTGCGGCTGAGCTGTAAACGCTCCGGACGCAGCATCAGCGCCGCCTTTTTTCCCGGTGCAGCTTCGCCATGAACCGGAATATGGTCAAAGACGATATTCTGCCCGAGCGAAACCGTCGCCTTGCCGCCCGAGGCGGCGAGGAGATCGCAGGCGATGAAGTCGCTGTCACCGATGAATTCGGCCACGAAGCGGGTGGTGGGGTGAGCGTAAAGCTCCGGCCCCGTACCGATCTGGTCAATCACGCCTTTTGAAAACACCGCGATCCGGTCGGAAAGACGCAAGGCCTCTTCCTGATCATGGGTGACGTAAAGGATCGTTACTTCCGTCTGCTGGTGGATGCGACGGATTTCGAACTGGATTTCTTCCCTGAGCTTCTTGTCGAGCGCCGAGAGCGGCTCGTCCATCAGAAGAACCGGCGGATCATAAGCGAGCGCCCTTGCCAAGGCCACGCGCTGCTGCTGGCCGCCCGACATCTGCGCAGGCTTTCTGTCCTCGAAACCTTCGAGACGAACGAGCCTCAGCATCTCCTTCACCTTCGCATTGATTTCCGCCTTGCTCTTTCGGCGCACTTTCAGCGGAAAGGCGATATTCTCGCCAACAGACAGATGCGGAAACAGCGTGTAACGCTGGAAGACCATGCCGATATTGCGCTTGTGCGACGGCGTGGAGAGCAGACTTTCGCCGTTCAGCAGGATGTCGCCCGCCGTCGGCTGTTCGAAACCGGCCAGAATGTAGAGCGTCGTGCTCTTGCCCGAACCGGATGGTCCGAGAAACGTCATGAACTCGCCCGGCTGCACCTCGAGATTGACATCCTGAACGGCGACGACCGGTCCGTATTGCTTGGCGATGCCGCGAATTTGCAGGAGCGGTTTGGTCATGTTTTCAATCCTTTTCGGACAGCCGCGACAAGCAGCATGAGAATGATGGTCACCGCGATGAGAAGCGTCGATGCAGCGGCGATCACCGGCGTCAGATCCTGCCGCAGCGTCGCCCAGATTTTCACCGGCAGCGTCTGCAACGTTGGACTTGCCATGAAGATCGCCAGCACCACCTCATCCCAGGAAGTGAGGAAAGAAAAGATCGCGGCTGAGAACAGGCCATGGCTGATGGCCGGCAAGGTGATGCGGATTTTGGCCTGCAGCGGGCTCGCGCCGCATAGCACTGCAGCGTCTTCGATCGATTTATCGAAATCCTCGAGCGCGCTGGTCAACGCCAGAATGGAGAAAGGCAGCGCCACGACAAGATGGGCAATGACAAAGCCCGTAGTGGTGCCCGCAAGGCCGAGCTTCAGGAAAAAAGCATAAAGCGCCACCGCCAGCACCACGACAGGCAGGATCATCGGCGTCATGAACAAAGCCCGCAGACCCTCGCGCCCAATGAAACGCCCCCGCACCAGGCCGAAGGAGGCCACGAGGCCGATCAACACCGACAGGACTGTGACCATCACGGCGATACGCAGGCTTGTCCAGGCAGCATCCAGCCACCTCGGATCGGCAAAGAAATCCGCATACCATTTCAGCGTCCAGCCGGGCGGCGGAAAGATCAGCCATTGCGACGAGCCGAAGGACAAAGCAGCGATGAAGACAATCGGCAGGATAAGGAATGCCGCTGTCAGCACGGTGATTAAAAGGAGCAGCCACTTCCATGCGCCAAGGCTGTTGTAGTTCAAAAGCATGTCAGCGCCCCCCTGCCCCGGCCGCGCCGAAGAATTTCAGCTGGATTGCGTAAAGCGTCAGCGTCACCACCAGAAGCACCAGCGCCGCTGCCCCGCCCATGCCCCAGTTGACGAGAGACTGCACGAATTGCGCGATAAGCTCGGCCAGCATCATGTTCGCCGTGCCGCCCAGCAGCGCCGGGGTGACGAAATAGCCAAGCGACATGACGAACACCATCAGCGCGCCGGAGATCATACCGGGAGCGGCAAGTGGAATGAGAACGCGGGTCAGCGCCTGAAAGCGGGTTGCCCCGCACAGCGCCGCCGCCTGGAGAATGGCCGGATCGATCTTGCGGATGACGCCATAGAGCGGAATGATGATGAATGGCAGCATGATATAGGTCATGCCGATCGTGACGCCGGTCAGGTTGTTGACCAGTGCAAGCGGCTTGTCGATGATGCCAAGGCCCATCAGCGTCTTGTTGACGACACCCGTCCGCTGCAACAGCACCATCCAGGCATAGGTGCGTGCCAGAAGGTTGGTCCACATGGACAGAAGCAAAATTGCGAAAACGACGGAGGCAAGCCGCGACGGCATGATGGCAAGCGCCCACGCGACAGGAAAACCGATGACCAGCGTTACGAGCGTGACCAGCGCCGAGACCGCGAATGTATTGAAGAAAATCTTCAGGTAGGTGGAGCTGCCCAGCAATGCGGCGTAATTGCCAAAGCCCAGAACAGGCTCGGTAACGCTGCGCGACAGCAGGATGATAACCGGCACGACGAAGAACAGGGCAAGCAGAACGAATGCCGGCAGGGTGGCGGCAAAATTGCCGGGCCGGAAGGGCATCCGCACCTTCGTCTTCGGGCTTTCTGTTTCATCGGTAAGCGAGACCATGCCCAAACCTCCCCGGAGGTGAAAATTTGCGCGGGCGCTTTTGGCTGCCCGCGCCGTTGCCTTACTTGGCCTGCCAGGCGTACCAGCGCTCACCGATCTCGTCACGATGTTGCGCCCAGTAGTTCATGTCGGCATTGACCTGGCTCGCTGTCTGCTGGTCAGGCAGGGTCTTTGCCGTTTCCGGATCCATCAGCTTTGCGGATTCGACATTGACCGGGGCATAACCCGTGGCAGACGCCATATCCGCCTGCGCCTGCGCGGAGGTCGCAAGAGCGATGAACTTCATCGCCGCGTCCTTGTTCTTCGTTCCCTTGGGAACGACGAGAGAATCCGCTGCCGTGATGTTCTGCTCCCAGGAGGTCTCCACCTTCACACCGCTCTTCTCAAGCGCTGTCATGCGGCCGTTCCAGACGCTGCCGAAGGGTGCCTCCGCAGAAGCGATCAACTGCTGCGATTGCGCACCGCCAGACCACCAGATGATATCGGATTTGATCGTGTCCAGCTTCTTGAAGGCGCGATCGAGATCGAGCGGGTATAGCTTGTCGGCGGCAACACCATCGGCCAGCAGGGCTGCTTCGATCACACCCGGCGCGGACCACTTGTAAAAGGTGCGCTTGCCGGGGAACTTTGCCGTATCGAAAAGGTCGGCCCAGCTCTTGGGGCAGGCGGCTACAGCATCAACATTGCAGCCGATGACGAAGGAATAATAGAAGCTTCCGACGGAGTAATCAGTGACGAAACGAGGGTCTAGCTTCGTTTTGTCGATGACGGCGAAATCAAGCTTCTCCAGCAGGCCCTTCGGCCCGGCCTGCGCGGCGTAGTCGCCCTCCACGTCGACCACATCCCATGTCACGCCGTTCGCCTCGACCATGGCTTTCAGCTTGCCATAGTCCGTCGGGCCATCCTGAAGCACGTTGATGCCGGTCGCCACCATGAATTTTTCGGCCCAGGCCGCCTTCTGCGCGTCCTGCGTGGTTCCTCCCCAGCTGGAAAAAACCAGATCATTCGCCTGTGCGGATGCGCCCAGGGCGAAAATTGCTGCGCATGTCATCAATACCAGTTTCGATCTCATGTTCCCTTACTCCGTTTTAGAGCTTGTTGTTGGCATGCACTTCGCGGCCGGCAGATTCACTTCAGCGGTGAAAAAGGCGCCGGCTTCATGATCTTGTTTTCGGCGACTTCAATGAGGTCGCGGATCTTAGGCAGGAAAGACAACCAGCGTGGATCGGCCAGGAGCCGCGCGCGCCGTTCTTCGCGGTCATCCAGGCTGGAAAAAGCCCAGATGTGGACAATTTCATTGATCGGCCCGATCTCGGAAAAGAAGTAACCCACCAGCTCGCCCAGATGGCTTTTCTGGATTTCGATGCCTTCCTCCTCGACAACCCGAAGGTAGGCCGGAATGGCGCCGTTCTTCAGCCGGTAGGTGCGGATCTCGTAAAACATCGCGTCACCGCATCACGAATGGATCGGGGATCGGGTCATCGGAGGTTCTAAGCCATATGGTCTTCGTGCGCGTGTAATCGAGCGCTGCCGCAAGCCCGCCTTCGCGACCATCACCGGAAAGACCGAAACCCCCGAAAGGCGCAATCGGTGAGACGGCGCGATAGGTGTTCACCCAAACCACACCGGCACGGATCGCCTTCATCAGCCGATGGGCGCGCGTCAGGTTCTGCGTGAAGACGCCCGAGGCGAGGCCATAGACCGTGTCATTGGCCAAAGCGATCGCTTCCGCCTCGGTTTCGAAGGAAACAACCGAAAGAACCGGGCCGAAGAACTCCCTTTCCATGGACGGCGAACGAATGCCGTCACAATCGAGAATGGTCGGAGGGTAGAAATAACCAGCGCAATCCACCGCCAGACCGCCCGTCACCACCTTCGCACCGGCTTTTTCGGAAGCAGAGACCAGAGAGACAATATGCTTGCGCTGCCGCTCGGTCGCGAGCGGCCCCACTTCCGTTGCCATGTCCAGCGGCGAGCCGATGCGGATCGCCTCAGCCTTCGCCTTCAAAATCCCGAGGAAGCGATCCTTCACGCTTCTCTCGACGATCAGCCGTGATCCGGCAACACAGCTCTGACCGGTTGCCGCGAAAATTCCCGCGACCTGCGCATTGGCGGCGCTTTCGAGATCGGCGTCGGCAAAGACGAGGATTGGCGATTTGCCGCCGAGTTCGAGCGACGTGGAGGCAAGATTTTCGGCCGAGTTGCGAACGATGTGACGCGCCGTTTCCGGCCCGCCGGTAAAGGCGATATGGGCCACCTTGGGGTGTGTGGTGAGTGCCGTGCCGCAGGACGCACCGAAACCAGTGACTATATTGACGACGCCGGCAGGAAAACCAGCCTCCTGCACCAGCCGGGCGAACTCCAGAAGCGGCGCCGGTCCGTCTTCCGAGGCCTTGATGACGATTGTGCAGCCGGCAGCGAGCGCCGGGCCGATTTTAACGGCTGCCAGAAAAAGCTGGCTGTTCCACGGGACGATCGCGGCCACCACACCCACGGGTTCGCGCCGCAGCCAGACATCCATGTCCGGCTTGTCGATCGGCAGGTAGGCGCCCTCGATCTTGTCAGCCAAGCCCGCATAATAGCGATAATAGTCCGCGACATAGGCAATCTGCGCCGAGGTCTCGCGGATGATCTTACCGGTGTCACGGGTTTCGAGCTCGGCAAGCGTCTTTGCATTTTCGGCAACCAGATCGGCAAGCCGATAGAGCAGCTTGCCGCGTTGCGTCGCCGTCAGTTTCGACCAGGCGGCATCGTCATAAAGCGCCCGATGCGCAGCCTCTACGGCGCGGCTAATATCCGCTTCGCGGCTTTCCGGCATTTCTGCCCAAGGTTCACCGGTTGCCGGGTCGAGGCTCGAAAAGCTCGCCTCACCATCCTCGAAGCGCCCGTCGATGTAACATTGGAAACGGCGCATCATCTTACTCCTTGAAAGCCGGCATGACATCGGAAAGGAAGCGTTCCAGCGAGGCCTTCTTGCGCTCGAAGCTCATGCCGGTATCGATCCAGAAGGAATATTCGTCGTAGCCCATGGCCTCGTAGGCCTTAAGCCGGGTAATAACTTCATCGGCATCGCCGACAACGTTGTTCTTGCGCATGACATCACCGGAAAGCATGGCGTTTGCGGCAATCTCCTCCGGCGCAATACGCTCGATCAGCCCCTGATGAACGGGCTTTTCGTTTTTGAACCATGCAAAGAAGTAGTTGTAATAGACGCTCATCTCATGGGCCGCCTGGGCAATATCGGCTTCATCGGAACCGACATAGGTGTGGCGCAGCAGCATGATTTTCGGCCGCTGTTTATCCGGATTTTTCGCACAGGCATCGTTGAAGCGGCCCATCAGGGTTTCCACCTCGTCATCGCCTTGCCAGAGCGGCGTCACCTGAACATTGCAATCATTGGCGACAGCGAATTCATGCGAATTCGGATCACGCGCCGCCACCCAGATGGGCGGAAAAGGCTGCTGCAGCGGTTTGGGAGCCGATGTGGTGGCCGGGAACTTGAAGAATTCGCCGTCGTGGGTGTAGTCACCCGCCCAAACCCCTTTGACAGCCGGAATAAGCTCGCGCATCCGCTGGCCGGCGCCCCAGGCATCGAGGCCTGGAAGCAGCCGCTCATATTCGAACGAATAGGCGCCACGCGCGATGCCGATATCAAGACGGCCGTCACAGATCAGATCCGCCATCGCCGCTTCTCCGGCAAGCTTGATCGGGTGCCAGAAAGGCGCGATCACCGTTCCCGTACCCAGGCGTGCCGTCTTCGTACGCCGCGCCAGATCGGCGATCGTTACAAAGGGGTTGGGCGCTATGGTGAAATCCATGCCGTGATGTTCGCCGGTCCAGATGGCATGCATGCCACCACGATCGGCGATTTCGCAAAGCGTTACGAACTCCTCGTAGAGTGTCTTGTGGTCCTGGGAGGCGTCCAGCCGCTCCATGTGAACGAAGAGGGAGAATTTCATGGGTTTGGCCCCTTCATGGAGATGGGATGAACCTTGCCGGCAGTCTCGTTACCGACATAGACGCCGAAGTTGCCGATCGAGCTTTCCAGCACGAAACGATTGACGATATCCGCCGTAGCGCCGGAGTCGAATTTTGCTGAAGCCAGCGCGCCGGGCAACAGAAATCGGCCCTCGCGCGGCGCTTGATCGCCATCGGCAAGCGCGTGATAGACGACGTGTTGGCGCCCATCCGTCTTGTTCTCATAAACCGAGTAGAGAAATCCCGTTTTGACGGAGAGACCCGTCAGGTCTTCGAGACGTGATGTCAGCGCCGCGACCGGATCGCCGCTTGCCACGACACAACCGGGAAGCGACAGCACGTCGTCGCCAACGAGGTAAATCTCGCCGCGCCGTTCCAGAACGGCGCCCACGACGATATCGCCCTCTGCCGCTGCCGATACCGCCTTTGCAGCCAGCATCGGCGTGAAATAGCCGCCGCGCGCATAACCGAGACCGTTCAGGCCGCTATTGTCGAAAGCCTCGATACGGCCGAGCAGAATGACATGATCGCCGGCCTCGATAACCTCCTGCATCGAACATTCGAACCAGGCCGCGACGTCTGCAAAGACCGGGGAGCCCTTCGGCGCATCCAACCAGCTGGCGGTGGCGAAACGGTCTTCGACCGGCCGGGCGAAGGTGTTGGAGAGGTCCTTCTGGCTTTCCGACAGAATATTGACCGCGAAGTTTTTGGTGCCCGTCATCGTCGCGAAATTGCGCGAGCTACGGGCAAGGCAGATCAGCAGCAACGGCGGATCGAGCGAAACCGAGGTGAAGGAGTTGGCGGTAAAACCGATGGGCTTTCCTGCATCGTCCCGGGTGGTCACGATTGTTACTCCCGTAACGAAAGCGCCGAATGCATCGCGCAAAGCGCGCGGATCAAGGGTTGCAACAGTCATTGCGGCTCCTCCTCTAAAGCCAGCCATTCGGCCATCATTGCATTGACAGTTTCAGGCGCGGTCAGGTTGACCATATGCCGGTGCGCCTCAACGACGCGGGCGTAACCGCGCGGTGTGATCGCCGCCATCTGCTCGGCCATCAACGGCGTCGAATTGGGGTCGTCCGAACCCGTCAGGAAAAGAGCCGGGCAGATGACCGAGGGCCACCGATCCGCATAGGTCTCGTCGCCGCCCGCAAATGCGGTATAGGCAACCGCGTAACCTTCGGGATCGACCATTTCCAGCCAGCCCCGCGTCAACTCCCGCGCCTGCTGGCTCTTTGGATCGTCGCCGAACCAGCGTAACAAAGGGCCTTCCTTGTCCACGCCAGTGGTCCGGATGGCAGCCGCGCGTGCAAGAACCGCAGCCTTCGCGGCCGGATCACGGCGGTAGACGCCGTTCAGATAACCAACGCGCGCAATTCGATCTCCAAAGGTTGCAGCGGCACCGCCGGAAATCAGCGCACCCATGGAGTGCCCGGCCACATTGGCACGCGCGATCCGCATATCGTCAAGAAACCGGCCGAACCAGCCGACAAAATCCTTGAGCGAGCTGCCCGCTGGCAGGCGTTCACTGCCGCCATGCCCCGGCATATCTACCGCGATGACACGGTGCGTCTTTGAAAAGATTTCGATCTGCGGCTTCCAGGCTTCCAGCCGCATTCCCACGCCGTGGATGAGGATCAGGTCTTCACCGGCGCCTGCCTCGAAATAGGCCGCCCCGCCCTCGGTCACCTTGCGAGGGAGCACAGCAGCACCTGCCTTTGCAGCATTGACCCGTGACGTGGTGGCGGCCTCCTGCATTTGCATCACCCTCAAACGCCCGCCGGGTTGGCAACATCCTGACCGAGATCCTTCAGATCCTGATACCGGTCGCCGATGCGGTGATGAGGCCTGCCGCCGACTGAAGCACCGAGCGCCACGACGATCTCGTCGGCAGCCGGAGCATCGGGAACGGAGGTCTGGATAGTCAGGTAGTGCGAACGGCGGCCTTCATCGTTCTTGTCCATTAAGGGGATCATGATCGGCGCATTGCCGGGACCACGCGTATTGCAGAAGGCGAGATAGGACTTGGCACCCACAGCCTGACGATAGTGATTGCCGAAACGCAACGTGTGAATGAGCGCGGAGGCATGTTCGATCTCACCATCCAGCCCGACGACGGCCGCCTTGCCATAGGCCTCCACCGCTTCGCCGGAACCCACGGCATCAAGGATCATCTTCGTCAGGAGTTCGCCCAGCACCGGCGCACCGGCGTGGATTTCCGGTTTGAGATCATCCACGAAGCCTTTTCCAGCCCAGGGATTTTTCACGACCGCGATGGCGGTGAACAGCTTCAAAGGTGTCGCTGCGGCCTTGCCTCCTTCAATCAACGTTGTTTCGACCTGCAACAGGGTCTTACGGATCTGGATGGGCATAGGCGTTCTCTCCGATAAATATGATGTCTTATGGTATGCCATAATATGCAGGTGTCAAGTGGCGGAAGTCTGCGGCTTGAAGTTGTGAAAAATAACAATTCTTACAGGAGGTTATGGCTCAAGGCCCTTCCATGCGGCCGTCAAAGGCAAGTTCGTAAAGGCGCGTCATTTCCGCTGCCGTCGGAACCCGTGGGTTATTTGCCGGTGTGCCGGAGGCGAGGCCTTGCCGCACCATTTCCGGCAAAAGATCGAGATAGCGGGTTTTGTCGATACCGAATTCCTGCGGGGTCGGCACCTTCAACCGCCTGTTCAGGTCGATGAAAGCCTCCACCATCTTTGCGCCTGCAATCTGGTCACTGTCCGTCGAACTGGCGCAACCAAGTGCGCGGGCGGCGGCGGCATATTGCGGTAGAGCGGAATTCAACGAAAATTGTGTGACCAACGGCAGCACCATCGCATTCGACATGCCGTGCGGAACATGGAAAAAGGCACCGACCGGCCGGCTGAGGCCGTGGATCAACGCTGTGGATGTGTTGGAAACGGCAAGACCCGCATGCGTCGCCCCGAGCATCATCGCTTCGCGTGCTTCCCGGTTTTGCGGGTCGTTCGCGACTTTTTCGAGATTTGCCCCGATCAGTTTCAGCGCGGACAGCGCCAACGCCTCGGAATGGGCATTACCGTTGCGGTTGACCAGCGCTTCCAGCGCATGGGTCAGCGCATCTATGCCGGTATCGACCGTGACGCGGTAAGGGCAGGTCAGCGTCAGCTCGTAATCGATGATGGCCGCAACGGGCAAAGCGGCAGTGCCGAGGATGAGCATTTTTTCGCTGGCAGCCGTATCCGTCACGACGGCGGCGCGTGTTACTTCCGATCCGGTTCCTGCGGTTGTGGGTATGGCAATTACCGGCATGACGGCAAAATCCACGATCCTTGGAACTTTCAGCGCCCGCAGCTCTTCGCCACTGGTTGCAACGATGGCGCCTGCTTTCGCCGTATCCATGGCGCTACCGCCGCCGAGTGCGACGAGACCATCATGACCGCCCCCGGAAACGCGTTTCACCAGTGTGGCGATGGATATATCCGTTGGATCTTCTACGACATCCGCAAAAATGGCGGCATCGATACCCTCACCGCCAAGCGCCTGCAAAAGCGCATCCGCATGGCCGAGTTTCTGCATGACTGGATCGCAGACGAGTAGAGGGCGCTTCACCCCCAGAGATTTCAACAGTGACGGCAATCGGAAACGGCTGCCACCGCCGATGAGCATTTCGCGAGGCATCAGGACACGGTTTATCATTGCGGTTCTCCGCCACTATCATTCTGCGTTGTTCGGAACGGCCTAAGGCACACGATCTGAAGCGGGATTTCGCCATCCCGCTCCGGTCACCGTGGCGTCAATGCGCCAGGATTTTCGACAGGAACGAGCGTGCGCGATCCGTCTTCGGATTGGTGAAGAAGCTGTCACCCTCGCCGATCTCGACGATCTCGCCGCCATCCATGAAGACGATGCGGTCAGCCACCTTGCGGGCAAACCCCATTTCATGCGTCACCACCATCATCGTCATGCCTTCCTGCGCAAGCGAGACCATGACGTCGAGCACCTCGTTGATCATTTCCGGATCAAGCGCCGATGTAGGCTCGTCAAAAAGCATGGCGACCGGATCCATCGCCAGCGCGCGGGCGATTGCGACGCGCTGCTGCTGACCGCCGGAAAGTTGACCGGGATATTTCTTCGCATGCGCGGTAAGCCCCACCCGCTCCAGAAGGGCGTTGGCTTTGACCAGCGCCTCCGCAGGGGAGCGGCCGAGAACCTTCTCCTGCCCGATGCACAGATTTTCGAGGATCGTCATATGCGGGAAGAGTTCGAAATGCTGGAACACCATGCCCACTTTGGAGCGCAGCTTAGGCATATCGGTCTTGGGGTTGGTCACCTCAACCCCGTTGACGGTGATGATGCCGTTGCCGATCGTCTCCAGCGCATTGACGCATTTGATCAGCGTCGACTTGCCCGAACCGGACGGCCCGCAGATCACGACGACTTCGCCCTTGGCGACATTCAGGCTGCAATTGGTCAGAACCTGAAAGGTCGGACCGTACCATTTGTTGACGGATTGAAGTTCGATCATGCTGGTTGCTTGAGACATCGGACTTCTCCCTAGTGTACGTCAGCCGACATTGGGCCGTAGGCCTTGCCGAATCGTTTCTCGATACGGCGCTGGATGAGTTCCCAGGCGGTCGTCATGGCGAGGTAATAAAGGGCCGCAACCATGAAGAGCTCCAGAACGAGGAACTTTTCCTGGATAAGAACCTGCGTGCGGCGCAGCAGCTCCTCCATGGAAATGATGGAGGCGATCGACGTTGTCTTCAGCACGCCATTGACGGAATTGCCAAGCGGCGGAATGATGATGCGGAAGGCCTGCGGCGCAACTATGTAGCGCATCACCTGCGCCTCGGTCATGCCGATGGCGCGCGCCGCATTGATTTGGCCTTTGGGAACCGCGGCGATACCTGCCCGGACGATCTCCGACAGATAAGCGGCCTCGCAAAGCGACAGGCCGATCAGGGTGGACTGCAGAACCGTCAGCTTGATGCCGAGCTGCGGCAGGCCGGTATAGATGATGATGAGCTGCACCAGCAGCGGCGTGCCGCGAAATATCCAGGTGTAGAAATAGGCCGGTCCGGAGAGGAACCGGTATTTCGACATGCGCATCACCGCAATGACGAAGCCCAGCGCAAGACCCGCCGTCATGGCAAAAACCGTGAGGCCGAGCGTCACCATCGCCCCCTCGAAAAGATAATAATTCGTCAGGTATTCGAAGAAACCTTCCCAGTTCCAACCCTTCACGTCTTTCTCCAATTCATGCGGGAATGGTCGCGGCGAGAACTCTCCCGCCGCGCTGACAGTTCAGATGGAGGAGATTTCAGCCTTCCGGACCAAGAACGGCGAGGTCGCCGGGCGCGATGCTCACGCCATAACCACCCATCAGCTTTTCAAGCGAACCATCGGCCTTCATTTCCTTGAGAGCAGCAGAGACGGCACTGGCGACGTCCTTGCTTCCAAAGGAAAGCGAACCGGGCGTAGGGTACATGCCGGAAAGTGCATGCGTGAACTCGCCGCGATCCTGGTATTGCTTGGCGACAGGATCGATGGAGACCGCGGCCTGAACCTGACCTGCCCGCAGCGCCTGATAGACGGTCGCGTAATTGTCGAACAGGTTTATGGTCATCGGCGCAAGACCGCGTTTCTTGAAGTCCTCGTTCAATTCCTTGATCTTGCGCTCGGCATAGCCACCGATATCGGTGCTGACGGCCTTACCGGCCAGATCGTCCACCTTGGTGATGGGCTCGGATGCACCGACGGCCGTTGAAATGCTGATGGCGAGACTCTCATAGGGGATCATGAACAGGATCTTGCGCCGCTCCGCCGTCACGAACAGGCCGGCATTGATCATATCCCAGCGGCCGCCCTGCAGGCCCGGCACCATGGTGGCATATTCCGTGCTGATATATTCGGGCTTCAGGCAGAGGCGCTTGGCGATTTCATAACCCAACTCGATACGAAGGCCTTTGAGCACACCCTGTTGGTCGGCATAGGCCATGGGCGGCAATGTCGGGCTGGTCGCCATCACGAGATGGCCGGGCTTGATGAGGTGATCGTTGGATATTTTCGGCGTGCAGTCCTGTGCAACGGCCGCACCGGCAAGAAGACTGATGACAAAGCCCGCCAGAGAGGTTTTGGCGCGCACGGCTATGCATTTCCGGGAAATCGGATTCCAGTTCATATTAAGCTCCGCTCTTTATATTATTTATTATGGCATACCATCACACCAAACGGATTGCCCTGTCAATAAGCGGTCATTTGTTTTTCTAAATTATTGTAAAACAACCATAAAATCAAAAAACCGCAGAGCCTGCGGCCGCCAACTGGGCAACCGCAAGACAAGCAGAACGGAGCGCCAAAAACCGTCAGTCAGCCGTTTTTTGCGCGGTGAGAACGGCTTCGGCGATAGCGCATGCGCTGGTGACATGATCGAGAGCGGCTTTGTAAGCGGCGTCCCCGTCACCTTTCCGGATCGCATCGACGATCTTTTTCATCTGCGCCGGACCTTCGGTATCGCGGCTTTTCGTCTTAATCGTCATGGAGCGAAGATGGTTGATCCGCACCGTCAGCAAATTGACGACGCCCCAGGCGACATGCCGGTCGATCTTGCTGAACAGCGTATGATAAAAAGACGAGGTATGCGCGAGAACACCGGGCATATCCTTGGCAACGTAACTTTCGCGAATATGCTCGAGTGAAGCCTCAAGCGCCTCGACAATGGCGGGATCGCGACGCTCCGCACAAAGGCGCGCCGCCATTCCCTCCAGCGCACCGCGGATTTCGTAAATCTGCTTGGCCTCGGCGAGATCGAGCAGCGCAACCATCGGCCCCTTGTTCGGCAAATTCGCCACCAGCCCCTCGGACTCCAGATGCCGCAGGACTTCGCGCACGATGGTGCGGGAAACGCCCAGCTGGGCGCAGAGATCGCGCTCTACGAGGCGATCTCCCGGACGGAAGTAACCGTTCACGATGGCGTCGCGCACCTTGTCGAGCGCAAGCTCCCTCAGCGTCTTGGTCGGACGCTCAACGCGAATGGCAGTTCCCTGCAAAGCACCGGTCATGGTATCACCTCGTTTGGCACATCCCGCTTCCGCCCGCCGGGCGTGAAAACAGGTTCTGGCTCTTTATATTATGGCGTACCAACTTATTTAGCCGCGCACCATGTTTATGGCAACAGCGCGCGACCCGCTTGTCGCAATGCCGCGTCACCCCATCCGTTCCGATGCATAGCTGCCCGGGCTTGGCGGGAAGACCACGGTGCGGTTACCGTTGATGAAAGTACGGTGGTGGATATGGGCGTGGATGGCGCGTGCCAGAACCTGCGCCTCGACATCCCGGCCGAGCGAAACATAATCCTCCGCGCTCTGGGCATGGGTAATACGCACAATATCCTGCTCGATAATCGGACCTTCATCGAGATCGGCGGTGACATAGTGGGCCGTCGCACCGATCAGCTTCACGCCGCGCTGATAGGCCTGCTTGTAAGGGTTGGCGCCCTTGAAGGACGGCAGGAAAGAATGGTGGATGTTGATGATCTTCCCCGACATCGTCTCGCACATCCGGTCGGAAAGCACCTGCATATAACGCGCAAGCACGATCAGCTCGGTTCCGGTGCTTTCGGCAATATCCATGATCCGGGCTTCAGCCTGTGGCTTGTTTTCCTTCGTCACTGGAATGTGGTGGAAGGGAATATCATGATTGACCACCACTTTCTGGTAATCGAAATGGTTGGAGACGACGCCAACAATATCGATCGGCAAGGCCCCGATGCGCCAACGGTAAAGCAGATCGTTCAGGCAATGGCCGAAGCGCGACACCATCAGCAGGACCTTCATCCGCTCGGACTGGTCATGAAGCGCCACTTCCATGCCGAATTTCTGCGAGATCGGCATCAGTCCAGCCATCAAGTCGTCACGCTTTGCTCCCTCTTCGGAAATGAAGCCCACGCGCATGAAGAAACGGCCCGTACCGAGATCATCAAACTGCGAACTATCGACGATGTTGCAGCCTTTTTCAGCGAGAAAGCCTGAAAGGGCAGCGACGATACCTCGGGTGGACTTGCAGGTTACGGTCAGGACGAAGTTCGTCATCCGGCACTCTCTCTGTCATCGATACTGGAAAAACCCCGCGCTGTCTGACGAGCGCGGGGAAAAGCCGCGAGGGCGGCGGGGAAACCCGAACTCAAACGTCGAGCGTTGTCTGGTGCTCCCAGGCAGTGAATTGCGCGCAATAAGCGTTCCACTCGCCCTGCTTGAGCTTGAGATAGGCCTTTGAGAACTCCATGCCCAATGCCTGCTGCAGTTCCTCGTCCTTCTCGTATTCGCGCAGCGCATCGAGAAGATTGAGCGGCAGTTTCGGCGCATTCGTCACGGTATGACCTTCGCGATACATGTCTATATCGTGATGCGGACCGGGATCGGCCTGTGAGCGGACACCCGACAGACCGGCCGCAATGATGATGGCCTGGAGCAGATAGGGGTTCACGGCGCCATCCGGCAGACGCAGTTCGAAACGCCCCGGCCCTGGCACGCGAACCATGTGGGTGCGGTTGTTCCCGGTCCAGGTCACCGTGTTCGGCGCCCAGGTCGCGCCCGAGATGGTCCGCGGCGCGTTGATGCGCTTGTAGGAATTAACCGTCGGATTGGTGACGGCCGCAAGAGCGGAGGCATGTTTCATGATGCCGCCCAGAAACGTCTTGCCCTTTGCGGAGAGCCCGAAAGGCATTGCCTTGTCGGCAAAAGCGTTGACCTTGCCGTCCAGATCCCAGACCGAAATATGAGCGTGGCAGCCGTTGCCGGTCAGACCCTTGAAAGGCTTCGGCATGAATGTCGCGCGCAGCCCGTGCTTTTCGGCAACCGACTTGACCATGAACTTGAAGAAGGAATGTTTATCCGCCGTCTGGAGCGCATCGTCATATTCCCAGTTCATCTCGAACTGGCCGTTCGCGTCCTCATGGTCGTTCTGGTAGGGTTTCCAGCCCAACTCCAACATGTAGTCGCATATTTCCGCGATCACATCGTAACGACGCATCACTGCCTGCTGGTCGTAGCAGGGCTTTTCCGCCGTGTCGTACTCATCGGAGATTTTCGCGCCGTCCGGCGAAATGAGGAAAAATTCCGGTTCCACGCCGGTTTTGACCCGCAGCCCTTGCCCGGCCGCTTCCGCGATGAGCTTTTTCAAAACGACGCGCGGCGCCTGTTCCACAGGCTGGTCTTCCATGACGCAATCGGCAGCAACCCAGGCCACATCCTTTTTCCAGGGAAGCTGGATGACCGAGGAGGCGTCCGGCACTGCGAAGAGATCGGGATGGGCGGGCGTCAGATCGAACCATGTGGCGAAACCGGCAAATCCGGCGCCGCCCTTCTGCATATCGGCAATCGCTTCTGCAGGAACCAGCTTGGCGCGCTGGCCACCAAAGAGATCGGTATAACTGATCATGAAATATTTGATGCCTTTTTCGGCAGCAAACTTGGAGAGGTCCAGTGTCACGTCATTCCCCTTTTTTTGAATATCAGACACTTCATCGAAAAAGACGGCCACATCCTCCCAAATGCGCCCGTCCATTGTGTTTTTTAAAAGCTGCCTTTACCCGGGAACCAGTTTGTTCCCGCCAGCGGAACCTGCGCCATTGCCGCAGCCTCCATGGTCAGAGCCACCAGATCTTCCGGCTCCAGATTGTGGAGATGGTTTTTGCCGCAGGCGCGCGCGATGGTCTGGGCTTCGAGCGTCATGACCTTCAGATAGTTGGCGAGGCGGCGACCGGCGGCGATTGGATCAAGACGTGCGGCAAGTTCCGGGTCCTGCGTGGTGATGCCTGCGGGGTCTTTGCCCTCGTGCCAGTCATCATAAGCGCCGGCCGTGGTGCCTAGCTTCTGGTATTCATCTTCCCATTTCGGGTCGTTATCGCCCAGCGCCACCAGCGCCGCCGTTCCGATGGCAACCGCATCGGCACCAAGCGCCAGAGCCTTGGCGACATCCGCACCCGAGCGAATGCCACCGGACACGACCAATTGCACCTTGCGATGCATGCCGAGATCCTGAAGCGCCTGTACTGCGGGGCGAATACAGGCAAGCGTGGGCATGCCGACATTTTCGATGAAGACGTCCTGCGTGGCCGCCGTGCCGCCCTGCATGCCATCAAGCACCACCACATCGGCACCGGCCTTCACGGCAAGTGCGGTGTCGTAATAGGGGCGCGCACCACCAACCTTGATGTAGATCGGTTTTTCCCAATCGGTGATTTCGCGCAGTTCAAGGATCTTGATTTCCAGATCGTCCGGGCCGGTCCAATCAGGATGACGGCAGGCGGAACGTTGGTCGATGCCCTTCGGCAAATTGCGCATATTGGCGACGCGATCGGAAATCTTCTGGCCAAGCAGCATGCCGCCGCCGCCCGGTTTCGCGCCTTGGCCGACGACCACCTCGATGGCGTCCGCACGGCGCAAATCCTTGGGGTTCATGCCATAACGCGACGGCAGATACTGATAGACCAGCGTCTGGCTGTGGCCGCGTTCCTCATCCGTCATGCCGCCATCGCCCGTCGTGGTGGACGTGCCGGCAATGGTCGCGCCACGGCCGAGCGCTTCCTTGGCGTTGCCGGAAAGCGCGCCGAAGCTCATGCCGGCAATGGTGATCGGCGTTTTCAGCGTGATCGGCTTCTTGGCAAAGCGCGTGCCAAGGGTGACGGTCGTATCGCACTTCTCGCGATAACCTTCGAGCGGATAACGCGAGATGGACGCGCCGAGAAACAGCAGGTCGTCGAAATGCGGCACCTTGCGCTTCGTGCCTGCGCCGCGAATATCATAGATGCCGGTCGCAGCCGCACGGCGGATTTCCGCCAGCGTATGATCATCGAAAGTCGCGGACTTGCGCGGTGGGGTGAAGGGGTTGTGATAGCTCATCGGAAAATCCCTCGCCTCAATACGCGTCGGCGTTGTCGATGTTGAAATTGTAGAGCGTGCGGGCCGAACCGTAGCGTTTGAACTCGCTTGGGCTGACATCGGAGACGCCGGCTTTTTCAAGAAGCTCGGCAAGCTTTTCCAGATGTTCGGGCCGCATTTCCTTTTCGATGCAGTCGGCGCCGAGGCTTTTGACCGAGCCGCGCACGAAAAGCTTCGCTTCATAAAGGGAGTCACCCAACGCATCGCCCGCATCGCCGCAGACAACGAGGTGGCCCGACTGGCCCATGAAAGCGGACATGTGGCCGATATTGCCCTTCACGACGATATCGATGCCCTTCATGGAAATGCCGCAGCGGGAAGCGGCATTGCCCTTGATGACCAGCAGCCCGCCGCGACCGGTGGCACCTGCGTATTGCGAAGCGTCGCCCTCGATGACGACGGTGCCCGACATCATGTTTTCGGCAACGCCCGGCCCGGCCGAGCCGTAAACGGTGACGGTGCCGCCATCATTCATGCCGGCGCAATAATAACCGACCGAGCCGCGAACATCGACGATGACGGGGCTGTCTATGCCAACAGCGACGGCATGGTGGCCGCGCGGATTGACAACTTCGAATTCGGTGTCGTTTGTGCCCGAGGAAAGCCCATGGAGCGCGCTGTTGAGTTCACGCAAAGGCGTGTGGGAGAGATCGAAAACTGGCATGGATATGACTTTCGCAATATGCGCCGATGACGGTTTCACGCGGCCTTTTCATGGTCCCAGAAATAGACGGTCGCCGGCTCCGGCTCCCAGACGCGGGCATTTTCGATGCCGGGCAGATTGACCAGCGCGCGGTATTCAGAGCCGAAAGCGACATATTGATCGGTCTCGGCCATCACCGCCGGCTTGCAGGCGATGGGATCGCGCACCACGCCGAAACCGGATTTGGTGCCGACGACGAAGGTAAAGAACCCGTCGAGATCATCGAGCGCGCCGGTCAGCGCTTCGCCCAGATCCTTGCCCTTGGCCATTTCAGCCGTGAGATACGCGGCGGCCACTTCCGAGTCGTTCTGGGTTTCGAAGGTCATGCCCTCGCGTACCAGTTCCCGACGCAGATTATTGTGGTTGGAGAGCGAACCGTTATGCACCAGGCACTGGTCGGCACCGGTGGAGAAGGGGTGTGCGCCAAGCGTCGTCACAGCCGATTCCGTTGCCATGCGGGTGTGGCCGATGCCATGGCTGCCCGCCATGGAGCGCACGCCAAAACGGGCGACGACATCTTTGGGCAGGCCGGTTTCCTTGTAGATTTCCACGCTGTCGCCGGAGCCCATCACCCGCACATTCGGGCGGATGGCAGCCAGGACCGAGCGAATTTCCGTGAGCTTTGCCGATGGAATATCCAGGACCGCGTGGGTGCTTTTCACCGCAACCGAAGCTTCAACACCATTTTCCTTCAGCGCTTCGGCAAGGCCCGAAAAATCGGCGACGGGATCGGCTGACTGGATGGTCACTTTTGCCCGGCCATCGGCAGCGCTTCCATAGATCGCGATGCCGGCGGAATCCGGTCCCCGATCCGTCATGGTCACGAGCATGTCCGAAAGCAGCTCACCCAGCTGCGGTTCAAGGCTTTTGTCCTTCAGGAATAGTCCAACAATGCCGCACATCGACAGGCACCTCCATTCGTTTCTGAATGAAGAGCTAGCATATGGAATTCCATCTCGTCAACTATCAGGAATATTTTTTTCTTCTAAGGCAACTTTTCAATCATTTGTCAGCCGCCTTTGCGGATAGGAAATGATCGACAGATAGCGAGCGGGAAGCTTCACCAGTTCCTCCGGGCCGTGCGGCGCATCAGCATCAAAAAACAGGCTGTCACCCGCCTGCATGGTGAAAAGCTGCTCGCCGTGGCGATAAACCACCTCTCCCTCCAGCATGTATAGGAACTCCATGCCCTCATGCTGGAAGGTCGGAAATACATCCGAGTCCGTCGTCAGCGTGATGAGATAGGGCTCGACGGTGACGCCGCTGGTATTGTTGTCGATATGGCCAAGCAGGCTGTACTGATGGCCGGCGCGGGTGCCTCTACGCTCGATGTTCACCCCTTGGCCCGCCTTGACGAAGGTGGCGCTGCGCGGCTCCTCGAAGCCACGGAAGAACGCCGTGATCGGCACGCCAAGCGCCTTTGAAAGCGTCTGCAGCGTGGTGAGGGACGGCGAAATATTACCGTTTTCGATCTTTGAGAGCATTCCCACCGATACACCGGTGGCCGATGCGAGATCGGTGACCGTGATGCCCAGCTTCTTGCGATAGGCACGCACCTCATGGCCGATCGCCATTTCGAGATTATTGACCCTCGGCTCGCGAACCGCATGCGGGTCCTGCGACAAAAGCGCAGGCTCGGTCTTTGTGCTGTCCTTTGCCATGTGATCCTCCAGCATAACGTGTTTTCCCTTCTTTAAAGGAAAACTATTTTAATTCAGAGGAAATTTTTACATCGCAGCATCGGTAAAGCCTGCGGAAGGTCAGTACGTCACCCTGCCATCGGAGAGGTCAAAGACGGCACCAGTATAGAGGCATTTCAGTGGACTACGGACACGCGCTGTCCATCGTAGTCTTACGCAGATATTGAAGCTCACCTCTAACACGCCGCCAAGCGGTGCCAAGAATTACCCGGCACCGCTGGATTTCGAAAGGCCCTTCGACCAGTCAATGGCAAGAACCGTTCCTGCGGAGTTCAGGCTTCGACCAGCTCGCGAACATCATCAACGAGAAAATGCACGATCACATAGCGCGTCGTGTATTTCTGACCGCTATCGGACACGCTCTCGACGCTGCCGCCGTCGGAGGGATGCCATTTCTGATAGTGAGGATTGTTGGCGATCAGCGTAATCGCCTTGCCCGAAAACCTGCCGGTCAGCCGATAGCGAGCCTCTGCAAGATGCCAAATCTTTTCAAAATCCTGCTGGCTGATGCGGGCTTTCAAAGCCTTCTTGGATATCGTTTCTTCGGGCGAACTGTCGTCGTGTGCCCCCGATGGAATATGCAGGTCAACCTCTTCCGCGCCGTCCAGCAGAAAGGCAAATTCGTCTGGCCACATCCGTCTCACGTATCGCTCCTCCCAAAGCTTATCGTCCTACAACACAATTATGATAGCGCCTCTGCCGTAAGAGGCAATGGCGGATATCAACGAGCACTTGCCGGCATCCCAATTTTTCGGGAGCGTGGCCATGTGGGCCTCCAACAGGTGCTGAAGATCGCGGGTGGGACGCAACGAAATGGAAGCCAACGGCTATCTCAACCAGTCTGCCTCCGCTGGCGCAAAGCGGCACCGGCTTCGCTAGCGGACTGCAGCATCAAAGCGACCAACGAATGAATCAGGCTATCTCGGAAAAATCTTACGGCTCAGCGTAAATTATGGCGGAGAGGGTGGGATTCGAACCCACGATACCCTTGCAGGTATGCCGCATTTCGAGTGCGGTGCATTCGACCACTCTGCCACCTCTCCGCATGCGCGAACGCTTGCGTTGCGCGCTCCTCATAAACATCAATGGCGGGACTGACAAGGGAAATTTCGTGTTTGTGTCACAAATTATTCGTCCCGGACAAGGCTGTATAAATGCTTCGGCTTCTGGCCGTTTTGTGGATATTTTTCACGTGGCGCCACACGGCTTCACTCCTCCACGTCACATTCGGGCGGTGGCGTCACAGCTGGTGATAGCGACGTAAGATTTCCACGATCCGGTCATCCTGCTCCTGATCCGGCAGAAGGGCGGGTTGCCGGCTGGCGCCGACGGATGGGTCCTGAAGGTAAAGCGAGCGCTTGACCATGGCGGGCGCAAAACCGAGCGCATAGAGATCGGTGCGAAAATCCGTATAGATCGCCTGCTGGCGTTCGGCCTCAGCGATATCGCTGGCGTTGAAGGCATTGAGAATGCCGGCAAGTACATCCGGGAGCGCGTTGCCGAGGCCGGAGATGCAGCCGGCGGCACCGTTCTGCAACGACCAGAGAACGAGATGATCCGGGCCGGAATAGACTTCGAAACCGGGCATCTCCTTTGCTACCTGTAGATAGGCTTCCAGCGTCTGCTGCGCACCGCCCGAATCCTTGATGCCGGCAATGTTGCCATGGGCGGCAAGTTTGCGGGCGGTTTCCGGCTCTATGTGGTTCTGGGTTCGGGCGGGAATATCGTAAAGATAGACCGGTGTTTCGACGGCGTCGGCCACAGTCGAGAAATGGCGGATCAGCCCATCCTGGGTGCAGGCGATGAAGAAGGGTGTGATGACGGCAATACCGTCTACGCCGATGCGGTCGAAGGCTTTGGCGAGTTGCAGCGTTTCGAAAGTGGCGGGCATGCCGGCGTTGACGATGACCTTCGCACGGCCCGCAACTTCGTCCACCACCTCTTCCGTCAGCCGGATTTTTTCTTCATGCGTCAGTGCGGTGAAATCGCCGTTAGTTCCGGCGCACATGATGTTGTTGCCGGCCGCCACCTGACGGCGCACCTGCGCACGGGTCGCTTCGTAATTGATGGTTTCGTCCTCGTTGAAACAGGTCACGAGCGCGACGAAGGCTTGTTTGGTCATGAAAGAACTCCGCTTGGATTTCCAATAGTGTGATCGGCATCGGCCGGACGCACAGACTGCATATCGGGGTCGGGATCGAGGCTGGCGGAAAGAAGTGCGCGCGTATAGGCCTCGCGCGGCGCTTCGAAAACCTGCCGGACAGTCCCGAATTCCACAACCTCTCCCCGCTGCATGACCATGACGTGATCGGCAAAATCGCGGACCACCGGCAGGTCATGCGCGATGAAGATGAAGGAGAGGCCCATTTCACGGCGCAGCTTGTCAAGAAGTGCAACAACCTGCGCCTGGACAGACACGTCGAGCGCCGAGACCGCTTCATCGCAGATGATGAGCTTCGGCTCCAGCGCCAGCGCGCGGGCAATCGCGATCCTCTGCCGCTGCCCACCGGAAAACTGATGCGGATAACGGCGCATATGTTCCGGCGAGAGGCCGACCTGATGCAGCAATTCCGCGACCCGTTCGCGCCATTTCGCTTTGGGTAGTATGTCCGGATGGATCACCCAGGCTTCGGAAACCAGCTGGAACACGGTCATGCGGGGGTTCAGCGACTGGGTTGGATCCTGAAACACCATCTGTAAATCACGCCTGAGGGCAAAGAGTTCGGCAGGCGAAAGCTTGAAGAGATCACGCCCCTTCCACTCGGCGCTGCCGGCATCCGGCTCGTCGAGCCGGAGCAGAATGCGCGCGAGTGTCGATTTGCCGGAACCGCTTTCGCCAACGACAGCTATGGTTTCCCCCGCCATAAGGTCAAAGGAAACGCCCTTCAGTGCCTCGAAAGCCCCATAACGTTTGCGCACATCGCGCACACGGAGGAGCGGTTCGCCGGTCGCATTCGGCTCGTGCATTTCGCCCCTGCCGGGGGCGGCGCTGATGAGCTTGCGGGTATAGGGATGCTTTGGGTTGCGATAGACCTCGCGAACCGTGCCTGCCTCCACCAGCACGCCTTTTTCCATCACGACCACCCGGTCGGCGATTTCGGCGACGACGCCAAGATCATGGGTGATGATGAGAACGGCCATACCGGTTTCCCGCTGCAATTCCTTGAGCAGGGCAAGAACTTCAGCCTGAACCGTCACATCGAGTGCCGTGGTCGGCTCGTCGGCGATCAGGAGATCGGGCCGGAGCGCAAGCGCCATGGCGATCATCACACGCTGGCGCTGGCCGCCGGAAAATTCATGCGGATATTTCTTCAAGGCTCCGTCCGGATCAGGAATTCCAACGCGCGCGACAAGCCGCCTCGCCTCCGCTTCGGCTTTCACCCTGTCCATTCCATGGGTGGTCATCGCCTCGCGGATCTGCCAGCCGACGGTATAGACCGGATTGAGATGGCTGAGCGGGTCCTGAAAGATCATGGCGATGCGCCGCCCATTGATCTCGCGGCGTGGCTCAGCCGGCATTGTCAGAAGGTCTTTGCCATCAAGAAATATCTGGCCGCCGCTGATACGTCCGGGCGGCATGTCGATGAGGTTCATGATGGCCGAGGACGATACCGATTTGCCCGAGCCGCTTTCACCGAGGATCGCAAGCGTTTCACCACGGTCGATATGATAGGAAACATCCTTCACCGCATGCACGACACCGCCTGCGGTGTGAAACTCCACGGAAAGGTTGCGCACATCGAGAAGATGGTCAGCCATGTTTGCGGCCTTTCATTTCCAGCCGCCAGCGCTGCACGGGGTCGAGCGCAATGCGCAGCCAGTTGGACAGCAGGTTGAGCGACAGGGTGGTGAGTATGATGGCAAGGCCCGGCCAGAAGGACAGCCACCAGGCATTGGTGAGGTACTGCCGCCCCTGCGAGATCATCAGGCCCCAGGTGATTTCCGGCGGCTGAATGCCGATACCAAGGAAAGACAGCGCGCTTTCCGCCAGCATCACATAGGCGAAATCGAGCGTCGCAAGCGTTGTCAGCGTCGGCAGGACCACGGGTAGAATATGGCGGAACAGGATACGTTTGCCCGATGCGCCCATCACGCGCGCCGCCTGTACGAACATGCGTTCACGCACCTCCAGCACTTCGGCCCTTGTGGTGCGGATGTAAACGGGGATGCGGGTTATCGCCAGAACCAGCATCAGGTTGAGGATGGATGAGCCGAGCAGATAAAGCACGATGACCGCGATCAACAGTGACGGAAACGACATGATCACGTCCGCCAGCCTCATGATGATCTGGCCAACACGGTTGGAGGAAAAACCGGCGATCAGGCCAAGCACGGTGCCGGTGACGGCGGAAAGGAAAACGGCACCGGCGGCGATCATCAGTGTATTTTGCGTGGCGGCGACGATGCGCGCCAGCAGCGGGCGACCGAGCGCATCCGCCCCCAGCCAGAAATACCATTCGCGTTGCCATTGGAACGGGGCAAGGTTGCGTCCACGCAGGTTCTGCTTCGTCGCCAGCTCGCCAAGCCACGCCGGGCCGACAAAGGCGAGAATGATGACGACGATGAGGAAGATCGCGGCGCAGAGGGCGAATTTATCGGCCCACAACATGCGCAGCATGCGCGTTGCAAAGGATGGCTCATCGATAATCTCTGTATCGGCGTTTGAAAGGCTCATGGCTGAACGTCTCCTCAGTGCCGGATACGCGGATCGAGCAGCGCATAGGCGATATCGATCAGAAGATTCATCAGGAAGATCGCAAGCGCGGTCACAAGAATTGCTGCCAGCACGACGTTGAAATCGCGCTGAAGAATGGAATCGATCATCAGCTTGCCAACCCCGGGGAAACCAAAGATGGTTTCGACGATGACTGCGCCGTTGAGAAGGCTTGCCGCCTGATCGCCGATGACGGTGATGACCGGTAGCATGGCGTTTCGCAAGGCGTGGATGAAGATGATCGGACCCGATTTCACACCCTTGGCGCGCGCCGTTTTGACATAGGCAGAGGACAACGCACCGATCATCGAGCCGCGCACCACCTGAACGATGATGCCGAAGGGGCGCACGAACAGAACCGAGATCGGCAATATCCAGTGCAGCACCGAGCCGGTGCCGGAGGTGGGCAGCCAGGCGAGATTGACGGAAAACACCACGATCGCCACGATCGCGAGCCAGAAATCCGGCACGGAAGCGCCGATGAGCGAAATGGTGGAGGCCATGCGATCGAAGAAGCCACCGGAGCGGAAAGCGGCAAGCGAACCGACGACGATTGCTGCGGTGGTGACGAGGGACATGGTGATGACCGCAAGCCACAGCGTCCAGACGAAAGCCTCCAGCACCACATCCAGCGCAGGGCGGGCTTTCCTGAGCGATTCACCCAGATCCCCCGTCATCACGTCGCCCGCGTAGCGCAGGAACTGCACCATCAGCGGATCGTTCAGCCCATGCAGCGCACGAAACTGCTGCTTCAATTCCTCCGAAGCCTCCACCGGCAAAAACAGCGCGGCCGGGTCGCCCGTCAGGCGGGAGAGGAAGAAAACCATTACGATGAGGCCGATCAGGGAGATCAGGCTTGCAACGGAACGTTTTCGGATGAAGCTCAGCATGGTTACCTCCGGTGTTCAGCACGACGGCGAAGCTAAAGCTCCGCCGCCGCTCTTTGGCAGATGAAATACCGGCTTACTTGATGCCGATTTCCGAAAGCTGCAGCATCGAATTGGTGGCGATGGTGGGCTTGAAGTCCAGCCGTTCGGAGACGCGTGAGAAGCCAACCATGTGGAACAGCAGCACATCCGCCACGACATCGTCATGCAGGTAGGCGATGAGCTCGGACCAGAGCTTGGCGCGTTCATCGCCGACGGCTGCGGATGCTCGTTCGATCAAGTCATCCACCTTGGGGTCCGAGAAACCGGATTGCGTGCCCTTGGTGGCATATTTGAAGAACATGGTGAAGGACGGATCACCCTTGGAATTGTCGTGCATGGCAGCGACGATCTGCGGTCCCCGGCCTTCCTTGAAAGGCTTGGAATAATAGCTTTCGTGCTCGGCCACTTCCACGAATTTGAGGTCGATCTTGAAGCCGACTTCCTGCAATTGCTGCTGGATCGCCTCCATGATCTCGGTGACATTAGGGAAGTTCGCAGTGCGCGCGATGATGGTGATCGGCGTATCCACCTTCACACCAGCAGCTTTTGCCTCCTCCAGCAACTTCTTCGCGCCATCAGGGTCGTAGGGGAAAACCTTGACATCAGGGTTCCAGCCGAGCGTGGTCGGCGGAACGAGTGCGGTGGCCAGCACAGCACCTTCGGGAACCAGCGTGCCGAGGAAAGCCTGCCGGTCGATGGCGAGGTTGAGTGCACGGCGCACCCGCACGTCATTCAGCGGCGCGATGTTGTGGTCGAGGCGCATGTAGACCGTCTCGCTGTCGAGATAGGAAAAGTCGGTCTTCGGGTTTGTCGCGTCGAGCTGCGAAATGGAGGGTGAAAGATCGGCTTCGCCGGTCTGCACCATGGCGGCGCGAACCGAGGGATCAGCTCGGAAAAGATAGGTCGCTTCCGTCACCTGCGGCTTGGCGCCCCAATAGTCGTCACGTGCAGTCAAAACAATCTGCTGGCCCGGTGTCCAGTTGGTCAGCTTGTAAGGTCCGGTGCCAACAGGCTCGCGGATAAATTCCATCTTGGTTTCTTCGGGCACGATGGTGACGAGCGACATCAGGAGCGGCAGAATGGGCTGGGCTGGCTCTGTCTTGAAGTCGATCGTATGGTCGTCGACAATCGTGGGGGTGACGGTCATACCGCCGAAGTAACGACGGGATTCGCATGCATTCTTGTCGCTCATGATGCGCTCGAAGCTATGCTTGACATCCTTGGCATCGAAACCCGTGCCGTCGGAAAACTTCACGCCTTCACGCAGGTGGAAACGCCAGCTGCCATCCACGTTCTGCTCCCATTTTTCAGCGAGGCGCGGTTGCACGCCGTTCTTGCCGCGCACATCAAGCTCGGTCAGCGTCTCGCTGACATTTTCCATGATGATACGGCCAATATTGGAGCGGGTCGCCATGCAAGGCTCCAGCAGGTCAGCCTCTTCCGCCAGCACGATCTTGATCGGCCCCGACGCCGCAAGCGCCGGCGAAACCGCGGCGCTAAGGCAACCCATAACAAGGGCGCCCGCAATCAATGACTTCTTCATTCCGTTCTCCTCCCAGATCAGAAATTCAGCAACATGGCGGCGTGCCGCAAGAGGCATTCAAAAGCCCCGTCTCCTGCATTGAGGAGCATGGCGTGCGGATGATCGTCTCCTCCACCCGTTATCAAAGCATCGACGCTATCACATTTTTTGTCAAATTATTTTTCAGAAGGATTTTTTATTGAGACTTAGTACAGAAGTTTTATGTTTATAAAACATACACTTATTTTAATTCATCAAAAATTTTCGGACGTCCTTTTGTCTTAAATAAACTTGACAACTTTTTGAATATGCCATTTTCATCAGACCAAGAGGAGACCACGATGACCCCTGATGACATTGCTCACGCCATGACCGGAGCCATCCATGCCGTTTCGGAAAACCGGCACGAAGCGTTCCTGCCATCGCCGATGATCCAGAACCATGCGAGCTTTCTGCACCTTCTGCAGGACGGCACCCTGCTGTGCGCCTGGTTTGGCGGAACGCTGGAGGGAAAATCGGATATTTCGATCTTCGCGTCCGCGCTCACACCCGGCGCGAGCCGGTGGGGAGCGCCGCAGCGCCTGAGCAACGATCCCGCCCATTCCGAACAGAATCCGGTTATTTTCACCGCACCTGATGGCACTCTCTGGCTGTTTCACACCGCCCAGCCATCCGGCAATCAGGACGAATGCCGCATCCGCATGGCGCGGGTCGTCCACGACCCGGCAACGCCGGAAAAGCTGTCCGCCGAAGATGGCCGTTTTCTCGATCTTCCGAAAGGCTGCTTCATCCGTGCGCCGCTTCGCATCCGCGATGACGGCGCATGGCTTCTGCCGATCTTCCGCTGCGTCCAACGCCCCGGCCAGAAATGGAACGGCAGCCACGATACCGCAGCACTCGGCATATCGAAAGACAACGGCCTCACATGGCAATTGCAGGAGCTGGCGGGCTCGACCGGCTGCGTTCATATGAGCCCGGTTGCGGGCGCGAATGGGCGCTACTCCGCTTTTTTTCGCCGCCGTCAGGCCGATCTCGTTTACCGCACGGAAAGCACAGATGGCGGTCGCTCATGGACAGAACCGCTGCCGACCGACGTACCGAACAATAATTCCTCCATCGCCGCGATCAGGCTCGCACACGGCAGGCTGGCGATGATCTGCAACCCCATCAACGCCGCGCAATCCAGCGACCGTCGCGCCTCGCTTTATGACGAACTGGGCGAGGAAGACGACAGACCGGATGCCGATCCGAGCGGTGGATGTGTGCCCATATGGGGCGTGCCGCGCGCGCCGGTTTCCATCTGCCTGTCCGATGACGACGGCCGCAGCTTTCCTACCCGGATTTTGATCGAGGACGGGCCGGGCACCTGCCTGTCCAACGATTCGACCGACGGCCGCAATCTGGAAATGTCCTATCCATGGCTTCTGGAGGCAGCGGACGGTACCCTGCACGCAAGCTACACCTATCATCGCCGCGCAATCAAATATGTCCGGCTGGCGCCCGGCTGGGCAGACGCCAAGGACGGGAGAATCGGATGAGCAACATCATTGGTATCACCATGGGTGACCCCTGCGGCGTCGGCCCGGAAATAACCGTCCGCGCGCTTGCGGAAATGTCCGCCCCGGATAGGGAAGCAACGCGGATTTATGGCAACCTTGCCACGCTGGAAGCGGCGCGGGGTGCGCTTGGCATCGACATCGATCTTACTCGGAATGTGGTCGATCTGCCGGTGGAGGGTGCGCCGCTGCCATGGGGCACGCTGTCGCCGGTTGCCGGAGACGCCGCTTTCCGTTTCATTGAAAAAGCGGTGCGGGATGCCGAAGCGGGCGCAATCGGCTGCATCGTCACTGCTCCGATTAACAAGGAGGCCCTCAATCTTGCGGGCCACCATTATGACGGCCACACCGGCATGCTGCGCAGCCTGACCGGTTCTTCAGCCGCCTACATGTTGCTTGCCTCCGAGCGGCTGAAGGTCATTCACGTCTCGACCCACGTGTCCCTGCAGGAAGCCATTCAACGGGCAACGACGGAGCGGGTGCTGGCGACCATCCGCGCTGGCAATGCTCATCTGAAGCGCATCGGTTACGAGCGGCCGCGCATCGCGGTTGCCGGTATCAATCCGCATTGCGGCGAAAACGGTCTGTTTGGCACCGAGGATGATGACCAGATTGCGCCAGCGGTTGCCGCCGCGCGCGCTGAAGGCATCGAGGTACACGGGCCGATCTCCGCCGATACCGTGTTCCACCGCGCCTATTCGGGCACTTTCGATCTGGTTGTCGCGCAATATCACGATCAGGGCCATATCCCGATCAAGCTCGTCGCCTTCGATACCGCCGTCAATGTCTCGGTCGATCTGCCGATTGATCGCACTTCGGTCGATCATGGAACGGCCTTCGACATCGCCGGCAAAGGCATCGCCAATCACGGCAACATGAATGAGGCCATAGCCTATGCGCGCAAGCTCGTGGCGGGCAAGGGCGCAAGAGGATGAACACCATGTCCACAGCCTCCATTCTCATCCATCAGCCGCGCAGGCTTGCCGTTGGCGCCGGCACCATTTCCCAGGTCGGCGCCTGGGCCGGCAAAACCGCTTCGACCCTGGTGATCGCCACGCCGCTGACAGCGAAATTTGCCGACCGGCTGCAATTGCAGGGTCCTTTCACTGTCTTTGACGCCATTCCCGGCGAACCGGACACAGGGACGCTCGATGCAGCACTGGCCGCAGCGCGCGCCGCCAAACCCGATCTCGTCATCGGCCTCGGCGGTGGCTCGGTGATGGATGTGGCGAAGCTCGTCGCCGCACTCTGGAATTCCAGCCAGACGCTTGAGGATGTGGCAGGACCGAACAGGGTCGCAGGGCGCGACACCAGGCTCGTCCAGATTGCCACCACCGCCGGAACCGGCTCGGAAGCCGGGATTCGCTCGCTCATCACCGATCCCGTCAAGGGCAGCAAGGTCGCGGTCGAAAGCCCTCATCTGATTGCCGATTTCGCGGTGCTCGATCCGGAACTCACGTATTCCGTGCCATCAGCTGTGACAGCGGCGACGGGGGTGGATGCCATGGCGCATTGCGTGGAGGCTTTCACCAATCGCAAGGCCCATCCGATGATCGACGGTTTTGCCCGCATGGGCTTTTCGCTGGTGGGCAAATATCTGGCGCGCGCCGTTCGCGACGGCGCTGATACCGAAGCCCGCGAAGGAATGATGCTCGCCTCCTACTATGGCGGCATCTGCCTTGGCCCGGTCAATACGGCGGCGGGTCACGCCATCGCCTATCCGCTCGGCACGCTTCTCAACCTGCCGCACGGGCTGGCAAACGCTATCGTCTTCCCGCATGTTCTGGCTTTCAACCAGCACGCGGTTTCGGCAAAGACGGCGGAGGTGGCCGGAGCGCTTGGGCTTCGCGAGCATCTTTCATCCGATGATCTTCGCAAGGCAGCGACAGATTTCTGCGCCGGCCTCGGCATTGAAATGTCCCTTGCGCGGCACGGGGCAAGCGAAACCGATCTTCCCCGTTATGCGCAAGACGCTCACGCAATCCGCCGGCTGATGGACAACAATCCCGTCGATATGAGCCTTGATGACGTGCTCGGCATTTACCGCCGCGCTTTCTAATCGAAAGTCCGGTGCGCTATCGCGCACCGGCTCGCCGTCACTTCCCTCAATCCGTATGCGAAGACTCGAAGAGGCGGTCACGTGATCCCGTCAGATGGTCGTGCATCAGCCGCCGCGCGGCCTCGGCATCTCCTTCGGCAATCGCCACCGCAATCGCCTCGTGCTCGGCAAACACGCGGGTAAGGCCGGATGCCTCACGCTTCACCGACATGCCGTGAAACTTCATTCCCACCGCAATGTGGTCCTTGAGAGCCTCCATCGCAGTCGAGAAATAGCTATTCCGTGCCGCCCGCGCGATGGCAAGGTGGAACTGATAATCGGCATCCTCACGGTGGGACTGGCGATTGGTCGCGTCCCGCATCAGCTCGAGCGCCTTTTTGATTGCGACGAGCCTCTCGCCATCATGCCGCAAGGCCGCCGCCGCCGCCGCTGCCGGCTCCAGAGTCAGCCTGAATTCATAACAGTTCAGCAGGTCAGCGACATTTTCGAGCTGGCCGAAGCCCAGCGGCTCGCGCAGGCCGAATGCCCGCACATAGCTGCCGGAACCCCTTCGCGAATAGATGAACCCCTGTTCGCGCAGCCGCCGAAGCGCCTCGCGGACCACCGGTCGCGACACTTCGAATTCCATGGCGAGTTCATGTTCGGTCGGAAGCCGTTCATCCGGCTTGTAGGCGCCGGATTTGATCGCCCGGTGCATTCTCTCGAAAATAATGTCCGGAAGTGCCTTGCGCGCCGTTTCTTTCATCAGCCCCATCTGATCAGCTTTCTCCAGCGTCATTTTCGCCAAGCATCATTTTCGCAATCCGTTTCAACGTGTCAGCTTGCCCAAAACCACCTGACTTCGCAATGATACATTGGTCGCCGGACCAGCCGACACCAAGACCGGGCAGGCACTCGCCGGCAAGGCGCAGACGCGATACCCCCATGGCAAGCAGCACCGCTTCGGCCGTGGCGCCGCCGGACAAAAGCAACGTGTCGGTCCCGGTGGTGAAAAGCGGCACGACGCCATACGCCAGCTGGTCTGAAACCTCGAGCGGGGAAAGATCTTCCGCCCCTTGCGTCGCGTAAACGAGCGTCAGCCTGGAACGAGCATGCGCGTGAAACGGCACGACGCCATTGGGTGCATCGGTGACCGATACCAAACCCGTTCCTTTAAGGATTTCAATTTGTTCAACGGTGATCGGGTCACGCGAACCTATGACGAAAAGCCCCTTACCCGCGGGAATAGATGCCGCTTCGGGCACCGCCTGCGTTGTCATCATTTCGGCCAGCGCCTCGGCCAGCCCTCGCGCGCCCACCAAAAGATCAACCCCGTTTGCGCGCCCGGCAAGCAAAGCCTCCCTGATGTCCGCATGCGATAGGGTGTCTGGTATTGCGCAGCGGCTGGCGTGACCGCCCAGTCTTTCATGAACCGAAATCGTGCCCTCAACGCCAAAGCCGGACACGGAACCGTCTACGACGATGCGTCCAAAATCCGGAATGGCTGGCACTACAAGCGCGTGCCGATAGGAAACAGCATCCATTTCCGCGGCGATATGTCCTTTCAGGCGGGAATCGATCTTCTTGAACAGAATTGTATCGGCCGGAACCAGTGCCATCAGTTCCTGCGTGCGGCGGCGGGCTTCATCCGCCTTGCCATCCCGACAACCCAGATTGACGCTGAGGACGGCCGGCGCATCGGCCACCGCTGCAGGGACGCCGTCAAGACCGATCGCAACTTCAGTCGAAAGCCCACGCCCGGCGAAGGGGGCGGCCGCATCAAGCGCACCGGTCAGGTCATCGGAAAATATCAACAGCACGGGCGAAACCTTAAGAAAAGTTGTAATGTTTTCCTTCGATAAATTTATTTATAATCAATAGATAAATGGATGTGAATAACAAAAACAACACGACAGCTCGATTAGCCGCACCGACACATGTCGTCGTCATCGGCGAAAGATGGCAGGGAGAGGTTGATCCCTAGACGAACCGGAAAGGCAGGCCTGAGATGAGCGCTTTGACAAAGCGCTTTTTCTGAAAGCGGCCGTTCAGCGAAACGCGCGGCAACAGCATCGGCTTTTCAAGGCTATGGGCCCCAAGAATACCGGCCTGCGTGGTAACAGCTACGGGAAATCCCGCATCAAACACCGCTTTCGCCTCGCGTTCTCCCACAGCCTTTATCCAGCCATAGGGATAGGAAAAAGACCTCGGCCGACGGCCGACATAGGTCTCCACCCGTCTTGTCGATTCCTCGATTTCGTATGCCAGACGCGCCGCATCGATCTTGCGCATGTTCACATGCATCATGGTATGCGCGCCGAGATGGACCAGGGGATCGCTCGACAGCGCCTTGAGTTCGGCCGCATCCATGACGAGTTTGTCCACGATCGCGATCGGATCGATACCATGTTGCCCCGCGACACGGTCGATCCTCTCCACCGCCTCGTCCTCCGCGAATATCTGGACGAAGTTTTCCAGACGCGCAAAGGCTTCCGCTTTTTGTGGAAGGCTGCCGGATTTAATCTCCTCCGGCCCTGCCCCGAAATCGAATTCAAAGGACGTGGCTTTCTGCGTCAGCGCGGCAGTGGTTTCCCACCACACGCTACGCGTCCGCTCCACAAAACCCGGCGTGATGAAAATCGTATAGGGAACAGCATATTTTCGGAAAATCGGTGCAGCATATTCGGCATTGTTGCGATAGCCATCATCAAGCGTGAAAGCACAGAACGACCGTTTCTCGGAATTATCGGCGAGCAGGCCCGGCAGATCGTGTAGATGAACGGGAACGAGACCACATTCGAGCGCCGCCTCTATCGCCTCTTCCAGAAATTGTGGCGTGATCGACAAGTGTGCATTCGGCGCAAAAGCTGACGCTTCCTCGTCCGGACGAACATGGTGCAGCGTGAAAATCACGCCACGCCCGGCAAGAGCCGGAAAAGCCGCACGAACCGCCGGCAGGGAAGCTATCTCCAGCCCCGCCCTTATGACCCCATATTTCAGAGAGCGTTTTACCGACCGCAAGAACACCATTACCGATTACCGCAACTTCAAACCGGGCAGAACCCGTTTTTTGATGACTCTCCAGACCGTGAGCGGCAGGTCGATAAGGCCCGGCAAAGGATCGTTCGCCGCAAAAGCCGCCCAGCTGCGGATTGTGCGCAGAGAGGCGACATAGTCCCCAATTCCCGCCTGTCCCCGTCGATTTAACGTCAATGCGGCAATGGCATCACGGACAAGATAGGACCATGACACACTTTGCCGCGCATCGAGCATCTGGCCGCGCGGCATGTCGTTGGCAACCTGCCACAGCAGCGCGCCGAGATCGATGCCGGCCGCTGAACACAGGCCGAACCACGACCATGGGCGCGGATTAACATCGAGAAGTTTCAGCGATCCATCCCTGCCATCCCGCTTAAACTCCACCTCGACCAACCCGCTGTGACCGGCCGATTTCAATATTTTCCTTGCCGCATCGATCGCTTGAGGGTTGTCGACAACCTCGACACAGGTGCTGGTGTAACCAAAATCGACGGGATACTGACGCAGGCGTCGGGCGGTGAATTCTGCAACAGGCTCGCCATTGCGCCAGAGCGCCGCATAGGAAAACTGGCTTTCTCCCCCGCCGGGAATGAGCTCCTGCACGACGACATTGCCCGCGCCGATCTCGCCGCTCGCAGCGGCAAAAGCGGCTTTCAGAGCCTGCCTGTCATCGGCGCGGATAACCTTCGCCCGGGAAATCGCGGTATCGCCCCCGCCCATATTCGGCTTCAGGATAACGGGAAACGTCACGTCCAGCGCATCGGCGTCATCGGACGTGACCATGGCATAGGTCCTGGGGAAGCTGACACCGAGTTCCGCCGCGCGTTTGTAGAGCAGCGGTTTCTCGCACAACCATTGAAGGGAGGACCAATCAGGCAGGACGATTTTGTAAAGGGCGGAAAGCTCATCGCGATGTTGTGAAACGAGCTGAACCTCGCCATCCCCTGATGGCACCAGAAGACACCCTTTCAGATGATGCTTGTCTGCCATATCGCGTAAAAACGCCATCGCCCCTGCATCAAGAGGACCGGACCAGCGGATCGTGTTCTTCACGAAACGCGACCAGCCCGGCAGCGGTGAATCATGGGTGATATAGTGCACAGGCACATCAAGGGCGCCAAGGCTGCGGGCAAGGGCAAGCGTGCCGTGAGCGCCACCAACAATAACAACACCTGGAATGGTCACAGCCTGATCCCCGCCCTATTCCACACCTTGATCGCAAAAATTGATAAATAAATTGGATATTTCTAAAGTATTGCGCGTTCGGAGATCGAATTGGCGGAGCCGAAGAGCCTCATGCTCTTTCGGCTGCCTGCGAACGGTCGGAAGTTTGCTTCGAAGGCAAGCGCCTTACGCCTCTTTGCGCACAGGGCGCGGCTCGCCTTTGTCATCCACCGCTACCATGATGAAGACGGCCTCCGTAACCTTTTCCCGGGAATCCTGATAGTGCCTGCGGGTCCAGGCCTCGATCTTGAGCGTGACGGAGGTGCGCCCAACCTTTTCGATCCTGGTATAGACACACAATGTATCGCCGATCTTGACCGGTTTCTTGAAGACGATTTCATGAACCGCCACTGTGACGGTACGCCCGCCTGCCACATCATTGGCGCGGACGAAGGCGGCAAGGTCCATCTGCGACATCACCCAACCGCCGAAAATGTCGCCGGCCGGATTGGCGTCAGCCGGCATGGCAAGCGTTCTGAGCGTGAGTTCCATATCGGCGGGCGGTTGCTGTTCCATATCAAATTCCTTTCAAGAACCTCCCGCCGCCGGATTTAAACAACCGCGCCCCCTCAGCCAATAGCCGATTTTTCGCGGCAGCCCTTCCAAAACAGCAAGGAATCACGAAGCCATCGTAAGCTTCGGTTAACCATGATGCGGCACGATTCCAAAAAACCGCGAGGGCGTGCGAATGGCCTATGACTGGAGTGGAAACAATAAGATACAGCAGCGCTACGACCGTATCATTCTCGCGGTTGCCAGCGTCATTGCCATCAGCCTGGCGACCGGCACCTTTGTTCTGCGCTCGCAGATGGAGCCGGACGGCACCATAAGCCTTGCCAAACAGCAACGGCTGGACCTCGAAAAATGGCATTTGCGGCTTTGATCCGCACTGTGAGGTCAACAGCAGCATAACCCGGCGGCTTATTTTGGAGCGATATCCGGCTTTACGGTATTTTCCTTCATGGGGGCATGGTCCAGATGGGCCAAAGCCGGGGTAAGAACCGACAAAAATGTCTCTGATCTGCCGATATAGATAATCGCTACGCCGTCGATCCCATTCAAAACCTCCGCCAGCGTATCCTGTGTCTGTTTTTCCAGCCCTTCCAGCAAATCGTCGATGACGATGAATTTCGGCTTCAACAACAGGGCATTGGCGATCCTAATGCTGGCCTGTTCATCCGAATCCAGCTTCTTGTCCCAGCGAATGTGTTCATCAAGCCGGGGCGCCATTTCACCGAGACCGCACGCGGTCAGCGCCGCGACATAGTCTGCCTCCACAAACCGCTGGGGCGCGCGCGGATAGGCCAGAATTTCGCGCAGCGTTCCTGTTGGCAAATAGCCGTGCTGGGCAATGAAAAGCGTGTCGGACTGTTCGGGCATTTCTATCCTGCCCTGCCCCCATGGCCACAGGCCGGCCATGGCGGCAAACAGCAGCCGCCGGTTCACGCCCTGTTCGCCATTGATCATCAGACGATCACCCCGCCCGATTTCAACCTCGGCCTCACGCAGCCGGAAACCCCGCTCCAGATCCTGTCCGCCCGCATCGCGGCAGATAGTCACCGACCGAAGGCGGATTTTTTCGTTGTCGGCACTCCGTTGAAGATCGATTGCGAGGCCGTGCTGTTCAACGCTATCCATCTGGATCAGAGCGTTGCGAAACACCGAAACACGCTGCAACGTCGCCTTCCAGCTGGCAATCGGCCCGAAATTGTCGATATACCAGCGAAGTGCGGTATTGACCTGGTTGAAGGCGCCGACGGCCATCATCAGCCCGCCGAAGGTGAGGTTGCCGGAAAAATAGACCGGCGCTGCAATAAGAATGGGCGCCACAACCGCCAACCAGCCGTAGCCCGACGACACCCAGGTCAGATGCGTCATTGCTAAAGCGAGCCCGCGGATTACGCCGAGCACGGCATCGATATCAACGCCGATCCGCCGCCGCTCGTTTTTTTCACCACGCGCAAGCGCAATCGCCGCCAGATTTTCGCTGGCCCGCATCAGGGAAAAGCGTAGTTCGGCCTCTTTTGAATAACGTTCAGCATTCAGGCCGACCAGACGATAGCCGACAAGGTTGCTGAGCAGGGACGCCGAGCCCGCATAAAGGATCGCCGCCCAGACCATGTATCCGGGAATCGCAACCGGATCGCCGTTGATCGTGATGGAAAAGCCTGCCGACAATGTCCACAGAACGCCGATGAAGCTGATGAGCAGGATCGTCGCATTCACAAGGCCGATGGAAAGCGCCGTGCTGCTTTCCGCAAGGTTGCGGACATCGTCGTGCAAACGCTGGTCCGGATTGATCGCAATCGTGCCGAAACCGGCAAGGCGGGCGGCGCGCCCCGGTTTCAGCCACTGGTCCACCATATCCTTGGCAAGACCCTCGCGCATGTTCAGCGCCGTCATCTGGTTAAGCCAGGTCTGAATGACATTGAGAAGCAACAACAGCCCAGCAATGATCGCGAAGACTTCGAGCTGATGGAGGAAGGCGTCAAGATCGCGCCGCTCCAGCGCATTGTAAAACGGCGCGTTCCACTCATTGAGCCTGATCTGCCCGTAAGCGGTGAGCAATATCACCGTGAGCAGGGCAATCGACAGCAATATCAGCCGGTTGCGAACCGGCGACGTCCAGAAGGCATTGCCCATCATGCGTAGTTGCGAACGAAAATCGAGATCGAAGCCCGAAAGGTTCGCCGCACTCTTGCGCTGATCGTCGGTCACCGTTGTTGCCATTCATTCCATTCCGAAACGTCAGTCGGCAAGGAAAGCGGTTTGCGATGCTGCACCTTGCGATGCCCAGCAATAACACGCCGTTCAACCTTGTCCACAACCGCGGAGAAATCCCCAGGGAGACAATTAAAAAGCCGCGGCAATTCTTCGCGCCGGCAAACATCGGCGCCTCGGCCAACAATGCGGGTGCCTCCGGAAATGATCCTTGCTTTCTTTTCCTGCATTGCACAAAATCCAAATAATTTCAGAGGGGCGGACAAACCGCATAAACCGGAAAACCGGGCAAGGCAGATTAATGGCGATCAAAGCGAGCATCTATCATCTGACGCATTATAAATACGACAATCCGGTTCGCCTTGGACCGCAAATCATAAGATTGAAGCCCGCCTCGCACTCCAGAACCCATGTCATCAGCCATTCTCTCAAGGTTTCGCCGTCAAATCATTTCGTGAACCTTCAACAGGACCCATACGGCAATTATCTCGCCCGGTTCGTTTTTCCCGAGCCGGCGACGGAATTCAAGATCGAGGTCGATCTTGTCGCCGATATGACGGTTTACAATCCGTTCGATTTCTTCGTTGAGGAAGAGGCGACCAAGTGGCCGTTCGATTATCCGCAGGAGCTGCGGGAAGATCTGTCCATCTACATGAAACCGGAACCGACCGGCCCCCTGCTTTCCGCCTTCATGGCCACCGTGGACCACACACCCGGACAGCCGACGGTGGATATGGTCGTCGGCCTCAACGCCCGTCTGCAGCAGGAAATCGGTTACGTCATCCGCATGGAACCGGGTGTTCAGACGCCGGAAGAAACGCTGGCTTCCGGCAAGGGTTCATGCCGCGACACCAGCTGGCTGTTCGTCCAGATCTTGAGACATCTCGGCCTTGCCGCACGTTTCGTGTCGGGATACCTCATCCAGCTGACACCGGATCTCAAGGCATTGGATGGCCCGTCAGGGACAGAGGTCGATTTCACCGATCTGCATGCCTGGGCCGAGGTCTATATGCCGGGCGCCGGCTGGGTCGGTCTCGACCCCACTTCGGGGCTTTTGACCGGCGAGAGCCATATTCCGCTGGCGGCAACGCCGCATTTCCGCAATGCCGCGCCGATTTCCGGCGGTTATTTCGGCGAGGCCAATACGGAATTCGCTTTCGACATGCAGGTTCGGCGCGTTGCCGAGACCCCGCGCATCACCAAACCCTTCTCCGATGAGAGCTGGGAGAGCCTCAATGCACTCGGCGAAAAGGTCGATCAGGTTCTGAACGCCCATGACGTCAGGCTGACCATGGGCGGCGAGCCGACCTTCGTTTCCATCGACGATTTCGAATCCGAGGAATGGAACACCGGCGCGGTTGGACCGACGAAACGCGAAAAAGCGGACGTGTTGATCCGCCGCCTGCGCGAACGTTTCGCGCCCGGCGGCTTCCTGCACTACGGGCAGGGAAAATGGTATCCGGGCGAAAGCCTGCCGCGTTGGACATTTTCACTCTACTGGCGAAAGGACGGTCTGCCGATCTGGCAGAACCCTGCGCTGATTGCCGAAGAAGGCGCAAATACCGGTGTTGCGGCCGACGACGCGCAAAAGCTACTGAGCGGTATCGCCACTCATCTCGGTGTGGAGCCCGATCTGGTGCTTCCGGCCTATGAGGATCCGGCCGAATGGATCATCAAGGAAGGTAGTCTTCCCGAAAATGTCGATCCGTCCAACTCGAAACTGAAAGACCCGGAAGAACGCAATCGCCTTGCCCGCGTGTTCGAACGCGGGCTGACGACACCGACGGGTTATATTCTTCCGGTGCAGGCGTGGAACGCCAAGCCCACCACAGACAAACGCTGGGTCAGCGAGAAATGGAAAACACGGCGCGGCAAGATTTTCCTCGTTCCGGGTGATAGCCCGGTAGGTTACCGCCTGCCGCTTGGCACCCTGCCCCATGTGCCGCCATCCGCCTATCCTTATATCCATGAAGCTGACCCTTCGATCCCGCGAGGGCCGCTTCCCGAGAAATTCCAGCCCTCCGGACGCACCATGCCGGAAGCGTCTTTCCATGCGGATGAGGCATCCGGCCAGGAACGCATCGAGCAGACGCTTGGTGAAATCGGCGGCGCGGTGCGCACAGCCATGTCGGTGGAACCGCGCGATGGACGGCTCTGCGTCTTCATGCCGCCTGTCGAACGCATCGAGGATTATCTGGAACTGGTCGCAGCGGCAGAAGCGGCAGCGGCCGAGCTCGGGCTGCCCGTCCATATCGAAGGTTATGCTCCACCACATGACGAGCGTATCAATGTCATCCGTGTAGCGCCCGATCCCGGCGTCATCGAGGTCAACATCCACCCGGCCGCAAGCTGGAAGGATTGTGTCGACATCACCACGGCGGTCTATGAAGAGGCGCGACAGACGCGTCTGGGCGCTGACAAATTCATGATCGATGGTCGTCACACCGGCACCGGTGGTGGCAACCATGTGGTCGTGGGCGGGGCCAACCCGAATGACAGCCCTTTCCTGCGCCGTCCCGACCTTCTGAAAAGCCTTGTCTTGCACTGGCAGCGGCACCCGTCGCTTTCCTACCTGTTCTCCGGCCTGTTCATCGGACCGACGAGTCAGGCGCCCCGCATCGACGAAGCCCGCCACGACAGTCTTTACGAACTGGAGATCGCGCTGGCGCAGGTGCCTGCCCCTGGCCAGGGTGCGCCGCCGCTGCCATGGCTGGTCGACCGCCTGTTCCGCAACCTCCTGACGGATGTGACGGGCAACACCCACCGCGCCGAAATCTGCATCGACAAGCTGTTTTCTCCCGATGGGCCGACCGGCCGCCTTGGCCTTGTGGAGTTCCGCGGCTTCGAAATGCCGCCGAATGCCCGCATGTCGCTCGCCCAGCAATTGCTGGTGCGCGCCCTCATCGCCCGTTTCTGGAAAAACCCCGCCGCCGGCAAATTCGTGCGCTGGGGCACGGCACTTGCAGACCGATTCATGCTGCCGCACTACATCTGGGCGGACTTTATGGACGTGCTCGGAGACCTGAGGGAAAATGGCTTCGACCTGAAGCCGGAATGGTTCACAGCCCAGCAGGAGTTCCGTTTCCCCTTCTTCGGTGAGGTGGAATACGAAGGCGCGAAGCTGGAATTGCGCCAGGCTCTGGAGCCCTGGCATGTTATGGGCGAACAGGGTGCCATCGGCGGAACCGTGCGTTTTGTCGACAGCTCCGTCGAGCGTATGCAGGTCCGCCTCGAAACCTCCAACCCTGCGCGCTATACCGTGGCGTGCAACGGTCGCGCCGTTCCGCTAACTCCGACGGAAAACCGAAGCGTTGCGGTCGCCGGTGTTCGTTTCAAGGCGTGGCAGCCCTCTTCCGGCCTGCATCCCGTTCTGCCGGTCAATTCGCCCTTGACCTTTGACATTTATGATACATGGTCGGGACGATCGATCGGCGGATGCATCTACCATGTTGCTCATCCGGGTGGTCGCAATTACGAGACCTTTCCCGTCAACGGCAACGAGGCCGAGGCACGCCGCCTTGCCCGTTTCGAACCATGGGGACATACGGCCGGGCAATATCCGTTGATGGCGGAAACCGTGTCGCCAGAATTTCCGCTGACGCTCGATCTGCGCCGGCCATACGGAGTATAAATTGTCCAAAGCCCCGGCCACGGAACGCAAGACGGAAACGAGCGCGCAATCGCGCGGGCTTGACTACTCCACCTTGCCCGGCGTGGCCGATGAGATGCTCGATACCAACGGCAAGGTCAGACCGGTCTGGAAAACCCTGCTCGGTGCCCTGTCGCGAATGTCGGAACGCGAACTGCATGAGCGCTTTGCCCGCACCGACCGCTATCTGCGCGATGCGGGCGTGTTTTACCGCGATTACACCAAGGGCAGCAGCGAAAGAAACTGGCCGATCTCCCATATCCCGGTGCTGATCGACGACAAGGAATGGACGGTTCTTTCCGAAGGGCTTAAACAGCGCGCCAATCTTCTGGAAGCCATGGTCGCCGATTTTTACGGCGAAAACCGGCTGGTGAAGGAAGGTTACGTACCGCCGGCACTAATCGCCTCCAATCCGGAATATCTGCGGCCGATGGTCGGCGTAAAACCTGCAAGCGGCCATTATCTGCATTTCTGCTCGTTCGAGATTGGACGCGGACCTGATGGCAACTGGTGGGTACTGGCCGATAGGACACAGGCGCCTTCCGGCGCAGGGTTTGCGCTGGAAAACCGGGTGGCGACCACACGCGCGCTTTCCGACATCTATGCCGAAACCCATGTTCACCGTCTCGCTTCATTTTTCGGCGCTTTCCGCGACACCTTGCAGTCGCACAGAAAACATCCGGATGACCGCATCGCGGTGCTGACCCCCGGCCCCGCCAACGAAACCTATTTCGAACACGCCTATATCGCCCGCTATCTCGGCTTCATGCTGCTAGAGGGTGAGGATCTGACCGTGGTCAACGGCCGCGTGATGGTAAGGACCGTGGCCGGACTGAAACCGATCGGCGTGCTTTGGCGGCGCCTCGATGCCTCCTATTCCGATCCGCTGGAACTGAACCAGCAATCCCACATCGGTACGCCCGGCATGGTGCAGGCGCTGCGCAATGAAGCACTGACAATCGTCAACGCGCTCGGCACCGGCATTCTCGAAACACGGGCCCTGCTGTCCTTCATGCCGCGCGTCTGTCGCCATCTGCTTGGCGAAGACCTGAAACTGCCGTCCATCGCGACCTGGTGGTGCGGACAGGAATCCGAGCGCCGCCACGTTGCCGGCAATATCGAGGGCATGGTCATCGGCCCGGCCTATTCCCGGCTGCCCTTCTTCGAAGACAACGGTCAGTCCGTGCTCGGCTCGTCCTTACGCGAAACAGCGAAGGAATCGATCAGTGACTGGCTCGCTTCCGATGGCCACAGGCTTGTCGGCCAAGAGGTGGTGACGCTTTCCACCACGCCGGCCTATATCGACAACAAGCTCGTGCCGCGCCCGATGAGCCTTCGCGTTTTTGCCGCCCGCACCCAGGATGGATGGCAGATCATGCCGGGCGGCTTTGCGCGGATCGGCAGCAGCAACGATGTATCGGCCATCGCCATGCAATCAGGCGGCAGTGCTGCGGATGTCTGGATCGTCAGCGACAAGCCGGTGGAACGCACCACGCTTTTACCGGCGGAAGAAAGCTTCACCCGAAATATGCCGGGCAGCCTGCCAAGCCGTGCGGCGGACAATCTCTTCTGGCTCGGCCGCTATATCGAACGTTCGGAAGGCGCATTGCGCATCTTGCGCGCCTGGCACGGACGTTATGCCGAATCCGCCGACCCACGTCAGCCCTTGCTTGCGCATGTCACGCGTTATCTCGAAGCGCTGGATGTGGAAATGAACGATGCCGTGCCGGAAAGCCTGCTGAACAACATCAACAGCGCGCTCTATTCCGCCAGCAACATCCGAGACCGTTTTTCGCCGGACGGATGGCTTGCGCTGAATGACCTTGCCAAGACTGCCCGTCGGTTCCACGCAAAGGTTTCGCCGGGCGACGACGCGACCCATGCCATGACGATCCTCCTTCGCAAGCTTGCAGGCTTCGCCGGTCTCGTGCACGAAAACATGTATCGTTTCACCGGCTGGCGTTTCCTGTCGATCGGCCGCTATCTCGAACGTGGCCTGCATATGACAAGGCTTCTCGGCCACATGACCGGACCGGATGCGCCAGATGGATCCTATGACATGCTGCTCGAAATCGGTGATAGCGTCATGACCCATCGCCGCCGCTACAATGTCAGCACGGCGGGTCTGACCGTCACCGATCTTCTGGCGCTCGATCCGCTCAACCCACGGTCCATCCTGTTTCAGCTGAACGAGATTCGTACCGAGGTGGAGCAGCTGCCGAACGCCTTTACGAACGGCCAGATGTCGCCCTTTTACCGCGAGGCGATGCGGCTGCATTCCGGCCTTGCCGTCATGACGCCGGAAAACATGAACGGCGCGATCTACCGACAGCTCGAAACGGACATGGAACATCTTTCCGATGTTCTGGCCCAGACATATCTCGGATAACCCGATGCTTTATGACCTTTCCCTGCATATGGGTTACTCCTACGACACGCCGGCCCATGGCGCGCGCCACATCATCCGCGTGCTGCCCCTGTCGATCCCGGGCCGTCAGCGCTTCATCGCCGGCACCATCGATGTTTCGCCGGTGCCGGAAGAACGGGCGGTCTTTGAGGATTTCTTTCATCAATCGGCCACCTCAGTGCATCTGCGCGCACCGCACGAAAAGCTGGATATCCGCATGCAGGCGCGTGTGATGGTGGAGGCACCTGCGCTGACGGCAGATTTTTCACCCGAGCTTTCACGCCTGCCGCAAGACCTTGCAGACGTCTGGTCGGTCGACTTCCAGTCACCGCATCACTTCATCGGCGCCAGCCCGAGGCTAGGGACGGATACGGCGATATCGGCCTATGCGCGGGAATTGCTGAAGCCCGGAATGACCATTCGCGAAATCGCACTCTCGATGTGCAAACGCATACACAAGGACTTCACCTATGACGGTGAAGCGACGACTGTCGATACGACACCGTCGGAAGCCTTCAAGCTGAAACGCGGCGTATGCCAGGACTTTTCGCATATCATGATCATGGCGCTGCGCAGCCTCGGCATTCCCGCCGGTTACGTCAGCGGCTTCCTGCGCACCATCCCCCCGCCGGGCAAGGAACGTCTGGAAGGTGCCGATGCGATGCATGCCTGGGTTCGCGTATGGTGCGGTGAGGCTGCCGGTTATCTGGAGCTCGACCCCACCAACGATATCGTTGCCGGCAGCGACCATATCGTCGTTGGCTATGGCCGGGACTATTCCGATGTCGCGCCGGTGATCGGCGTATTGAAGAGCTACGGCAACCAGCAGATCAAACAGGCCGTCGACGTCATTCCCGTCCAGTAATGATACATTACGTGTTATTATGAGCATACTCGAATTAATACTTGAAAAACTGCACCAATTTGAACGACGTATAAAATTTAACCGTCTACATTAGTGGATTCTACATCGTTTGCGGGTTTCCTGCGCTCAGTCTAATGTTCTAATTAGTGAGCCCGTTATGATCTCCTCCGCATATCAAAAAATGACGCGCCGTTTCCTTGCCGATACGGGCGGCAATTTTGGCATGATGACGGCAATATTGCTGCCGGTGCTACTTGGTTTTGCGGGGGCCGGCATGGAGCTGGCGAATGTGATGCAGGTGAAAGCGGACCTGCAGAACACGGCGGATTCGGCGGCTCTCGCGGCGGCGACCGAGGCCCGCTTGAAAGAAGGCGCTCTGACGGACGAACAAATCAAGGAAATCGCCAAGGCCTTCATCGCCAGCCAGATGGAAAAGACCCTGACCGAGGAGGAGAAGAAGGCGCTCGAGAAAAACTCTCCAGTCAATATCGGCACAACGGACGATGCGCGCGGTAAGACCTACACCATCCAGACCACGATAAACTACCAGATGCAGCTTAATCCGCTCTTTGGGTTCTTCGGGGCGAAAACACTCGACCTTGCCGCGACAGGCACCGCGGTAAGCACTGTCAACAAGGGCGCGCCGATCTCCATGTATCTGGTGCTCGACCGCTCGGGTTCGATGTCCTTCAAGACCGATACGCTCAACACCAAGAAAACGTCGTGCCAGAACTACACGGTCGATAACTGGGGGAGTTATCCCAATCTCAAAAATACATCGCCCTGCTACGTCAACAAGGCTACTTCGCTAAAAACCGCGGTCGGCTATCTCGTCGCGACGTTGAACAAGGCCGATCCCACTTATACCGCCAACGGCGGTTCCGAACTGGTTCGAACAGGAGCCTCGGTCTATACGCATGAGACCTACGCGGCCCAGCCTATCACTTGGGGTACTAGCAGCGTTGCCACCTATGTCGACAAACAGATCCCGGAGTTTCCGTCTGGCGGTACGGATGCCCGCAGCAGTCTGAATGCCGCATACAACGCCCTTAAAAAAGCGAATACCGTTGAAGCGAAAGAACACAAGGACAAGAAAAGCGAATCCTTCGAGCGATACATCGTTCTCATGACGGATGGCGAAATGACGGGGAACAGCTCCTCCTGGAGTTCCAGCATCGACCAGACCGTGCGCAATACCTGCGATACGGCCAAGAAAGACGGTATCAAGATTTTCAGCGTCGCGTTCATGGCGCCGGACAAGGGCAAGTCGCTGCTGCAACATTGTGCGTCCAGTCTCGACAATTATTACGCGCCTGAAAACATGGAGCAGATCGTTACCGCCTTCGGCGAAATTGCCCGCAAGGCTGCCGGCAGTTTGGCAACGCTGACCAATTAAGGGAAAATCAAGCCAGCATCCCCCGGAAACGACTCCGCTTCCGGGGAGCGATGTTCCCTGGGCGACCTTGCCGGGTTGCATGGCTGGCACGGCGTGCGCGGCAGGTGACAGCGCCGGCGACACATGGCATAGGAGAGCCGCTCCCATTCACAGGCCCCTGTCATGATCCGCATCGAAAATATCAGCAAGTCGAACAGTCACCGCATTCTCTACATCGAGGCCTCCGCTGCGCTCAATCGCGGCGAGAAGATCGGCCTTGTTGGCCCCAACGGCTCTGGCAAGACCACGCTGTTCCGAATGATGACCGGCGAGGAACAGCCCGACGAGGGACAGGTCGTCGTCGAAAAGGGCATGACGGTCGGTTATTTCAACCAGGACGTCGGCGAAATGTCCGGCCGTTCCGCCGTGGCCGAAGTCATGGAAGGCGCCGGCCCGGTCAGCGAAGTCGCAGCCGAACTTCGGCAGCTGGAAGCCGCCATGTCCGATCCCGACCGGATGGACGAAATGGATGCCATCATCGAGCGTTACGGCGAAGTGCAGGCGCGGTATGAAGAACTGGACGGCTACGCGCTGGAGGGCCGCGCGCGCGAGGTTCTGGACGGGCTGAGCTTCAGTCAGGAAATGATGGATGGCGACGTCGCCAAACTTTCCGGCGGCTGGAAGATGCGCGTGGCGCTCGCCCGCATCCTTCTGATGCGCCCGGACGTGATGCTGCTCGACGAACCCTCGAACCATCTCGATCTCGAAAGCCTGATCTGGCTCGAAGATTTTCTGAAGAACTACGACGGCGCGCTTTTGATGACCTCGCACGACCGCGAATTCATGAACCGCATCGTTACCAAGATCATCGAAATTGACGCTGGCAACCTCACCACCTATTCCGGCGACTACGGCTTTTACGAACAGCAGCGTGCGCAGAACGAAAAGCAGCAGCAGGCGCAGTTCGAACGCCAGCAGGCGATGCTCGCCAAGGAAATCAAGTTCATCGAGCGCTTCAAGGCGCGTGCCTCGCACGCCTCACAGGTGCAGAGCCGCGTCAAGAAACTCGAAAAGATTGACCGCGTCGAGCCGCCCAAGCGGCGCCAGACGGTCGCTTTCGAATTTGCGCCGGCGCCGAGATCTGGCGAAGATGTCGTCGCGCTGAAGAAAGTGAACAAGGCCTATGGCAGCCGCACGATCTATGGCGAGTTGGACTTCATGGTGCGGCGCAAGGAACGCTGGTGCATCATGGGTGTCAATGGTGCCGGAAAATCCACCTTGCTGAAACTCGTGACTGGCACGACCACGCCGGATTCCGGCAATGTCACTCTCGGCGCCAGCGTCAAGCTCGGTTATTTCGCCCAGCACGCCATGGATGTTCTTGATGGTGACAGCACCATTCTGGAATGGCTGGAGGAACGTTTCCCGAAAGCCGGGCAGGCACCGCTGCGCGCCCTTGCCGGCTGCTTCGGTTTTTCCGGTGACGATGTGGAGAAGCGCTGCCGCGTTTTGTCCGGCGGTGAGAAGGCCCGTCTGGTCATGGCTGCCATGCTGTTCGACCCGCCGAATTTCCTCGTGCTGGACGAGCCGACGAACCATCTCGACCTCGACACCAAGGAAATGCTGATCAAGGCCCTGTCGGAATATGAAGGCACGATGCTTTTCGTTTCGCATGACCGCCATTTCCTGGCCGCCCTTTCCAACCGGGTGCTGGAACTGACGCCTGACGGTATCCACCAATTTGGCGGCGGATATACGGAATATGTCGAAAGCACCGGACAGGAAGCGCCGGGCCTGCGCAGCTGAGGCAGCTTGACGGACGTATGAGACGCAGAATTCCCGGGACAGGTTTCATCTTTTAACGTTTGCATAGCGGATCGGCGGACTAACAAATGCAACTTAAAGACTGCTACAATTTCCACGATTTTCGCCGAATGGCTAAACAGCGTCTTCCCGGACCGATCTTCAACTACATCGACGGTGCTGCCGACGATGAGGTGACGTACCGGAGAAACACGACCGCCTTCGACAATTGCGATCTCGTTCCCGACGTGTTGCGGGGCGTGGCCGATGTGGACATGTCTGTCACCGTCATGGGGCAGAAGCTGGCGATGCCGGTCTATTGTTCCCCGACGGCGCTTCAGCGTCTCTTCCACCATCAGGGGGAGCGGGCGGTTGCGGCCGCAGCCGGAAAATTCGGCACGATGTTCGGCGTTTCTTCACTCGGCACCACCAGCCTCGAGGAAGCGCGCCGGATCAGCGGCGGCCCACAGGTCTATCAGTTTTATTTCCACAAGGACCGTGGTCTCAACCGCGATATGATGGCGCGCGCCAAGACTGCGGGTGTGCAGACGATGATGCTGACGGTGGACAGCATCACGGGTGGGAACCGTGAGCGCGACAAGCGCACCGGTTTTGCCATTCCGTTCAAGCTCAATCTTTCCGGCATTGCGCAATTCGCCATCAAGCCGGCCTGGGGGATCAATTATCTGACGCATGAGCGCTTCAGCCTGCCCCAGCTCGACGGCCACATCAAAATGGACGGCGGCGCGCTCTCCATCAGTCGCTATTTCACCGAAATGCTCGACCCATCCATGACATGGGACGACGTCGCACAGATGGTGCGTGAATGGGGCGGCCCTTTTTGTCTGAAGGGTGTCATGTCCGTGGAGGACGCCAGACGCGCCGTCGATATCGGTTGCAGCGGCATCGTGCTTTCCAATCACGGCGGTCGCCAGCTCGATGGTTCGCGTAGCGCCTTCGACCAACTGGCCGAGATTGTCGACGCAGTCGGTGACCGTATCGATGTCATGATGGATGGCGGGGTTCAGCGCGGAACGCACGTCCTCAAAGCCCTGTCTCTGGGGGCGAAGGCCGTCGGGCTTGGCCGCTATTACCTTTTCCCGCTTGCCGCCGCCGGACAGCCGGGTGTCGAGCGGGCGCTTGAGCTGATGCGCATCGAAATCGAGCGCGGCATGAAGCTGATGGGCTGCACCACCGTCGACCAACTGACACGCCGGAACCTGCGGTTTCGTGACTAGAGCGGTGTCAGCGCGAGGAAATCGAGGCCTGTCGAGCTTATCGACAATATAGTCGGATAATCACCCGTACCGAATGATCCCTTTGATACCACCACAGCGGTTTCGAGAGGTTTTCATGTTATCGGCGCTGCGCAGTGGTGACCTTGGCAAGACCGATCAAATATGATTATGGTTGCATGATGCAACCATAATGGATTTTGGCATGTCCGAAAGACCCTTTCCCATAAACGATATCCGCTCCACCTCGCGTCGGCTCGTGCGCGAACTCGGCTTCATGGGTGGAGACTTTGCCGGCACCGATCTGCCGCCCTCCGCCGTGCACGCCCTGATCGAGATCGAGGCATGCCCACGCATTTCCGCACGCGATCTGGGAAAGATGCTTCGGCTTGAAAAGTCGAGCATCAGCCGCATGCTTCGCAAACTGGTTCTTTCGGGCGATGTTCTGGAAGAAACGGACGAAGAGGATAGTCGTATCAAGCGGTTGCGCCTCGCCGGGCGAGGACAGAAGCGGGTCGAAGCCATCCACACCTTTGCCAACCGACAGGTATCAAACGCACTGTCGCGGCTCGCGCCTGCGGATGGCCAAAAAATCCTTGACGGGCTTCGCCTTTATGCCGACGCGCTGGGATACCGGGCCGACGCCGCGGCTCCCCCGATCGAAATCGTCAGGGGCTACAGGCCCGGCCTTATTGCCCGTATCACGCAAATGCATGCGCTTTATTATGCCCGGACATCAGGCTTCGGCCAGCGCTTCGAATCCGTTGTTGCCGAAGGTCTCGCCTCCTTTTGCAACCGGCTCGAAAGCCCGCAAAATTCGATCTGGGTCGCAATGCGTGGAGACGATATCATCGGCTCCGTTGCAATCGACGGTGAAGATCTGGGACCGGGAACCGCGCATCTGCGCTGGTTCATCGTCGATGATGGCGTGCGTGGTGGCGGCGTCGGGCGAAGGCTGTTGGCAACCGCCCTTGCGTTCACAGACGAAAAAGCATTCGCCGAAACCCATCTGTGGACTTTCAACGGACTTTTGGCGGCACGGCATCTTTACGAGGCCCAGGGTTTTACCTGTGTAGAGGAACGTCCCGGCAGCCAGTGGGGAAGCGAGGTTCTGGAACAGCGCTTCGTCAGGCCGCTTCCTGTGGTTCGCGGCGCTGAACGTGAAGCGAACTAAACCCCGTGGCGGCCGATCAAGCCGCCTTGAGTGCCCCCCGATGAGCAAGTGCGCCTGAACCCAGCTCGAACTGGCCGAGCAACCGGTTCAGCGCATCGACCTCGCCTGCAAGATTGTGGCTTGCGGCGGTCATTTCTTCCACCATCGCGGCATTTTTCTGCGTGTCCTGATCCATCTGGTTCACGGCGGTATTGATCTGCTGAAGGCCGGACGACTGCTCTTGCGCGGATTCGACGATCGCGGCGACGTGCTGGTTGATCTCCTGCACTTCGGCGACAATCGCGTCGAGTGCCTTGCCGGTGTCGCCGACAAGATGCACGCCCTCTTCGACCTGCTGGTTCGATTTTGTGATCAGCGACTTGATTTCCTTCGCCGCCCCAGCAGAACGCTGCGCAAGTTCGCGCACCTCCTGCGCCACCACGGCAAAACCCTTGCCCGCCTCGCCGGCTCGCGCCGCTTCCACGCCGGCATTGAGTGCCAGCAAGTTCGTCTGGAAGGCAATCTCGTCGATCACACCGATGATACTGGAAATCTCGTTCGAGGATTTTTCGATCCGCTCCATCGCGATCACGGCCTGACGCACGACTTCGCCCGATCGTTCCGCACCGATGCGCGTGCGGGAAACCAGCCGGCCCGCCTCATGCGCACGGTTCGCGGCATCTTTCACGGTTATTGTGATCTCTTCAAGAGCTGCGGCGGTTTCCTCCACGGCAGCAGCCTGCTGTTCCGTCCGCCTTGCAAGATCATCGGAGGCTGCCTTGATTTCATTAGCGCCGGCATCAATACCGGCGGCATTATCCGATACCCGCAGAAGCGCGTTCTGCAACTTCCCGGCAGAACCGTTAAAATCGTTGCGCACGGCATCGAACCGCTCGACAAAGGGATCGTTGATACGACAGGACACGTCGCCATCTGCGAGCCTGGCCAACGCCTGAGCCAGACTGTCAACCGCGAAACGGATACCGCTCGCCTCATCGGCCGCCTTGTGTTCGCGGGCCACCCGCTCCTGTTCGCCAAGAGTTCGGTTGGCTTCCGCTTCCTGCTCCAGCAAGGCTTTTTCACGATTGTTTTCGCGCAAAACGTCAAGCGAGCGGGCAAGATCGCCGATCTCGTCCCTGGTCTCGATATCCTTCAATGTCAGCTGGAGATTTCCCCGGGCGATCTGGGCGGTCTCATCGATGACATTCGTGATGCGGTTGATGAACCGCCGTGCAATAAACCAGCCGGCCATCGCCAGCAGCACCGCCGCCGTTACGATCGTCAGGACGGCGTCACGCATCATTGCATGCAGCTGCGCAAAGACCGTGTCCTCCGGAACCGAGACGATTGCGTACCATTTCATGTCGCCGGTGAGCATGACCGGCAAGGCGACGGCAAGGGAAACCGTGCCGTCCTGTGCCGTCATTTCAAGCTCTTTTCCGGGATTGGCGATCAGTTTATCCCAGCCTTCAGTTTGTGCGCCGCCATCTGCGAGGTTCTTACCCATTATCGTCGCATCGGGATGGCTGATGATCTTGCCGCCGCCACTCACAAGGCTCATGAAGCCCGTTCCCATCGGCCGGACGGCTGACAACGCCTTGTTCGTTTCCTCCAGCGACAGATCGAGGCCAGCGACGCCCAGAGTTTTACCGTCGACGATGACAGGTTTGGCGACCGAGGTAATCAGAACCTCCTTGCCATCGATTGCGTAAGAATAGGGTTCGATGACGACTGTTTTCTTCAATGTGAAGGGCAACTGATAATAATCGCCTGGACCCGCGGTGGTATAATCCGTCAATGCGGTGTTGCTTATTTTGCCTCCGCTCCGCACCCAATAGGGTACATAACGACCAGTCGCATCATATCCCTCCTTGTTGACGAAGTCCGCATCCTTGCCATCGAAGGCATTGGGCTCCCATCCGGTCCAGAGACCAAGCAAATCGGGATTGTTCGCCAGCATGTGCCGGATAAGCTGATCGGCCTTGCCCCGATCGGCATCGCCCGACTGCTTCATCGATTCCAGAACCGAGCCGAGGCTATTGACGATGTGAATCATGCCGCCGATATTTTTCTCGGTCGTCAAAGCTTCGGCTTGCGCGATCTGCTGCATACGCTCCATACTGTTGGCCCTCGTATCCTCAAAGGACCGATAAAACAGCACGGCCGAAGCCGCGATTGTTGCAACGACGCCGCACGCGGCGACTGCGAAGATATTACGGCCCGTTGTCGATTTAAACAGCATGTCTCATCCTCACAAAAAATCCCGGCCGCGACGGCTGAGGTCACTGCGCGCAAGCCCAAAATGTCAACAACCAGACCGGAGGATAATATTAGAAAACTATGCTTAAAAATTACTTTAATTCATATTTTTAGCGCAATTAAGAAAACAGAAATAAATTATAAAACCGTAATATTACAGTACATACAAAATATTACGCGATATCCGAACCTTCCGAAACGCCAGCATATATTGCAAGCTACGAGCAAGCTCAGCGGCACGCATCATTGCGTGCCGCTGATCAGGAAAACCGGGAGCCTTTAGTCCTGCAAACGCAGATCACTCCAGAAGCCGCGCAACTGGTCGGTCAATTGTGTGTAGAGGCCGTAGCGCCGCCGATAATGCGGGAGTTGCCCCGCATCCGGCCGGTAGGCACTGGGCACGCGGGTCATCGCTGCGACCGCCGCTTCATAGCCGGGATAGAGACCGACCGCCACGGCCGCGCCGATGGCCGCACCAAGCGCGCCGGTCTCGCGGGCCTCCGCGACACGCAGCGGGATTTCAAGAACGTCCGCCATGATCTGCGGCCAATGCTGGCTGCGGGAACCGCCGCCGGACATGACGGCACTGTCGATCGGCAGCCCCGCTTCCCTGAGAACGCCGATATGGCGGCGGTGTTCGAAACACACACCCTCGAACAGGGCTCTCAGCATGTGGCCTTCGCCATGCCATCCCGCCAGACCATAAAACCCGCCCCGAAATTCCGCGCCCAGTCGCGAGCCGAAGATGAACGGGTGGAAGAACGGATCGTCGGCGCGTTGCGAAACGGAACCGACCAGATCGTTGCAGCGCTCGAAGGCATGGTCACCATGGTCACCGCGAACACGGTGCACGTACCATTCAAGATTGGCCGCAGAGGTGGCGCTGGACTCGATATTGACATAGCGGCCACGTCCAAAGGTCGTGACCATGAAGACATCGGGGCTGATGACCGGTTTATCCGCGAAAACCTGATTAATGCTCCAGGTGCCGGCGATGATAGAAGCCTCCCCGGCGTTGATGACGCCCGACCCCATGGCGCTGGAGACGACATCGAAAAAACCGCCGATAACAGGTGTGCCCTCGGAAAGCCCCGTCAGAGCCGAAGCCTCAGCTGTCACATGGCCGACGATATCCGCCGATTCTACGAGGCGCGGAAAAAAGGCGACGGCATCCTCAAGCCCGTAGAGCGACAGGAGTTCCCGGTCGAGCTTCGCTTCGGAGAAGGCAAGCAACCCCGCACCACTGAGATCGGAAATATCATTGGCAAGACAACCGGTCAGGCGGAAGTTCAGGAAATCCTTGCAGAACAGCACCGTTCCGATCTGGGCATATGTATCGGGCGCATGCCTTTTCACCCAGGCCAGCAGGCTGGGCGTTTGCGCGGGCCAAGGCCGTTGCAGACAACGGTTCTGTAGTTGCACGCCGCTTTTCCGGTCAAGCTCTACCGCCACATCGGCGGCTCGGCTGTCAAGCGACTGGATACCGATCAGGGGCTGCTGATCCTTGTCCAGCAGGTAGAGACCGTTGCCGTGGCCGGCGCAACCGACGGCAAGGATGCTCAGGGGATCGACGGACGATTTTGCCAGGAGCTGGCGGATCGCCTCGCATCCGTTGCGCCACAACTCCTCCAGATCGCGCTCGACGTAACCGGGCTGCGGAAATGTCGAATGGCCGTCGATGGCGTGTTGCGCGACCTGCCGGCCGGCCGTGTCGAACAGCACCGCCTTGATCACCGTGTTGCCGACATCCAGACCCAATATATGATTTTTATCAGCCACGATTATAGATGTCCCATGCTTCTTCGCTGCCCGCACCCTGATGGATGATAGCCATCAAGGCGGCAACGACGGCCTTGGGGTTGTCATGCTGGTAGATATTCCGTCCATAGACCATCCCGTTCGCACCTTCGGCCACCAGTGCCGCTGATTTCGCCAGCACGTTGCGCAAGTCCTCACGCCCCCCGCCCCGCACCAGAACCGGGCACCGCGCTGCCTCGATGACCTTGTGAAAATCCAGCGGATTGCTGGTGGGATCGGCCTTGATGATATCGGCTCCCATTTCCGAGGCAAGACGCACCAGGGTGACGATCTTTTCAGCATCGCCATCCACCTGGTAACCGCCGCGCACATCATTGGGCAACATCACCAGCGGTTCGATCATCAGCGGCATGCCGTAACGATGGCAATCGGCGCGCACGCGGCTGATATTCTCGACGCATTGGCGAAACAGTTCCGGCTCGTCCGGCAACATGAACAGGTTCACGACGACGCAGGCGGCGTCCATCTCCAGCGCGCCGATGATCGGATCGTGATAGTTCTGGAGCTGCGACCACATGGTTCTGTGGCGCGTTGAATTATAGGGGTTGCCCATGTCGATGCGCATGACGAGCGCCGGCTTGTCGCGCTGCGGCCTTTGCTGCAATAGGTCCGCCTGTCCGTAGGTCATCTGGATGGCATCGGGACCTGCTTCCACCAGCCTGTCGACAGTTTGAGCCATATCCTCCAGCCCGACGAGGAAGCTCGGCTCGTTGCAAACCCCGTGATCAATGGCAACGTCCAAGCATCCACCATTGCGGAACAGCCGGTTCATGCGCGCCTTTTTCGAAATCCGCATCATCATGCATTCTCCTTGCATCTGTGTTTAAGCATTGCCGTCGTGACCCCGTAAAAGGTCTCCAGTTCATCAACGAGCCGCTGCCGTTCGTCCGCCGCCTGCTGTGGCGCCCATCCCAGCTCGCGCGCTGCGACGCCAAGGATCGCATCGATCAGATCGGCATCGATGACGCCGGTAATGGCAAGCGTCGTGCGGCGCAGGATGAGATCCGTCAGATGGCGGACATGTTCGCAGCGGATCAGCCAGACCACCTCTGCCGCCGTGATCGGCGGTTTTTCGCAAAGCGGACTGTCATCCGTACGGCCCCGACAAAAACCCATCAACTCGAAGGCACGTGAACCGTAGGCCGATGCCAGATACTCGGCCCGGTCCCGGTCGATCGAAAATTCCTCCGACAGCAGGGCCGGCAGGCGCCCGGCACCGCTGGGGAAGTTCCTGCCGCCGCCGATCGGGCGGTTCATTGTGCCAGTCAGCCGCTTGCGTCCGAGAAAGGCCAGAGCCTCGTCGGTCACCTGTTCGCCAAAGGCTCTGAACGTCGTCCACTTGCCGCCGATCATGCAGAGCTGCGGCGGATCGCCCTCCACGCGGTGGATGAAATGGCTGCGGGATATTCTTCCGGTAAAAGCGGCGTCGCTGCGCGGCAGCGGGCGTATGCCGCTGAAACTGTAGACGATGTCGGAATGGTCGATGGAAATATGCGGAAAGACCTGACGGACCGCATCGAGAATATAATCACGCTCTTCCGGTTCGCATCGCACCCGTTCGGGACGATCCACCTTGATATCCGTCGAACCAGCGAGAACCCGGCCAAGATAGGGAAAGAGGATACAGACACGGTTGTCGGCATTCTCGAAAAAAATCATATGGCCGTTCAAGGCCTTAAAGAGCGCCTCGTTGGCGAGGATCAGATGCGATCCCTTGGTGCCGGAAACGGTCGGTTTCGCCCTCCCCGCAGCCTGTGTGGTCGTTAGCGCTCCAATCGTCTCATCGATCCAGGCGCCCGTCGCATTGACGATAATGCGTGGCCGGACGGGCAAGGTTTCGTCCGTGCCCTCCACCTTAAGACGATAGTCGCCGCCAGCACGGACAAACTCGGCATAGTTCAGCACAATGCTTTGCGGCGCATCGGCCCGGGTGTCGATCAGAAGCTCCAGCGCAAGCCGTTCGGGCTGGCTGATCCACGCATCGTAATAGGTGGCCGAATATCTGATGCCTGGAGTCAGGCCCGGCCAGCGTTGCAACGTCTTGCGTGCGTTGCGGAAGGTGTGTCGGGGAAGGATGCGATTTTTGCGGGTGACGAAGTCATAGAGCATGAGGCCAGCCTTGATCGCCAGTGCCCCTCGGCTGGCAGGTTTTCCGCCGGAACCCACAAAGGTCGCAGCCGCGTTGAACAAGCCGCTGAAGGTTGAAAAGATCGGGATCGTCGTCGGCAGCGGATGAACCATATGCGGTGCCAGCGTCAGAAGCGCATCACGCTCCCGCAGCGATTCCGCCACAAGGCCGAATTCACCGTTTTCGAGATACCGCAGGCCACCGTGGATCATGCGCGAGGGTGCGGCACTGCAACCGGACGAGAAGTCGTTGCGCTCTACCAGAAGCACCCGCAGTCCCTGTAAAGCGAGATCGCGATAGGCGGCGATACCATTGATACCGCCACCGATGACGACGGCGTCGAAATCACCGTCTTGCCGGATGCGGCGTAGAGCGTCCTCGCGAAAACTGGGCATAGGAATACCGTTCGCTGGCTAACAACCAGCGTCCCAATGTTGTTAAACGTTTAAAGCGACGAGAGAGAAGGGTGGCGAAAATTATGCGATATTCGCCTGAAGCACCGTCTCAGCTACATGATTTACGCATCGAGCCCCACGAGATGCTCGGCAACGCCGGCGCTGATGAGAGCCAGTTCATTTTCCGCAAGGCGCAGGCGGGCCGCAGCAGCGTTTTCAACCGCCTGAGCCGGATCGCGCGCGCCGCACAGCGAGAATGTTATGCCGGGCTGGGCAATCGTCCAGGCAATCACGACCTGCGCAATCGACGCCCCATGCGCTTTGGCGACCGGCTCCAGACGCCGCGTCAGCCGCGCGATCTTCTCGCGGTTTGCCTGGCTGAAACGCGGATTGCCCTTGCGCTGATCATCCCCTGCAAAAACCCGTTCGGGTCCGACCTTGCCGGACAGAAGACCGAGCGCCAGCGACGAGTAGCTCAGGACCGAAACAGCACTCGTGCGGCAAAGCGGCAGAAGTGTCGTCTCGATGTCCCGCCGCACCATTGAATATTCTTCCTGGATGGCATCCAGCGCGCCGGTGGCGATATAGGCTACCAAATCCTCCGGCGAGACGTTGCTCGCGCCGATCGAACGGATCTTGCCTTCGTCCTTCAGGCGCACAAGCGTTTCCACCGTCTCGGCAATCGGCGTCGTCGCATCCTGCCAGTGGGTGACATAGTGGTCGATATAGTCGGTTCCGAGCCGCTTCAGGCTCTCTTCGACCTCATGCCGGATCGAAGCGGCGCCGAGATAACGGTGAACGGGCTTGCCATCCTGGTGGAAGAAATAGGCGCCCTCGTTCACATGCCAGACCAGCCCGCATTTGGTGACCAACACCACCTTGTCGCGCCGGCCGGCAATCGCCTTGCCGACGATGGTTTCCGCAAGCCCCATGCCATAGGCCGGCGCGGTATCTATCAGGGAAATGCCCGCATCGATGGAGGCCTGGATAGCGGCGATGGATTGCCGCTCATCGGTGCCGCCCCACATCCAGCCGCCGATGGCCCAGGTGCCCAGCCCCACGGCTGATGCGCTGATACCGCTGCGGCCAATCGTCCGGGTCAATATTGAATTGTCCGTCACGAAGTTTCCCCCTCTTCCTGATCCAGTAAATAGCCGGCGATCGCCTCGTCCACGACGAGCGAGGTCAGATAGCGGCCGGCAAGCGTGGCTGCCACCGGTCCGGCCTTGATGGCCCCGGCCGCCACGCCGATGATGTTCGGGCACCGGGCAAGCTGCCCGGGGTCCAGCGCCACCACGCGCGAGTTGAGATCGATCCGCGCCAGTTGCCCATCCGCCATGGTGAGATGGGCAAGGAATTCCCCGGCAATGCCCGCATCCACCAGCGCCTGCCCGCCACGGGCCACATCCGGCAGCAGATCGTAATAACCGGAACCGGGCGCCTCCACGGAACCGATGCCAACCAGCGCCACCTGCGCCTGTCGCGCTAAGTCGAACACTTCGCGGATCGAAGCGACATTCATCAGGAGATCACGCTGTTCCTCATCCTCGGCAAATAGCGGCGCATGAATGAGCGACGCGCTGCCGCCGAGCTTTTCCGCCAGTTGCGTGGCCAGATGATTGACATCCGTATAGTGCTTGCCCTGGACACCGCCGGTCAGCGGCACTACCCGCACATCGAAACGGCGCTCGGCCTCCAGATTATCGACGACGGCACTCACCGCCTTGCCGCCGGTAATCGCAATCACGTCGCCGTCGCGGATAGTCTCCAGCAAGTGGTTGGCGGCCACGCGTCCGACCATCTGCAGCGCGGTTTCCGGATTGTCGGACACCGTTGGTGTCACCACCGACTGTCTGAGGCCGAAGCGGCGTGTGATCTCGTTTTCGAGGTCCACCAGCCTCTGATAGGGACTGGCGATAGTGATCTTTACCATGCCTGCCTTGCGGCCCGCCGCTATCATACGGTTCACCTTGGTGTGGGAAAGATTGAGCCGCTCGGCAATTTCCGACTGCTTCACGCCCTCGATGAAATGCAGCACCAGGACGGAGTACATCTGCCTCTGTTGATCGAAATCGTCCTTGGTATCCAGCATGATCGTATATCTCCAATTACCACAGGCGCTCAGCGGCGACGCTTGACAAGATAGTGGTCGAACAGGACCGCCGTCAGCAATATGCTTCCCCTGATGATGTCCTGCCAGTAGACAGACACATTGAGCAAGGCAAGTGAACTGGAAACGACCGACAGAAGGATCGCCCCGAGGATTGCGCCGAGAATGGTGCCAGAGCCGCCCGAAAGGCTGGCGCCGCCGATGACCGCGGCTGCAATCACGTTAAGTTCCATGCCGACTCCGAAGCTCGGCTGTGCTGACCCGAAGCGGGCCATGTAGATCACGCCTGCGAAACCGCACAGCATCGAACAAAGCGTGGTGGTGGCAAACACCACCCGGCCGACGCGGATGCCGGAATAAGCCGCCGCTTTCGGATTGCTGCCGGTATAGAACACCTTACGGAATGCCGTCGTGCGCCGCAGCAAGAGATCGAAGCAGACGACCACCACCGCGAATATGATCAGCACCAGCGGAATGCCGCCAAGCGCGCCCTGGCCGATGAATTTGAATTCCGGAGGCAGCGAGTAGAGACCGAGCGGCCGGCCCCCCGTTGCGAGCAGGCAGACGCCGCGCGCAATCACCATGACGCCGAGCGATACGATGAAGTGATGCAGGCCGATGACCGTTGTCAGAAATCCCATGGCCATGCCGACCAACGTGGTGAGGCAGATTGCCAGCCCGGCCGCGATCCAGGGATCGACACCGTTGAGGAATAGCCAGCCAGCCGCAACCATCGCAAGCGCCGTGACGGAACCGACGGATAGATCAATGCCGCCCGAGATTAACAGGATCGTCATGCCGACCACGACGATGCTTTCGATGGCGAAAACCATCGCCATGGCCCGCAGATTGTCGACCGTCAGGAAATACGGGGATATGAAAGACATCACCGCGAAAAGGGCGAGGATGATGACGATAAGTCCGGTCTCCCGTGCCTTGAGCGCCGGTTCCCACCAGCCTGTGCGGCGAACCGCCACTTCTGCAATGCCCGAAGGTGTTTCCGATGTTGCCATTTTCCCGCTCCCTCAGGCCCCTGTCGGGCTCTCTGCAATATTGATCGATGCAAGCTGCATGATCTTTTCTTCCGTCATGTCCTCACCCTCAACCTCGCCGGCAATGCGCCCCTCGCGCACGACCAGTACGCGGTCGCTGACACCGATGAGTTCCGGCAATTCAGAGGATATGACGATCACGCCCACACCCTCGCGTGCCAATTCCCGGATCTGGCGGTGGATTTCGGCCTTTGCGCCCACATCCACCCCGCGTGTCGGCTCGTCGAGAAAGACGACCTGTGGCTCCACCGACAGCATCTTTGCCAGTGCCACCTTCTGCTGGTTGCCGCCGCTCAAGGTGGAGACAGCGTCACCGACGCTGTTTGCCCGCAATTTCAGCCGGCGTCCCAACTCGTCGGCGCGCTTAATTTCCTTGCGCCGTTCGATAAAGCCCATGCCGTTTGATATCCTGCCGACATCGAGCGCCGAGACATTCGCGGCAATGGACATGTTGAGAAACAGCCCGTCGCCCTTGCGGTCTTCTGACAGATAGACCAGCCCCTCCCGAATGCTGTCGCGATAGTCCTTGAGCCTCAACGGCCGGCCGCGCAACGTAACCTCGCCTTTTGGTTTTCCCTCCAGCCGGCAGACCGCACGGACAATTTCGCTTCGACCTGCGCCGATCAGGCCGGCGAGCCCGAGGATTTCGCCCCGGCGCAGATCGAAATCGACATCGAAAACGCGCTTTCCCTCGTTCAGTCCCCGAACAGAGAGAATGACGTCACTCGATTTCTCTTCTTCTGCAAGTTTCGGTGGGTAGAGCTTGTCGAGCACCCGTCCCACCATGCTGTTGACGACTTCCTCCGGAGAAATCTCGGAGATATTCTCCGTCCTGATGTGGCAACCGTCGCGCATCACCGTGATGCGGTCGCAATGCTCAAAAATCTCCGCCATCCGGTGCGAGATATAGATGATCGCAATTCCGCGTTCCGCCAGCCGGTGCATGATCCGGAAAAGGGTCTGGGCCTCGGTTTCGGTCAAAGCCGCCGTCGGCTCATCAAGGATCAGGATACGGCAGTCCAGCGTCAGCGCCTTGGCAATCTCGACGATCTGCTGTTGCGAAATCGACAGATCACCGGCGCGGCTGGCGGGATCGATATCGCCGATTTCCTTGAGGATGGTTGCCGCCCGCTTGCCAAGATCGCGATAATTCATGAACCAGGATTTGCTTTGGCCGGTCTCCGACATGAACATGTTTTCGGCAACCGAAATTTCCGGGCAAAGCGCAATCTCCTGATGCACGAAACCGATACCGAGCCGGTTCGCCGCATTGGGCGAGGATATTTTGACCGGTTTGCCGTCCAGCAGGATTTCGCCGCCATCGGGCTGCAAAATGCCATCGATAATATGCATCAGCGTCGATTTACCGGCGCCGTTTTCACCCGCGAGCGCATGGATTTCTCCCCGCCGCAGCTCAAAGGCAGCACTGCGTAACGCCCGCACGGGCCCGAACGCCTTGTGAATATTCGTCATGTTGAGGATGACCTCGCCCATAACGCCCCTCCCGAACGTGGCTCCCCTTTGCCGGCGAGGCGTAAACCTCGCCGGTTTCAGGGCGGCGCGTCAGCGCCCCTTCATATAGTCATTGAGATCAAAGGAAGCGGCGTTCGCCTTGGTAATCACGGCGAAACCATTGTCCATCGAAGGAACCTGCATCGGGTTGAAGCCCGATACCTTGTAGTCGTTGAAGGGGTCGATCAGATCCGAATGGGCACCCAGAAAGGTGTTCATGAAACCCATGAAGCCCTGAACGCCCTGATTGGGATTGATGGACATGTAGATGTTGCCCTGCTTGATGTGCTCCAGCGTCGCCGGGGTAATATCCGCATGCAGGATCAGGACCTTCTTCTTGGCCTCGAGAACAGCGGTCGTTGCGCCTTCAGCCGAGCCGGCTTCAGGAATCCACAATGCGCCGAGATTGGGGTTGGCCTGCAACAGGGCACCCACCGCCTGATAGGCGACGTTTGCATCCTGGTTGGTCGCCTGGCGGCCGACGAGCTTCATTTCTGGATAGGTGCGCCCCATGTAATCGATCAGTGCGGTGACGCGCAGATCATGGTTGCTTTGGCCCGGATTTTCGAGAACGGCATATTCGCCCTTCTTGCCCAGCTTCTTGACGATCTCGTCAGCCGCAAATTTCGCCTCGGCAACATTGTCCGAGGTGATATAGGCGGTGCGTTTCGACTTCGGCGAATCCGCCGCAAAAGTCGTCACCGAGACACCGGAGTCGATCGCTTTGTTGATCGGTTCGATAAAGGGATCGGCCTGCATCGGATGCAGCAATATACCCTTCGGCTTCTTCACCAGTTCCTGCTCGAAGGACGCGATCTGCTTGGTGATGTCGTATTCGGGCGTGCCGGTGAAAACGGCCTCGCAGCCCAAGGCCTTCGCGGCCTGCTTGAAACCTTCAAAGACCGGCACCCAGTAGGGGTGGCTCGAAACCATGACGTTCATCACATAGGTCTCGCCCGGTTCACAGGCGAATTTGCCCGCAGCAGCGGCCTGAGAGCCGGCGCCTGCGGAAATCGCCACGGCTAAGACACCCGCGGCAACGGTCGATTTCAGAAAAGCCAACATATTCCCCTCCCAAGGACAATGACCAACCCGCAATAAATTTTAAGTCGTGTAATTTATTGCATGACGTTTGAGATATCGGGAAACCGGGCAAGCGTCAATCCGGTTTGAATTTTATTTTTTTGAGTGAAATTTATTGCGGAGCGCATGGATAGTTTGGACGCTGCCTACAGGATAGCCCGTCGCTCGAGCGAACTCCGCGGATCGAATAGGCAGTCAATCTGCTTGCCTATACCAATCAGCTGGCGGCAGTCGGATGTCTTAAGACCAAGGGATGGCAAGGCGCGATGCACTCAGGACGCCAAATGGCGGGCAGCACGCAAACGCTTCGGTTCATCACGCCCCCCTCCATGTCCATGCCGCATGGAAGGCCGCTAAGTCCTCCTGCCGATCCTCTTTGCCCTAGTTGGAGTGGTATTTATGACGGTGTCGCAGCGTGTTCCTGTGATGGGACCGTTGACGCATACTCCATAGGGGACAGGTTCGATTGACACTGAGGCCACTATGCAAAAAGGCCCTGCGATTTCTCGCAAGGCCTTGATATTTAAGAATTCGGATGGTGGGCGTGACAGGGATTGAACCTGTGACCCCTACGATGTCAACGTAGTGCTCTCCCGCTGAGCTACACGCCCTCCGTGGCGGCGGATAGACCACAAAACCGGTTCATGCGTCAACTGCTTTTTTTCGGTTTTGTGAAGGTTTTTTGAGACCCCTTACGCCACAAGGAGTTTGTTGACCTCATCCACCAGATCGCGAAGATGGAACGGCTTGGAAAGCACCTTGGCATCCTTTGGAGCCTTCGAATCGGCGTTCAGCGCGACGGCCGCAAAGCCGGTGATGAACATGACTTTCAGGTCGGGGTCGAGTTCAGTCGCGCGCCGGGCCAACTCGATGCCATCCATTTCGGGCATGACGATATCTGTCAGCAACAGCGAGAAAGGCTCTTCGCGAAGCCGGTCGTAAGCGCTTGCGCCATTGTCGAAGGAAGAAACCTTGTAACCGGCTTTTTCCAGCGCCTTGACGAGAAAGCGGCGCATGTCGTTATCATCTTCAGCGAGAAGAATTTTCTGATTCATCATAAGTGACCGTAACTGCTCAATGTTTGAGATACCCTAGCCCGATTATAGGATTTTCACGGTAAATATCATGTGAACACAAGAATCGGTATAGCGCTGCATGGTCGATAGTATGGACTTGCCGCACCGTAACTGGCAACATGAACATCCTGATAGTTTACGACATGGTAAATGGCACTGAATGGACTGGATAACGGGTGAATACGAGCTGTTCGAAGTAACGGAACCTGCCGTTCAAACCCTGCCATTCGTCTATAATTCACCCCATAGCGGTCGCTGTTACCCCATCTCCTTTCTGGAATCGGCACGGCTTGATTCGCACGAGATCCGGCGCTCGGAAGATCATTTCGTTGACGAGCTGTTCGCCGCTGCGCCCGACATCGGTGCGCCGCTGCTGAAAGCCAATTTTCCCCGCGCGTATCTCGACGTCAATCGCGAGCCCTACGAGCTTGATCCGCGCATGTTCGAAGGCACTCTACCTCCCTATGCCAATATCGGCTCCATGCGGGTTGCCGGCGGCCTGGGAACGGTACCCCGTATCGTCGCCGAGAATATGGACATCTATGCCCACCGCCTGCCGGTGGACGAGGCGCTGTCACGCATCGAGACGATTTACAAACCCTACCACGCCTGCCTGCGCCGGCTGCTGTCACGCACCCACGCCAATTTCGGCATGGCGGTACTGATCGATTGCCATTCGATGCCGGGCAATATCCGCGTTGCCGGCTCGAACCTGCGGCCGGATGTCATTATAGGCGATCGCTACGGCACCAGTGCTTCCCAGGAGGTCTCCCGCGCCGCTCTGCATTTTCTTGAAGAACTGGGTTTCGTTGCGGTCTGCAACAAGCCCTATGCCGGCGGCTTCATCACGGAACATTACGGGCGACCGATCCGCTCTCTTCACGCGCTCCAGATCGAGGTCAATCGGGCGCTGTACGTCGATGAAAAAACGCTTTCGAAGAAAGCAGATTTTCCAGCCATTCAGGCATCGCTTGAAATCTTCATGCGCCAGCTCGGCGCTTTCGTTTCGGAATACGCGATCGAAACCTCGCTCGCCGCCGAATAACACATCAAATTCCAGGATATTTCAGATCCCCCTTCCAGACCGCCTGGCCACGCGCCGGGCAAAAAAAACCGCGCCTTGGCGCGGTCAAGTCTAGGGAGGAAACACCCAAGGAGGGTATTTACAGTCAAAGACTGCAGGGTCACGCTACGCACTATATGCACAATTGTCAATCATTTTATTTTATGCACTTTTTTTAGGCTTATGCTGAAAATTTGGAATCGGCCTTGCTTGCATCCGTACGTGTGGACGGCGGGTGCAATTCCGGTCTATGCATTTCGCCATACAGTTCAGGCCCAATAATTCAGGCAATGAGGTTTCGCATGCTGCCCGACCGGGATTTCTTCTTCAAACTTGCCGAAGCCGCCAGCGCTGAAACGCTTCCCCGCTTCCGCACAGGCATTGCCGTCACCAACAAGGAGGACGGCGGCTATGACCCGGTGACGGAAGGCGATCAGGCAGCAGAAAGCGCCATTCGCGCCCTCATCGAGGCACGTTTCCCGCAACACGGCATTCTTGGTGAAGAACACGGCAATGTCGGCCTCGATCGCGAACATATCTGGGTTATCGATCCGATTGACGGCACACGCGCCTTCATTTCCGGCGTGCCGGTCTGGGGCACGCTGATCGGCTTCCAGTCGGCCGGCCGCGCTTCGATGGGCATCATGGACCAGCCCTTCACGAAAGAGCGTTATTTCGCCGACGGCGAGGCCGCATGGTATTTCGGGCCGGATGGTGAACGCAAGATCCGCACGCGCGAATGCGCTTCGCTGTCGGATGCTGTGCTGTTCACCACGACACCCCATATCTTCACGACGGAAGAAAAGCCCCTTTACGACAAGGTGCAGGATCAGGTTCGCCTTTTCCGTTACGGCGTGGATTGTTACGCCTATTGCCTGCTTGCCGCCGGCCATGTCGATCTGGTGATCGAATCGGGCCTAAAGCCCTATGATGTCGGCGCGCTCATTCCGGTGATCGAACAGGCAGGTGGCATCATCACCACCTGGGATGGGGGGCGTCCGGAAAATGGCGGCCGCATTCTGGCAGCCGGTTCCAAAGCCGTGCACGAACAGGCGCTCGCCATTCTTTCAAAACTGTAGATGATACGACTGACGGGGATGGCGCAAACCGCGCCATCCCCGTCATCGCCGCGTCATTCCGGCGCGAAAAAGGCGTCGATGGCCGCCAGCGCCTGTTTGCGGAAAACGTCGCGCTCATGCAGCAATTCATGGCGCGCGCCGGTTATGGGAAGAAGCTGCGCCGCGCGGAAGTTGCGCGAGAGTTCCTCCTGCGCCTTATAGGGCGTGATCGTATCCAGCATCGGCGCAAGAATGAGGGTGGGAATGGTTATGTCCGTCAGATGGTCCTGACGGGTCACCCGACCCATTGTTTTCAGCGCTTCATAAACCCATCGCGCTGTCGGTGCGCCGATGAAGAGTTCCGGAAATTGCCGATGCAGCGCAAGATTTCTGGCAAAACGTCTGGCGTCAGAGGTCAGCGGGTTGCCATCGAAATCCCGTTCGCGCTGATCCCTGCCGAGCTGAAGCTTTCCAAGACCCAACAGGCTTAAAGCGGTCGCGACCAGCCGGATGACGGACGAAGGAACGGATTGCTGGCTGTCCAGCTCGATAAAGGGCGAACAAAGCGCCAGACGGTCGATCCTGTTCGACAGGCCGGGTGCTGCGGCCAGTGCTGCAAGTGCGCCGGTTGAATGCGCGATCATGAAGAATGGCAGCCGGGTATCCGGCAGCACCACCTGTTCGAGAAACAAACTTATATCGCGCTTGTAGTCGGAAAAACGTCGTACATGCCCGGCGCCTGGCTTCTTCAGCAGCCGTTCGGAACCGCCCTGCCCACGCGTATCGAAGGTCGCGACCCAGAATCCCATGGCCGTCAGATCGCTGACGGTCTCGAAATATTTCTCGATACATTCGTTGCGACCATGCAGCAGAACCACAGTTCCGCGCGCAATGTGTCGGCTGGCGCGGAAGATCGCGTATCGAAGCTGTTTGCCGCCGTGGCCGGTGAAATAACCGGCGGTATGGTTGCCGGGAACCGGGTTGTCTTCGCTCTCGCGCAATGTGGCTTCGATCATCGGTCTTTTCCGGCTTCTCTGCCTTTTCGGGATAGGTCGGCGGCGGCGGAAGGTCAAAGAAAAAATTGCCGGAACCGTCGGTTAAAGCAGTCGCGGTTCCGGCGAATAGGGCAGAAGAAGAAGGGACGTTATTGCTTCTGCCACGGAGCATGTCTCCGATGACGGATATTTATGGCTCTCAAACTGAACGATGCTGGAACCGGATGTTCAGCGATGGTTCATCTTATTGTCGCCCTTTCCGCTTTAAAGCGCCCCCTTGACGGAGCGCCAAGCCATTCCCATCTCATTCATGCGGCAGCCAGAACGGGGCCGCGCCATATGTCCGGCCGTCGCCAGAACGGGACGCCGGATCAACCGCAAACAGTCGCTTCATAAGGAGGACACCATGCGTCACGTCGATTTTTCCCCCCTCTATCGCTCCACCGTCGGTTTCGATCGTCTTTTTTCGATGCTCGACGGCCTCGGTCAACCCGAACAGGCCCAGTCCTATCCGCCCTATAACATCGAGCGGACGGGTGAAAACGCCTATCGTATAACCATGGCGGTTGCCGGTTTCGATGAAACGGAACTAAGCATAGAATCCCGTGCCAATACGCTGACGGTGAAAGCCGAGAAGGCTGCAGATGAGAAGTCGTCTGAAGGCGAGTTCCTGTATCGCGGCATTGCCACGCGCGCTTTCGAACGCCGCTTCCAGATGGCCGATCATGTCGAAGTCCAGACCGCTTCCCTGAAGAATGGCCTGCTTCACATCGATCTCGTCCGCAATATTCCGGAAGCCATGAAACCGCGCCGTATCGCGATCTCCTCCGACAGCGCAGATGCGCCGAAGACGATCGAAGCACAGATCACGCCGGCCCAGGTCAACTAAGCCGATCCGGATGTCAAACGAACGGCCCCGTTAAGGGGCCGTTTTTGTTTGCCGAAAATTCATCCCTCAGCGGGTGGATACTGCCGCGCCTTCCGCAGCGACAGTTTCCGTTATCGCTGCTTTTTCATGGGCCTTGCGGGCATAACGCTGGGCCAGCACTGCGCACACCATCAGCTGAATCTGATGGAAGAGCATGATTGGCAATACGATTGCGCCGATGCTCTGGCCGGCGAAGATCGCTCCTGCCATGGGCACGCCGCTGGCAAGGCTCTTCTTCGACCCGCAGAAGGTGATGGTGATTTCATCCGCCTTGTCGAAACCGAGCGCCCGGCTGCCGAACATCGTCACGCAGAGAACAAGCGCCAGAAGAACGATATTGATGCCGATGACAACGCCGATATCGCGCACGGAAAACGTCTGCCATATGCCTTCGATAACTGCTTCGGAGAAGGCAAGATAGACCACCATCAGGATGGAACCGCGATCGACCGGCGACAGCAATTTCTTGCGTGCCCTGATCCAGTCACCGATCCACGGCTGCAGCACCTGGCCGGCGATGAAGGGCAAGAGCAGTTGCAGGAAGATTTGCAGGAACGCATCCAGCGAAAATCCACCACCATGGCCACCGACCGTGAACAGCAGCCCGACCAGCAGCGGCGTCAGCACCATACCGAAAATATTCGAGGCGGAGGCTGAACAGATCGCGGCAGGCACGTTTCCGCCTGCCATGGATGTGAAGGCGATGGACGATTGCACCGTCGACGGCAGGACGCAGAGAAACAGCACACCCATATATAGCGGTGCCGGCAGAATGCTCTCGGGAATGAAACCGATCGCCACGCCCAGCAATGGGAAAAGGCCGAAGGTGACGAGAAGGATCGCCATGTGCAGGCGCCAGTGCAAGATACCCGCAATCACCACATCCCGCGACAGCCGCGCGCCGTGGAGAAAAAACAGCAATGCGATTGCCAGTTTCGTGGCAAGCCCGAAATACACCGCTGGCTGTCCACTGATCGGCAAAAGGGAAGCCAGGATCACGGTGACCACCAGCATCATGGTGAAACGGTCAGGCAGGAAGCGGGTCATGGGAGGTCTTTCCGACATCGGTTTTGCTTGAAATATCCCATACTATCGCTCATCATGAATTCGGATGCAAAGACTAACAGTTATCACGATATGAGATAAATGCTGAACCTTCAACATCTTGCCAGCTTCGTGATGCTTCAGCAAACCGGCAGCTTCACGCTGGCTGCCGAGCGGCTGGGCATCGGCCAATCCACCGTCAGCCAGCATATTCAGCGGCTTGAGGCGGCACTTGGCCGTCGGTTGATTGCGCGCAGCACCCATCAGGTGAAGCTGACGGGCGAAGGCGAGGCGCTGCTCGGTTATGCCCGCAATATGCTGGAGATCGACAGCAGGGTTTCATCGCTATTCAGCGAAAACCGCCTGCGCGGGCGCTTAAGGCTCGGCGTTTCCGAGGATTTCGTCGCCAGCCGGCTCACCGCCATTCTGGAAGAATTCATCCGCCTGTATCCCTTGGTCGATCTGGAGCTGACGGTGTCGCTGAGCGGCGTGCTTTACCAGATGCAGGATAATGGCGAGTTGGACGTCGTGCTCGCGAAACGTCGACTCGGTGATAAGCTCGGCCACTTCCTGTACCGCGAACCTCTGGTATGGCTCGCGCGTGACCCGGAGCGAATGCTGAGCCAACCGGACGCCCTGCCGTTGATCGCCTTTCCGCCGCCAAGCATTACTCGAAAGGCGGCACAGGAAGCGCTGGATCGGGCAGGTCTCGCGTGGCGGATCGTCTGCACCTGTGGCAGCCTTAGCGGACTGACCGCTGCCGCAAGGGCGGGCATGGGGATCCTCGTGCAACCGCGCAGCATGGCGCCAGCCGGCCTCAGGGAGATTGCGGCTGATGTGCTGCCGGCGCTCGAAGACGTGGAATTCGTGCTTCAGCCAAGTAAGGGCGCGGACACAAAACTGGTGCGCGCCCTTTCCGATCTGGTATCCAGCAAGAGCATCGCACCGGGCAGTTTTGCGTAAAAAAGACGCTTGCTTGCGTCAATCTTCCCGTTTCGAGAGGCAGCGGCCAACACTATCACGCCACCCCGCGATGGCGCTCTTACGCTCAGTCTCATCCATATCTGGCAGAAAACGGCGATCCCGTTTCCAATGGGCGGCAAAGGCCTCCCGGTCCGGCCAGATGCCGGCGCGCGATGCTGCGAGCCATGCCGCACCGAGAATGGTGGTTTCCAGGAATACCGGCCGGTCGACCGGTGCAGCGAGAATGTCCGCCAGCCGCTGCATGGTCCAATCCGAGGCAACCATGCCGCCATCGACCCGGAGCACCGTCTTGCCATTGTCGCCCGCCCAGTCGTTGCGCATGGCATCCAGAAGATCGAAAGTCTGATAGGCGACACTTTCGAGAGCCGCACGGGCAAACTCCGCAGGGCCGGTGCCACGCGTCAGGCCGAAAATCGCGCCCCGCGCTTCGGCATCCCAATAGGGCGCGCCAAGGCCGGTGAAGGCCGGCACGAGGTAAACCCGCTGCTTGGGATCAGCCTTTTCGGCAAGCGCGCTGACTTCAGACGCGACCGATATGAAACCGAGCTCGTCACGCAGCCATTGCACGGCGGCGCCGGCAATGAAGATCGAGCCTTCGAGCGCATAGGTCGTCACGCCATCGAGACGGTAGGCAATGGTCGTCAGCAACCGGTTTGTCGAGGCGACCCGGTCGGTGCCGGTATTGAGAAGCGCAAAGCAGCCGGTGCCATAGGTCGATTTCATCATGCCGGGTTCGAAGCAGGCGTTACCGATAACGGCAGCCTGCTGATCACCGGCGACGCCGAGGATCGGAATTTCCGCACCCAGAAGCGCCTTGTCCGTTACGCCGAAATCGGCAGCGCAATCAAGCACCTCCGGCAGCATGGCGCGGGGAATGTCGAGGATGGACAGCAATTCGTCATCCCAGGCATTGTCCTCGATATTGTAGATCAGCGTGCGCGAGGCATTGGTGGCGTCGGTCACATGGCGGCGACCGCCGGTGAGGCGATAGATCAGGAAACTGTCGACCGTGCCGAAGCAGATTTCGCCCTTCACGGCTTTTTCGCGAAGGCCGCTGACGCTGTCGAGAAGCCATTTCAGCTTCGTGCCGGAAAAGTAGGGGTCGAGCAGCAGACCGGTCTTTTTCGAAAAGAGCGGCTCCAGCCCCCTTCGTTTCAAATCCTCGCAAATTGGTGCAGCACGGCGATCCTGCCAGACAACGGCCCGATGCACGGCCTCACCCGTATTACGGTCCCACAGCACGGTCGTTTCGCGCTGATTGGTGATACCGATCGCCTCGATATCGGAAGCGGAGATACCGGCATCGGCAAGCGCCAGCCGGATTGTTTCAAGCACGCTTTTCCAGATATCCTCGGCATCGTGTTCGACCCAGCCGGAGGCCGGGAAATGCTGCGGAAATTCTCGCTGGCCGACACCGATGACCCGCATGTCGCGATCAAAGACCATCGACCTTGTCGATGTCGTCCCCTGATCGATCGCCAGAATATAACCGCCCATTATGTCACTCCCTTTCAAACGCAATGACGGGGCGGCAAAGCCGCCCCGGTTTAAGATTTCACGCAGACATTACTTCTGCCAGCTTTTGACCAGCTCGTCGTAATTGACGGTGACCGGCTTTTCCTTTTCGTTGGCAATCTTCAGCTGCGGTGCCAGATTGCCCTTCGAAACGGCGTCCTTGTTCCAGTAGTCGATATCGTGTTCTTCCGCCAGTTTTGGGCCGATATCGCCCTGCACACCGGCGCGCTCGATACGGGCCATGACTTTTTCCTGCTCGGCGCAGAGCGAGTCCATTGCGGCTTGAGCGGTTTTGGCACCCGAAGATGCATCGCCAATTGCCTGCCACCAGAGCTGTGCCAGCTTCGGATAGTCAGGCACGTTGGTGCCGGTTGGCGACCATTGCACGCGAGCGGGCGAGCGATAGAACTCGATCAGACCACCAAGCTTGGCGGCCCGGTCCGTGAAGCTCTTGTGATGGATGGTGGTATCGCGAATGAAGGTTAGACCAACATGGCTCTTCTTCACATCCACGGTCTTGGAAGTTACGAACTGCGCGTAAAGCCATGCGGCCTTGGCGCGATCGTCAGGGGTGGATTTCATCAGCGTCCACGAACCCACGTCCTGATAACCGAGCTTCATGCCGTCCTTCCAGTAGACGCCATGCGGGGAAGGTGCGACGCGCCATTTCGGCGAACCGTCCTCGTTCACGACAGGCAGGCCGGGCTTGGCCATATCGGCAGTGAAGGCTGTGTACCAGAAGATCTGCTGGGCAATGTTACCCTGCGCCGGCACCGGACCGGATTCGGAGAAGGTCATGCCCTGCGCTTCTGGCGGCGCAAATTTCTTCAGCCATTCGAGATATTTTTCGATGGAATAGACCGACGCCGGACCGTTGGTATCGCCGCCGCGTGCCACGCACGAGCCGACCGGCTGCGACTTGTCGTTGACCTTGATGCCCCATTCATCGACAGGCAGGCCGTTTGGCAGGCCCTTGTCGCCGTTGCCGGCCATGGAAAGCCAGGCATCGGTGAAGCGCCAGCCAAGCGACGGGTCCTTCTTGCCATAGTCCATATGGCCGAAGACCTTCTTGCCGCCGACATCACGGCCGGTGAAGAATTCGGCAATATCCTCATAGGCCGACCAGTTTACGGGCACACCAAGGTCGTAGCCGTATTTGGCCTTGAAATCGGCCTTGTTCTTGTCGTCGTTGAACCAGTCGTAGCGGAACCAGTACAGGTTCGCGAATTGCTGGTCGGGAAGCTGGTAGAGCTTCTTGTCCGGTGCCGTCGTAAAGGCGCTGCCGATGAAATCCTTGAGATCCAGGCCGGGATTGGTGACGTCCTTGCCCTCATTTGCCATGAAATCCGTGAGGTTGCGCACCTGCTGGTAACGCCAATGCGTGCCGATGAGGTCGCTGTCATTCACCCAGCCGTCATAGAGGTTCTGGCCGGTCTGCATCTGGGTCTGAATCTTTTCGACGACGTCACCTTCCTGGATGATGTCGTGCGTGACCTTGATGCCGGTAATAGCGGTAAACGCCGGTGCCAGGACCTTCGATTCATATTCATGTGTTGTCAGGGATTCGGAAACGACCTTGATGTCCATGCCAGCAAAAGGTTTCGCGGCATCGATAAACCATTGCAGTTCCTTTTCCTGATCTGCACGCGAAAGCGACGACATATCGCCGATTTCCTTGTCCAGAAATTGCTTTGCCTCCTCCATTCCGGCGAAAGCGGAACCTGTCATTGCCAGCAGCATGGCTGCCGTCGTCGTCATCAGATGCCGTCGCATATCAGTCCTCCCAAGGGTTGCGATTGCACGAAGTCTGCCGGGTGCGGTTTTCCTCCGCCGCACCGTTCTTCCTGCTCTAGACGAAACGGAAAACGCCAATTGCGTAAACCGCCGATAGAGCGAGAGCCCACCACAGGTTCGGGCCGACCAGCCCGAGCCATGCAAGATGAATGAAAGCGCTGCCGAGCAGCGAAATGAACAACCTGTCGCCACGCGTTGTCTCGAAGCGCAGCAGGCCGAAGCGGGGGTTGCCGCCGGGCGAGAACTGTTCCCAGAACCACATCCCAACCAGCAACACGGCGATTGCACCGAAAAACGCGGCCGTCTGCCAGGTCCATGCCATCCAGGTAAAATCGGGCATCTTCGTCATGTCAAACCCTCCCCAGCGCAAAGCCCTTGGCGATGTAATTGCGAACAAACCAGATCACCAGCGCACCGGGAATGAGCGTCAGCACGCCGGCGGCGGCGAGCAGGCCCCAGTCCATGCCGGCGGCAGAAACGGTTCTCGTCATGGTCGCGGCGATCGGCTTGGCGTCGGTCGTCGTCAGCGTGCGGGCGATCAGAAGCTCGACCCACGAGAACATGAAGCTGAAGAAACAGGCGACACCGATGCCGGAGGCAATGAGCGGCATGAAAATCTTCACGAAGAATTTCGGGAAGGAATAGCCGTCAATATAGGCGGTCTCGTCGATTTCCTTCGGTACACCCGACATGAAACCTTCGAGAATCCACACCGCCAGCGGCACGTTGAACAGGCAATGCGCCAGCGCCACGGCAATATGCGTGTCGATCAGCCCGAAAGCGGAATAGAGCTGGAAGAAGGGCAGCGCGAAGACGGCGGGTGGCGCCATGCGGTTGGTCAAAAGCCAGAAGAACAGGTGCTTGTCGCCCAGGAAGCGGTAACGGGAGAAGGCATAGGCCGCCGGGAGGGCCGCCGAGACCGAGATCACCATATTCATGACGACGTAGATGATCGAGTTGATGTAACCCGAATACCAGGATGAATCCGTGAAGATCGTCCGATAATTCTGCAACGTCGGCTGGTGCGGATAAAGCGTCATCGACGAGACGATTTCTGTGTTCGTCTTGAAGCTCATATTGATAAGCCAGTAGATCGGCACGAGCAGCAGGATGATGTAGATCGTCGGCACCAGCCAGGAAAAGCGCGATGGCCCATGGCGGCGGCGCGATCGTGAATTCGCAGCAAGGCCTGATATTCTTGCCGAACTGGCTCTTACCGGTGGATTGCCGATACCGTTGAGTTCCACGCTTGTGGTGACATCAGAGGCGCTCATGTCTCAAGTCTCCGCGTCGTGGCTGGTCATCACGGTGTAGAACACCCAGGACAACAGCAGGATGATGAGGAAGTAGATCAGCGACATGGCGGCCGCGGGACCCAGATCGAACTGGCCGAGCGCTACCTTGACGAGATCGATGGACAGGAAGGTGGTGGAATTTCCGGGGCCGCCGCCGGTGACGACGAAAGGCTCGGTGTAGATCATGAAGCTGTCCATGAAGCGCAGCAGGAATGCGATCAGCAGCACCCGCTTCATCTTCGGCAACTGAATGAACCGGAAAACCGCAAAGCGCGATGCGCCATCGATCCTTGCTGCCTGATAATAGGCATCCGGAATGGAGACGAGGCTGGCGTAGCACAGGAGGACGACGAGGCTTGTCCAGTGCCACACATCCATGATGACGACGGTGATCCATGCGTCGACGGGATCGTTGACGTAGTTGTAATCAAGCCCAAGCTGATTGGCGTAATAACCCAGCAACCCGATATCGCTGCGGCCGAACACCTGCCAGATCGTGCCTACCACATTCCATGGCACCAAAAGCGGCAGCGCCATGGTGACGAGGCAGACCGGCACGCCGATGCCGGATTTGGGCATCTTGAGCGCGATGAATATGCCGAGCGGAATTTCAATCGCCAAAATGATGCCGGAAAATACCAGATTGCGTCCGAGCGCGTTCCAGAAACGGTCGGAGCCAAGAATTTCCTGAAACCATTGGGTTCCCGCCCAGAAGAATTGATTGTTGCCGAAAGTATCCTGCACCGAATAGTTCACGACCGTCATCAGCGGGATGACGGCGGAAAATGCGACCAGCACCAGAACCGGCAGCACCATGAACCACGCTTTGTTGTTCCAGGTCTTTTCCATGGTCAGGCCCCCATCTTCACACGCCAGGAATCGGCAAAGACACCGATAGCGGCCGGATCGAAGCGAACACCCGCTTCTGCCGGAATGTCCTCCTCCTCCGGAACGACAATCGCAAGCTTTTGGCCGGCGAACCGGGCGCGAACGATCTTTTGCCGGCCGATATCCTCGACCTTGTCGACGGTGATGGGCATGCCACCCCGCTCCAGCCGAACGAATTCCGGGCGGATGCCGATTTCGATCCGCTTCGATCCATCCACCACCGGCACGCCGGCAAGCGGAACGCCAAGGCCGCCGACAACCGCCGTTGCGCCATCGATGCTGGCAGGCATCACATTCATGCCGGGCGAACCGATGAAGTAACCGACGAACGTATGTCCCGGGCGTTCGAAAAGCTCGGCGGGTGTGCCGATCTGGACGATCTGACCGTCATACATGACCACCACCTTGTCGGCGAAAGTCAGCGCTTCGGTCTGGTCGTGCGTAACGTAGACCATGGTGAAACCGGACTGGCGGTGGAGGCGCTTCAACTGCGAGCGCAGCACCCATTTCATATGCGGATCGATCACCGTCAGCGGCTCGTCGAAGAGGATGGCATTGACGTCGGATCGCACCAACCCGCGCGCCAGCGAAATTTTCTGCTTCTGGTCCGCCGTAAGTCCGCGCGCGTGGCGTTTTGCCATGCCGGAAAGATCGGTCATCTCGAGGATTTCCCGCACGCGGCGGTCGATTTCGGCCTCCGGCACTTGCCGGTTGCGCAGCGGAAAAGCCAGATTGTCATAGACTGTCATCGTGTCGTAAACGACCGGAAACTGGAATACCTGGGCGATGTTGCGATCTTCGGTGGAAAGATCGGTGACATCCGTTCCGTCAAAGGCGATGCGACCTTCCGAGGGGCGCAGCAAGCCGGAAATGATGTTAAGCAACGTGGTCTTGCCGCAGCCGGAAGGGCCAAGCAGCGCATAGGCACCGCCATCCTCCCATTCGTGATGAACTTCCTTCAGGGCATAATCACCTGCCGCCTGCGCCTTGGCGTTGTAAGCGTGGCGAATATGATCGAGCGTGATGCGTGCCATGATCGATCTCCCCTTAAGCCGCTTCGCCGATGGCGTGGCCGTGTGTATCGAAAGCCATCAGGTGCCGCGTATCGAGAAACAGTTCGATCTCCGTGTCCGGCTCGATGTCGTGAATGCCCTGCGCCAGCATCACCCAACGCTGGCCTGAAAATTCCACATGTACGAAGCTTTCCGATCCGGCGATCTCCGAGATCAGTGTCCGCGCCCGGATGGATTGCGCCGCCTGCCCCTTTTGCTGTGGGAAAAGATGATGTGGCTGGAAGGCAATGGTCACTGGACCGTCAGGCATGGCAGCAAGATGCGCCGGCACCGGCACAACCGCATGGTCGGCGCGCGTGAAGGCGCCGCCCGTCTTGATGACCTCGATGGTGTTGAGTGGCGGATCGGCGAAGATTTTCGCGGTTACGATATCCACCGGACGCCTGTAAACTTCGATCGTGCGGCTGAATTGCGTTACCTTGCCCTCGTTCAGCGTCGCGGTATTGCCACCGAGCAGCAGAGCTTCGGAGGGTTCCGTCGTGGCGTAAACAAAGATTGCACCGGATTCCGCAAAGATACGCGGCAATTCCTCACGCAACTCCTCACGCAGCTTGTAGTCGAGATTTGCGAGCGGCTCGTCGAGGAGCACCAGATTGGCGTTTTTGACGATGGCGCGGGCAAGTGCCGTGCGTTGTTGCTGGCCACCGGAAAGGTTGAGAGGCGTACGATCTAGATAGGGCGTCAGCCTCAGAAGCTCGGCGGCCTTCCTCACCTCCCTGTCGATCGTTGCCTTGTCCTTGCCGGCAACGCGCATCGGCGAGGCGATGTTCTCATAAACGCTGAGCGCCGGATAATTGATGAACTGCTGATAGACCATGGCGACGTTGCGCTTCTGAACCGGCCAGCCCGTCACGTCCTCCCCATTGAAGAGAATCGTACCGCCACTTGGCTTGTCCAGCCCGGCCATCAGCCGCATGAGTGTCGTCTTGCCCGAAAGTGTCGGTCCAAGCAGGACGTTCAGGCTTCCGCGCTGCAACGTCAGATCGGTCGGGTGAACATGATATTCACCGCCGGCCATCTTCGAGACGTTTCGCAATTCAAGCATGGTGATCCAAAGCCTCCTCCGCTTTTTGATCGGATCGTCAGATTGCCTTCAAGCGTCCACCTGCAATGTCATCGATATAATCCTCCAGCCCGCGCACCTCTTCTTGGGTAAAGAAAAGCCCCTGCTTGGTGCGGCGCCACAGAATATCCTCCGCCGTCAGCGCCCATTCCCGGGCCATCAGCCAGCGCACCTCGGCCTCATAAAGCGTGCCGCCGAAATGCCGTCCCAGCCCTGCCATGTCCCCGGCATTGCCAATAATCGACGCGGCGTCCGTTCCGTAGCAGCGGATGAGCCGCTTCGCATGCCGCTCATCGAGGAAAGGATAACGCGACCGCAGGGCCGTGACCTCTCCCGCATAAGCCTCGGCACCGAAATTTCCGCCCGGCAAATGTGAACCGGCCGTCCACGGCGAGCCCTTTTCACCCAGCGCATCACCGATTTTTTCAAGAGCATGTTCGGCAAGCCGTCGATAGGTGGTGAGCTTGCCACCGAAGATATTGAGAAGCGGGGCTTCGCCTTCAGCTCCTTCGGTTTTCAGCACATAATCGCGGGTTGCCTCCTGCGCTTTCGATGCGCCGTCGTCAAACAGCGGCCGCACGCCGGAATAGGTCCAGACGATATCGGCCGACGTCACCGGTTCAGCGAAATATTCGCTCGCCGCGTTGCAAAGATAGCTGATCTCCTCGTCGCTGATCTTAACAGCCCGGGGGTCGGCGGTATAGTCGCGATCCGTCGTGCCGATCAGGGTAAAATCCTGCTCATAAGGGATGGCGAAGATGATGCGCCCGTCCGGGTTCTGGAAAAAATAGGCGCGCGGATCGGAAAACTTCTTGCGCACGATGATGTGGCTGCCCTGCACGAGGCGGACATTGTGGACATTGTTTTTACCGAATGTCGCAGCCAGAACCTTGTCTACCCAGGGGCCGGCCGCATTTACAAGCATGCGCGCCCGGTAGGTCGCGGTTTCTCCGGCACCATTTTTCGTTTCGACCCGCCAGAAGGCGCCTTCGCGGCGTGCCGAAACCACCTGCGTGCGGTTGAGGATCAAGGCGCCGCGATCGGCGGCATCGCGGGCGTTCAGCACCACAAGACGGGCATCGTCCACCCAGCCGTCAGAATATTCGAAAGCCCGGGCAAAAATCGGCTTCAGCGGTTTCCCTGCGGGATCACGGCGCAGATCGAGCGAGCGGGTGGCGGGCAAAAGCTTGCGGCCGCCGAGATGGTCATAAAGAAAAAGCCCGAGACGCACGAGCCAGGCCGGGCGCACGCCGCCCTTCTGGAATGGCAGAACAAAGCGCATAGGCCAGATGATGTGCGGCGCCATGGCCCACAACACCTCGCGCTCCATAAGCGCTTCTCGCACCAGACGAAATTCGTAATGTTCGAGATAACGCAAACCGCCATGAATGAGCTTTGTGGCGGCCGACGAGGTGCCGGAAGCAAAATCGTTCATTTCCGCAAGCGCAACGGAATAACCCCTGCCGACAGCGTCACGCGCGATGCCGCAGCCGTTGATGCCGCCGCCGATCACGAAAACATCGTGGATTGCCTCGTCAGACATGGACCCTCCCGCGCTTTCATCGACGCTCTCCTCATCGATATATTGAAAGCACGGACATCTAATTTGAAGACAAAACGAATGTCAAACGAAATTCCGGGGCGGTTCGGATCAAGGCTCCCCAACCTCGGTTTCAATCAACCTGACGTCATGATCGGCACAGATGGATCGAATCGAATCGACCGGACAATGATCGGTAATGAAGGTGTGCACCTGTGAAAGATGGCCGATGCGCACCGGCGCCGTCCGCTCGAATTTCAGTGAATCCGATACAAGAATGACGTGGCGAGCGTTGGACATGATCGCCTGGGCAACCTTGACCTCGCGAAAGTCGAAATCCAGCAAAGCGCCGTCTTCATCGATCGCAGAAACGCCGATGACGGCGAAATCGACCTTGAACTGGCGGATAAAATCCACTGCGGCCTCACCAACGATGCCGCCATCGGAACCGCGCACGACGCCGCCAGCGATCACCACCTCGATGCCCGGAAAAACCCGTAACCTATTGGCAACATTAATATTGTTGGTGATGACCATCAGCTCGTGATGATCCGCCAGCGCTTCGCCCACCGCCTCGGTCGTCGTACCTATATTGATGAAAAGCGAGGAGTTGTTGGGGATGAGGGCAGCGGCAGCGGCGCCGATCGCCTGCTTTTCGGAGGAGGCGATCGCACGGCGTGCCTCGTATTTGACGTTTTCGTTGCCGCTCGGAAAAAGTGCGCCGCCATGGATGCGCGTCAGCACCCGCGTATCGCAGAGATCGTTGAGGTCCTTGCGGATCGTCTGTGGCGTTACCGAAAACCGCGTGGCCAGCTCGTCCACCAGCACACGCCCGCTTGCTTTCGCCAGCGCAACGATTTCATCCTGACGCGGTGTGAGCATCATTTCACCCTCCCTCCTCTTTCAATTTTTTCGTTTTATTGAAGAGCGAACGAAAAACCAATGTCAAGGGACGGTTTTGTGGCGCCGATCAGGTCCACTTGCGGAGGTACGCGAAAAACGTATCCGCGCGAACCAGCAAGATTATTAGCCGGCTTTCTGAATTGACATCGGGACCGGCTTCGGCAGGCCGATCTCGGAAAACGCAGAGATTGCAGCACCAAACGCATCACCGATGCCGATCAATATAGGCTCGTTCACGCCCAGTCGCTCAACCGCCGCAGCCAGTTGCACGAGCGAACCGCACCAGCGCTGCTCATTTTCGCGGCTGACGGAAATCATGATGGCGACGGGCGTCGAGGCCGGCATGCCATGCGCCAGAAGGGCTTCCTCGATGCTGGCAGCGGTTCGCCCGCCCATGTAAAAAACCGTGGTCACGGAAGGGTTCGACAGGGACTGCCAGTCTATATTCTCCGGCAGCTTGCCCTGTCTGGAGTGCCCGGTGACGAAGCGGACCGACTGGGCATGATCGCGGTGGGTGAGGGAAACGCCGAGCCGCGAAGCCATGGCGCTTGCCGCGGTGATGCCGGGTACGATTTCGACCGGGATGTTTTCAGCCTCCAGCTCTGCGATCTCCTCGCCGGCGCGTCCGAAAATCATCGGATCGCCGGATTTCAGCCGCACTACCCTTTTGCCGGCCTTGGCAAGGCGGATCATCATGTCGTTAATATCTTCCTGCTTGCAGCTTTCCCGGCCGCCGCGTTTGCCAACAAGCATACGCTTCGCCTCCCGCCGCGCCAGTTCCAGCACCTCGGATGAAACGAGATCGTCGAACAGAATGACATCCGCCGCCTGCAAGGCGCGTACCGCTTTCAGCGTCAGCAGCTCGGCATCGCCCGGTCCGGCACCGACCAGCGTCACAAGGCCGCGTGCCGATCCTTTCCGACCTGCCTGCGTGCCGATGTCTGTCAGCAGCCTTTCTTCGCTGCCCTCATCCAGCCTTTCGGTAAACGCCCGGTCGACAAATTTCTCCCAGAATGAACGCCGCGCCGGGCCGGGCGCGAGGCGTATATTGACCCGCTCTCGGATGGTCTGGGCAAGCGCGCCCCAATCCTTGAGAGCGAGCGGCAGCAAAGTCTCGATGCGCCGGCGAATGGCCTGCGCCAGAATGGGTGCGGCGCCATCGGTGGAGATCGACACCACCACCGGCGAACGATTGACGATGGAGCCAAACTGGAACTGGCAGAATTCTGGCTTGTCGATGACATTGACAGGCACGCCGGCTGAGCGCGCGGCATTGTAAAATCTTCCCGCCTCTTCGTCGGTTTCACAATCCGCCAGCGCCAGTTCCGCGCCTTTGAAACTATCCGGACCCCAGGAACGGTCATGCCATGTCAGCATCTGGCTTGTCGAGACGAGCGCCGCAAAGCATTCCGAAAGCTCGCTTTCCTCGCAATAGAGGTGAAGTTCCGCCCCGCAGGCAAGCAGCAGTTCCGCTTTCCATGCGGCCCCATCCGATCCGCCCGCCAGCACCACGCGCTTGCCCTCAAGCCCCCAGAAGACCGGCAACTTGGCGAGCTTCTCCATGCGGTTCGGTTCATTCCGCTGCGGTTTTAAGGCATCCATCGATGATCCCCCTGATCTCGGCGCGGCAGGAGCCGCAATTGGTTCCGGCATTCAACGCAGCACCTATGGCTTCGACGCTGTGGCAGCCATTGCGGATGGCGGCCGTGATCTGGTTGACCCCGACATTGAAGCAGGAGCAGACCGTCCCCCCCGGATCGGCGCGGCCGGCGCCGGGACGCCCGGCGACCAGGGCAAAACGCATGCGCAAATCCTCATGGCGTTCGTTCAGCTGTGAAATCGCCCAGTTGCGGGCAACGGCCACCGGCTCTCTGGCGACGAACAGCGCTGCCAGCAAGGTACCACCGTCGAAGAAAGCAAGCCGCAGATCGCCCGTCTGCCGGTCACTGTAACCCAGAGGCTCAACCCTGATATCGACTCCGAAAACCCGTCGCGCCCAGAGCGTCCAGTCCTGCGGCTGTTCCTCGAAGGCAAGCTCCATGCGGTAGCCGCCATCCGCCTTTGCAACTGCCCAATAGGCGCAGCCCGGCGCATCAGGCCGGGTGCGGGAGATCGCAAATCCATAGGCTTTCGCTACAAAACGTCGTGCACTCACGCCGACATTCTTCGAAGCGGGCTGGCCGGAATGTGGGTCCGTGACCGCTGGCACGAGCATATCGATGCGGGCCTGCGAGGCGAACTGGTCGTTCCAGTGCATCGGCGCAAACACAGCTCCCCGCGCCTGCCTCTCGCTGACCAGAGCCCGCAGCAGGACCTTGCCGTGCGGGCTTTCAAGCTCCACGAGATCGGCGCTTTCGATGCCCAGCGCCTGTGCATCGCGCGGGTGAAGTTCGGCAAAGGGTTCGGCGATATGGGCGGTGAGACGCGCGCTTTTGCCGGTGCGGGTCATGGTGTGCCATTGGTCGCGGATACGGCCAGTATTAAGCGTCAGCGGGTAGTCCGCCGATGTCCTGCGGGTCTCCGGCAGTGCCGTGGCGATGAAATGGGCCTTGCCATCCGCATGGAAAAAGCGGCCATCCGCGAAAAAGCGGGTCGTGGCGGCTTCACCGGGTCCGGCTTTTGGCCATTGAAACGGTTTCATCGTACCGTAGGAATCACGGTCGATCCCGCCAATATCGAAATCGCGGCTTCCGGCGTTCTCGAATCCGGAGAGAGCGGCATGCTCGGCGAAAACCTCAGAAGGTTGCCGGTAGCCGAAGGCCGCGTCAAAACCCATGCGCCGTCCAACTTCGGCGAATTGCCACCAGTCGGCCTTTGCTTCACCGGGCGCGTCAAGAAAACCGCGCTGGCGGGAAATACGCCGTTCGGAATTGGTGACCGTGCCGTCCTTTTCACCCCAGCCGAGCGATGGCAACAGCACATGGGCGTGGCGGGCGGTATCGGTCTTGGCGATGACATCGGACACCACGACAAAGGGACAGGCCTTGATCGCCGCCTCGACGGCACCGGCATCCGGCATGGAAACGACGGGGTTGGTGGCCATGATCCACAGCGCCTTGATGCGGCCATCGGCAACCGCCCGGAACATATCCACGGCCTTGAGGCCAGGCTTCTGCGCAATCGCCGGCGAGGCCCAGAAGCGCTGCACGCGGTCGCGGTCTTCAGCGTTCTCGATGGCCATATGGGCCGCCAGCATATTGGCAAGCCCGCCCACCTCGCGTCCGCCCATGGCGTTGGGTTGGCCGGTCAGCGAAAACGGTCCCATGCCCGGCCGGCCGATGCGGCCTGTGGCGAGGTGGCAATTGATGATGGCGTTGACCTTGTCGGTGCCGCTTTGCGACTGGTTGACGCCCTGACTGTAGCAGGTGACGGTTTTTTGCGTGCGTTCGAACAATTCGTAAAAGGAAATCAATTCCACGATTGTCAGACCGGTCTTGTCGGCAATCTCCGGCAGGCTGTGCCCGGTCGCTGCCTGCATCGCGGCATCGAAGCCGACAGTGTGGTTTCCAACATAAGCGTTATCGAACGCGGAACTGCCGGAAAGATGGGCCAGAAGACCGGTAAACAGCGCCACATCTCCATCCGGGCGGATGGCGAGGTGCATATCGGCAATATCGGCGCTCATCGTCCGGCGCGGATCGATGACCACCACCTTCATGTCCGGCCGCGCCGCCTTTGCGGCAGCAAGCCGTTGATAGAGGACGGGATGACACCAGGCGAGATTGGATCCGGTGAGGATTACCAGATCGGCAAGCTCCATATCCTCATAGGTGCCGGGCATCGTATCGGCCCCGAAGGCGCGGCGATGGCCGGCGACCGAAGACGACATGCAAAGCCGTGAATTCGTATCGATATTGGCCGATCCGATGAAACCCTTCATCAGCTTGTTGGCGAGGTAATAATCCTCCGTCAGCAATTGGCCGGAAACGTAAAAGGCAACCGAATCCCGGCCGTGCTCGGAAATGGCCTCGGAAAATCTTGAAGCAACGAGTTGAAGCGCTTCGTCCCATGCCACTCGCTTTCCGTGGATTTCGGGATGGAGCAGCCGTCCGTCGAGGCCGATGGTTTCGGCCAGAGCCGAACCCTTGGAACACAGCCGGCCGAAATTGGCGGGGTGGTCCGGATCGCCTTTGACGGAAACGATGCCGTCATCGGCAACGGTGGCGATGACGCCGCAGCCGACACCGCAATAGGGGCAGGTGGTTTTCGTTTCAACGGGCATGGGTTTGCCCTCTTGGTGCGTGGCATTTACCCCCCTCTGCCCTGCCGGACATCTGCCCCTCAAAGGGGTAGATCAATTGTGGCACCGGCTCTATTTTACAGCTTGCGTCTCCGACAACAGAGATGAAGCGAGAAGCGTGCCACTTGTCGATCTTGCCCCTCGAGGGGGAGATGTCCGGCAGGGCAGAGGGGAGTATCGTCGGCAACATCTGATATCACTCCGCCGCAATCATCAAAGTTTCGAGCGCAATCGAAAGCCGCCCGCCGAGATTGCGGAGAGGAATGGTCCTCACCTCACCCTCATCCGCCCCCAACGCCTTGCCGGTCTCCAGCGAAATGACCCAATTGTGCAAAGGACACGTCACCGAAGCCCCGTGCACGATGCCCTGAGACAGCGGGCCGCCTTTGTGCGGGCAATGATCCTCGATGGCGAAGACCTGATTTTCAGCCGTGCGAAACACGGCGATCTTGCCCATAGGCGTTTTCACGCAGCGCGCGCCGCGCAGCGGGATGTCGGAAATGTCGCCAATATCGATCCAGTTGCTGTCCATCGTTCTCACTCCGCTGCCTCGTTGAAACCGATTGCCGCCATCGGCCTGAATTCGTGCTTGTCGTGGCCGGACACACGTTCCGACCAAGGATCGACCTGCGCGAATTTCTGGCTGAAGACGAAGCGGTCAAAATAGGCCCGGCGCTTGTCGGCATCGTCCATGATCTGGCGGCGGACTTCGTCGTAACCGATGCGCTTGGCCCATTTATAGATGCGCTCGAGGTAGCGCGCCTGCTCGCGGTACATCTGGGTCAACGCCACGATATGCTCCAGCGCCTCATCCTCGGTATGGACGAGGCCCAGCACTTCCGTACCCTTGATGTCGAGACCAGCGGCACCGGCGAAGTGGATTTCGAAACCGGAATCGACGCAGATGACGCCGATATCCTTGCATGTCGCCTCAGCGCAGTTTCGCGGACAGCCGGAAACGGCAAGCTTCAGCTTGGCGGGCGTCCATGAGCCCCACATGAATTTTTCGATACGGATGCCGAGGCCGGTGGAATCCTGCGTGCCGAAGCGGCACCATTGTTCTCCAACGCAGGTCTTCACGGTGCGAAGCCCCTTGGCATAGGCCTGGCCGGAAATGAAACCGGCCTTGCCGAGATCGGCCCAGACCGCCGGCAAATCCTCCTTCTCGATGCCGAGAAGATCGATGCGTTGCCCGCCTGTCACCTTCACCATCGGGATTTCGAACTTGTCGACCACATCCGCAATCGCCCGCAGTTCGGAGGAAGATGTGACGCCGCCCCACATGCGTGGAACGACGGAATAGGTGCCGTCCTTCTGGATATTGGCATGGACGCGCTCATTGATATAACGCGACTGGTAGTCGTCGGCATATTCGTCGGGAAAATCGCAGACGAGATAGTAGTTGAGCGCCGGTCTGCACTTGGCGCAGCCGCAGGAGGTCTTCCATTCCAGTTCCTGCATCACGGCGGGAATGGTCTTCAGGCTCTTGGCCTTGATGAGACGGCGTACATCATCGTGGCCGAGATCTGTGCATTTGCACATGGGCTGCACGGCAGCGGGATTGTAGCTGTCGCCAAGCGTCAGCGTCATCAGCTGTTCGACAAGGCCGGTGCAATTGCCGCAGGAGGCGGATGCCTTGGTATGGGCGCGCACATCATCCAGCGAGGTCAGCCCCTTCGAGGTGATGACCGAGGTGATCTTGCCCTTGCAGACGCCGTTGCAGCCGCAGATTTCCGCATCATCCGGCAAGGCTGCAACGGCCGCCATAGGGTCCAGCGGGGACCCTCCCTGATAGGCCTGGCCGAAGATCAGGGTTTCGCGCATGGCGGAAATGTCGGTCGATTTCTTCATCAGGTCGAAGAACCACGAACCATCCGCCGTCTCGCCGTAAAGAACCGCGCCGATGATGCGATTTTCCTTGAGGATCAGGCGCTTGTAGACACCGGCGGTGGCATCGCGCAGCACGATTTCCTCGCGGTCGTCGCCCTCGGCAAAATCGCCGGCGGAAAACAGGTTGATGCCGGTGACCTTCAGTTTGGTATTGGTGACAGACCCATGATACTCGGCTGAACCGCCGCAAAGCCGGTCCGCCAGCACCCGCGCAGATTCATAAAGCGGCGCGACCAGCCCGTAGCACATGCCGCGATGCTCGGCGCATTCGCCAAGCGCATATATCGAGGCATCCGACGTCATCATGCCATCATCCACGACGATGCCGCGATTGACGGCAATGCCGGCTTCCTTGGCAAGACCCGAGGCGGGACGGATGCCGACCGCCATCACCACCATGTCGCCTTTAATGACGCGGCCGTCTTCCAACTCGATGCCTTCGACCTTCTCCGCGCCGAGAATGCATTTGGTATTGGCCTTGGTGATGATGTCGATGCCGCGCTCGTTCAGCGCCTTTTCCAGAAGATAGGCCGCTGCCGGATCGAGCTGCCGCTCCATGATCGTCGGCATCAGATGGATGACGGTGACGTCCATTCCCTGGCGCTTCAGCCCATAAGCTGCTTCCAGACCCAGAAGGCCGGCGCCGATGACGATGGCGCGACCCTTGCCTTCGGCGATTTCAAGCATCTTCGTGACATCGTCGAGATCGCGATAGGCGAGAACGCCCGGCAATTGATGGCCAGGGACGGGAATGATGAAGGGCAGGGAACCGGTGGCGATCACCAGCCTGTCGTAGGAAACGGTGATGCCGTTTTCGCTGGTTACGGTCTTGTTGTCACGGTCGATGCCGGTGACCTTCGCGCCCTTGTGCAGCGTCACATTGTTGGCCGCGTACCATTCGTCATTGTGGATGACGATATCTTCATAGCTCTTTTCGCCTGAGAGTACTGGTGAGAGCATGATGCGGTCGTAATTGACGCGCGGCTCGGCGTTGAAAATGGTGACGTCGTAGAGGCCGGGGGCGGTTTCGAAAAGGTTTTCCAGCATGCGCCCCGGCGCCATGCCATTGCCGATGATGACGAGTTTTTGCGCCATGGTGGTTACTCCGCAGCTTCGACGAAGCGGTGACGTTCGTAAAGGAACTTCAGCACGGCCTCGCGGCATTTGAGGTAGGTCTTGTCGGATGCAAGCTCGATGCGGTTGCGCGGGCGCGGCAGCGGCACGTCAAGCACTTCGCCGATATGGGCGGCGGGACCGTTGGTCATCATTACGATACGGTCGGACAGCAGCACCGCCTCATCCACATCGTGGGTGATCATGACCATGGTGTTGCCAAGCCGGGCGTGGATTTCCATCACGGCGTCCTGAAGGTGGGCGCGAGTCAGCGCATCCAGTGCGCCGAAAGGCTCGTCCAGCAGCAGGATTTTCGGCTCCATGGCGAGCGCCCGGGCAATGCCGACGCGCTGTTTCATGCCACCGGAAATTTCAGACGGTTTCTTGTCCTTGGCATGGGCCATCTGCACGAGATCCAGATTGCGCATGACCCAGTCGTGGCGTTCCGCTTTGGTCTTGGTATTGCTGAAGACCTTCGCGACGGCGAGGTTGACGTTTTCATAAACCGAAAGCCAGGGGAGCAGGCTGTGGTTCTGGAAGACGACGGCGCGTTCCGGGCCAGGTTCGTTGACCTCGCGGTTTTCCAGAAGCACCACGCCTGCTGAGACTTTGGTCAGCCCGGCGATGAGGTTGAGCATGGTGGACTTGCCGCAGCCGGAATGCCCGATGACTGAGACGAATTCGCCCTTGCCGATGGTCAGGTTGATGCCTTTCAGCACCTCGGCGCGCGAACCGCCCTTGTCGAAATATTTGTCGATATGATCGAGTTTCAGATAAGCGTTCATGATGGTCGCCCTTTTAGTTGGCCGCAGCGCCGCGGGTGATGACCTTGCCGAGCGCCGCTACCAGCTTGTCGAGCATGAAGCCGACAACGCCGATGTAAGCGAGTGCCACGATGATGTCGGGCAGGCGCGAGGAGTTCCACGCATCCCAGATGAAGAAGCCGATACCGACGCCGCCGGTCAGCATTTCCGCCGCCACGATGGCGAGCCAGGAGAGGCCGATGCCTATGCGCAGGCCGGTGAAGATGTAGGGGGCGGCCGACGGCAGCATGATCTTGAAGAAGAATTCGATCTGGTTGAGCCGCAGCACCTTCGCAACGTTGCGATAATCCTGCGGAATGTTGCGCACGCCGACCGCCGTATTGATGATGACGGGCCAGATGGAGGTGATGAAGATCACGAAAATGGCCGATGGATTGCTGTCCTGAAAGGCGGCAAGTGAAAGCGGCAGCCAGGCGAGCGGCGGCACGGTGCGCAGGACCTGAAAAATCGGGTCGAGGCCGCGCATGGCCCAGACCGACTGGCCGATGACCGCACCGAGAATGATGCCGGCGATAGCCGCAAGGCCGAAACCGTATGCCACGCGCTCCAGCGAGACCAGCACGCGCAAGCCGAGGCCGATATCCTGCGAACCATTATGGAAGAACGGCGATACGATGAGATCGTAGCTTTCCTCGAATACCTGGCTTGGCGGCGGCAGGGACGAGCCGGGGGCGGAACAGAGCACCTGCCAGACGCCCAGCAGAACGGCGAGGACGACAAATGGCGGTATGATATTGCGGGCCGCCGCAGCACCCAGTTTACGCAGATTGAACCGCGAGGGATGTTTGGGCGGAAGGGTCACGACGTTTGCCTTTTGTACCACCGGTTGCTGCGGCTGTTCTTTGAAATTTCGAGCCAATGCGGACATGGCGTTTCCTTTGGATTTCGGTTGCGGTCAGGGTCTCGCCCCTCATCCGGCCTTTGGTGTCCATCTTTAAATGGCAACCCGGCGGAGGAGGGGCGACACCCGTGTCTCCTCCTCAGGAGGCTGCCTTGATGGAAAGAGTTTCGAGATAGGCCGACGGGTTTTCGGGGTCGAAGACCTTGCCGTCGAAGAAGGTTTCCTTGCCGCGCGACGTGGAGGCGGGAATATCGGCAACACCGAGATCCTTTGCAGCGTCGCGCCAGATGTCCTCACGGTTGACCTTGGCAACCAGCGCCTTCACGTCCGTATCGGGTGCAAATTTACCCCAGCGGATGTTTTCCGTGATGAACCAGCTGTCGTGGCTGCGGAAGGGATAGGACGCGTGATCCTGCCAGAACTTCATCTGCAGACCGGTATTTTCCAGCACGCGGCCGTTGCCGTAATTGATATTGCCCTTGAGGCGGCCAAGAACGTCTTTCGGTGGCACGTTGAACCATTGGCGCTTGCCGAGGATCGTGGACATCTCCTCCTTGTTCGCCATCTCATCGCACCATTGCTGGGCCTCCATCACGGCCATCAGCAATGCCTTGGTGGCGTTGGGGTTCTTTTCCACCCAGTCGGCGCGCATGCCGAGCGCCTTCTCGGGATGCCCTTTCCAGAGTTCCCCGGTGGTACAGGCAGTAAAGCCGATGCCCTGATTGACGAGTTGCTCGTTCCAGGGTTCGCCCACACAGAAGACGTCCATATTGCCGACCTTCATGTTGGCGACCATCTGCGGCGGCGGAACGACGATGGTGGAGACGTCCTTGTCCGGGTCGATGCCGCCGGCGGCCAGCCAATAGCGGATCCACAGATCATGCGTGCCGCCGGGAAATGTCATGGCAGCCTTGATTTCCTTGCCTTCTGCCTTCTTCTTCTCGAAAGCTGCCTTCAGCTTGGACGCGTCGAGCTGAACGCCGGTTTCAGCATATTCCTTGGCGACGGAAATACCCTGGCTGTCGAGATTGAGGCGGGCGATAAGCGCCATCGGCACAGGCACGTTGTTCTGCGTCACCTTGCCGGTATGCATGAGATAGGGCATCGGGGTCAGGATATGCGCGCCATCAATGCCGTTCGATGCGCCGCCGAGCACGAGATTGTCACGTGTCGCACCCCAGGATGCCTGTTTGAAAACCTCGACATCCGGCATGCCATGCTTGGCGAACAGTCCCTTTTCCGCCGCGATGATAAGCGGGGCGGCGTCGGTCAGCGCGATGAAGCCGATTTTCGCGCCCTTCACTTCCGGCTCAGCCGTGGCTGCGAAAGCGCCTGACGGAAAAGCGGTGCGCACGGCGGTAACAAGGGCTGCGGCGGCTGTCGTCTTCAGTATGGTGCGGCGGCTGACATCGCCCGAGAATATCTTTTTCATTCGCATCTTCCCCTTATTGGACCACCGCACGGGTGGCGCGTTCGCTTGCGAAAAAACCTGAAAATAAAAAAAACGCCGCTCGGTGTTTGCGCCTTCGGAACGGGAGGTGTTCCGGGCAGCAAAACCTTGCGACGTCTATGTCTGTGAAAGCGCTTATGCCGCGCCCTGCTCGCCCCGATCGCCGTTGACCAGTGCAAAGACGAAGACGCAAGGGGCGTGCCAGTTTTACTTGTGGAAGCTATCGCCTTGGAAAAAAACGGAATTTCCGAGATTGGATCGGACGATTAAATTTTAATCAGTAGAAATTTTGTCTATGGTTTGCGCAGATGGATAAATTCCGAGCTTGAAATTTGCGCAGCTTGCCCGGCCGACGGCTGTCAGGCCTCGCCTTGGGAGATGGAAAACGGGGCAGAACTGCGCACGGAAAAGCCATTCACATAGCCAGCAATGTCTGCGGGATCGAAAACAAAACCGTCCACGAACCGGTCACCCGCCTCCTGCCCTTCGACTCGAATATCGGCATCATCTGGCGCATTGGCATCGCCCAGTGCCGCCCGATAAATATCTGGACGGTAAGCGGACAGGGTGGCCTCCACACCACCTTGCGAAAACTCCGTCTGCCCCCAGCGGATCATCTGGCTGTAAATCCACAGTGCCTGGCTCTGGCGCGGATAATTGGCATGGCCGCCGTGGAAGAGGAAATATTTGTCGATGACCCGGCGGTTGCCCTGGCTGTCGATGTTGAATTCACCGGCAAGCACATGGCGGATGATGCTTTGCGGCGCACCGATATAACGCGGATCGGCAAGTGTCCTGCTCAGATCATCGTGATTTTCCGCAAGGTCGCACCAACGTGCGGCGGCATCGAGCGCCGTGAGCAGCCGGCTGACCGTTTCCTGCTGGCTTTCGGCCCATTCAGGCCGCATCCCGATCACTTTTTCCGGCGCAGACGGCCACAAATCCTGCTTGGCAGCGACGATCCTGCCCACACCGCGCTCGGCGGCAACGATGTTCCACGGCGCACCGACACAGAAACCATCTATGGCGCCCGCCGCCAATGCATCCGACGTCAATGGCGGTGGTACGACCACCAGTTTGACGTCGTGATCGGGATGAATGCCACCAGCGGCGAGCCAATAGCGAAATTCGTAATTGTGCGAGGAAAACGGGTAGGTCATGCCGAGCGTCGGTGTAGCTTCGCCCCGCGCTCGCATGTCATCCAGCACCTGCTTTAAGGCCATCGCATTTTCCAGCGCCCCCGCCGTTTCGGAAAGCCCCGTCAACGCCTTCATCCGGGCAAAAAGCCGCGTCGAAAGCGTTATCGCATTGCCGCCGCGCCCAAGTGAAAACGGCGTGATCGTCGGCGAAGGGTTCGAGCCGAGTCCGAGCATGGAGGCAACGGGCATCGGCGACAGCATATGGGCAATGTCGAATTGCCGGAATGCCAGCCGGTCGCGCACATTCGCCCAGGACACATCCTTGACGAGATCGAGCGTCAGGCCTTCGCGCTCGGCAAAGCCGAATTCCGCCGCAGCAATGAGGACGGACGCATCGACAAGAGGAATAAAACCTGCCCGCAGGATTTTTTGCCGGTCGCTGCCAACAATTGCCGGCGCGCCCGCTTTTGAACCGGCCGATTTTTCCTGTGCCGCCATATCATACACTCCTCGACTGTCCCGCCGGCGGGTTCGTTACATCAACAGACCGGCCGCGGTGACCACGCTTTGCGCGATCTCGGATATTTTCTTTTTCTCGTTCATCGCCGTTTGCCGCAGAAGCGCAAAAGCCTCCTCTTCGGACAGGCCACGCATTTTCATCAAAATGCCTTTGGCGCGCTCGATGACCTTGCGCTCCTCAAGCGCCGATTTTGCTTCGGCAAGTTCCTGTCGCAGACGGCTGAAAGCGTTGAAGCGGCTGACCGCCATATCGAGGATGGGTTTGACGCGTTCTTTCTTCAGCCCGTCAACGACATAGGCGGAAACACCAGCCTCAACGGCCGCCTCGATGGACGCGGTATCGGAGCGGTCGACAAACATGGCGATCGGCCGGCCGACCGTGCGTGTCAACTGAAACAGATGCTCCATCATGTCGCGGTTGGGATTTTCAAGGTCGATGAAGATGACATCGGGCTGCAGCGTCTCGATGGTCCGCGCCACGCCGTGCACTTCATGGATGAGCGTCACGCGATTATACCCGGCCTCGCGCAGCCCCTCCTCGATGATCGAGGCGCGGATCGCGTTTTCGTCTATAACGAGAATGGTGAGGTCGCGAAGCGTCATGTCGGCATTGATGACGCACCGCAACAAACTTGGCAATCAGGCGCCGATATAAAAATGGAGCGGACGTGAAAGGGACGTTTTCGTCCCGCTACGCCTGATTTCTCATGACGCCCGTTCGAGCGCCTTCAAAACCGTCCGCTCGGAAAGATTGAGATAGATTTCCATCTCGTCACCGGCCTCAGCCGCCTTGCCCTCTTCCATCAGCGACAGGATCTTGCTGTTCATGTCCACAAAGGGGGAATGGAGCTGTTCCGGGTCTTTCAGCAGGCCGAAACAAAGCCTGAGCTCAGCGGCAATGCGCTCGTAAAAATCGCTGAGACGAGCGCTGTCTAGAAGGTCGACCACGGCGGCGTGGAACTTCATGTTGGCGCTGCCCACGCCTAACCAGTCTGCCTGGTCGCGCTTTATCCTGGCATCATCGACCGCCGTGCGCATTGTCCGGATGGCCGGGTGCTTGTGCCAGGCCTGACGCAGCGCCCCGCATTCCACCATGCGCCGCACCCTGTAAATATCAATCACCGAAGCCAGGGTGGGAACGGCGACAAAAACGCCGCGATTGGCCTCGTGACGCAGCAGACCATCCTTGGTCAGGAGACGAAAGGCTTCACGCAGCGAATTGCGGGAGACCTCGAAACGTTCACTGAAGGCTGCTTCCGAAAGACGCTGGCCCGGCATCAGTTCACCGGAGATCAGCAGGGTGCGAATACCCTTTGCCAATCGATCCGCAAGCGGCAGACCCTCTATCGTTTCCGTCATGGCGCTTTCCTTAAGAGCAATGCAACGTTGGGAATTCCGTGACAGGCATGTTCGGACACGGCATGATTGCCCATAGCACAAAGCTTCAGCAAAGCGCCAAAAAAACGTGATGAATTCATACTCATAACGTCCAACAAATAGACAAAATAAAAGAACGATTATCATTTATTGTTGAACAATATTGACAATCTCACGGAACAAGACAAGATCGGTGGCATAAAGCATCCGCGAGGGGCGGATTGCGACAGGAGCGGAGAAAATCCATGGAGCAGAAAAAGCTCACCCCGACTGCCGATCTCAAAATGTCAAAACGTGCATCTCTTCTGGGAGCAATCTTCCTGATGGCAACATCTGCCATCGGTCCCGGCTTCATCACGCAGACGGCGACATTCACCATGCAGCTTGGTGCCGCATTCGCCTTCGGCATTCTTGCTTCCATCCTCATAGACTTCGTCGTTCAGCTCAACATCTGGCGCATCGTAACGCTGACGCGCATGCGTGCGTCCGACATCGCCAATGCTGCCATTCCGGGTTCCGGCTATCTTCTCGCCATTCTCGTCATCATCGGCGGCCTTTTCTTTAATATCGGCAATATTGGCGGCACCGGCCTCGGCCTGAACGCCATCTTCGGGCTCGATCCGAAAATCGGCGGCGCCATCAGCGCAATCTTTTCCATCGCCATCTTCGTTTCCAAACGGGCTGGCCTCGCCGTCGACCGGTTCATCATTTTCGCCGGTATCCTGATGATCGTGCTGACGCTCTACGTTGCATTCGTATCCGCGCCGCCGGTCGGTGATGCCTTCCGCCAGACTTTCCTGCCGGACACAATCAATTTCGCGACCATCACCACCATCGTCGGCGGCACCGTTGGCGGCTACATCACCTATTCCGGCGCGCACCGCCTGCTGGACCGGGGAATGGTCGGCATTGAAAACCTGCCCGCCGTCAACCGCGCCGCTCTGACCGGCATCGCTGTCACCGGCATCATGCGTTACGTGCTGTTCCTCGCCATTCTCGGCGTTGTCGCCAGCGGCGTCGTCATCGATACATCGGGCCAGGCCGCCAATCCCGCCGCACAGGCTTTCCGGTCGGCCGCGGGCGATCTCGGCTTCCGTCTATTCGGCATCATCTTCTGGGCTGCGGCCATCACAAGCGTCATCGGCGCGGCGTATACCTCCGTCTCGTTCCTGCCCGTGTTCAAGCAGGATATGACGGAACGCGCCCGCAACATGGCGACGGTCATCTTCATCGCTGTCTCGCTCGTCTGCTACCTGCTCATCACGACGCCGCCCGCCGCCATGCTGGTCTTCGTTGGCGGCCTGAACGGTCTTATCCTGCCCATCGGCCTCAGCATCTTCCTGTTTGCCGCATGGAAGCGCGAAGACCTGATGGGCGGCCACCGCTACTCGCGCATTCTGCTCGGGCTTGGCGTTCTGACATGCGCATTGACGTGGTACATGGGCTACAAGTCCGCCGGCACCATTTTCGGCCTGCTCGGCCTGTAAAAACTAGAGCGTTTCCGCATTTCGGAGAAAAACGGAAACGCTCTATATATTTGTTATTACGCATTTTCCCGACGCAAAACCGCTACGCACTTTTGCTGGAAATGCTCTAAAGGGAGGCAACATGGCCGCTATCGATCTCAACAGCGATCTTGGCGAAAGTTACGGCGCGTGGCGCATGGGAGATGACGAGGCGATGCTTGCCATCGTTTCCAGCGCTAACATCGCCTGCGGATTTCACGCAGGTGACCCGGCCGGCATCTACCGGACCGTTAAGGCCGCTGCCGAAAAAGGCGTGGTCGTCGGCGCCCATGTTTCCTACCCGGACCGCGTCGGCTTTGGCCGCCGCGATCTGGATGTGACCTCCGAAGAGCTGATCGCCGATGTCATCTACCAGATCGGTGCACTAAAGGGTGTCGCCGCCGCAGCCGGAACCACGGTGCGTTACGTGAAGCCGCATGGCGCGCTTTACAACCGCATCGCCAATGACGCGAAACAGGGACAAGCGGTCATCGACGGTATAAAGGCCGTCGATGCCTCGCTGGTGCTGATGGGCCTTGCCAATGCGCCCATCCTCGATCTCGCCCGCAAGGCAGGCCTTGCCGTCGTCGCGGAAGCCTTCGCTGACCGTGCCTATACGCCCGAAGGCCAACTCGTCTCGCGCCGCGAGGCGGGCGCCGTACTGCACGACGCTGCCAAAATCGCCAACCGGATGGTGCAGCTTGCCCGCGAAGGAACACTCGAAGCCATCGACGGCAGCAGCATCAAGATCGAAGCACAATCCATCTGCGTGCATGGCGACAGCCCCGGCGCGGTGGCGATCGCCCAGGAAATCCGCCGCCGTTTCGAAGCCGAGGGCATCGAAATCCGCTCTTTTGCATCCATTCTCTAAAAGGGCGACCAATGACGATACCCTTATCCTTTCTGAGCCACACCAATGCGGATGCCGCCCGGACGGCCCGCGCCGATTATCGTGGCGGCCTCGTTGCACCGACCTCCGGCATCGCTCCCGGTTTCACGCAGGCCAACATGATCGTGCTGCCGCGCGACTGGGCCTTCGATTTCCTCCTCTATGCGCAGCGTAATCCCAAGCCCTGCCCGGTGCTCGATGTTTCAGATCCCGGCTCACCAACCACGCTTCTTGCCCCCGGTGCCGATCTCAGGACCGACCTACCGCTTTACCGTATCTGGCGGGACGGCAAACTTGCCGAGGAAACGGCGGATGCGACCGCCGCATGGGCAGAGCGTGACGATCTCGTCGCTTTCCTGATCGGTTGCAGCTTTACCTTTGAAACGCCGATGGTCGAAGCGGGTATCGAAATCCGTCACATGACCGACAAAAGCAACGTTCCGATGTATCTGACCAACCGCCCCTGCCGGCCGGCCGGCCGGTTTAAGGGCAACATGGTCGTTTCCATGCGACCGATCCCGGCTTCGCGCGTGGCCGATGCCGCGACAATTTCAGGACGTTTTCCGGCGGTTCACGGTGCGCCCGTGCATGTCGGCGCGCCGGAAGAAATCGGCATATCGGATCTCGCGAAGCCGGATTTCGGTGATGCGGTGCGGATCGAACCCGGCGAGGTTCCAGTTTTCTGGGCCTGCGGCGTGACGCCTCAGGCTGCAGTCATGGCGTCCGGCGTGCCGTTCGCGATTACCCATGCGCCCGGGCACATGTTCATCACCGACATTCCCGATTCTGCCTATCACGCGTGAGGATATGATGCGTTTTCTCCCCGTCAGCCTCACCACCATTCTCGTCGAACTTGCCGATCTCGATGAAACGCTGGCGCTGTTCGCCTCGCTTCAGAACGATCCGATCGAGGGCATCGACGAAACAGTTCCGGCTGCCCGCACCCTGATGATCCGTTTCCGCCCCGAAAAGATTGGCGCAGAGGCGCTGGTTGCACGGCTTTCCAGCCGCGATCTCTCCGCAAAAATCGCGCCCTCGGACAATCTGGTGGAAATCCCCGTCCATTATAACGGCGAAGATCTGGCCGACGTTGCCGAACTGACCGGCATGAGCGTCGACGAAGTCATCCGCCGCCATACCGAAAGCGAATTCACCGTGGCCTTCTGCGGTTTCGCGCCCGGCTTCGGTTATCTGGTTGGCGGCGATACGGCTCTTCACGTGCCGCGCCGGCAAAGCCCGCGTACCCGCATTCCGGCGGGTTCGGTGGCGGTGGCTGGCGCCTTCAGCGGCGTCTATCCGCAAAACAGCCCCGGCGGCTGGCAGATCATCGGCACCACACCGGTGAAGATGTGGGATATAGACCGTGATCCCGGCGCGCTTTTCCAGCCGGGTTATCGCGTGCGTTTCTTCGATATGGACAAGGCCGGAAGAACGGTTGATGTTCCCACCTCAGCGCCGCGCACCGCCCGCCCTGAGATGACAAGAGAAGGCCCGCATTTCGAGGTGCTCGCGGCCCCCATGCCCGCCATTTTTCAGGATCTCGGCCGCTTCGGCCAAACCGGACAGGGCGTCTCCGCCTCCGGCGCACTGGATCGTGGCGCGTTTAACGCCGCCAACCGTATCGTCGGCAATCCCGTCAACTCGCCGTGTCTCGAGCTGACGCTCGGCGGCTTTTCCTTCAAAAGCACGAGCCGCGCCGTTATCGGCATTGCGGGCGCGCCCTGCCCCATCACCGTCAAGACCGCAGATCGCAGTTTCGCCGCACAACCCCATGTTCCCGTGTCTCTCGAACCCGGCGATATCGTAACCTTGGGTCAGCCGCCGAAGGGCATGCGCTGTTATCTTGCTGTGCGTGGCGGGTTCGATGTCGAGCCCGTGCTGGGCAGCTATGCGACGGATACGCTCGCCGTAGTGGGTCCAGAAAGCGTGACTGCGGGCACTACTCTGCCGCTGAAGGGCGAAAAGACAGGACTTTCCAGCGTGTCTGTCGACGAGGCTCCGGCCTTCGATCCGCCGGCAACCGGCGATATTGTGACGCTCGACGTGGTTCTCGGACCGCGTACCGACTGGTTCACGCAAAAGGGCCTCGATACGCTGACCGGCCAGCTCTGGCAGGTCACGCCGCAATCGAACCGCGTCGGCATCCGCCTTGCCGGCGAAGTGCCGATGGAGCGCAGGGACAGTGCCGAATTGCCGAGCGAAGGCACGGCCACCGGAGCAATCCAGATTCCCCATAGCGGCCAGCCCGTTCTTTTCCTTGCCGACCACCCGTTGACCGGCGGCTATCCCGTCATCGGCGCGGTCGCGGAATACCATCTCGATCTTGCGGGGCAAATCCCCGTCAATGCCAAAATCAAGTTCCGCCCGATCGGCCCTTTTGCCGAAATCGCGGCGGCTAAAAGTCTGTAGGGAGAATAGCGATGAAAAAAGTGCTGATTGCCAATCGCGGCGAGATCGCGGTGCGGATCATCCGCGCATGCCGTGATTACGGCCTGCAATCGGTTGCCGTTTATGCCGATCCCGATCAGAATGCGCTATTCGTTCGGTTGGCGGATGAGGCCTATGCGCTGGAAGGCGTCCGCCCCGCCGAAACCTATCTCGATATCGCCAAGCTGATCGCGATTGCCAAACGCGCCGGCGCGGATGCCGTGCATCCCGGTTACGGCTTTTTGTCCGAACGCGCCGAATTTGCGCAGGCGGTTATCGATGCCGGCCTTAGCTGGATCGGCCCCGACCCACATGTCATTGAAGCGCTGGGCGACAAGGTGGAAGCGCGGCGCATCGCCACCGGCGTCGGCGCACCGCTGGTGGCCGGCAGTGACGGCCCCGTCTCTACCGCCGCCGAAGTCACCGCTTTTGCCGAAGAATACGGCCTGCCCGTCGCCATCAAGGCAGCGCATGGCGGTGGTGGGCGCGGCCTGAAGGTCGCATGGAAGATGGAAGAGATCGCCGATCTCTACGAATCCGCCGTTCGCGAAGCGACCGCCGCTTTCGGTCGCGGCGAGTGCTTTCTCGAACGCTTCCTAGACCGGCCCCGCCATATCGAGGCGCAGGTTTTGGCCGACAAGCACGGCAATGTGCTGGTGCTGGGCACCCGCGATTGCTCGCTGCAACGTCGGAACCAGAAGCTGATAGAGGAGGCTCCGGCCCCGTTCCTGTCTGCCGAACAGCGACAAAAAATCCACGACGCGGCAAAGGCGATCTGTGCCGCCGCGGGCTATTCCGGTGCCGGCACCGTCGAATTCCTGCTCGGCGTTGATGGCACGATTTCTTTCCTGGAGGTCAATACGCGCCTGCAGGTGGAACATCCCGTTACCGAGGAAACCACCGGTATCGATCTCGTCATCGAGCAGTTCCGCATCGCCGAGGGCCACACCCTGCGGGTGGTTGAAACGCCGGAACCGCGCGGCCACTCTATGGAATTCCGCATCAATGCCGAAGATCCCGGCCGAGGATTCCTGCCAACACCCGGCACGATCTCGATTTTCGATGCTCCTTCCGGCCCCGGCATCCGTATGGATAGCGGCGTCGTCAGCGGCTCCAGCGTGCCTGGCGTATTCGACTCGCTGATGGCGAAGCTCATCGTTACGGGTACCGACCGCGATCAGGTTCTGCGCCGCGCGCGCCGCGCGCTGAAAGAATTCCGTATCGAAGGCATTGCCACGGTTCTGCCGTTCCATCGCGCCGCAATCGAGACGGACGACTTCATCGGCACCGACGGTTTCAAGGTTCATACCCGCTGGATCGAGACCGATTTCGCCGCCATGCCTGACGCCATGGAACGTCCTGCACCGGCTGAAGACCCTTCCATCACGCGCACCTTTCTGGAAATCGACGGCAAGCGTGTTTCTGTCGGCCTGCCGAACCTGCTGCTCTCCGGCCTCGGCGCTGTCAGCGGCGGCAATGCCGCTGCCCCCGGCGCGTCGGTCAAGGAGAAGGAAGGTGAAATTATCGCTCCCGTTTCCGGCACCTTGCAATCGTTCAAGGTGACCGATGGCGAAACTGTTTCCAAAGGCGATCTTCTGGCCGTCATGGAAGCCATGAAAATGGAAACGCAAATCGTGGCGACGAAGGCCGGCAAGGTCCGCCTGATCGTCAAGGAAGGCGACTATCTTCAGGCGGGCGCGGCACTTCTCGAAATTGCGGAATAACGCATAGACCAGGCCACCGGACCCATCAGGGAAGGTGGTCCCCTCACAATCGAAGTTTGGTCAATACGGTGGCGGAACCCTTTCGCCGCCGGGCCGTTTATGGCGCGACCTGCTAACCATCATGAGGGAAATATGGCCGGACGCACCTTGCTTCAATTCTTCCATTGGTACTATCCGGACGGAGGGAAATTATGGAGCGAGGTGGCCGAAAAGGCGGAAAGCCTTGCCCGAATGGGTATTACCGACGTCTGGCTACCGCCGGCCTACAAGGGTTCTGCGGGCGGTTTTTCGGTAGGTTACGATACCTATGATCTCTTCGACCTTGGCGAATTCGACCAGAAGGGAACAGTCGCGACCAAATACGGTGATCGCGCTGCCCTCGAACAGGCTGGTCGGACGCTGAAGGAAAACGGCATCCGCGTCATTCACGACGTGGTTCTCAATCACAAGATGGGCGCGGATGAAAGGGAGAAGGTGCGGGTTCGCCGCGTCAATCCCGATGACCGCACCGATATAGAGGACGAGGATTTCGAGGCGCACGCCTATACGCGCTTCACCTTTCCCGGCCGAAACGGCACGCATTCCAAATTCATCTGGGACCTGAAGTGCTTCAGCGGCGTCGACCACATCGAAGAGCCTGATGAGGACGGCATTTTCCGTCTCGTCAACGAATATGGCGACGGCGAATGGAATGAGGAGGTCGACGAGGAAAACGGCAACTTCGATTATCTCATGGGCGCGGATGTCGAATTCCGAAACAGGGCTGTCTACGAGGAACTGAAATATTGGGGCCGGTGGCTTGCCGAACAGGTACAGGTGGATGGTTTCCGTCTGGATGCGGCCAAACACATTCCGGCATGGTTCTTCCGCGACTGGGTAGGCCATATGCGCGACACGATTAATCCCGACCTCTTCGTTGTCGCGGAATACTGGCACCCCGATATAGACGCGCTGAAAAGCTATCTCGATCTGGTCGACAAGCAGCTGATGCTCTTCGATGTCGCCCTTCACCACCGCTTCCATGACGCTTCCAAGCAGGGCGGCGATTTCGACATGCGCACTATCTTCGATGGTTCGCTGCTTTCCGCTGTTCCAGATCACGCCGTCACGCTTGTCGACAACCACGACACGCAGCCGCTGCAATCTCTGGAAGCGCCCGTAGAACCCTGGTTCAAGCCTCTGGCCTATGCGATCATTCTGCTACGCGAAGAAGGTGTGCCTTGCGTCTTTTATCCCGATCTTTTCGGTACGACGTATACAGACACCGGCAATGACGGCAACGACCATGAGATCGTCATGCCGGCTATCGAATGCCTTCCGAAGCTTATCGAGGCACGCAGCCGCTTTTCCAACGGTGCCCAGACGGATATTTTCGACGACCCGAGCTGCATTGCGTTTATTCGCCACGGTACCGCCGATGAGCCGGGCTGCGTTGTGGTGATGTCGAACGGCGAGGCGGCGGAAAAACAGATAGATCTCGGCCCTGAGCAGGCGGGAGCTGTATGGCGCGATTTCCTTGGTCACCGTCACGAACAGATCACCCTTGACGAGCATGGCAAGGGTCTGTTTTCCACCAATGGCGGCAGCGTCAGTGTCTGGGTTCCGGCCGACGTCGAGTAGGAACAATTGCTTTTAAAGCGGCCAGCCGGAAACCTTGCTCATTTGACGGATACGAGACGGCGCGGGCCCGCGCCAGCATCGGCCAGAACATCGTTCGGATTGCGTAAGGGACAATCATCAAGTGAGAGGCAACCGCAACCGATACAGCCGGTAAGCTGGTCGCGCAGCATAATCAGGCTGTTGATACGAAGCTGCAGCATTTCCCGCCAGGACTGCGAGAACACGCGCCAGTCAGCCGTCGTCGCCACCCTGTCCTGCGGCAAATCCGCCAAGGCGTCCCTGATGATGCTGAGCTGGATGCCTGCCCGCTGCGCAATGCGGATAATGGCAATGCGCCGCAGGACGGCGCGATGATAACGACGCTGGTTCCCGCTGGTGCGCCAGCCTTCGATCAATCCCTTCGCCTCGTAAAAATGGATGGTGGAAACGGCGACGCCACTACGACGCGCAACCTCCCCAACCGTCAGGCTGTGTTTAAAGATGGTATTTTCCATGCCGGCTCCGTTTTCTGAACGGCCTCCGCTCTGAAAACCGCGGAAACACACTAGAGAGCAGCCGGTATAATTCCTCAACCATAGTTGAGGTCAATAGGATGGATGGCAAAAAGAGGCGCCAATCGGGCGCCTCTGAATTCTTAAATATCGCGGATCAGAATTTGGCGGTCATGCTGATCCAGAAGCGGCGGCCTTCCATGACCGTGTTGAAATCGTCAGCGCCGACTTCCTTGTCGAATACATTGTAAACCGCCGCGTTGAGATCGACATTTTCGGCCACCGCATATTTCGCCCCGATGTCGAGGGTGGTGTAAGCGTCATATTTACGCCCGGCCTTGCCGTTGATCGTAACCGGTTTGCCGTTCGTACCGATGCGCGGACCCGCATTGATTTCCGATCCGTGATAATTCACCGAGGCCCAGGCTTCCAGCCCGTCCACCGGGGTGACCCATTCGCCTCTCAGATTGGCCATGTGCTCCGGCGTCCGCGCCAGCGGAAAACCCTCGTAATCGCCCGTCTTCTGTTCGGAATGCGTATAGGTATAGTTGCCGCGCAATGTCAGTTCCGGCGTCGCATACCATGCTGCCGTCAGTTCTATGCCCTGAATGACCGCGTCGTCGATATTGTAATTGTACCAGAGGCGATAATTGCTATCTTCGCTCCAGCGGGCAGGCGTACCATCCGGATTGAGCACGAGCGCGTTAGAAATCTTGTCCTTGAAATCTGTGTAGAAATAAGTGGCACCGAGGGCAACATCACCATTGTCCCAGAGTGCTGCCAATTCATAACTCGTGCTTTTTTCCGCCTCCAGACCCGGATCGCCGATGATCACGCCGCAGGTACCGTTCGAGGCATAGGTGCACCCACCGCCGCCAGTCGTATAGGCGTAACCCGGTGCGATCTGGCGGATTTCCGGTGCGCGGAAACCTGTTGAAATGCCGCCCTTGATCGTAAGATCGTCGGTTGCGCTCCAGACGCCGTAAAGGCGCGGGCTGAAATGATTGCCATATTTTTCATGGTTATCCAGACGAAGGCCGCCCGTCAGCGCAAAGCTATCGACGATGCGCCATTCATCCTCGACGAAGAGCGCCCATTGCGTCGCCGAGAAAGTTTCGTCGCGACCGGTACGGCGTCCCGGATTCTGGTCCTTCAGCTGTGCCTCGAAATATTGACCGCCGGTGACGAGCGTATGGTTGCCGAACAGTTCGAACGGCGTGGTGAACTTGCCGTCGAGAACGCTATTGCGAACCTCCGGCGAGCGCGGATTTTCAGTGACGCGTCCCGTGCGAAAGTTTCTGGTGAAGTTGGTGCGCTCGGCCCATTCCTGCTGGAAGGAGAATTCAGACGTGGTCGGTCCCCACCGGCCGGTATGCGACAATGACCAATGGTCGCGCGTATTGGTGTTGTAGGTGCCGTCTGCATTGGCTGCCAGCGTCTCGCCGGACTTGGCATCGCGGCGCAACCGTGCTTTGCCAGCCTCGAGATAGATGTCGTGATCCTCATTCGGCGTGAAGGTCAAACGTCCATTGAAATCATATTCCTTCGCGCCCGTCGTACCATTCAATATGCGGTCTTCGCCGCGCGTGAAGCCCCTGCCCCAGATCTGCAGCCCCAGCCGGTCCTTCAGGATCGGCCCATTGGCATACCAGGACACCTGACCGCTATTACCGAATTTTGAATGTTGCTGAACCGTACCCTCGCTGGTGACGGAGCCAGACCAGACATCGCCAACCTTGCGGGTGATGATGTTGATGACGCCGCCCATGGCATCGGAACCGTAAAGAGAGGACATCGGGCCGCGCACGACCTCGATGCGTTCGATCGCCGAAACCGGCGGCACGAAACTCTGTTCGAAGCCGGAATTACCATTGGTACGGGCATCGCGCGTGCTCTGCCTCTTACCGTCAACTAGGATCAACGTGTAAGCGCCGGGCAATCCGCGAATGAAAATATCCTTCTCATTGGCAATGCCGGTGACAGACACGCCCTGAACTTCGCGCAAGGCGTCTGTCAGATCGCGGTAAGACCCCTTTTCCAGATCTTCTCGCGTCACGACCGTGATGCTGGCCGGAGCATCCTTTACATTCTGCTCGAAGCCGGACGCGGTCACCACGATCTGCTGAAGAACGGTGGTTCCGTCGGTCGCCTGCTGCGCGACAGCAGGCAAGGCAACGCTGAGCGCCGTTCCCGCCATGGCGACGGAAATGCCAGCCTTTATTATCGTCGCGGCTATATCCTGCCCGCGGTACTTCAATTCCATGTTACGCCCCCGCATTTAACTTGAGAATTTACCCCCACTTATTTAGGAGGGAGGTCTGGCGCAACGCGTTTGTTTTCGAACAGTTCTAAATTCCAGAAATTGCAAAAAGGCCCCCTCTAATCGGGGGCGGGGTAAAAAAACAGCAAGATGACAACCGGCAAGAGAAAAGAAGAACCAGCTTCCCCGACAAAGCCCGACAGGCTTGGTCAGCTGAAACTACTTGTCGCGTTCGATGCGTTGTTGCGGGAAGGAAGCGTCAGCCGCGCAGCGGCAGGCATGGGACTGCCGACATCATCGATGAGCCGGATACTACAGCAGCTGCGCGAGAAATACGGCGACCAGCTGTTCTTACGCACCGGCCAGGGTTTGCGACCCACCCCCTTTGCCGAGACCATGCGGCTGCGCATTCGTTCGCTGGCGGCGGAGGCGGAAAACCTGATCGATTATTCACAGGAAAAAGCGGCAGCTCCCACCGCCGCCAATGTTAGCGGCTGGGAACGGCCGGTGCTGATGAAGGCGCCGCCTCTTTCGCTGCGCCCCAGCGTTCTTCTGGAAGGTCAGCCGACACCGGAAAATATAGCGGACCGCCTTGCTCGCATCGGCCACAATGCCGATCCGCAGCACAGGCTCGCCAAATATATAGCGACCTCGGCGATGGGCATCGGCAACAGCCGCCCGCTCAGCCAGCAAGAGGCGATGGACGCGCTTTCGATCATTCTCGAAGGCGATGCAGATCCCATACAGATAGGAGCGCTGCTTGCGACCATGCAATATCGCGGTGTGACCGCGGCAGAGCTTGCCGGTTTTATCGAAGCCATGTGGGGCCATATAAAAAGAGACCAGCAAGCGCCCGCATCGGTCGATCTCGACTGGCCGGCCTATATGTCGCCCAAACATCGCGATGCACCCTGGTTCCTGCATTCCGCGCGTCTCGTTTCCATGGCGGGATATAGCGTCTTGTTACACGGCCATGTGGGCCAGGGAGAAAATGGCGGTAAGCTCGAACTCGCCGCTGAAGCCTGCGGCATACCGCTCTGCCATTCACTTTCGCAGGCGGCCAAGGCCACGGCTTCGCAAGGGATCGCCTATCTGCCGATCGGTGGACTATCGTTACAGTTTCAGAGCCTACTTGGCCTGCACGGCATTCTGGAAATGCGCCTGCCGCTCAATACGGTCGTGCATCTTCTCAATCCGCTTCGCGCCAGAAGCACCATTATCGGCGTCGCCCGCCCCTCCTATCAGGAGCTTCATCGCGATACGGCGCGGCTGCTTTCCGTCGAGAGCCTTGCCATTCTCGGCAATACGCGGGATTTCGCGCAATTTACTCCATTCCGCAGCACCCGGATCTTCGGTCTTTCCAAGGGCGAAGATGTCGAGTTCGTCATTCCCGCCCGCGAAACGCCACCGGCCGAAATGCCGACCATGTTCACCACCTTCGAATATTGGCGCGCCGTCTGGACGGGGGCGGCCAGAGACGAGAGAGCGGAAACCATCATCGTCTCCACCGCTGCCATTGCCCTGATGCTGGTCAATGATATGGTTCTGCCTTTCGAAGAGGCCTATGCCCGCAGCCTGCGGCTGTGGAACGACAGGGCACGCGATTTCGCCACTGCTTAGGCGTTGGTGACTGATTTTTTCAGCGCCAGATATTCCCACAGCGCCACCAGCAGCAAAATCCCCGTGCTTGCCAGTTGCAGCGCAAAAAGCGGCACGCCCGGCACCGGCAGAAGCAGGCAGAGCGCCGCTACTCCGGCAAAATGCGAGATCGGCCGCTGATAGGTGGCAGCAATCTTGACGCCGATATTACCGGCTAGAAACAGGATCGGGCCGCCAAGAATGGCGAGTGACTCCCTCATCGTCGTCCCTTCATGGGCATGGGACAGGCTGAAATCCTCTCCAACTGCCGTAAGGATGATGCCGGCCACGATAGGCAAATGTCCGTAGTTGAAAAGATTCTGGGCAATCTTCGCTTTCTCGTCGGCATGTTCGGCCTTTCTGGAGGCCTCTTCCTGCCCGTGATGGAAATAGATCCACCACATTGTGACGGTGCTGACGAAGGCCGAACAAAAGACGATGAATGTGAGGCCAGAATTCATATATTCCGTGGCCGTGCGGCCGGTGGTTAGGATCGTTTCCCCGAGACAGATGATGACGAAAAGCGCACAGCGCTCCGCAAGATGCTCGCCGGAGAGATGCAGCTTGTCCGCATCGCTTGCTTTCAATCCCGGGACGACATAACGACAAGCGGGTCCGGCATATTCTATCGCGAGCGCTATACCCCACAGGAGGATTCGATCCGTCAGATCGACAAGCCCACCAGCCATCCAGAACAGGCTCGATACGACTAGCCAGATCGTCACGCGCACAAAAACCAGAAAAGACTGCCTGTCCTCTCCCTTAAAGGCATAAAGTGCAAACAGGCTCCGTCCCACCTGCATGGCACTGTAGATAAGGGCAAACACGAAACCCTGTTCCGCAAAAGCCTCCGGCAGCGCGATGGCCAAAAGAACCCCGCCGAACATCAGGACGAAAAGCAGAATCCGGACAGGCTCCTTTTCGGTATTCAGCAGGTTGGTGATCCAGGTGGTGTGTATCCACAACCACCAAAGTGACAATATCAGTATGCCCGCCTCAAGCGCCGCTGTCGGTCCGAAGTCCTTTGCTAGCGCATGGGAAAGCTGAATGAGCGCGAAAACGAAAACCAGATCGAAGAACAGTTCAGGAAAGGTCGCCTTTTCTGCTTCGTGCCCGTCCTGTTTGATCCAGGTTTGCGCATCCGGTTTCTGCCCGGACGTTTCGCTTTCGGTTCCCATTCTGCCCCTGTTCGTCAATATGAATTATTGCGATCGCGTTAGCGTTGCGCTTCATCCGAAGAATTAACATTCGAGTCCCGGCCGGGAAACTGCAGCGCCCGCGCATTGTCGGGGTAAAAACGCGGTCCTACCAGACGCACTGTCTTGCCGGAGACATCGGTAATATAATTCGATGCGGTCGCCCCAGGCGAGAATTCGGCGCTACGGGTCTTGGTCGGTTCCAATATGCTGACCTCTAATGGCTGAGCAAATATCGGGTGGCTCGTCGCGGAGATGACAATTGTCGCGATAAAGAGGGACTTGGAGAACATCGGCACATCCTGTCACAATTGACTGCGCCATAAACAGCCTTCGCCCGGTTTGGTTCCAGCCGTCTTTCAGCTGTCCTCGTCCAGATATGTGCGATATTGCACATAGTCCGAACTTGGTTGCCCGTCGATAATTTCCGGCGGCCGCCCCTCACCTCCGGTCAAATAACCGGCTTCTTCAAGTCCCGCCTTCAAGAGCTTTTCGATGGCGGTATCTCGAGGCAATGCAATGTCCGCCATGTAAACAGCGACAGCCAGCTCCATATCGTCTGGAAAAACCATAGGCTCAAGGCCCCCTTCCAACATCGACACGGAAACGCACAATCTTAGGGAAGGTTCAGTTCCAACATCGTGCCATATCGAGATATCTGCATTACCCCAGTCTAGTCAGGCAAGAAACGCGTAAAAATCGCGCTTTTCCTGCCCGTATCATTGCACTAACGCTAAAAGATACCCGGACTCAAGCGATTGAAACCAATCATGGAATAACTCAAACGAAAGTCAATCAAGGCTTAACTTTCATTACTTTGCATTAACCATAGGAACCCCTGCCAGCAGAGTCTGTTCGTAAACACTGGCAGCCTCACAGCGAATCTTCGGAGTCTTGCAGAAACAGCGTCAATGTAGCTGCAGACTGGGAATTCGGCAAGCCGGCGCCATTTTCTGTCCGTCCTCAAGAACTCATACAGCCATGCTTCTCTCTATCCCGTCAGTTCGACCCCGCAGTTGCGCCAGAAGCATGGCCTGAAGATCAAACCCGCCCTCGTGGGCCTTACGGGTGAGATTGCGCAGATATCCGCCCAGCGAGCTGATCTGGTCCGCCTTTTGCAGCAGGCAGGCAAGAATCGCCGCTGTTCCCTGTCGACCGAAAGTGGTGAGGGCGTCCTGGTAGGCCGACTGGCTAACGTTGAACATGGTTTTGATGACTGATGTCGCCACTTCCAGATCACGCCATCCAGTCACTGCTCCTCCGGGTGCATAGAGAGAAATATCCGGGCAAGCCTTCACAACCAAAACAATATCAGGAACAAAAAATTGCTTATGAAGAACAGGCTTTGGCTGTTGCGATGACGGCTTTGCACTGACGGGTACGGCGTATTCTGGCTGTACGACTGTCGTGTCGGCAGGTGCGACGATTACCGGTTCACGCAAATTTTGCGGTTTAGATATAGATTCGGATTCTGAATTCTTTATGAGGCGCTCATTTTGGCAGTCATTGCCGCCCGATTTCTCCGAATTTTCAATATTTTCCAGATAGTTGGTCACTTCTGCACGCAGGGAGACCAAAAATCCGGCGATTTCCTTGAGTTCGACAGGCTTTGAATTACGGCCGAGAGACCGGGCAATGGCATTGTAGCGCGCCTGGAATCCTTCTGACGTTACGACTTCACCGCTGGCGGCTATCATTTCGCAAAGCTTATGGATATCGCGGCGGCACAGGCTGATGTTTTCACGAAGCCGCTGAAGGTCGAGCCGCTCGCGAACGATGCGTTCGGCGAGTTCCTCGATTTCCGATTTGCGGGCGAGAAGCGGTGCCAGCGAAAAACCATAGGCTTCGCTGATTTCCCCGCCCCTGTGCTTACGGGCGTAGCGTTTTCCGTTTGGACTATCCTTGCGGATGATGAGACCGGCCTCGACGAGAGCCGAGAGATGGCGGCGCAATGTCTGTTCTGCCATTCCATGTGCTCGCAATGACAATTGCGTATTCGACGGAAAGACGACCAATCCGGCTTCGCTGGAGAGTTCATTTTTAGGATAAAAACTCAGAAGGGCGTTCAAGACCGCGAGAGAACGATCGGTCACGCCGAGCAATGGTCTGGCTTCACAGACCGAACGGTAGAGTTTCCATTTATCGACCGCCTCGGTCTTTTTGTTTTTCTGCGCGGCAAACTGAGTTGCGAGGACGCCAAACGACATCGCTCGCCGCCCAAAGGGCGTCGTTACACATGTGCTGTCCATGTCTTTCACCTTTCACAAGGCAAAAGAAAATCGCTCACCGAAAAATTCGATGCCAAGACTCTTGACTATGATTCGCGGAAATGAGATTCTTTGGTTGCTTAGATCAAAGAAAGGCTTCCGTGCGGCAACGTTCGGGGGCTTTTTTCTTTTGTAATGCGTCTCCTGTTAGTCGTTGGTATTAACAATCACTGCTTGGACCGGTATTCGGCAAACAGCGCCTGAAGATGTTCCAGAACGAAATCGGCAAATTCCGGCGCCTCGTTCTTGTCGATGGATATATCCAGCTTGCGGTCGCTTTCGACCACCTTTGCCAGCCTGCTGCCAGTTTCCGAAGACCAAACACCGGCTTTCTTTGCCTGGGCCTTGGGTTTCAGAAAATCCAGAAGCGACTTGAAGCGTTCTTCGGACGGAAGAGCGGCAACGGATGGCTCCCTTACATAAGCGCGCGCAGCTTCCTTGACCTGTGACGAGGAGAGCTGATCTGCGAGATCCATCCAGTTACGGCGACCGACGGTGGGTGCCGGACCAATAAGATCGACCAGATCCTCGGGAATGCGACCGACAACCGATAGCATGTTGGAAAGATCGCCCTTGTGCAGGGACATCGCCGCCATGATCGTATCACGCGGAAACCGCATCTGCAGTTTCTGGGCGAAGCGCGCCTTTTCGATATAGGTTAGGTCACGGCGCTCGTTGTTTTCCTGTCCCTGGGCGACAACCAGCTGTTCGTCGCTGAGATCGCGAACCACGGCCTTGACCGGAATACCCAGGTTGGAAACTGCGCGCAGACGGCGATGGCCAAATGCGACCTGATAACGTCCCGGAAATTCAGGATGCGGGCGAACCAGAATGGGAACCTGCTGGCCCTGCTCGCGAATAGCCTCCACCAGGCCTGCATCCGCCTCTTCCGAGGCTGGCATGCGGTCGGGTATGAAGGATGGGTCGATATCAGCAGGATTGAGCGAAACGATCGTAAGGCCCTCTGCGAGCCGTTTTTCGATCTCTTCAGCACGCTTGGAGCGTTCCGACACTTCGTTCAGAGACTGGCCGATCATGCCGACTGGCGAGTTCGACACATCCGTCACCAGTTCGGGAGAACCGAGGATGGGTCTGACACGCGGACGGGACCGCTCGGGAGTGGTATCGTTGTCTGTGCCTGGCGTGCCAAGATTGGCGAAAATCTGTTTTCTGCTCATGCTGCCCTACCCCACGCTTTTTTAATCAATCCCTCGATTTCAGCGTTCACGTTGTTCATGGCTTCCAGTGCGCGGTCATAGGTGGAGCGCGTGAACTGGGTTCTTTCCACCTCGAAAAGCGTCTGGTTGGTCAATCCGGCATCCGAAACGGCCGTGCTCTTCAGCATCGGGTGAATGAGGACGTTTTCACCGAAGATCGAGCGCAGGAAAGCCACCATCTGGTTCTGCGGCCCATCGCTCGGTTCGAAACGCGTGATGAGGTAACGCATCCAGTTATAATCGGAGCGTGCGCCGGCCCTGCCGATTTCAGCGAGAAGATCGCCAGTCATGGCAAGGAACTGGTTCATGGACATGACATCAAGCATTTGCGGATGAACGGTCACGAGAACCGATGTTGCTGCCGTCAGCGCCGAAAGCGTCAGGTAACCGAGTTGCGGTGGGCAATCGATGACCACGACGTCGTAGAAATTCTGGGCCTGGGCGATTGCCTGGCCAATGCGAGCGAAGAACAGCGTGTCGCCCGGTGCGCGACGCATCAGTGCGCGCGGGGTATCATGTTCGAACTCCATAAGCTCCAGATTGCCCGGAACGATATGAAGGTTGGGAATATAGGTGCCGCGAACGATCTCGGCGATCGGCCGGCGTTCGTCATCGTAGCGGATCGCGCCGTAGAGCGTTTCATTCGGGCCGACATCCATTTCGGGCTGGTGACCGAAGAGAGCGGAGAGACTGGCCTGCGGATCGAGATCGATAGCCAGAACCCGGTAACCACGCAGTGCCAGATATTGTGCCAGATGCGCGGATGTCGTGGTCTTACCCGAACCGCCTTTGAAATTCATCACGGCGATGACCTGCAATTCCTCGCCGTCGCGACGGTGGGGCAGATAGCGACGCGTGCCGCGCGCGCCCTGATCGAGAAACTTTCTGATTTCGTCCATATCCTCTACCGAATAGGAACGACGACCGGATGCCTGCGCTGCATCGAGCTCCGGACGCTCAGCGGCGATCTGACGAAGATAGGCTTCACCGATGCCAATCAGCCGGGCGGTTTCTGCCGGCGAAAAATGGCGCATACTCTTTTCGGTATGCGGCGAAAACGTATTCGCATTATGCGCCTGCAATTGGGCTGACAATGCAGCCGAATGCTGTTGTATAAGGCTCGTGAGGTCGGGTGCCCCTGCAGCAAATCTTGAGTCGGCACTCTGTGTCATGGATCTACTTTCGCTCGATATTGCAGTTGCGGTTTTTTTCGAAAAAGACGGTTTTTTCCGCAACTGAGATATAAGCGCCGATTCTCTTTTTGGCGCAATAGGCTTTTTTCCCGGATGCAGAAGTACCGCTAAGGCATTGTGGAAGAATCAGTTTTGCTTTTTGTGAGAGTTTTTCGGTTAGCCGCGGCTAACTTCATCTTCGTTCTGGCTGAGACGCGTTTTTTTGACTTCCTTTAAAACTGACAAGGAGTGACCAAAGCGAAAGTTTGCCGCGGCTAACTTTGGGAATTCCTCACACCAAATGTTCAAGGCGCGATCCCGCCGGCGGAAAGTGAAGGGTAGACATTGGCAGATGTTTAATCTCTACTCATCGACTAGAGTATCAACGGGTTCGGCGCCCACCGCCTAACCTTTCGTGCTGTCGCAGGTTGGAGGAATAAATGTCCTATGATGTCGCTATCGTCGGTTCGGGTTTCTCGGCCATCTGTACCGCCGCTCATCTCTTATCATCCCTGCCCGGGGACGCGTCGATCGCCATTGTCGGCGACGAGTCGGATTTCGGGCGCGGTACGGCCTATCGTACCGAGTTGCCCTATCACCGGCTCAATGTGCCGGCAGGGCGGATGAGCGTATTCCCCGACAGGCCTGATGACTTTCTCGATTGGCTGACGGAGAATGGGCTCGGCAATGATCCATTGGCTTTTGCCTCACGTGGCGACTACGGCCTCTATCTCAGGGACAGGCTCGCCAGCCTGCTGAGAAGCCGGGATCAGCGGGCGAGGGTGGACTTCATCCGTGCCAAGGCTTCAGCCTGTCGCCCGGAGGGCAATGGCGGCTTCTCTTTTGCACTGGAGAATGGTGAGAAGCTACGCGCGAAAAATGTTGTCTTATGTCTTGGTGTCGGCGCGGCAAGTTTGCCGGTGCAAACTCTGACGAAAGACGACGACGCGCCGCATCGCATCATCGGGCATTGCTGGCAGTCTGGATGGCTGTCGAAAGTAAAGGCGGGGGACCGCATCTGTATTCTGGGTTCTGGCCTGACGATGATAGATCAGGTCCTGACGCTTCGAGGAAAGGGACACCGTGGCCCAATCCACGTATTGTCCCGCCGCGGACTTGTGCCGCATCCACATATCAGCCCACCCCTGTCGCCAGCTGATCCGCGCTTACCAGAAGGTTCGACCGAGATCAGCCGGTTAGTGCAGGCTCTGCGTAAGCAGGTGAAAGATGGTGCGCCGTGGCGTACTGTCATGGATGGTCTACGGCCGAAGACCCAGCTGCTTTGGCAGAGCCTGACATCTGAGCAGCGAAGCCGGTTTCTTCGCCATGCTTTGCCGTGGTGGAACATTCACCGGCACCGAATCGCGCCCGAAGTGCATAAGGCTTTTGAAAAGCTATTATCTGACGGCGTTCTAGAGATTCATGCCGGTTATCTCCGCTCTCTCGACGAGCAGGACGAGGGGATCGCCGTACTTTATCGCCGTCGGCATACGGATACGCTTAGAGAGTTTCAGGTCGATTGGGTCGTTAATTGTACCGGAATGGAGAGGGCGGGGATCGGTCATTCACGGCTTTTGGAAACCATGCGGGACGATGGCGTGCTTTTGCTCGACGCCTTTGGTCTTGGGGTCGAGGTGGATGGCCAGTCGCGCTTGTCAAGCGCGGACGGGCAGGTCTGGCCTGGCCTGTTTGCCGCCGGGGCGCTGACGGCGGGCCGCTTTTGGGAGATAACCGCCGTGCCGGATATCCGCGTGCAGGCGCAAAAGATTGCGCAAGCTGTCACGGACAGAGTGGTATCGGACCGGCGGGTTTCGGCACACGGTTGATGTGACGGAAAGAACACTCGCACATTGCCAGGTCTTGAGGAGTTTGCGCTTGAGACTGTTCCTCTAACTTTTCAGATACTGAGGTTTGCCGCGGCTAACCTCTCTATTTCTCTCATCATGCAGCCATCCGAATGTACCGGGCTTCCTCATTAGGCGATAGAGCTAAGGGTTAGTAAGAGCCGTGGCTCAGCCAATAGCCGCTTGCATAGATCGCGACAGACAATAGGTTTTGAGCCTCATTATTCGGTTCGACAACGTGCGGCGATACGAATAGCTCACCGTGACGTCATCGGTCCGCGAGTTGATGATTTACGCAATTGCTAAATTATTTACATCACTTATGGAATATTGATGAAAAACGAGCTATTAAACCCTTAAAAATACGATTTCTATGAAAATTATTTGCGAGGCATCTATGGAAAAGCAGAAACTGGTACGATTCGAGACGGCTGACGCTCAGGCTGGCGGACAGCGCAGGCCTTTTGCCAAGGCCGTGCGGGCCGGTGATTTCGTCTATGTGTCTGGACAGGTGCCAACCGTCGATGGTGAAGTAGTAACTGGCGGCATTGTGGCTCAGACCGAGCAGGTTGTGGCCAATATCATGGATGTTCTGGCGCTTGCGGATTGTACACTTGCCGATGTCGTCAAGGTCAATGTCTGGCTGGATGATGCTCGGGATTTTTCGAGCTTCAACGCGGTCTTCCAGAAATATTTCATCGATCATCCACCGGCACGTTCAACCGTGCAGTCGCCCCTGATGGTCGATGCGAAGGTTGAAATGGATGTTATCGCCTATAAGCCACTGGTTTGATTGCCAATTTCCGATTCTGAGAGCGTTTGACGATGACCTACCCCTGGCCTGACGAAGGCACCCCACTCGATGCGATCTCGACGCCGATGCCCGTGATCGACGAGGACCGACTTGCCGCCAATATTGCGCGGGCGCAGTCCTATCTTGATGGACATGACAAGGCTTTTCGCCCCCATATCAAGACGCATAAGATACCAGCCGTTGCGAAGCAGCAGCTTCAGGCGGGCGCCATTGGCATCAATTGCCAGAAGGTCAGCGAGGCGGAAGTTTTCGCGGATGCCGGTTTCGACGACATTCTCATTACCTACAATATCCTCGGCGTGGCGAAACTCTCGCGGCTGAGGGCATTGAATGCGCGTATAGGGCAACTGAGCGTCGTCGCCGACAGCGCCGTGACGATTGCCGGCCTTGCCGGCACATTCGATGCGGAAAGACCGCTTTCCGTTCTTGTCGAATGCGATACCGGCGGAAAACGCTGCGGTGTGCAGACCCCGGAAGCCGTGTTGCAGCTTGCAGAAAAGATCGTCGCGGCACCGGGCCTCAAATTCAAGGGCATTTTGACCTATCCGGCACCCGGTGGCGCTGAAAAGGTGGAGAACTTCATTCGGGAAACCATGGCGTTGCTTGCGGAAAAGGGCATTGACTGCCCGGTTCGCTCCAGTGGCGGCTCACCGGATTTTTTCTCTGCTCACCTCGTTCCCTCCGCAACCGAATATCGGGCGGGCACCTATGTATATAATGACCGTTCGATGCTGCGTGCCGGACATTGCACCGCTGGCGACCTGGCAATGCATGTTCTTGCCACCGTGGTGTCGCGACCGACAGTTGATCGCGCTGTGCTCGATTGTGGCTCCAAGGCTTTGACCTCCGATCTCCTTGGGTTCAGCGATTACGGGCTGATTGAAGGGTATGAAGGCGCGAAAATCATGTCGCTTTCGGAAGAACATGCGGTGGTCGATTTGTCGGGCTGCACATCGGGCCGGCCGGAAATCGGTGAGCTGGTCAAGGTCGTGCCGAACCACACCTGCGTCATCACTAATCTTTTCGACAGAATGGTTTTCCATCGAAACGGTATCGTGACGCGGGTGGAAGACGTGGCAGCACGCGGCACCGTCTGGTAACATTACCCGGCTAATTAAATTGCAAAAAAGATGCTGCCGAAATGCGGGCATCGGCAACGAGAATGACAGTCATGCGCATATTCACGGCATCGCTTGCCACCGAAACCAACACGTTTTCACCCGTCCCGACGGACATGGACGCCTTTCGCGCGGCTTTTTACGCTGGGCCCGGCGAACATCCGGAAACGCCGACACTATGCTCCTCACCGGTACCAATTCTGCGCCGGCGCGGCAAAGCGGAAGGGTTTACGGTAATCGAGGGTACCTCCTGCTGGGCGGAACCGGCGGGGCTGATACAGCGCCAGACCTATGAAACGCTGCGCGATACGATTCTTGCCGAGCTTGCCGCCGCCCTGCCGGTCGATGCGGTAATTCTTGGTCTCCATGGCGCCATGGTCGCGCAGGGTTATGATGATCCGGAAGGCGATTTCCTGTCGCATGTCCGCACGCTTGTTGGTCCCGAAGTACTGATCGCGGCGGAATTCGATCCCCACAGCCATTTGACCCCTTTAAGGGTCCAAAATCTCGATATCATGGCGACGTTTCTGGAATTCCCGCATACGGATTTTGAGGAACGTGGTGAGCACGTCGTTGAACTGGCACTTCGCACCCTGCGCGGAGAAATCAAGCCGGTTATTTCCACTTTCGATTGCCGCATGATCACCATTTACCCCACCAGCCGCGAACCGATGCGTTCTTATGTTGACCGTTTGAAGGCTTTAGAGGGCAAGGACGGCGTGCTGTCTATTTCCGTCATTCACGGTTTCATGGCAGGCGATGTCCCAGACATGGGCACGCGTATCGTCGTCGTGACAGATAATGACAGGGCAAAAGGTGACGCACTGGCCGAAGAACTCGGTCATGAGCTTTACGCCATGCGCAAGTTGACTGCCATGCCGATGCTCGACACGGAATCGGGTCTCGACAGGGTTCTCGCCATTCGAAGTGAGCATCCGGATATGCCGGTCGTGGTGTCGGATATATGGGATAATCCCGGTGGCGGCGTTGCGGGTGATGCCACCCATATTCTGCGGCGCATGGTGGAGCGCGGCATGGACAATATCGGTGTGGCAACGATCTGGGATCCGATTGCTGTGTCTTTCTGTCACGCGGCAGGCGAGGGAGCGGAGATTGATCTGCGTATTGGCGGCAAATCCAGTCCCGAAGGTGGCGAGCCGCTCGATTTCCGGATCAGGGTCATGCGCACCGCAGAAGCAGGGTGGCAGAGTTTCCGAAACAGCCGCGTCACGCTCGGCCGCGCCGCCGTCGTTCGACCGGTCGGAACGGAAATCGATATCATTCTCATTACCAGCCGCACGCAAACTTATGAGCCGGATATCTTTTCCAATCTCGGCATTGATTTTGCCAGGAAAGACGTGCTGCTGGTGAAGTCCACCAACCACTTCCATGCGGGTTTTGCGCCGGTCGCTTCCGAGATCGTTTATATCGCCGCGCCCACTTCCTATCCGACCGATCCGGCCACAACCGCCTATCGCAAGGCAAGCCTCCAGCTATGGCCACGGGTGGCCGATCCGCTGGGGTTGGACTGAGGCTGCGACGCTTCAAATATCTTGTAGCGTGATCATAAAGAATATGCCTTCACCATGATCTGAATCGATGGTGAACGGCACGCTTTCCGTGATGAAAACGCTATCCAGCTTCTCCAGCCGGGCTGTGTCGTTGTTGACGGCGACCGTCAGAGGATCGAGCGCGAGGATCAGCCTTGTTCCCGTTGCCGCCTGCATCGAGCGGCTGCCGGATAGTCTTTGCACGCTGTGGGCGAAGGACGAGCGGCGGGTCATGACATTCAGGTCGACGATCGCGCCGTCCATCAGGGTCGCATCCACGGGAACATCGGCGGCAAAGGGCAGGGGGGTACTCTCCGTCGTCAGCGCCACCGGCTCATGACCCGAAATAGCAAGTTCAAGGCCGTTTCCCTCGATAATCGCAAGCGTGCGGTCTATGCCGGCGAAGCTGGAAAATGGTCCGTCCTGAGCAACGGTCGCCATGCTGACGCGCCAGTCGAATGCATCCACGGAAGCACCCGGCGGATGGATGGCGATTTCCACCGTAACGCCGCCGCCATTTTTCCACGGCATGGTTTTGTGTTCGGAAGCGCGTAATATTCTCATGTGATGTCCAGAATCGGGTCGTTAAGGGGGCGGGGGCGGAAGTTTATGATCCGCGATCATTCTCGATGCGTCGCTCAATCGTTTTTTGGACCGCCTTTAAATCGGATGGCCGGCCGGCAACCTTTTCGATCGCGGCAATGGCAAGGTCACTGGCGACATAGTCAGATTTATGCCCGAGATTGTGCACGACGATCAAAGTGGAGCCGCGAATATCTCTGGCGAGATGACGGGAATGCACCTCTGGCGAGACGATCGTGTCCGTATCACCGGTTATGATGACGGTTGGTGCCGTGATGCGCCGATACTCCGAGGAAGCTCCACGCGCCCATTCATTGAGAGCCGCGACCTCCTGCGCATTGTGCCGAAAGGCCCTGGGCCGCAGGGCCGCCACGGAATGCGTTGCTTCCACATAACCGGCGGGTCTGGAATTGGGTGCAAAAACACCGCGCGTTGCCTGATCCAATGCCAGGAGGCCGGCGGGCGGAGCAATGAAGGTGCTGAACAGCGGACCGGTAAAGGGCGCATTTGCCGCTGTGTAATACCAGGCGATGCCGCCCTCCCATGGATAGACAGCGGGAGAAAGGAATACGAGGCCCGCGACCATCTCCGGATGACGGACCGCAAGCGATGCCGCGATGGCGCCGCCAAAGGAATGTCCGACGATAATCGCTCTCGGGACGCCTCGCTTTTTCATAAGCTGGGCAATGGCGTCCGCCTGTCCATCCGGGAGAATATTTGCCTTGCCGCCGATATCCGAATTGCCGTGCCCTGGCCTGTCGACAAATAGCAGTTTTGCACGGCCTCTCAGCTTTTCGAGAAACGAAAACATCGGATCATAGAGACTGGCGCTTGCGCCGTGAATGAAGAGGATCGGCGGAAGCTCGGCGCTTTTTCCCGGCTCGACCAAGATGCTGTTCAGCTTGTAGCCGCCCACATCGATCCGCACGGGAACATTTTGTTGCTTTTCGGACGCCACGGCATTCGTAGCGGAAACCGGAAGAAGTGCCCCGAGCAGGAGGGTAAATGCAAGCGGAAGGAACCTGTACGCCATTCTTTGATCTACCATGTCCTTCATGCCTGCCTAACGGTTAGCGCGGCTTTCAAACGAGCATACAGTCGGTCGGTTAAAAACAGCAACGGAAGAAAGCCGCATACAGAACAGAAGTTCCACCGGCCGCCGACAGCGGCGTCGAAACTGATGCGGCACCGCTGTCGGCACTGTACAATGGGTGGATCGCGGCTCTCTTCCCGGATCAGATAAACGGCGCAGCCTGAAGACTGCGCCGAGTTTTTTCTTTAGTTACCGAGAATGCCGGGCAGTCGCAGACCCTGCTCTTTTGCGCATTCCACGGCGATTTCGTAACCGGCATCGGCATGGCGCATGACGCCGGTTGCCGGGTCGTTCCACAGCACGCGCTCTATGCGGCGGGCCGCGTCATCGGTGCCGTCGCAGCAGATGACCATGCCGGAATGCTGGGAAAAGCCCATGCCGACACCGCCGCCGTGGTGCAGGGAAACCCATGTCGCGCCGGATGCGGTATTAAGCAGCGCGTTCAGCAGCGGCCAGTCGGATACGGCATCCGAACCGTCCTGCATGGCTTCGGTCTCGCGGTTCGGCGAGGCGACGGAGCCGCTGTCGAGGTGGTCGCGGCCGATGACGATCGGAGCGCTGAGCTCGCCGTTCTTGACCATTTCGTTGAAAGCAAGACCGAGACGATGGCGATCACCAAGGCCAACCCAGCAGATACGCGCCGGCAGGCCCTGGAAGGCGATGCGCTCGGCGGCCATATCAAGCCAATTGTGCAGGTGCTTGTTGTCGGGCAGCAGTTCCTTCACCTTGGCGTCGGTCTTGCGGATGTCTTCCGGATCACCCGATAGTGCCGCCCAGCGGAACGGGCCGACGCCGCGGCAAAACAGCGGGCGGATATAGGCCGGAACGAAGCCCGGGAAGGCGAAAGCGTTTTCCAGCCCTTCTTCTTTTGCCACCTGGCGGATGTTGTTGCCGTAGTCGAAAGTCGGAATGCCCATGTCCTGGAAGGCAATCATCGCTTCGACATGTTCGCGCATCGAGGCACGGGCAGCTTTTTCGACGGCTTTCGGGTCGCTCTCGCGCTTTTCCTTCCACTTGGCCATCGTCCAGCCCTTCGGCAGATAGCCGTTGATCGGGTCGTGCGCCGAGGTCTGGTCGGTTACCATGTCTGGACGGATGCCGCGGCGGACCATTTCCGGAAGGATTTCAGCGGTGTTGCCGAGCAGGCCGACGGACTTTGCCTCGCCGGCGGCTGTCCAGCGCTCAATCATCTCCATCGCCTCATCAAGAGTTTCGGCGCGGGCATCGACGTAGCGGGTGCGCAGACGGAAATCGATCGAATCGGGATTGCATTCAATGGCAAGGCAGCAGGCACCGGCCATCACGGCGGCAAGTGGCTGGGCGCCGCCCATGCCGCCAAGGCCGCCGGTCAGAACCCATTTGCCTGTGAGATCGCCATTATAGTGCTGGCGACCGGCCTCGACGAAGGTTTCGTAGGTGCCCTGCACGATGCCCTGGCTGCCGATATAGATCCACGAACCGGCGGTCATCTGGCCGTACATGGCAAGACCCTTTTTATCCAGCTCGTTGAAATGATCCCATGTCGCCCAGTGCGGCACGAGGTTGGAGTTGGCAATCAGCACGCGCGGCGCATCCTTGTGGGTGCGGAACACGCCAACCGGTTTGCCGGACTGGACCATCAGGGTTTCGTCTTCGTTGAGATCGCGCAGGGTCGCGACGATCTTGTCGAAATCCGCCCAGGTGCGGGCGGCACGGCCGATGCCACCATAAACCACCAGTTCGTGCGGGTTCTCGGCCACTTCAGGATCGAGATTGTTCATCAGCATGCGCAGCGGCGCTTCTGTCATCCACGATTTCGCGGTCAGCTCGGTTCCACGCGCAGCGCGGACGTCGCGGATATTGTGACGAGGATTGGTCATTTGGTTCCCCTTTTGGTGTGTGCGAGTGTCAGCGCAGTCGTTTCGATGCGCGTGAGAATGTCTTTCAGGTGGATACGAAGCTTGGTGGCCTTGGCGTCGTCATAGGCAAACGGCAGTGCCTCTGTCGTTAGATGGGTGGATTGCGCCAGTTCCATCTGGATGGCGTGCACGCCGGTTTCGGGCTTTCCGTAGTGGCGTGTCGTCCAGCCACCCTTGAAGCGACCGTTGAGAATGCTGGTGTAACCTTCTGCCGCAGCGGTCGCTTCGACCGCCATTGTCTCGATGGCTGGGTCGCAGGTCCTGCCCATATCCGTACCGATGTTGAAATCCGGCAGCTTGCCTTCGAACAGGAACGGGATATGCGAGCGGATCGAATGGCAATCATAGAGAATGGCGATGCCGTGAATGGCCTTAACCCGCTCGATTTCCGCGGCAAGGGCCGCGTGATAGGGTGCATGAAACGTTTCCAGCCGAGAGACGATGTCGTCCTGATTCGGTTCCTGCCCCTCATTCCAGATCGATTTGCCGTCGAAATCGGTTTCCGGAACAAGGCCTGTGGTGTTTTGTCCTGGATAGAGGCTAACGCCTTCAGGATCGCGGTTGGCATCGATCACATAACGATGAAAGGTGGCGCGAACCGTCGTCGCGTCGGGGAGCAGATCCGCGTAGAGATCATGAATATGCCAGTCGGTATCGGCAAGCATCTTGCCGTTGTCGTTCAAGCGTTGCCAAATCGCTGCGGGAACATCGGTGCCGGTATGGGGCAGGCCGAGAATGACGGGCGATGTGCCTTCTTTAATATCGAAGACGCGCATCTTACGCCTCCAGCTTCGGAAGAATGCCGTCGGAGATCACGGACACAAGAGCGCCGGTCGCAATAAGGTCGGATGCCGCCTTCAGATCCGGCGCCATATAACGGTCCTCTTCCAGTGAAGGGATCGCCTGACGCAGCACGGCGATTGCCTTTTGCAGCTCCGGGCTGGTTTTCAATGGCCCACGCAGCTCAACGCCCTGAACCGCCGAAAGCGCCTCGATGCCGAGGATGGCGAAAAGATTCTCCGTCATCGGTAGCAGGCGGCGCGCGCCGTGGCAGGCCATGGAGACATGGTCTTCCTGATTGGCTGAGGTTGGCGTCGAATCGACCGAAGCCGGATGAGCCATCTGCTTGTTCTCGCTCATCAGCGCAGCGGAGGTGACTTCGGCAATCATCAGGCCGGAATTCAGCCCCGGTTTTTTCGATAAAAATGCCGGAAGGCCATAGGATAGAGCCGGATCGACAAGCAGCGCCACGCGGCGTTGCGCGATCGCGCCGATTTCGCAGATGGCAAGCGCCGTCTGGTCGGCGGCAAATGCCACCGGTTCAGCGTGAAAGTTGCCCCCGGATACGACGGAATTGTCGGAAAGCACCAGCGGATTGTCCGTCACGGCATTGGCTTCGATTTCAAGCGTGCGGGCTACCTGTCGCAGAAGATCGAGGCAGGCGCCGTCCACTTGCGGCTGGCAACGGATGCAATAGGGATCCTGAACGCGCTCGTCGCCTTCGATATGGCTGACACGGATTTCGGATCCTTCCAGCAGGTTGCGCAGTGCAGCCCCCGCATCGATCTGGCCCTTGTGGCCGCGCAATGTGTGAATATCGGGATGGAAGGGAGCCGAAGAACCCATAGCGGCATCGGTGGAAAGCGCACCTGTTATCAGCGCTGCCTGTGCCGCGCGGTGAGCGCGGAAAAGACCGGCAAGCGCCAGCGCCGTCGAGGTTTGCGTGCCGTTGATCAGCGCCAACCCTTCCTTGGCGGCGAGCACGACCGGGGTCAGCCCGGCTCTAGTGAGAGCTTCGCCGGCGGGCAGAAGCGTACCTTCATAGAAAGCCTCGCCTTCGCCCATCATCACGGCGGCCATATGGGCAAGCGGTGCGAGATCGCCCGACGCTCCGACCGAACCCTTTTCCGGAATGGAAGGGATGACACCCTTTTCCAGCATGTCCTCAATCAGCCGCACCAGTTCCAGCCGCACGCCGGAGGCGCCGCGACCGAGCGAAATCAGCTTCAGCGCCATGATCAGGCGCACGACATTTTCCGGAAGCGCCGCACCGACGCCGCAGCAATGTGACAGGATGAGGTTACGCTGTAGCGTCGCCACATCGGCTGCGTCGATCTTGATCGAGGCGAGTTTGCCGAAACCGGTATTGATGCCATAGACCGGCGCATTGCCGGCGGCGATCTCGGCGATGCGGCCCGCTGCTTTTTTTATGCCGGCATCGAACGAACGGTCGAGTTTCGCTGTGCCGTTATCCCAGTAGATTGCGGCAAGTTCAGCAAGGGTCACATTGCCGGGGTGAAGCGTGATAGTCATGGAGAAACCTTCTGTCCCTTGAAAATGCGGGCGTGGAGCGGGTTGAAGCCGATGCGGTAGACAAGTTCAGCCGGGCGTTCGATATCCCAGATGGTGAAATCAGCGGATTTTCCTGCTTCAAGCGTGCCGGTTTCCGCAAGCAGGCCGAGCGCCTTTGCGGCATTGCGCGTGGTCGCCGTCAGGCATTCCTCCACCGTCATACGAAAAAGCGTGGCACCCATGTTCATGGTCAGCAACAGGGAAGTCAGTGGTGAGGTGCCAGGATTGCAATCGGTAGCCAGCGCGATGTCAGCGCCTGCATCGCGCAAGGCCTGAACCGGGGGCAGCTGTTTTTCCCGGAGCGCGTAAAAGGCCCCGGGCAGAAGCACGGCCACCGTTCCCGCTTTAGCCAGTGCTTCTGCACCGGCCTCATCAAGATATTCCAGATGATCGGCGGAAAGCGCACCGTAGGATGCGGCAAGCTCCGTACCGCCGAGGTTGGAAAGCTGTTCGGCATGCAGCTTGACGGGAAGACCGTACTGTTTTGCCGCCTCGAAAACCCGGGTCATTTCCTCAACGGAAAAGGCGATGCCTTCGCAAAAACCGTCAACCGCATCCGCCAGTCCCTCCGCATTGGCTTTTTCCAGCCCCGGCAGAACCACGTCCATAATGTAGTCGGCGTTACGGCCCTTATATTCGGCCGGTGTCGCATGCGCGGCCAGGTAGCTGGTGACGATTCTAACGGGCCGTAGTGTCTCAAGTTTGCGGGCGACGCGCAGCATTTTCAGTTCGGTTTCGATATCAAGACCGTAACCGGATTTTATTTCGAGGGTCGAGACACCCTCCGCCAGAAGCGTATCCAGACGGGGCAATGCCTGTGCCACCAAAGCCTCTTCCGAGAGGGCGCGCGTGTCGCGTACCGAAGAAACGATACCACCGCCCGCTTTGGCGATCTCCTCATAGGTCGCGCCATTGAGGCGCATTTCGAATTCCATGGCGCGGTTGCCGCCGAAGACCAGATGTGTGTGGCAGTCTATCAGGGCCGGGGTGATCCAGCGTCCCTCACAATCGGTTATCTCGTCGGCCGTTGCCAGGTCGGCGGGCAGATCGCTTTCAGCGCCGGCAAAGACGATGCGGTCGTTGCGTATGGCAATGGCAGCATTTTCGATAGCGCCGATGCCTTCCATGGTAGGATCAAACGTCGCCAGCCGGGCATTGCGCCACAATGCGGTAGTGTTACCCGTCGCCATTCCCTTTGTATATTTGTTCCCTGGCATTTGCTTTTCGCCTTTCTTTTATGTGTCAAATGTATATACATAATAATCACGTTGGCAAGCCGCAATTTCGTATGCGACGTCGCCTTGTCAGAAGAGATCAAGAGGAGAGGGTGGCATGACGGTAATTCACGCGGGCGCAGCACTTCTGGCCGATGGGTGGGTGCAAGATGTTCGCATCCACTGCAGGGACGGTGCTGTTTCATCTGTCGAAACCGGTGTTTCTCCGCAGCCGCAGGATGAACGGCATGCCGTTATCGTGCCAGCCATGCCCAATCTCCACAGCCATGCCTTTCAGCGGGCCATGGCAGGGCTTGCTGAAATTCGCGGGCCTGCCGACGACAGCTTCTGGAGCTGGCGCACGGTCATGTACAAATTCGCGCTGTCGATGACACCGGATCATGTCGAGGCCGTTGCTGCCCAGCTTTATATGGAAATGCTGGAAGCCGGTTTTGGACGGGTCGGTGAATTTCATTACCTGCATAACGATATGGATGGTTCGCATTACGGCAATATCGCCGAAATGGCCGAACGTATCGGTGCCGCCGCCTCGCAAACGGGGATCGGCCTGACTTTGCTGCCGGTATTTTATGCGCATTCCGGTTTCGGCGGTCAGGCGCCGATAGACGGTCAGAAACGTTTCATCCATTCGCTCGACAGTTACGAAAGGCTCATGCAGGGCGCCCAAGCCGTGGTGAATGGGCTTCCCGGTGCAACGCTCGGCATCGCGCCACACAGTCTCCGTGCCGTAACTGGTGAAGAACTGGCGGCGATCGAACCGCTGGCGAAAGGCGGCCCGATCCACATTCATGTGGCGGAGCAGGTCAAGGAAATCGAGGACTCGCTCGCCTTTTCAGGTGCGCGGCCGGTGGAGTGGCTTTTGCAGAATGCGCCGGTCGATGATCGCTGGTGCCTTATCCATGCGACGCATATGACAGAAGCCGAAACCCGCCGCATGGCAAAAAGCGGTGCCGTTGCCGGCCTTTGCCCCATCACCGAGGCCAATCTTGGCGACGGCATCTTCCCCGCTCCCGGTTTCATCGCGGAAGGCGGCCATTACGGTGTCGGTTCGGATTCCAACATTTTGGTCTCCGTGCCGGAAGAATTGCGGATGCTCGAATATTCGCAGCGCCTGTCGCTTCGGGCGCGCAATGTCATCGCCGATGCCGGCCGTTCCACTGGCGAGAAACTGTTCCAGCAGGCGCTTCAAGGCGGTGGCAGGGCGCTGGATTCAAAAAATCAGATAGAAGCGGGAAAAAGCGCTGATTTTGTCGCGCTTGATTGCTCGGCCGTTCCCCATCTTCCGGCATCCCAGATTCTCGACCAGTGGATGTTCGCGAGTAGCGTCCACGTCGATACCGTCTGGGTGCGCGGTAAAAAACTGGTGCAAGCGGGCCGGCACGCCCATCGCCGCGAAATATCGGATCGCTTCAACAAGGTCATGGCCGAACTTGTCGATAGCTGATATGCGCTCGATAGGAATGACATCGAGCCGTTGGAAGGCATTGCGGACGTGACGAAAGCATCGGCCGGGCAAACCCTGCACCAGCGTATCCTCGGTGATATCGAGGGCCGGATCGTATCGGGAGAATGGCCGCCGGGTCACCGGTTGCCTTTCGAGGTTGATCTCGCCGCCCACTACGATTGCTCCCGCATGACCGTCAACAAGGTCATGGGCCAGCTTGTGAAGGCCGGCTTGATCGAGCGTCGCAAGAAATCCGGCAGTTTCGTTCGCCAGCCGCAGATTCAGTCCGCGGTTCTCGAAATCCACGATATCAGGGCGGAAGTCGAATCCCTTGGGCTGGAATATGGCTTCAAGGTTCTGAAGCGTACGCAGCGTGTCGCAAAGCGTGAGGATCGGACAAGTCTCGATATTGCCATTGGTACATCGCTGCTCGATATCGTCTGCATTCATTTTGCGGGCACGCGGGAATTCTGCATCGAGCAGCGTCTCGTCAATCTGGCAACCGTTCCCGATGCCGCTGAAATCGACTTCACGGAGATTGCACCCGGACCCTGGCTGCTTGGCCATGTTCCCTGGAGCAATGCCGAACACCGCATCAGTGCCGAAACGCCCTCGAAAGATGTGGCACGCCTGTTGGGTATCTCCGACAGGCAGGCCTGCCTTGTCGTGGAGCGGCGCACATGGAGCAATTCGGGTGCCGTCACCTATGTACGCTTCACCTATCCCGGCAATGCGCACGCTCTGGTCGCCCGTTTCAGCCCGTCTTCCGAATAAGACTGGGAAGGGCGCAATGCCTGCAATGCCCAAGAGAGCGCCCTCGTCGTGGTAGGAAAAGCCCTAGCTCCCGTCATGCAGTTCCGAAACGTTAAAATCTGTTAGTTTGTATGACTAATTTCAAACTCCCCTTTAAAATCAATGCTTTGAATGTTTTTTTTAGAATTTGTATTTTGGTGTGTTGACTTGTTTGAGGGTGATCTCTTATAAGTCCGCTCACTGAACGAGGGCGGCGGCGCTGCTGGCGACGAAGTCTTTCGTTCTAAAGAAATCATGTTGATGAGCTGACTGCTTGTTGTTTTCCAGGGGCTTTTGCTTTTGGGGTTTGATTTTGTGACTGCATTGAGCGGTCTGTTTTTTGACAATTGAATATGAGAAGAAAGAGAAACGTGGGCGGCGA